>JALCRR010000016.1 GCA_022652815.1 Oscillibacter sp.
ACGCAGGCGAATGGTCCAATACGCGCCCCACTCCTCCTTGCCGGGCAGGCTTGCCATGGTATCCAGCATTTCCTGGTATGCTTGACGCATCTGCCCGTCCGTCTCCCGGTCACGCAGCGTCTGGACTTCTTCGACCGTCTGGGGCAAAATCTCCAGCCGCTCTGTTTCAATCAAAATCTGTTTCAACTTATCTTCCTCTTTGCTTTCGCGGCAGTCATTGCCTTTTGGGTGCTATTCCTCCACGGCCCGGCGAGCCTGCTCGTAAGCTTCTTTCACTTTTTCATACAGCGGCATGGGATCCTCGGACGACACGGGAGCATTGGGTCCATCGCTTCCCCGTAACGTCTCCACAAGGGGGTTGATGGTGTGATAAAAACGATTCATGCTTAAGTTCCCGGAATTTCCCTTTAAGGTGTGTGCTGCCCGGAATGCTTCTGAATAGTTTTTTTCCTGCAGGAATCGAAGCAAATCGTCCATGGAGCTTTCCTGAAATATCATTCGCAGATATTTCTCATACTTTTCCGTCTTTCCCATGAACCGGTGAAGTCCCTCATCATAATCAACACCTGCGGCAATCAAATGTTCTCTATTCATAAAGCCCTCCATTTCACTGCATCTTTTATTATTCTAGTTTCCCTGTCGAAGAAAGTCAATGACCGCTCCCTTTTAAGTAAAATTAACCTTTCCGGTGTAGGATACGAAATGACAACCGGAAAAAAGGACGCCGGTTGGGCGCAAAACGCGCATTGCATCCCATTTCGGTTTATGATACGATTTTTTTACAAAAGACGGGAGGGACTTCTCCATGCGGCTTTTACTGGCGGAAGACGAAAAGATTTTATCCGACGCTCTGGTAACCATTCTGACTCACAGCAACTACTCTGTGGATGCGGTGTATGACGGGCAGGAGGCGCTGGACTATCTGGAAAATGGCGCGTATGACGGCGCAGTTCTGGACATCATGATGCCTAAGCTGGACGGGTTAAGTGTCTTGAAGAAAATCCGCAGTGAGGGGAATACAATCCCCGTGCTGCTGCTCACCGCCAAAAGTGAAATCGACGACCGGGTGGAGGGGCTGGACTGCGGGGCGGATGACTACTTGACAAAGCCGTTCGCCTCCAAGGAGCTACTGGCCCGCATCCGGGCCATGACCCGCCGCCAGCCGGAGCTGCAAGATACCGTGCTACGGCTGGGAAACCTCTCGTTGAACCGCGCAGATTTTACGCTTTCCGGCCCAGACAGCTCTGTGCGCCTTGCCAACAAAGAGTTTCAGATGATGGAAATGCTGTTGGGCAATCCCGGTCAGGTGATCCCCACAGAACGTTTTATGGAAAAGGTCTGGGGCTATGACAGCGAATCGGAAATCAATGTGGTGTGGGTCTATATCTCCGGACTGCGGAAAAAAATGACCACTCTGGGCACAAGCATACAGATCAAGGCCGCCCGGGGCGTCGGCTATTCTCTGGAGGAAATGCAATGATTGCACAGCTTCGGAAAAAGTTTATTCTCATTGCAATGGGCTCTGTCATTGCGGTTCTAGCTGTGCTGATGGGAATTGTGAACGTTGCAAACTTTGTGAGAATTGATCAGAACGCATCCTCCGTTGCCCAGGTTCTTCTTGAAAATAAAGGGACCTTTCCGGACAAATTCTCTGCGGACAACGTCTGGCGAGCGCAGCCGTCGGATTTGTCGACTGCCCCCGCCGAAGACAGTGCGGCAACCCCTCCTCCCGTAAGTGGGATGGGTTCCCGTCGGGATTTTTCCGTTGAGACGCCTTATGAAACCCGTTTTTTCACCGTCCGTTTGAACGCCGACGGCAGTCTTTCCTCGGTAAACACGGGAAAAATTGCAGCAGTGGACTCCAAGGGCGCTGTGTCCATGGCCCAGTCACTGCGCCAGACAGGAAAGCCCTCCGGCTATTCCGGCAATTATAAATATCTGGCGCAGGCATCCGACGACGGTGGATCGCTGTATGTTTTTGTGGACTGCACACGGGATTTGAAATTTGCCAAAGCCTTTTTGATTAACAGCTTGCTGGTGAGTCTGTGCGGTATTGCAGCCGTGCTGTTCTTGGTTTTGGCGCTTTCCAAGCGGGCGATTCGTCCGGTGGTGGAAAGCTACGAAAAGCAGAAGCAGTTTATCACCAATGCCGGCCACGAAATCAAGACGCCGCTGGCCATCATCGACTCCTGCGCCGAGGTTTTGGAGCTTGAGCAGGGAGGCAATAAATGGACAGAGGGAATCCGCTCGCAGGTCGGACGGCTGTCGTCTCTGACGAAAAGCCTCGTAGCGCTATCCCGGATGGATGAGGGCAGCGCAGAGCTTGCCCGAGAGGACTTCTCCCTCACCGATGCGGTACAGGAGACGCTGGCCCCCTTCGTTCTTCTGGCCGAACGTCATCATCTGTCGCTGACATTTTCCATTCAGGCAGGCATCACATACTGCGGCAACGAGCCGGCCATTCGGCAGCTTTGTTCCATTCTGGCAGACAATGCGGTCAAATACGCCCTTGCGGAAAGTGAGATTCACTTCACGCTGTTGAAAAAGGGAAAAAAGATTCTTCTGCAAAGTGAAAACGCGGCGGACAGCCTGCAAAAGGGCGATCAGCGGATTCTTTTTGACCGGTTTTATCGGGGGGATGCCTCCCGGTCCAGCGAGAAAAGCGGCTACGGCATCGGTCTTTCCATGGCGCAGTCTATTGTCACCGCCCACGGCGGGAAAATTGAGGCATACAGTGAGGATGGCGCACATCTGACGATCACCGTCCAGCTATAAGGCAGCACCGCGCACAATCTCTGTGCGGTATTGCCTTAAGATTCTTTGGTATTAGGCCGCCCGGCGTTCGCCGGGCGGCCTTTTTTATGTCCTTTATGTAAAGTTAAAGTAAAATTTTAGGTTCAGCTTAGGTCGCTCCGCTATGATAGAGCCATCAAATGCAGGAGGACCGATTGATGAAGGATTCTATTTTTCAGCGGCATGAGCTGAAATATCTGGTTACCGACTGGCAGCGCGCTTATCTGGAGCAGGTGCTTGCGGAGCGGATGGTTCCCGACGTCCATGGGGAGAGCACCGTCTGCAATCTATATTATGACACGCCGGATTTTCGACTGGTTCGCCGCTCGCTGGAAAAGCCGGTTTACAAGGAAAAGCTGCGGCTTCGGAGCTATGGCCCCGCGCTGGAAGATTCCTCCGTGTTTCTGGAGCTGAAGAAGAAATACAAGGGCATCGTCTACAAGCGCCGCATTTCCCTTCCCCAGCGTTCCGCCATGGATTATCTGGCAGGCCGCGCCCCGCTTCCCATGGACTGCCAGATCGGGCGGGAAATTGACTACTTCCGCCAATTTTACAGGGAGCTTTCTCCGGCGGTGTACCTCTGCTATGACCGCTGCGCCTATTTTTCCAAGGACGACCCCAATCTGCGCATCACCTTTGACAAAAACATTCGCTGGCGCACAGAGGATTGCATTCTCGCCGCCCAGCCCGGCGGGCAGCAGCTCCTTGCGCCGGGGCAATCTCTTCTGGAAATCAAGGCGGCAGACGCGATGCCGCTGTGGCTGGTGGCTGCTTTGAACAGCGGCGCCATCCGCCAGGTGTCCTTCTCCAAATACGGCAGAGCGTATGAAACACTTTTGCAGACAAACCTACAAGAAAGTCGAGGAATTCACTGTGCTTGATACATTATTTACCGATTTCTCTGCAGCCTCCTCCGCCGGCAGCATCACCGCTGCGGGATTTCTCATCAGCATTGGTGCCGCCTTGGTACTAGGTCTTTTGCTGACAGGGGTTTATACCTACCGCTCCACCTACACCAAAAGCTTTGTCGTCACGTTGGCTCTGCTGCCGGCGATTGTCAGCGCGATCATTATGATGGTCAGTGGAAGTCTTGGCGCCAGCGTGGCGGTTGCCGGAACCTTTTCCCTTGTCCGGTTCCGCTCCGCTCCGGGAACCGCCCGGGAAATCTGCGCCATCTTTCTCGCCATGGCAGTCGGTCTCGCCTGTGGCATGGGCTGCCCGGGTTTTGCGGCTCTGTTCGCCATCATCATGGGCGGAGTTAGTCTGCTGTATACCCGTCTGGGCTTTGGCGAAAAGAAACATGCCGCTCTGCGCAAAAGGCTTCAAATCACCGTTCCGGAGGATTTGGACTACACTGGAGCCTTCGATGATCTGTTTGCCAGATACACCAGTGAAGCAACGCTTATGAAAGTGAAAACCACAAACCTCGGCAGTCTCAACCGCCTAACCTACGCAATCACCTTCCGGGAGTCCGGTGCGGAAAAGCGTCTGATCGACGATCTCCGCTGCCGCAATGGCAATCTGGAAATCTGCTGTTCCATGCAAAACGAGGACAACCGGGAGCTGTAAGAATCAATAAGGCGCCAAAAGGCGTTTCAGATAAGGAGATACCCATGAAACAAAAAATCATTGCGCTGGCAGCAGCGCTCTTGCTGGTGTTCAGCTGCGCGGCCTGCGGAGCCACTTCCGGAAGCTCTTCGGCGGAGAAGCTTTCCGCCTCCATTTCCACAGAAAATATGTTCACTGACCGGGATTACGAGGTCGGCTATTCCGACTATGTAACCGTCACGTTGGCAGACGGAGCAACCGCCGCCGACGGAGACGGCGTCACCGTAGACGGCAACACCGCCACCATCACAGCCGAGGGCACGTACCTGTTCACCGGCACGCTGTCCAATGGCCAGATCGTTGTGGATGCAGGGGATTCCGATAAAATTCAGATCGTACTGGACAACGCCTCCGTCACCTGCGCAGGCAGCGCCGCCTTGTACGTCAAAAATGCCGACAAGGTGTTCGTGACCATGGCAGAGGGCTCCGAAAACACGCTTGCCTCCTCCGGAGAGTTTTCCGCAGCGGGAAATTCTGACGAGAGCAGCGTTGACGGCGCGGTCTTTTCCAAATCCGATCTCACGCTGAACGGAAACGGCACGCTGAGCGTTTCCTGCGAAGCCGGTCACGGCGTCGTTTCCAAGGATGATCTGAAAATCACCAGCGGCACCTATGTCATCACCTCCGCCAAGCAGGGACTCTCCGGCAAGGATTCCGTCCGCATTGCTGACGGTACCTTTACCATCACGTCTGGCACCGACGGCATTCACGCGGAAAACGCCGATGACGCCGACAAGGGATTCATTTTTCTGGCAGACGGCAGCTTTACCATCGTCTCCGGCACGGACGGCATGGACGCCTCCGGCGCGCTGACGGTTCTGGACGGCGATTACACCATCACCTCCGGCGGCGGCAGTGCCAACGCCGCTGTAAAAGCCGACAATCAGATGGGTGGCGGCTTCGGTGGCGGCATAAAGGGCGGCAGCTTCCCCACGGACGGAACTGCGCCCACAGACTGGACCCCCCCCACGGACGGTGGAACACCGCCCGCAGCCCCGGACGGAACCGCCGCGCCCTCCGATGCAGTCGTCCCGGCAGATGCAGCTTCCGATTCTTCGGCAGATACAAGCGATGCGTCCGCTGATACCGCAAGCACCACCTCCACCAAGGGTCTGAAATCCGACTCGGGCGTTGTCATCTCCGGCGGCACCTTCACCGTGGATTCTGCCGATGACTCCATTCACACCAACGGCGATCTCACTGTCTCTGGGGGCATCTTCGCCCTGACCTCCGGTGACGACGGCATGCATGCCGACGCCACACTGACCATTTCCGGCGGTACCATCACCATTGTTCAAAGCTATGAGGGCATTGAGGGAGCCGCCATTGTGATTGACGGCGGCACCATCGATCTGACCGCCTCCGACGACGGTTTGAACGCAGCTGGTGGAGCCGACAGCTCCAGCGTGGACGGCCGCACTGGGCAGAATGCCTTTGATGCCGACACCAGCGCCTCCATCACCATCTCCGGCGGCAAATTGACCGTCAATGCCTCCGGCGACGGCATTGACTCCAACGGCTCTTTGACGGTCTCCGGCGGCACCATCTATGTCAGCGGGCCTACCAACGGCGGAAACGGTGCGCTAGACTACGGCTCCGACGCGACAATTACCGGCGGCGTTCTGATCGCCTGCGGAGCTGTCGGCATGGAGCAAAACTTCGGTGACAGCTCTACGCAAGGCTCCATTCTGGTGGATTTTGACTCTGTGATCACAGCCGGTACGGCAGTCACGCTGACAGACAGCAGCGGAACGGTTCTGGCCACGTTTACCCCCGGCAAGGAATATCAGTCCGTCGTCGTCAGCGCCCCCGGTGTGGAAAACGGCGGCACCTATGCACTTTCCGCCGGCATCCAGAGTGAAACCGTTGATATGACCTCCGTGATCTATGGCAGCGGCTCCACCATGGGTGGGGGCTTTGGCAGTGGAAAGATGGGCGGCAATCGCCCGTCCCGTGACACGACCACCTCCGCAACGACCGGCGCAGCCGAAAGCGCGGCCTAATCCGCCACGTGACCGATGGTTGTTCAAGGCGCCTATATTTCTGCAAAAAACGTCTGCCGTTTCCGGCAGACGCTTTTTTGCACGTCATGCAGCAGCTGGGATTTCTGGCGAAATTGATTCTTTCTTGTCTTTTTAAATCCGCTATGGTATGATCTTTCCATGTTTTCTTATCGTCTGATTCGCTCCCGCCGGAGAACGCTGGCGCTGGAGATTACAAAAAGCTGTGAAGTCGTGGTGCGCGCTCCCATGCGGTGTGCCCAGCATACCGTTGACGCGTTTGTTGCGGCTCATGAGGACTGGGTTCGTGTACATCTGGCAGCCCAGGCTCGAAGAGCCTCCGCCCCACCTCCTCCCACGCAGGAGGAAATTGCAGCACTTAAGAAAAAAGCCCGGGAGATTCTTCCGGAAAAAGTTGCCTTTTACGCGCAGGAAATGGGACTTACCCCCACCGGCGTTAAAATTACCGCAGCCCGCACTCGCTATGGCAGCTGCAGCGGGAAAAACAGTCTGTGCTTTTCCTGTTTTTTGATGAACGCACCTGAGCCGGCCATTGATTTAGTCGTTGTTCACGAGCTTTGCCACATTCGCCATAAAAACCACGGGCCGCAGTTTTACGCTCTACTCGGCAGCATTCTGCCGGATTATAAGGAGCGAAAAAAGCTGCTGACGATGGATAAATAAAGGAGATTTTTTATGAAAACGCAGGATGTATCCAAGCTTCTTCAGGCAAATCCCTATCCCGGCCGCGGCGTACTGCTTGGCCGCAGCACAGACAATTGCTTTGCCGTCATGGCCTATTTCATCATGGGACGCAGCGTCAATTCCCGCAACCGGATCTTCCTCCGCACGGAGGATGGCATCCGCACAGAGGCGCGAGACCCCTCCAAAATGACGGATCCCTCTTTGATTATTTATCACCCCGTCCGGGTATTTGAGGGCAAAACCATTGTCACCAACGGTGATCAGACCGATACCATTCGGGATGCATTGGCCGCAGGCAACTGCTACCGCCATGCGCTGCTCTCCAGAACCTTTGAGCCGGACGAGCCCAACTTTACCCCCCGCATCTCCGGTGTGGTAAAGCCCGACGGCAGCTATAACCTGTCCATTCTCAAATCTCTGGATGGGGACGCGAGCTGCTGCTGCCGCTATTTCTACGAGTATGACGCGCCCGCCGCGGGCATTGGCCATCTGATTCACACCTATGCCGGAAACGGCAGTCCCCTGCCCTCTTTTGAAGGGGAGCCGGAACGGGTTGCCATCGCAGAC
Organism: Oscillibacter sp.; assembly: GCA_022652815.1. Lineage (GTDB taxonomy): Bacteria > Bacillota > Clostridia > Oscillospirales > Oscillospiraceae > Oscillibacter. Next base: position 7,674 of record JALCRR010000016.1, read on the forward strand.
GGCACCGCCGCAGCCTTTGCCGAAACACTTTGGGCGGCGCTGAATGAGGAAAACAAAGTTTCCCTGTTTGTGCGCTATTTGGAGCTTGGCACAGGCAAGACGGACGACGTGATTAAAAACAAGTATTAACAGCCCCCAAAAAAGCCGTGTGCATCAGCACACGGCTTTTTTATACGCATTATGCCGGATTCCGCTTGGGGTCACCGGGAAGGTCGGGGCGCTTTTTTCGGATATTTTCCAACACCAGTTCCGCGCTTTCCGCTTTTTCAAAGGTGATATTCTGGAAAAAGCCGCCCTCATATTGTGTCCGTAGAACGGTCACCGGCAGTTCCTTGCCGCAGCAACCCTTCAGGGAAATGCTGGAGCTTTGAATCCACGCCCGCTCAAGGCCGGAAAAGGGCAGATACTTCGTTCCGGGGAAGGCGGCCAGATAAATTGCATCCTGTCCCATCCGATACTGCTCGACCCGTTTTGCCGTCCGATAATCCTCTTTTGCGTTTTCCAACGTGACTGTGGGGCACAGAGATTGTAATGCCATGCACGCCGCCTCCTTTAAAATTCTTTGATTTTATTTTACCGAATTTTTCTAGGTTTTACAGTGCAAATGCAACAGTTATTGACTTTTTGCAATCAATTCTATCGGGAGCAATCGCTGGTCGCCTCTTCAGCGCCTTGCGGATTTATTGCAGTATTTTTGCTGCAGCAAGCAGGATAATCAATCCCGCCAGATTGCACAGGGTAAAAAGCAGCAGATAACGCCCGGGCTTTGCGTCTTTTGTGCGCAGGTACAGCTTCAGGGAAATCAAGCTGGCAAGGGACGCCACAGGCGTTCCCAGCCCGCCGATGTCCGTCCCCAGCAGCAGTCCCCGCCAGTCGGAAGTAAAGCCAGAGAGCAGCACTGCCGCCGGCACGTTGCTGATGATCTGGCTGGCCAGCACGGAGCACAAAAGGGTGCTGCGGTCCAGTGCTGCACGCAGCAGCTCCCGCACCGGTTCGATTCGTCCAAGATTGCCGGAAAATACAAAAAAGCACACGAACGTCAGCAGGAGCATATAGTCCGGCTGCTTTAAAAGGTCACGATCTGTCAGTGCAAGGGCGCACAGGATGACGGCTGCGGCGCACCACCAGGGCAAAACGTGAAATACGCACAGCAGGCAGAGCATAAACAGCACAGCATAGAGGCACAGCCGCTTTTTGTCCATAGGGCGTCCTTCAGGCAGATTGGGAACCGGCATGTTCTTCGGCAGAACCGGCAGTGCCGCCGCGGTCAGGCAGACAAGGCTGATTGCCGTCAGAGGAACAAGTGCTGAGAAAAATGCTCCCGCAGACAGCTGATAGTACGCATAAAGATATAGGTTCTGTGGATTGCCCACCGGCGTTGCCATACTGCCGAGGTTGGCCGCAATGGTCTGCAGCACCACCAGGGGGATTGCGCTGTCCATGCAGCCTGCCGCTTCCAACAGCGACAGAGTGAACGGCACAAAGGTCAGCAGCGCCACATCATTGGTCACCGCCATGGATGTAAAAAACGGCAGCAGCACCAAAGCCACGGAAAGCCCGCATCTGCCGCCGCGGTGTCCGGTCAAGAGGATCCGCGTCAGCGCTTCAAAAACGCCACAGCGGCGAAAGCCCGCCACCACGGCCATTAAGGACCACAAAAGGCCCAGCACTCTTAAATCGACATAACCAACATACAGGGCATCCAGCGGAACCGCAAACATGCTGGCAAGTGCGCAGAGTGCCGCAATGCACAGTACCGGCTCCCGCCGAAAAAACTGACGCAGCATTCTCCCCACCTCCTACGCAAAAATCTGCTTTACCTTACCATATTCTTCCGAAAAAATCAATGTAGCAGAAAAGGAGCCGGCGGGCTATTGATCCGCCGGCTCCTTTTCTTATTTGCACCGCTTCAAAACTTCCAGCGTATAGGCCCATACCCGTGCAACGGAAGCAATGTGCAGCCGCTCCCGGGGGGTGTGGATCTCCTCAAGATCCGGCCCGAAAGACACGCAGTCCAGTCCGGGCAGCTTGTCGGAAAAGAGGCCGCATTCCAGTCCTGCATGAATGGATTCCACGGTCATTTCCCGGTGGTACTGCTCCCGGAACACCTGGGTCATGATGTCCCGCAGGGGAGAATCCTTCCGGTATTCCCAGGCGGGATAATCCCCGGTCACTGCCGCGCTGCCGCCCAGCATTTCTGCCAGTCGGCGCAGCCGCGCCGTCACCATTTCCTTCCGCGTTCCCACGCTGCTGCGAACGCAGAAGGTCGCCGAAAGATGATCTTCTGCCGTGTGCAAAATGCCGAGATTCAGTGACGTCTCCACCAGTCCCGGAAGGTTGGGATCGTTTGCCTGCACACCGTCGGGTGCGCATAGAAGCAGACCGATCACCCGTTGGGTGCTGGGCGCATCCATGGGGAGCCATTCATCCTCGCCTCGTTCAAAGCAAACGAAAACGTTGGGATCGGTACACTCATATTCCTTTTTGAATACCGCATCCATCTGCGCCGTGATCTGCGCGGCAGCCGCTTCGTCTTGGACCGCAACCATTGCCTTTGTCATGCGCGGAATTGCGTTATCCTTGTCGCCGCCGTCCACCCGGACAAGCCGCATCTGCGTTTTGCGGGCAAGCTCGTCCAACACACGCCCTGTCAGCACGTTGGAGCTGGCGCGACCCTTGTCGATTTCGTTGCCGGAGTGGCCGCCGATCAGTCCGCCGATTGTTACGGTGCAGCATGCGCCGGAAAACGGCTCCCGCTCCACAGGCAGCGTGCAGGTGGTCCGGTTGCCGCCGGCACAGCTTACGGTTAGGATTCCCTCGTCCTCCGAGTCGAGATTCAGCATCCGCCGTCCTCGCAGCACCGAGGCATCCAGCCCCTCGGCGCCCTGCATTCCGATCTCCTCGTCCACCGTAAAGACCGCTTCCAGCGGCGGGTGGGGCAACGTGGCATCCTCTAAAATAGCCAGAATCATCGCAACTGCGATACCGTCGTCGCCGCCGAGAGTGGTGCCCCGGGCACCCACCAGATCGCCGTCCACGAAGAGGTCAAGCCCCTCCCGGTCCATGTCTTTGCCGCAGTCCGGCTCTTTCTCGCACACCATGTCCATGTGGCCCTGCAAAATAACCGGCTGGGCATGTTCATAACCCGGAGAGGCCGGTTTTTTGATCACCACATTATCCAGATCGTCCTGATAGCAGGCAAGGCCGTGGTCGCGGGCAAACGCCGCGCAGTAATCGCTGACGGCCTTGGTGTTCTCAGAGCCGTGGGGAATGGCGCACAGATCTTCAAAAATGGCAAAAACCGCTTTGGGTTCCAAATTTTCTAAGATACGCATGAGTAAGCTCCCTTTACTTTGTTATCGTGTCAGTTCCCGGAGAATTCCGCAGTAGCCCCGGACAGCCCGGTTCAGCTGCTCCAGCTCGATATACTCATCCACGGTGTGCGCCAAAGACTCCAGCGACGGGCCGAAGCCCACCGTGGGGATGCCTGCCTCGCCGCAGAAGGAGCTGCCGTTGGTGCAAAAGGCGTAGTGGCTGATGGGCGCCTCAATCCCCGCTGCCCGCAGGCCGGTCATCGCGCTGCGCACCAGGTCGCAGCTCTCCTCCATGGCCCAGGCCGGGAAAAAGCGCTTGGAACGCAGCGGTTCCCCGGTCCAGCAGCGGTTTTCGCCCTCGGCAAGAAATGCCCGTGCCTTCAAATTGGGAACCACCACTTTCGTTTTCTTAATCGCTTCTCCGATCTGAGCAAGCACGGATTCCTCCGTCTCTCCCACCAGCAGCCGCCGGTCAAAGGTGGCCTGACACTTGGCCGGGACAACGGAGGAGCCGGGATACGGATCGGAAATAATATCGGTCAGTTCCAGAATGCCCTGTCCCAGCAGGGGATGCTCATTCGGCACAATTCTGCGGATCTCTTCGATCAGTGTAGCCATGTGGTACACCGCATTGACGCCCTTTTCCGGGTTGGAGGAATGGCACGGTACGCCCTCCGTCTCCACCACCACTTCTGCCCGACCCCGCTGGCCGATCTTCAACGTTGTAGAGGTAGCCTCGCCGATAATGACCAGATCCGGTCTTGCATTTTTGATGACTTCCCGGCAGGAAACACCCTCGAACAGTTCTTCCTGTACAGAGCAGGAGACATAGATATCACCTGCAAAGTCTTTTCCCGTCTCCCGGGCGAAATCCGCCACCGCCGTCACCATGGAAGCGACGCCGCCCTTCATATCCGATGCGCCGCGGCCATACAGCCGTTCTCCCTCGATCTTTCCGCCGAAGGGGTCGTGGGTCCACTCCTCCGGCTTTGCAATCCGTACCGTGTCGATATGTCCGTCCAGAAGAATATGTTTCCCCGGTTTCGTGCCGTGCATGCAGCCAAGAACGCTGCCATAGCGGTCAATGGTCACCTCGTCAAAGCCCAAGGTTTGCATCGTTTCGATCAGAAACTCCGCGATGCGCTTTTCTTCGCCGGAAAAGCTGGGGATTTGCAGCAGCTTTTGGCACAATGTCACGACCTGTTCGTTGTTTTCCATGTGAAACGCCCCGATCCTTATAAAGAATTTCAGTTGCATGATACCACGTTGGCGCATAAAATACCATCATGGAATTTTAATTGGAGGTAATGCCATGACTCCACGAATTTTCATCTGCGGCTCTCCCGCCGATTTTTCAAACTATGACCGTGCCATTCGCGCCTTAGGCGGACTACCGCTTTTTTCCGCATCGCCGGAGGATGCCGCTGGATGTCAGGGTCTGCTGCTCCCCGGCGGAGGAGATGCCGACCCGGCATTGTACGGGGAAGAAAATCGAGGCTCCCACCCGCCGGATTCCCCACGGGACGCTGCGGAGCTGGCGCTGATTGCACGCTTTGTGGAAAACCGTGCACCGATTCTGGGCATTTGCCGGGGTGCGCAGATGCTGAATATTTTCTTTGGCGGAACGCTGATTCAGGATCTTCCAGACCACAGCCAGATAGATGGCACCGACCTCTTCCATCCCGTGGAGGCAATTCCCGGATCCGAGCTTTCGCATTTGTATGGAACGGACTTTGTGGTCAACAGTGCCCATCATCAAGCGGTGGGTCAGCTCGGCAGCGGTCTGCGCGCCGTCTGCACCGCCCGGGATGGAGTGATCGAAGGCATTGCGCATCTTTCCCTGCCAATCTGGGGCGTCCAGTGGCACCCGGAACGGCTTGTAAATTCCTTGCTGCCGGAAGGCACCGCTGCCGGTCAGATTATTTTTGATTCCTTTTTGGAGAATTGCGTCTAAAAATTACAATTAGGAATTGAAAATGCAGAAAATATTCTTGACACTGTAAGCGTTCCATGCTATTATATCAAAGCTGACGATTTCCCCCGGAGGGTTTGCGCAGGTGTAGCACAATGGTCAGGGCACCAGCCTTCCAAGCTGGGGATGCGAGTTCGATTCTCGTCACCTGCTCCAATATTCGCGCCAGTAGCTCAGTTGGATAGAGCAACTGCCTTCTAAGCAGTAGGCCAAGGGTTCGAATCCCCTCTGGCGTACCAACTCCCTCTGGAGCGTCATTGTCAGCAGCAGTCCCAATAAAAAATCAGCAGCACATGTGGTGGGTGTAGTTCAACTGGCAGAGCACCGGATTGTGGTTCCGGGTGTTGTGGGTTCGAGTCCCATCACCCACCCCACATACGAACGAGGGGATCGGGTCTGCCCCGGTCCTCTTCGTTTGTTTTCACATTGGGGCGTAGCCAAGTGGTAAGGCAAGGGACTTTGACTCCCTCATTCGCTGGTTCGAGTCCAGCCGTCCCAGCCAATCCCCTAAACAGCAGAAATGAATATCCGATCCGGTAGCTCAGCCGGCAGAGCAACTGCCTTTTAAGCAGTGGGTCCGGGGTTCGAATCCCCGCCGGGTCACCAAAAAGAAGAAACACCCCGCGGGGTGTTTCTTCTTTTTGGTGACTGCGCTTTTGCTTTGCAAAAGCGGTCGCTGCAGCGGACGGTGGAACGGGCAAGACAACCTTGACGGTTTTCTTGCACACATTCTTTCCCTCCGAGGTAAACGAGTTGCAATATCTAAAGTGTTTGAGCTTTCCACGTCGGAGCAAAGTCCGCTCTGCTCAAAATTGCAATCGGCTTTGCCGGTTGGCGGTTCTTCGTCTGTGCTTCCTTGCTTCTCCTTTCCCCATCGAACCTGCTGCGTTGGACCTCGATGGGGGCAGAACAGGAATGCCGCGCCCAAAGTCTTTCTTCTTTTTTTATCTTTCTGTGATAAAATGGCTCCAAACGGAGGCCTCTTGCTATTTTGCAGTTCACTGCTTGGTTAATATTTGATGAGGAGATTTGTCGGATGGATAAGCGCGTCACAGCCATTTGTTCCGCAATATTGGTAGCAGTGTTCTACGCTTTGAGCACGCCGTTTTCCAAAATACTGCTTGCCCATGTCGCGCCCTCCATGCTGGCTTCCCTTCTGTATTTTGGCGCAGGGATCGGAATCGCCATTCTCTATCTGCTGGTTCCCAAAAGCGTGAAGAAAGAAGCGAGCAAGCTTACAGGAAGCGATCTTCCGTACATCATCGGTATGATTTTGCTCGATATTGCCGCACCAATTTTCCTAATGTCCGGGCTATCAACGGCAACCGCTGCAAATGTATCTCTCCTAAACAATTTTGAGATTGTTGCGACTTCCGTCATTGCGCTGGCCATTTTCAAAGAGGCCATTTCCAAGACGCTTTGGATTGCAATCGTTATGATTACATGCTCAAGTGCGCTGCTGTCCTTTGAGGATCTGTCGAGTCTGCAATTCTCTTTAGGCTCCGTTTTTGTCATTCTGGCGTGTATCTGCTGGGGCTTTGAGAACAACTGCACACGAAAAATCTCCGGGAAAGGCACCTACGAGATTGTCATTCTAAAGGGCATTTTCTCCGGACTTGGTTCGCTGATTGTTGCACTTATTATTAGGGAACGTGTTCCCTCGGTCACATGGATTCTCCCTGCGCTCATGCTGGGCTTTGTCGCCTATGGCTTGAGCATCTTTACCTATATCCGTGCGCAAAAAGAGCTTGGAGCTGCAAAAACAAGCGCATATTATGCCGTTGCGCCATTTATCGGCGCGGCTCTTTCCCTCGCGGTACTAAAAGAATCTCTGACCGTTACATTTGCCGCAGCTCTGCTGATCATGCTTGCCGGCACGGCTTTGGTCGTACGTGACACGATGGCAAAACAGCATAACCATACCGACCACGACGAAGAACTTCAAGATTCTCACGACAGTAACTTAAATTGCATGTAAAGATTGTGTCGTATCATTTTCCGTTTATTGAGGAGATCACACGCATGACTGGCGGCATTGAATGTGGTTGGGTTTGACAAAACTGCCGTGCAGTTTTACAATGGCAACGTTCCAAATTCTGCAAGACAAAGGAGTTCATTGATATGCATTTTCTCATTTGGCTGATTTCCGGCGCGCTGATCGGCTGGATTGCAAGTCTGATTATGAAGAGCAAGAGCAGCATTCTGCGCAACATCATCGTTGGCATTGTGGGCAGCAGCCTCGGCGGCTGGCTGGCAGGACTGATCGGCCTTCACGGAACCGGCGTGGGCAGCATTCTCATTTCCGTGGCCGGCGCATGCCTTCTGGTATGGCTTGCCCGAAAACTTTTTAAATAAGCTGGCTACATAAAAAAGCCGCACCCAAAAGGGTGCGGCTTTTTCGTTTGGCTTTTTACAGTTTGCGCAGGGCGTCAATTAGGGCGGTCTTACCCTCTGTCTTTGCGTCCTTCATCTTGATGATCTTCGCGGGGCATCCGGCAACCACAGCGTTTGCGGGTACGTCCTCCACCACGACGGCTCCGGCGGCAACAACAGCGCCTTCCCCCACATGGATTCCCTCGATCACCACGGCATTCGCGCCCACAAGGACGTTATCCTCCACGATGACAGGCGTTGCCGAGGCAGGCTCCACCACGCCGGCCAGAACAGCTCCGGCGCCGATATGGCAATGCTTGCCCACGGTTGCCCGTCCGCCCAAAACGGCGCCCATGTCGATCATGGTACCCTCGCCAATCACTGCGCCGATGTTGATGATGGCGCCCATCATAATGACCGCACCGTCACCGATTTCCACCTGCTCCCGAATCACGGCACCCGGCTCGATGCGGGCGCTGCATTTCTTCAGATCCAGCAGCGGCACGCCGGAATTCCGCCGGTCATTCTCCACCACCAGATCTGCGATCTTGTCGGCGTTTTCCTCCAGAATCGGAGCAAGTTCTGCCCATTCGCCAAAGACAATCCAGCTGCCGCCGTCGTTATGTGGGGCATTGCTGCCGCCGAACACTGTGGCCGTGCCAAAGTCCACGAAGGCGGTGGTGTTCACATACAGCTTCACCGGCGTTTTCTTTTTGGAACTGGCAATATAGTCGATGATCTCCTGAGCATTCATGGGCATTTCTCCTTAAAAATTGATTATTCGCCGAAAAGCAGGCTTTGCAGGTCATAAACGCCTGCGTCTTTTTCTGCGATCACGCGGGCCATCTGCAGCGCGCCGTTGACAAAAATCTGGCGGCTTGCAGCCCGGTGGGTAATTTCCAGCTCCTCATCGGGGCCAAAAAAGTGAACCGTATGGGTACCTGCCACCGTGCCGCCGCGCAGCGCGTGGACGCCGATTTCCTTTGCGTCCCGCTTGCCACAGTTGCCCTCCCGGCCATACACGGGGGTGTATTCGCCCTTGGGGTCGATGGCGGACAGCAGCAGCTTGGCCGTTCCGCTGGGAGCGTCGGCCTTCTGGTTGTGATGGGTCTCTTCCAGCTCGATGTCAAAGTTGGGCTTCAGCGTGTCGGAAATCTGGGAAAGCAGCCGGTAAAACACCGCAATTCCGATGGAATAGTTGGCGCTCCAGAGAATCGGGGCGCACTCCCCAAGGGCCAAAAGCTGCTGCTTCTGCTCCTGCGTATAGCCCGTCGTGCCGGAAACCAGCGGCGTTCCCGTGCGGCGAATATACGCACAGACAGCGTCCAGTGTGTCCGGACGGGAAAAATCAATGGCAACGTCGGCCATCTTTCCGGTATCGGCAAGCGCGGTCAAGTTGGCTCGGTCAAAGCTGGCAACCACCTCATCGCCGTTTGCAAGAGCCGTCTGCTCAAGCAGGCGTCCCATCTTTCCGTGACCGATCAGAAGAATTTTCACAGCAGACCGGCCTCCTGCAGCGTGGCATGCAGTACGGCCTTATGCTCCTCGCTCATCTCGCACAGCGGCAGACGCATGGGGCCGACGTTCAAGCCAATCATATTCATGGCGGCCTTCACCGGAATCGGATTCACCTCGATGAACAGGTCGTTCATCAGCTTGAGATACTTGATGTGATTGGCAACGGCCTGTGCTTGATTGCCGCCCAGATAATCTGCCACGATCTGGTGACACATATCCGGCATCACATTTGCATAAACAGAAATGACGCCGCTGCCGCCAATGCTCATCAAGGGCACGGTGATGTCGTCATTGCCGGAATACAGGGCGAAGTCCGGCCCGATGCAGTGGGCAATCTTCATGGCGTAGGACATATCGCCGGAGGCCTCCTTGATTGCAACGATGTTGGGGTGCTTTGCCAGCTTCTCCACCACGCTGACCGGGATCGAGCAGCCGGTACGTCCGGGCACATTATAAAGAATGCAGGGGATGTGTACCTTGTCAGCCGTCTCGGCAAAGTGGCGGTACATGCCCTCGGGATTGGCCTTGTTGTAATACGGAGAAATCAGCAGCAGCGCGTCCGCGCCCATATTCTGATACTGGATACTCTTTTCGATCTGGGTGGCGGTGCAGTTGGAGCCAGAGCCCACGACAACTGGCACGCGGCCATTCACGACCTTGATGGTATGAGCCACGACGGAGGCATCCTCCTCATGGGTCATGGTGGAATACTCGCCGGTGGTGCCCAGCGTCAAAATTGCGTCGGTTCCACCGGCAATCTGGCGCTCGATCAACTGCGTCAGCACCTCAAAATTGACGGTGCCGTCGTCATGGAACGGCGTAATCATGGCGACGATGGATCCCTGGATGTGTTCGAACTTCATAGTAGTGTCCTCCAAACTTTTTGTTTTTGTGAGATGTGTTTTCAATTCCCCACAGCCCGGCTTTGCCGGGTAAAATAAAAAGTCGGTAGAGACACGCCCCTACCGACAGCACACTCACGCCAAAAGCGCGGAGTTTCCTGTAAGCAGATAGCGCCCCCGCAGTTCATCGCTGCGGACAGTCCCGAAGATTTTCTCTCCGGCCCCACCTCTCTTTCGCGCCCGAAAGAAAAGTTCGGCGAACTTGCCCCGCTCCCATTCTTCGCCTGCCGGCTCCCGGGAGTTCATCGCATCCGCGCCTCTATCTCATTTTTCGTTATCATAGCATCTTTTGATGGACCGTTCAAGGTATATTTTGAAAAAGTTCCCTTTCTTTTTTCTCTTGTTTTCTGTCATTTTCGACAAAATCCGCAAAGAGCGCTGTTTCTGCGGGATTTGCCGTGCTATACTCATTTTGTAATGAAACTCATTTTAGGAGGTGTTTTCATGGAATCTGTTGTGGAATACCGCCGCGCGCTACATCGGATTCCGGAGCTGGACAATCAGCTTCCGGAAACCACGGAATATGTACGCTCCCGGCTGTCGGGTCTATCCTGCAAGCTGTCCTCCCCCATCCGTTCCAGCATCTGCGCCTTTTTTGACGCTGGGAAGAGTGACACCGTTGCCTTCCGAGCAGACCTTGACGCGCTACCGGTAACGGAGGTCTCCGATCTCCCCTACGCCTCGACGCACCCCGGCATCATGCACGCCTGCGGACACGACGGTCACACCGCCCTAATGCTGGCGCTTGCCGAATATGCCAACGCGCATCTGGCGCAGCTGCCCTGCAACGTGCTGTTTCTCTTCCAGCCGTCCGAGGAAACCACCGGCGGGGCAAAGCAGCTGTGCGAGGCCGGCGTTCTTTCCCGATACCGGGTGCGCCGGATCTTTGGTCTGCACCTGTGGCCGGGACTGTCCGAGGGCACCGTATGGTCCCGTCCCGGCCCGCTGATGGCCCGCTCCAGCGAGGTGACCGTCACGGTGGAGGGAAAAAGCGTCCACATCTCCAAATACCGGGAGGGCGTGGATGCCCTGGCCATTGGCTGCGAATATCTGCGCCGAGCCTACGCCATGATGGAGCAGCTCCCCTCGGAAGAACCGTCCTTGCTGCGGTTTGGCAAGATGACTTCCGGCACTGTCCGCAACGCTATCAGCGGTGAAACCCGGATTGAGGGCAGCCTGCGTACCTATTCAGAGGACACCTTTGCTTTTTGCAGCCGGCAGCTGCAGGAAATTGGCAAGTCGCTGGCCGCGCAGACCGGGAGCGCCATCACGGTTCACCTGAGCGAGGGCTATCCCGCCGTGTGGAACCACGAGGCACTGTACGGCGATCTGTGCAAAAAGCTCGGCTCCGCTGCGCCGCAGCTTCTTCCCGAACCGGCTCTGGCTGCGGAGGATTTTTCTTTCTACCAGCAGGAGGCTCCCGGCGTGTTCTTCTTCCTGGGTCTTGGCGACGTGCCTGCGCTCCATGCGCCGGAGTTTCACTTCAACGATGAGGCCGTCCTGCCAAAGGGACTGGAATTTCTCAAGAAACTACTGCTCACAACCTAAAAAAGTAAGCGCTGTGCCATAGCACAGCGCTTGCTTTTTTAGGTTTAAAGGGATTTGATAAACTTCTCGATGCGGTCCAGACCCTCTTTCAAGTCTGCATCGGAGTAGCAATAGGAAAGGCGCATATAGCCCTCGGTGCCGAAATAGCAGCCGGGAACCAGACCCACCAGACCCTCCTTGAGCATCCGGGTGCAGAAGGTCAGCGAGTCCATGCCGAACTTCTCAATGTTGATGAACATGTAGAACGCGCCCTCCGGCTCCTGCACGTCAAGGCCCATCTTAATCAGGCGGTCATAGACGTATTCCTTACGCCCCCGGTAAATCTCGCGGGCGGCAGTCGTGTCGGATGCCAGCGCCGCCGTGCAGGCGGGCTGATAGAACGACGGTGCAGACACCACGTCATACTGGTGCATGATCTGGATGCGGTCGCGCAGCTTGGCGTCGGCCAGCAGGTAGCCCACGCGCCAGCCGGTCATGGCATAGGGCTTGGAAAAGCTCTGAATGACGATGATGCGGTCGTGCATATCCTGGTAGTCGGAAAAGCACTTGAAGTTGTCGGTATAGACGAACTCGCGATACACCTCGTCGCACATGACGAAGATGGGCTTGTCCTTCAAAACCTCGTGGATGCCCTTCAGCGTCTCCTTGGTGTAAATGCAGCCGGTGGGGTTGTTGGGAGAGGTCAGAATAATGGCCTTTGTCTTGGGCGTAATGGCCGCCTCCAGCGCCTCTTTGGAAATCTGGAAGTGGTTTTTCTCCGTCGGCAGAGCCACGGGCACACCGCGGCACAGCTGGGTGATGGATTCATACAGGCTGAAAGCCGGGGTGGGGATAATGACCTCGTCACCGGGATTCAAAATGGCAAAGAGCGTGGTAAAAAGGCCCTCGGTTGCGCCAATGGTCAAAATGACTTCGTCCGGATTGTAGTGCAGGTTATGGCGCTTTGCCTCAAAGTCGCAGATCGCCTGCAGCATGTACGGATAGCCGTTTCCGGGAGGATAGTGGGTATCGTTGTCGTCCAGTGCCTTCTTGGCGGCATTCTTGACAATGTCCGGCGTATTTAAATCCGGCTCGCCGATGGTCAGCAGGCAGGCGCCGGGTGTACTTTTTGCCAGCATGGTGAACTGGCGAATGCCGGACAGCTCCACGCCCATCACGGCGCTATTCAGTGTGAGGTCCATGCGTTTCACGCTCCTTTGTGTTTATAAAGTTCAGTATATCCACTGAAAACAGGCCTGTCAATGCCGTTTTCCACAAAAAGGGACGGCCTTCGGCCGTCCCTTTTCCGTCATTTCTCAAAGCGCCGTGCCGCGCACCGGGCGGTAAAGCGTGGTGAGATCCACGCCCTCCAGCGTCAAAAGCGCAATCTTTTTGTCCAGTCCGCCGGCGTAGCCGGTCAAGTTTCCGCCTGCTCCCACCACCCGGTGGCAGGGAATCAGAACGCTGATGGGGTTGTGTCCCACGCCGCCGCCCACGGCCTGGGCACTGACGGGTCTGCCCGTCTTTTGGGCGATGCGTTTTCCGATGTTGCCGTAGGTCGTCAGATGTCCAAACGGGATCTCCCGCAGCTCCTGCCACACAAGCTCCCGGAAAGGACTGCCGTGGGGCGCAAGCGGTGGCATTGCCGGCAGCGGTCTGTGCGCAAAGTAGGCAGAAAGCCAGTCTGCCGCTTGAGCAAAGACGGGAAGATCGGACTGTTCCTGCGCGTTTTTTTCCAGCGTAGCAAGGCCGTACTTCTGCCCGTCAATCCAGAGGCCGGTGATACTCTCCCCGTCAGATGCCAGCGTGAGGGTACCCAGTGGGCTTTTCAGATGGGTTTTGTATGTCATGGCGCTTCTCCTTATGCAGCAGGAACCGCTTCGGTATCCGTCGTGCTGCTGGGATCAGCTCCTTCCGGCGCAGAGCCAAACGGCTGTCCGCCGGTAGGATTTGCGTTGGAGCCTTTGGCAGCCGTCAGCATCACAGAATAGGCCTGCACAATGGTTCCCGCAGCTTCCGTATTGCAGACAATCTCCACATCGTCGCCCGTGTTCAAAATCACCACGTCCGCATCGTCGGAAGCGCTGATCTGATAATAGTGACTGTCACCCGCAAGTCGAATGAAATACTGGCTGTCACCGTCCATAACGGCGCTGCGGATCTCCGTAATCACGCCGTCCACACTGCCGCGATCCGGCTCCACAACCTCTGTCTGCGTCTTGTCAATGAGATCGTTGTCGGCCAGGCTCTGGCGATAGCTGGTCTCGCAGGTGGCAACAGTTGTTCCGGTGGCCACGATCTGGTACTGGGAAACGTTGACCATGGCGTACATCTTCACAAGGCCCGCCGCATCCTTCAGTGCCAGAAAATAGGTGGGCTGATCGGCGATATTCAGCAGCAGCGGGAAGGTGGCTTGATAATTCATCTGCTGCACCTGTCCCTGTGCGGATTCCATGGCAGAAATTTCCTTGGCACCGGCGATGGAGTAGAACTTGGTCTCCTTGGTGCGCTGGTTGGTCAGAATAAAGCCCACGTTGGACTGGTCAGACGTCACGGAGGTCACGCCGGTATACATATACACATCGTCCCCAATGACAATATAGTTATAGCCCTCGGTGGTGACCTTCACGTCCTTCTGACCGAAGATGGAGTTGAAAAAGCCGTTGTGGTACTGGCCGTAATAGTCATACTGCTGCATAATCATGTCGGCGTTGTAGACCCGATCCACCCACTGGGGCACTTCTTCATAATACTGGCTCTCGCCGGTGATGGCGTTAAGCAGCACCGCGCCGCTGATATCCGTTCCGCCGAACAGTCCAACCTTCTTCACGATGCGGGAGCAAACCCAGTAGGGCGTGCCGTCCTCGTCAATTTCAAAGGTAGGCTCATTGAACATCATGGTGGGGTAGCTAAAGCGAAGGGCACGGTAAACGTTGCGGCCAAAGTGCTCCGCCGTGGAGTACTTCATGCCCTCATCCAGCCGCACCACCTGCACATTCTGGGTGGTCATGTCGATAATGAGGTAGGCCGGCAGGCCTGCGGAGCGATTGGTAAACCACTTGATCAGATCGCCGTAACGCAGGGAAACTACCCGCACGGGATGCCCTTGATAGTTGATCTGGGTGTAGTTGTCCATCACCTCGAACTGAGACACCATGTCCGACAGTTCACCCAGCTTGCGGCTGCCCAGCCGCTTGGCGGAATCATCGTCCAGCATGGGAATCTGGTCGTAGGAGATTTCCTCCACCTCGCTCACAAAGTCTCCCGTCTCAATGGGCAGCAGTTTGCTGTAAGCCCCGGCACGGAACACCACCCAGGAAGAAATGGCGCCGATGGCGATGGTCGCAATTAGGGCAATCACCACGAAGAAGGGCACCTTGCACTGCTTTTTGACAAAGCCGAAGTAGCCTTTCGCCCCCTCGCCCTGAAAGCCGGAGGTCAAAACCGCGCAGATGCAGTACACCGCGCAGCAAAGGAACACAAATACATACAAATCCTCGCTGTGGAGGTTCAGCGCCGGCAGCTCCGCATAGAAGTAGATTGCGGCAAATACCAGCGTCACAAGGATGTTCAGAAGGGTCCGGGTGAACGCATTGCCGATGGCTTTGCGGGGCTTGCGGGGCCTATGAGGCGTCGCAGCCTGTGTAAAATCCGGCTGGGCTCCACCTTGAAAACCGCCATTTTGGCCCGGCCCAAATCCTCCGAAATGAATAAAAGCCATGTTGCTTCTCCTTTTTTCTTCAAACGTAATAAAAATAGTTTACTCGGAAAGTATGAACAAATCAAGCAGGGCACCCATCGCGTGCAAAAAACCGCCGGAGGGGCTGCCCTCCCGGCGGTTTTTGCTGGGTTTACTTCGTAATTAGGAGTTTTCCATCATCGGCGGAGATTTTGGCCGTATCGCCGGATTTTAAAGTTCCATCCAGCATCTGCTCGGCCACGGCATCCTCGATCTTGTCTTGAATGGCACGGCGCAGGGGACGGGCACCATAGCGGGGGTCAAAGCCCTCCTTGGCAAGCTCCGCGATGGCCGCGTCATCGGCATTCAGAGAAACGCCCATGGTCTTCATGCGCGCCTCGGTAGCCTTGAGCATCCGGCGGGCAATCTCCACAATATCCTGCTGCGTCAAGCGATGGAACACAATGGTATCGTCAATGCGGTTTAGAAACTCCGGGCGGAAGGTCCGGCGCAGCTCGTCCATGACCGTGTCTTTTGTGCGGGCAAAGGCCTCGGCATCGTCATTGGCGGCATCCTTGGCGTCAAAGCCCAGATGGCTGCCGGAGGACAGGATGTTGCCTGCGCCCACGTTGGAAGTCATCACAATCACGGTATTCTTGAAGTCCACCGTGCGGCCCTGAGAATCGGTAATGCGGCCATCCTCCAAAATCTGAAGCAGGACGTTCCACACATCCTCATGCGCCTTTTCGATCTCGTCAAACAGCACCACGCTGTAAGGCTTGCGGCGCACCTTTTCGGTGAGCTGGCCGCCTTCTTCGTGCCCCACGTATCCGGGAGGCGAGCCGATCAGACGGGATACCGTGTGCCGCTCCATATACTCGGACATATCAATGCGGATCATGGCGTTCTCGTCGCCGAACATGGCCTGGGCCAGCGTTTTGCAAAGCTCGGTCTTGCCGACGCCAGTGGGGCCGAGGAACAGGAAGCTGCCGATGGGGCGCTTGGGATCCTTCAATCCCACGCGGCCGCGGCGGATGGCGCGGGCGACAGCGCGAACGGCCTCCTCCTGCCCCACAACCCGCTCATGGAGCGTCTCCTCCATGTGAAGAAGGCGAGTGGCCTCATCCTCGGTCAGCCGCGTAACAGGAATTCCCGTCCACTCGCTGACCACGGCGGCAATGTCCTCGGCGGTCACAGGGCGGTGCTGTACATTGCCCTTGCGGCGCTTTTCCCGCTCCGAGTCCACTTGATCTTGATAGTTTTTCTCAATATCCCGCAGTTGGGCGGCCTTTTCAAAGTCCTGCGCCGCAATGGCCGCGTCCTTATCCCGGCGCAAAACGGTCAGCTTTTCCTCCAGGCTCTTAAGCTCCGGGGAAATCTCCTCCGTCTCCATGCGCACCCGGGAAGCCGCCTCGTCCATCAAGTCGATGGCCTTGTCCGGCAGGAATCGGTCATTGATATAGCGGGTGGACAGCTGGACGGACGCTTCCAGCGCCTCGTCCGTAATCTTCAGCTTATGATGCTTCTCGTACCGCTCTCGCAGTCCCTGCAAAATCTCCAGCGTCGCCTCCTGGCTTGGCTCACCCACCTGGATGGGCTGAAAACGGCGCTCCAGAGCTGCGTCCTTCTCGATATACTGGCGGTACTCATTCAAAGTCGTTGCTCCGATGACCCGAATTTCTCCGCGGCCCAGAGCGGGCTTGATAATGTTGGCAGCATCCACAGCGCCTTCGGCGCTGCCGGCACCCACAATGGTGTGCAGCTCGTCGATAAACAGAATCACGTCGCCGGACTTTTTGACTTCCTCCAACGCCTTTTTGATCCGCTCTTCAAATTCGCCCCGGTACTTGGTGCCGGCCACCATGCCGGACAAGTCCAGAGAGAGGATTTTCTTGTCCAGCAGCTCGTCGGGCACATCGCCCAGAACAATCTTTTCCGCCAGGCCCTCGGCGATGGCGGTCTTGCCCACGCCGGGTTCGCCGATGAGAACGGGATTGTTCTTGGTGCGGCGGGACAAAATCTGAATCACCCGCTGGATTTCCGTGTCCCGTCCGATGACGGGGTCCAACTTGCCGTTTCTCGCGTCGGCAGTCAGATCCCGGGTGAATTCCCGCAGCGTCTTGGCCTTGGTTTCGTCATGCTGCGTGCCCGGACGGCTCTCCGCGCTCTGGGCGCGGGGCTGGGTCTGGATTTTCTGCATCAGCTCCGTATAGAGCCGCTTGGGGTCGCAGCCGGCTGTCCGCAGAATGCGCACGGCCATGTTGCTACCCTCCCGCAAAATGCCCGCCAGCAGGTGCTCGGTACCCACAAAATTGCAACCGCCGCGCATGGAATCCTCCATGGCGATCTCCACCACCCGCTTGGCGCGGGGCGTCAGCCCCTGGGCGGGATTGCTGCCGGGCAGTCCGGCGCCGACGCTGCGCTTGATCATGTCCACGATCATCTCGCTGGTCAGTCCGGCATCTGTCAGAGCGGCATGAGCCACGCCCTCTTCCTCCCGGATCAAGCCCAGAAGCAGGTGCTCCGTCCCCACGTAGCCGTGGCCAAGCTCTCCCGCTGCCTCCTGGGCAAGCCGCAGGGCCTCTTCGGCCCGCGGCGTAAACTTGTTTTCATTCATTGGTTGTCACTCCTTCCGTATCAATACGGGGTGTTTTTTTACTTACTCTCGCCGGATTCCTTTTCTTCTTTTTCCAGAGCCCGGATCTGGTCGCGGACCTCCGCCGCGTGTTCAAAGTTTTCCTGATGGACAGCCCGCTTCATTTCCAGACGCAAGGCGTTGAGCTGGCGCATCCGCGCGAATCTGCTCTGCTCCTTCTCGTCCACCAGCGCTTCCTTGTTCTTTTTGTCCTCGGCTGATTCCTTAGTCTCCTCTGCCGGAGCGGTTCCCAGTGCCGGCATATCGGAGAAGAAATCATCGAACAGATCCTCACCGAAGAAGCGGTCCATGCCGCCCATCAGCCGAGGTGTGGGAGCAAAGAAGTCGTCCAGCAGTCCGCCGCCAAAGAAACCGTCGTTCCAGAAGCTGCGCATCCCGCTCATCATCTTCCGCTGCTGCGCAGCAATTTTCTGGGTGTAGCCCAGCTTTTCGGCACATTCGGAGCACAGGTGCTTTTCCGTCACTTTGCCGTTGATGTTGCTCTGGTAAACAAAGGATACTTCATTCTTGCCACAATTTTCGCATTTCATGATAAAAACCTCCTCATGAACTCTATATCAATTTATTTGTTGATGAAATTGGTCGGGGCGCTGCCCGGTTTTTACACGTAATGGACCAAAACCTGCTTCACAAGATCCGCCCGGGCGGCATCCCGATTCGGACGTGGCACATTCAGTAGCGCCTTGTCGCTGATGCAGATGGCGAGCGTCTGCCCCACCTCTTCGGATAGGGCCCCGGACTGCACCAGATTGCCGAGGATCGCCCTTGCGCTGGGAAGATCCAGGCTGTCGCCCACGGAGTTGATGACGTGCATCATCAAGGTCTGCCGATCCACCTGCACCCGTGTGATGCGGATATACCCGTTGCCGCCCCGTCGGCTTTCCACAATGTAGCCGTGCTCCGGGGAAAACCGAGTGGACATCACATAGTTGATCTGGCTTGGCACGCAGTTGAATCTCTGTGCCAGATCATTGCGCTGCACCTCCAGCACGCCATCGTCCGCCTCAGACAATTCGTCCTGCAAAAAGCTGGCGATTAAATCTGTAATACCCATTGGCAGCTCCTCCTCCAGTCAATGTCAAATTTGACTTTGACTTTCTTTGACTTTCTTTCTGACACGTAGTATAGCACGGGCAAAGCAAAAGTCAAGGGGTAATTTTTGACTTTCTTTGACCAATTTGAAAACAATTTGTGAACGGCGCTTTCTCTGCCTCTTTTTGAAAAATCGGTTTAATTTTTAACAGTTGCACTTGCTTTTTCAAGATTGTATGTTAGAATAAAAACTACAAATTCTTATGGAGGTGCTTCCCATGGCTTACAAGATTACTTCTGCTTGCGTCAGCTGCGGCTCCTGCGCAGATGTCTGCCCCGCCAGCGCTATCAGCCAGGGCGATGCGTCTTACGTCATTGACGCAAACGCCTGCCTGGACTGCGGCACTTGCAGCGATACCTGCCCCAACGGCGCCATCGTCCCCGCTGAATAATTTACTTATTCAAAGCAAACCACCGCAGGCTTTTGCCTGCGGTGGTTTTGTTTTGCTTGCGGCTTGGCATGGTAGGCTTTATAATAGGGTATCATGATCGGAAGGAGGCGCGCCGCCGTGGAGCATCAAGACACCTTAAACGCCACACCCTGGCACTTTTGCTGGGACGAGCGCGTGTTTCCGCCGGGAACCGACTCCTTCCTGCTCTCCGCCTTTCCCCGCCTGAGCTCCGGCGCGCGCATCTGCGATCTGGGTGCAGGAGCAGGGCTCTTGGGGCTTTTGCTGCTGCGAAGAGAGCCCACGCTCCACATCACCGGCATCGAGCTGGATGGCGGTGCGGTGGCGCTTGCGCAGCAAAATATTGTGCAAAACCATCTGGAAGCGCAGCTGGAAATTCTTCAAGGCGACCTTCGCAAGCCGGAGGAGCTGCCCCGAAGCTGCGGCTTTGATCTGATTGTCTGTAATCCCCCCTACTTCCCAACGGGTGCGGGCGCAGCCGCCGCAGGTGCCGCAAGGCAAAATGCCCGGGCGGAGGAAACCTGCACCGTGGACGACCTCTGCGCCGCCGGTGTGCGGCTTTTGCGCTGGGGCGGAAAAATCTGCCTTGTCCACCGGCCGGAGCGTCTGTGCGATCTGATGACCGCGCTGCGAAAATACGGCCTGGAGCCCAAGCGATTGCGCCTTGTCCAGAAAAATGAACACGCCGCCCCCTCCCTGCTTTTGCTGGAGGGCTGCCGGGGCGGAAAGCCGGGGCTTTCCATGGAAGCGCAGCTGCTGCTTGAGCAGCCGGACGGAACCCCCAGCCCGGAGCTGGATGCCATTTACTATCGAGAAAAGGAGATCACACCATGAGCGGAACACTCTATCTGGTCGCCACCCCCATTGGAAACTTAAGCGACTTTTCTCCCCGCGCTGTGGAGACGCTGCAAATTGCCGATTTCATTGCCGCGGAGGACACCCGCGTTTCCATGAAGCTGCTCAATCACTTTTCCATCAAAAAGCCCATGGTCAGCTATCACGAGCATAACCATGTGACAGCGGGGCAGGCGATTCTTGCCCGACTGCTGGGCGGCGAAACCTGCGCACTGGTGACAGATGCGGGCACACCCGCCATCTCTGACCCAGGCGAGGATCTGGTGCGTCTGTGCGCCGAAAACGATGTTCCGGTGTACGCCATTCCCGGCTGCTGCGCCGCCATCAGCGCATTGGCCGTCAGTGGTCTGCCCACGGGCCGCTTTACGTTTGAGGGCTTCCTCACCGTCAACAAAAAGAGCCGCCGGGAGCATTTGGACTCCCTGCGAAAAGAGGAGCGCACCATGGTCTTTCATGAGGCGCCCCACAAGCTGCGCACAACGCTGGACGATCTGTGTGCCGCCTTTGGCCCGGAGCGGAAAATTGCCCTGTGTCGCGAGATGACCAAGCTCCACGAGGAGACCATGCGTACCACCATCGGGCAAGCCGTGGAATACTACCGGGAGAATGCCCCCAAGGGAGAATATGTTCTGGTGGTGGCCGGTGCTGAGATTGAGGAGGCTTCGTTCGTGACGCTGGAAGAGGGCGTCGAGCTGGTGAACCGCCTGCGGGAGGGCGGTGCGCGCATGAAGGACGCGGTGAAAGAGGTTGCCGAGCACACCGGTCTTTCCAAAAACGAGCTCTACACCGCCGCGCTGGAAAAATAATTTTTGCGCCGCGCTACTGCGCGGCAGGCGTTCAAGACCCCCATTTTCTTTCGGTCTTGCCGAAAGAAAATGCGCCTCTTGAGAGGTGGAAAAGAAAGGCGCTTAAAGTTGCTCTTTCGCAAACCTTCGGTGCATCCAGTAGACGCGAAAAGACTCAGGTGTTTTCGTCCGGGGCAGAAAACCGTATTGTCTCTGCTTCTATCACGCTTACGCTTACCCCTCTAAAATTAGGCCAGCGGCAGCGGAAGAAGGCGCAGAGGGTGTCCGGGACTTCGCCGACTTTGCTTTTCCCGGCATAGAAAACGGCGCTTGAGGCCTGCAAATTTCCACCGCTCAAAAGCTCCACGCAGACACAGGGTTCCTGCAAAAAAAACGCTCACTGTTTTCACAGTGAGCGTTTTTCTTTGTGGGATGCGTCCCAAGCGCTTTTCTTTTGTGCCGTGCATTCCTGTGCGGCAACGCGGCACGTTCTCCCGGCATCAGCCGGGCAATTATCCGATTCCACCCATGGCGGCGCCCACAATCAGCACCAAAATGGCAATTCCGCAAAAGCCGTATTTCGCCAGCGGATAAAACCATGCATCAAGGGGCTTTGTCCGTGCCAGATTCACCTGCTCCAGGCAGGAATCTTTTCCGTAGACCCAGTAGAAGAAAATGCCTGCCAGAGCCGCGCCTACCGGGCAAATGTAAATGGAACAGACATCCATCCAGCCGGAGACGATTCCCTGAATGCCAAGCCCCACTGCAAGGCCAATCACGCCGATAATGACCACGGCGGAAATGCGCTTGAGATGAAACAGCTCCTGCACGGTGGCGATGGGTGCCTCAAACAGATTGAGCAGTGAGGTCATACCCGCAAACAAGACCGCCACAAAGAAGATGACCACGATCACCCGTCCGCCGGGCATGGCCTTAAACAAATTGGGCAGGAAAATGAACATTAAGCCGGGACCGCTGTTGCTCAACTGTTCTCCCGCCGTCGCCATGGCGGGAATAATCACCAGAGCCGCCAGCAGCGCCGCCACGGTATCAAAAATGGCCACCATTTTGGCGCTGGACGGTATATTTTCCGTTTTGCTCAGATAAGAGCCGTAGATCAAGGTGCCGTTCCCGGCCACACTCAAGGAAAAGAACGCCTGACCCATGGCATAGACCCACACCATGGGGTCCAGCAAGCCCTTGGGATTCAGCACAAAGATGTAACGGTAGCCCTCCGCTGCGCCGGGAAGCGTCCCCACATAGACAGCCAGCACCAGAAACAGCAGGAAAAAGAGGGGCATCAGCACCTTATTCACCTTTTCAATGCCTCCGCCCACGCCAAAGGCCATGACGGCGAAGCACGCCACCATGCCGATGATCTGCCAGACCGTATTGCCCCAGGCGGAGGCCGTCTGCCCGAACAGTGCGCCAAAGGCCTCTACGTCCGCAAGGTCCAAAATACTGCCGGTAACAGCGCCCCAGGCATACTTGAAAATCCAGCCGATGACAACCGAATAGCCGATTGCCAGAGCAAGGGAGCCCAGCACAGGAATCAGTCCCAGCGCCCGTCCTGCCTTGGAGCTGCCGAATCGGCGCTGTGCAGCCATGCCGAACGCATCAATCGGGCCTGCTCCCGCAGCCCGACCAAAGGACATCTCGCCGATCACGCCGGTGGAGCCGATCAGCAGCACAAACAGCAGGTATGGAATTAGGAAGGTCGCGCCGCCGTATTTTGCCAGGCGGGTCGGAAAGAGCCAGATATTGCCCATGCCCACGGCAGAGCCGATGCAGGCCAGAATAAATCCCCAGCGGGAACGGAAGCTGTCGCGCCCCGCCTTTTCCGCCGGATTGGATGGATTTGACATATTGTTTCCCCTCTCAAAACAAGCTGGAATCATTGTAACAGCCCACCTGTTCAAAAGCAAGAGCAGCCGTTAAAACGGACCGCAGGCCTCGCTACGCAGCGTCAGATCGCGGTAAATTTCCGCTTCCAGACGCTCATACTCCGGCGGGGATGCGCACCGGCGCATCTTCTTGGCGTACTGCTCCCCGTTTTCAAAGAGATGGATCAAGTAAAACCACGTCTCCTTCATCCGCTGGGCGGCATTTCCCCGGGAATCAAAATCCCGGCAGTAGGTGGCGTAGAGCGTCTGTGTCAGCGTGCGCAATTCCTCCACGGTGGCACCCTTGCCACCACGGAGCTTGCGCATCAAGGCCGGGTCCGCAATCAGTCCCCGCCCGATCATCAGCGCCTGAATCTGCGGGAACTTTTCACAAAACGCGTCGCAGTCGTCCACCGTCACAAGATCGCCGTTGTAGCAAACCGGCATGCGGCAGCCCTTCAATGCCTGCGCAAATGCCTCCAAGCGCACCGTCCCCTTGTAAAAATCCTGCTGAAGTCGGGGGTGAATGATGAGTTCGGTGATGGGATAGCGGTTGTAGATTTCCAGCAGCGTGGGAAACTCCTCCTCTTGATGGAGTCCCAGCCGGGTCTTGACCGAGAGGTTCAAGTCCGGCATGGCGGCGTAGACCGTATCAAAAAAGGCGTCCAGCTCCTGTGGGTGGGCTAGAAAGCCGGAGCCCTTCCCCTTCGCTGTCACCGTACCGGCCGGACACCCCAGATTTAAATTGATCTCCGCATAGCCAAGTTCCCGCAAGGCTCTTGCTGCCCACAGGAAATCCGCCGGATTGCGCACCAGAATCTGGGGCACCACCGGCACACCCTCGTTGTGCTCCGGACACAGCTCTCGGTATTCCCGGGGTGTAAACAAATGCTCTTTCGTGGGTGAGTAAAAGGGCGTAAAATAGCGGTCCGCCCCACCAAACAGACGGCGGTGGACACCGCGATAAACGTAATTGGTAATGCCCTGCAAGGGCGCAGCATCATAGCGCATCAAGGCTCTCCTTTGAAACCGTTTTCTTCATCATACCCGTCCAGACGGCCTTTCGCAATCCTGTTTTTACTTTTTAGGGGAAATCCATGCTTGATTTCTTGCAAAGCGGCGCACAATGTGATAAATTAAATTAGTTATGTATTAAAATAGAAGGAGGCATCGTATGCCCACCCTGAAAGAAGAAATCTCCCGGCGGCGGACGTTTGCAATTATCTCTCACCCCGACGCCGGTAAAACCACTCTGACCGAAAAATTTCTGCTGTACGGCGGAGCCATTGCCCAGGCCGGCGAGGTCAAGGGCAAGCGAGCCAAAGCCGCCACATCCGACTGGATGGAAATTGAGAAGCAGCGCGGTATTTCCGTCACGTCCTCCGTCATGCAGTTTCAGCATGATGGATTTTGTATCAACATTCTGGACACCCCGGGCCATCAGGACTTCTCTGAGGACACCTACCGCACACTGATGGCGGCGGACAGTGCTGTCATGGTCATTGACGGAGCCAAGGGCGTGGAGCCGCAGACCCGCAAGCTGTTCAAGGTGTGCGCCCTGCGCCACATTCCCATCTTCACCTTCATCAACAAGATGGACCGTGAGACCCGGGACCCGCTGGATCTGTGTGAGGAGCTGGAACGGGAGCTGGGGCTGGACACCTATCCCGTCAACTGGCCCATTGGCTGCGGCAAGGAATTTCAAGGCGTTTACGACCGGGAAAAGCGCCGCATTCTCTTCTTCTCCAACGAGGGTCACGCCAAAAAGTCCGAGGCGACGGAAGTCGATCTGGATGACCCGCAGGTGGGCGACCTAATCGGTGAAAAGCGCTGGAAGGCCTTGCAGGAGGAAGTGGAGCTGCTGGGTGCCGGCCGGGAATTTGATCTTTCCGCCGTGCAAAACGGTACGCTTTCCCCCGTGTTTTTCGGCTCCGCTTTGACCAACTTCGGCGTGGAACCATTTCTGGAGGAATTTCTGCGCATGACGACGCCTCCCCTCTCCCGCGTGGCAGACTGTGGAGAAGTGGACGTCTACTCCCCCGATTTTTCCGCCTTTGTCTTTAAAATTCAAGCCAACATGAACAAGGCGCACCGGGACCGGCTGGCCTTCATGCGCATCTGCTCCGGCAAGTTTGAGCGGGACAGTGAGGTCTATCACATGCAGTCCGGCAAGAAAATCCGCCTTCGTCAGCCCCAGCAGATGATGGCCTCCGAGCGGGAAATTATCGACGAAGCCTATGCCGGTGACATCATCGGTGTTTTTGACCCCGGCATTTTCTCCATCGGCGACACCATTACGGTGCCCGATAAAAAGTTCAAGTTCTCCGGTATCCCCACCTTTGAGCCGGAACACTTCATGCGCGTCAGTCCCAAGGACACCATGAAGCGCAAGCAGTTCATCAAGGGAACCGAGCAGATTGCCCAGGAAGGCGCCATTCAGATTTTTAAAATCCCCGAGGCGGGCATGGAGGAAGTCATCGTCGGCGTCGTGGGTACGCTGCAGTTTGACGTGTTCGAGTACCGCATGAGAAGCGAGTACGGCGTGGACCTTTACATGGACGGTCTACCCTATGAGCATCTGCGGCGCATCACGGCAACGCCCTGCAATGTCAAGGATCTGGAGCTGTGCACCGGTTCCGCCATTTTGGAGGATTTCCGTGGTCGGTATCTGGTGGCCTTTGGCGGCGAGTGGTCCGTGGGCTTCCTAGCCAAGCACAATCCCGGCCTGGAGCTAAACGAAGACCTAAGCGTTTAATGGAAAAGGGCAAAGCCAAATGGCTTTGCCCTTTTTTTGCAAGTTTCTTTAAAATTCGCCGGGTTTTTCGCATAATTCCCGATAAAAAGGAGAGGCTGACTGAGAGGTGATTTGAATGGATGATCGTGACTTTGAATATCCGCGGCCTGCGAAAAAGCCAGTCAAAGAGGAAAAACCCATTCCCCGCGTTTATCCCGTTCTGGACACCGATCTTGCAAGAGACAACGTGGAAAACAACATTCCCGCGGCAGATTTGGAAGATCTATAAACTGTCACAACATTCTGTGAAATGAGGATCAGCGTATGAAATACAAAGACCCCAAGATGGAGGCATACTGGAATTCTCTTCCCGGCGATGTAAAAGCGCTTATCAACGCATCCGGGGCGGACATTTGCTCTCCCGGAGAGCTGACGATGATCGGCGAGCACTTCAAGCACTCCCTGGGCGACGAGCCCCATCATTAATTGGGCGCAGTCCGGCTGCCCACAGCGATTGTAAAAAAGGGATCAAAGCCCTATCACCCCAAGCAATAAAAGGATGGCAGATGTGAATGTGTCTGCCATCCTTTTGCCGCGTTAAAATTGCATCAAGTACCCTTCCTTTGTCCCCGTTACGGGATTGAACGGCTACATGGGCAATTATCAGCTGATGTGAAAGGTTCGTGTGAAGAGAGTTTGATTAACCGAAACTTCCACTGTTGGGATAAAGTGTTTCGTGGCCACGCTTTTTGTGTGGACATCCTCGCCAAGCCGATCAATTACATCGTTCATAACGCGATTTTCGCAGAGCAGTTCTACCTGTTGGAGTTTCGCGTCATACATACTAAAAATATTGACTGTATCATCCGCCGGGTCAAAATCGGTGTGGCGAGGGACTACGCTATCTTCCAGTATTGTTGGGCGCATGCCGTCAACTCGAAATGTGGAAGTCTTTCGATGATGGTTCGAATATCCAAGTACATAATACTGATCCTCGTTATAGAGCATGGCGTATGGTAAAAGCGGGAATCGCTCCCCACCATACTTTGGCACGAGTCCTTTTCTCACATTGTACTCGTAATATACGAGAGAAACCTGCT
>JALCRR010000017.1 GCA_022652815.1 Oscillibacter sp.
CGGTCCGGGCTTTTTCCTCCAGCTCCACCGTCCGCTGCTGCTTTGCGTAGTGATAGCTCAGGGAGAAGAAGGAGGCGCCCAGCAGCGCCAGCGTCAGCATCACCGTTCCCGCGGTGACAAACAGCTGCCGCCAGTACAGCCCCTGAAAGCGTGCGCTGAATTTCTTTTTCATATTCACGCCTCTTAGAAAATTTTACGCGGATGGCGGTCAGCCCCTGGAGGGCTGGGCGGCGCCGGTGACCTCGAATTTGTAGCCCACGCCCCAGACGGTTTTCAGCGCCCACTGATCCGAGATGTTCTCCACCTTTTCCCGCAGGCGCTTGATGTGTACGTCCACCGTCCGGGAATCGCCGAAGTAGTCGAAGCCCCAGACCTCGTCCAGAAGCTGGTTGCGGGTGTAGACCCGGTTGGGGGTGGCGGCCAGGTGATAGAGCAGCTCCAGCTCCTTGGGGGGCGTGTCGATCTGCCTGCCGTCCACGATCAGCTCGTAGGAGTCCAGGTCGATGACCAGCTTGTCGAACACCAGCCGTTTTTTCGTATCGGAGGGAATCTCCGTCCGGCGCAGCACCGCGTTGATCCGCGCCAGAAGCTCCTTCATTTCAAAGGGCTTGACCAGATAGTCGTCCGCGCCCATCTCCAGGCCCTGGATCCGATCCAGCACCTCGCTTTTGGCGGTGAGCATGATGATGGGCACCTTGCTGGTCTCCCGGATTTTGGCGCACACCGACCAGCCGTCCATTACGGGCAGCATAATGTCCAGGAGAATGAGGTCGGGCACCTGCTTTTTGAATTCCTCGATGGCCTTCCCGCCGTCGGCGGCGATGCGGACGTCGAAGCCCTCCTTCACAAGGTACATATGGATGAGGTCGGAGATGTTGCCGTCATCCTCCACCACCAGAATATTTCGCGCCATCGTGATTCCTCCCGTGTCGTCATTTACAGGGTATTCCCTGAATATCTTACCGTTCTTTTGCTGGAAAATGTTGAAATTTCCGTGAATTTCACGACGTCTCCGTCAGAACCGAAAGCCGGCCGCCGGCGCTTTGCACCCCGGAGAGGAACGTCCGCAGGGCGGAGGCGGTGACGGGGCCGCCCTGCCACACGGTTACGGCGCCGGAGCGGGCGGCGACATTCCGCAGCAGCGTCCGGGCGCCGGAGGAGGTGCGCAGCGGCGCGGTAGGACGGTTGATGTCCGGAGCAAGGACGCAGTAACCCGCGGCCTCCGCGGCGGCAACGTCATCCCGGGCGGCGTTTTCGATTCGGCACAGCCGGGTTTTAAGACCTGCCGCGGCGAACAGAGCCTCATTGGCGGAGCGGAGCTGCCGGTCGGGAGACACTTCCGCCGACCCGTCGGCGATGAGGCCCACGCCCTGCCCCGCCGCGCACATCCGGCGCAGCAGATCCCCGTTTTCGCGGATCTGGGTCTCCGTCATGTAAAAGGTGGCGTACGCGCCGCCGGTTCCGGCGCCGGAGCTCAGGGCGCTCAGCACCGCCCCGGCGGATTGGGCGTCGGACATGCGGATGCACAGGCGCACGGTTTTTCCGGCGGGAACCGCATCCGGCGTCTCCTGAACGGAGGGGGCGGCCGGTGTGGACGCGGTTCCGCCCCGGGATTTGAGATATTTGCTGTACCGGCTAGCAAGAAGCCCCGCGCCGGCGTCGATGAGATCCGCGTCGGACAAAGAGGCGCGGCTGCTCCGCAGCCGGATCAGATAGCCGTGGGGGACCTTGGCGGTGGAGTAGGTGAGACCGAAGAAGCTGGCGATCAGCGAGACGGGGACGAAGGCGTTCCCGTTTCGGGTGACGGCGGAGGGGAAGTAGTTGTTTCCCTTGCCGTCGGAGACCATGTTGTCACCCAGCGTAAAGATCAGCGCCATGTCCGGCTTGTCCGTCCGCCAGACAGCCGCCCGCTGCTTGTAGCGGTTATAGGAGGCGGCGACGCCCAGCTCCTGATTGGAGAAAAGCGTGGTACACACGTAGAGGTAGCCGCCGGACCAGAAGGGCATAGTGGCGTCGGTCACCTCCAGCAGCGTCTCGTTGACCGCCGGGAAATAGACGTTTTCCACGGCCCGGGCCGGGACGGGAACCAGCTCCGCCAGCAGAATTACCGCGCAGAGCAGCGCGGCTGTTTTTCGTCTCACAGGGTCCCCACCTCCGTTTCGCGGCGGCCTTCCGGCCGCCTGTGGGCAGAATCGCGGTACTTAAGATGATTATACCATAAATTGCAGGCAATTTATGGTATGCCGTCACCCCCGCCGGTTGCCCCGCAAGGGGCGAGGCGGCGGACGATTGCAATGCGCCAAAGCGCACAGCGCTTTGATGCGCAGGTATAATGGCCGCTTTGCGGTCATTATACCATTTCTCTATGGAAAAAGTAAAGCGCTTAGGCAGCTCCTCCCCGGGACCAGGAGCGGATGGATACGCCGGTATAATAGTGCTCCAGAATTTCCCGCCAGGTTTTCCCGCCCTTGGCCATGGCGTTGGCGCCGTACTGGCTCATCCCCACGCCGTGGCCGTAGCCGGTGACAAAAAACACGATTTTCCCCTTCTGCACCTCTGTTTCAAAGGACGCGGAGCGGAGGGAGAAAATGGCCCGCACCGCCGGGCCCCGGACGGTGACGCCGCCGATGGTGACGGTGTTCACATTGGTGCCCTCCGTGACGGTGAGATTCTGAATCCAGGTGTCGATGCCGCCTGAAAAATCCGCCTCCGGATGGGAGGCCAGGAATTTCTTCTTGAATTCCTCCGCCGTGAACTCCACCCGGCTGTAATAGTTGGGGATCTTGCTCCCATCCTCCGGACTGGTGACGCTCTGAAGATACGGCAGATCCTGGCTCCAGACCTCTCCGGCACTCTTGGTGCGTCCGGCGGAGGAGGAGTGAAACACCGCCAGAATGGGGGCGTTGTCGTAGAGAAGCGTCTGGGCGTCCGTGGCGGCTACGGCGTTTTCAATTTTTGCCTCGTAGAGCTTACTCCGGCTGCCCCAGTTGGACGCGGCGGCCGCCTTGCTCAAAAACGCCTGGCAGCACTTGGGATCCGTGCACACATCGGCCTCCGCGCCGTGATTGCTGCCGGTGGAAATTTTATAGAGGGTGTAGGTTCGGGCAGCCACCGCCTGGGCGCAGAGGGCCTCCTGCTCAAAGGACGCGGGCATCTCCGCCCGCACGACGCCCTGGAGGTATTCGCTCATGCTCATCTGCTGGACCTTGCCGTCCGCCAGAACCCGAATGGTTTCGGCGCTGTCCACCTCTCCGGGCGGGAGAATTTCAATGGCCTCGGGCTCCTGTTCGCCTGCCTTTTCCCGGCGGATGACCGTTACCGTGATCAGCGGCAGCAAAAACAGCAGGCATGCCAGCAGCACGGAGATTCTCACGCAGGATTTCGCAGGGTGTTTCATCTTCTTTTCCATTCCTTCCGCCGCGAGCGGAGCCGGGAGCTTCCCGGGGCGGCCGCCCTTGTAGATTTGGCCCGGGGACGGGCCCTGTCAGCAGTCTATGTCCCGGACGGCCCAAAGATGAACGGCGGGAAAAGCAGACGCTTTTCGACAGTTTAGCACAAACCGTTCGGATAGACAAATCCGAAGGACCGTGGTATAATCATATCCTGCTGAAAACCGGCGGATTTTTTGGCAAAGGACTTGGCTTGCTCCGCCGGCGGCATTTTATCGCTGCCCGCTCTGCGGGTGAAAACAGCGAAATTTTGTTTGCCGCTTTCGCAGCGGGACGCGGCGAGCCTTCTTCGGCAGGCTGACCGGTGTGAGACCACAGCCTAGGATGCCCACATTCGCCGCTGCGGCGGCAGGCGTTTATGAAAATCCTCCGAAAGGATTCCTGAATATGAAAAAATATCTGGCGTTTCCCATTCTGGCGGCGGCGGGCGGAGCCGGGGGCTTTGCCCTGCGGCTGGCGCAGAACCGCACGGGGTTTGAATCGGATACCGGCCTTCCCATCGCCGGAAATCCGTACGCGCCTGTGCTGATCGGGCTGCTGGTGGTTCTGGCGGCGGTGTTTGTCTTTCTGGCCCGGATGCTTCCCGGGGAGCGCACGGCGGAGCCGCGGCCGTTTGAGACGTATTTCCGCGGCGGAACCGGAGCGCGGATGATGCTGGCACTGGGAATTTTTACCTGGCTTTTTTCCGGTGTGCTGGGACTCTATGCCGGCGTGACGCAGCCCGCCTCCCGGGCGGAACTCATTTTGGGCGTGCTGACGCTGGCGTCGGCCCTGTGCCTGTTCCCCCTGATTGCCGTCTCCCGCCCGGACGGGGATCGGACGGTGTCCGGCGGGGCGCTGCTGACGCCGGTGATCTGCCTTGTGATCCGGCTGGTGATCACCTATCGGGAGGATTCCGTCAATCCGGCGCTCTCCGCCTATTATGTGGATCTGCTGGCGCTGGCGCTGCTGCTGCTGTGCCTCTACCGCACGGCCTCCTTCGCCTTCGGCGACGGGAAGACCCGGCGTCTGACGGTGTATGCGTCCATGGGGGCGGTGCTGTCCATGACCACACTGGGCGACAGCCGCTCCGCGGCCGGACTGCTGTTCTACGCCGGCGGGGCGCTGCTCTGCCTGGGCCTTTTGTGCCTGCGCCTCCAGAGCGGGAGCCGGGCCGCATCCGCCCAGGACGCGCCGGGGGAGGAGCGGTAACCCGGCAGCGGGGCAATGAAGAAGAAAGAGCAGCGGGTCAGCCATTAGGCTGACCCGCTGCTCCTATTTTGGAAGATTGGATGAAAAGAAGTTTTGTCTCTTGCAATTCTTAAGATACAGGATGTTTGTTAAAGAAAACAGCCTGAATTGTTACATTTCCTTTAAATCTATCCCAATGTCGAAAAAAATCGAACTTGTCCGGCCGGCTCCGGGCGCTCAGGGAGTGTCGGAGGGGCCGCGGAGCGTTCGGAAAAACTCCGTCAGGACGGCCTGACACTCCCCGGCCAGGATCCCGCCCACCAGGGCGGGCGAATGGGGAAAGCCCTCCATAAAAAGATTCGTCACGCCGCCGCAGGCCCCGAAGGCGGGGTCCCGGACGCCGTAGAATACCTGCCGGATCCGGGCGTTGAGAATGGCACCGGCGCACATGGGGCACGGCTCCATGGTCACATAAAGGGAGCAGTCCTCCAGCCGCCAGGAGCCGGCGGCCAGGTTGGCCTGGCCGATGGCCTCCATCTCCGCGTGAGCGGCGGCGGAGCGGCGCTCCTCCCGGCGGTTGCGGCCCCGGCCGATGATCCGCCCGTCCCGCACGATGACGCAGCCCACGGGAACCTCCCCCGCGGCGGCGGCCTCCCGCGCCAGGACCAGCGCCTGGCGCATATAGTCCTCGTGTTCCATAGACACACTCCTCCCGGCGTGCTTCGGACAGACGCTTGGTCATTTTTCCGCAACACGGTAATAAAATATGGAATAACTGGAAACACTTCCCGTAAGAATAAAGACAGGAGGGAATTCCATGAAAACCATTCTTTTTTCAAAAAAGCCCCCCCGCGATCCCGAGCTGGAGCTTCTGAAGGGGGAATTGGACACGGCCAGAGAAGACCTCCAGCAGGCGTACCGCCTTTTCAATCAGGCGGTGGATCCGGAATTGGTTGAGTCCTGCATTTACGAAATCAACGCCGTTAAATCGCGGTGCAATTATCTCATTCGCGCCATCAAGACCCACAGCCCGGAGGAGAGCGCCGCGCTGGGGACTGAGGGAAAGGAGGAAATTACATGGACCTGAGCCAAAAGCTGGCTGTGGGACTGCTGGCGGTCTTTCTGCTTCTGGCGCTGGTGCGGGTGTTCCGGACGCCGCTGAAGCTGGCCGTGAAGCTCCTGGTGAACACGCTGCTGGGCTTTTTAGCGCTCTGGGCGGTAAACCTCACGGCCGGCATCACGGGCTTTGCCCTGGGACTGAATATCTGGAACGCCCTGACAGTGGGCGTTCTGGGGCTGCCGGGCTTTCTCCTTCTGCTGCTGGTGCAATGGGTGCTGTAGCGGCATACATAGCGATGAATAAAAAACAAAATTGAAGATGAGATATAAAGAGATAAAAAGAGAAAAACAGCGATATAAAGAGGTTTGACCGAATCGGATGAAAACGATGTTGACAGCGTTTTCCGGGTATGGTATAAATAGTCTTGCTCCGATTTTAACCCGGAGCCTTTGAATTGTAAAGCAAAGCTACGAAATATAGAAGTTACGGAGGAAACACCATGTCCACTTTTATGGCAAACAAGGCCAACATTGAGCGCAAGTGGTACATTCTGGACGCGGCCGGCAAGCCCCTGGGCAAGACGGCGGTCCGCGCCGCAGATCTGCTGCGCGGCAAGACTAAGACCACTTATACCCCCCATGCCGACTGCGGCGACAACGTGGTCATCATTAACGCCGCCCAGGCGGTTCTGACCGGCCGTAAGGGCGTTCAGAAGATTTACCGCACACATTCCGGCTGGGTGGGCGGTCTGCATGAGACTCCCTATCACATCCTGATGAAGGAGAAGCCGGAACTGGCCATGCGCGTGGCTGTCCGCGGTATGATGCCCCGCAATACCGTGACGAAGGATTCTCTTAAGCGCCTGCACATTTACGCCGACGCAAACTATGAGCAGCAGGCCCAGAAGCCCGTCGCTCTGGACGTTGAATAAGGAGGAGCAAGAGAATGTATCAGTCTAAGAAACCGTACCTGTATGGCACCGGCCGCAGAAAGTCCTCTGTTGCCCGTGTTCATCTGTTCCCCAACGGAACCGGCTCCATCACTGTCAACGGCCGCAGCATTGA
The DNA here is from genome assembly GCA_022652815.1 of Oscillibacter sp. Taxonomy (GTDB): domain Bacteria; phylum Bacillota; class Clostridia; order Oscillospirales; family Oscillospiraceae; genus Oscillibacter. The sequence continues at coordinate 6,744 of JALCRR010000017.1, forward strand.
CGACTATTTTGGCCTGGATACGCTGAAGATGGTTGTCCGTCAGCCCCTGGAGGCGACGGAAAATGCCGCGAAAATGGACGTGGTGGCCACGGTTGTCGGCGGCGGCGTCTCCGGACAGGCCGGCGCTCTGCGCCATGGCATTGCCCGCGCCCTGCTGCTGGCCTCTGAGGAGTACCGTCCCATTTTGAAGAAGGCCGGGTTCCTGACCCGTGATCCCCGCATGAAGGAACGCAAGAAGTACGGCCTCAAAGCCGCACGTCGTGCACCTCAGTTCTCCAAGAGATAAAAAGGCCTCAAAAAATCTGATAGCTCAACGGTTAAGCCCCATAGGTACACTTTGTGACCTATGGGGCTTAATGCCGTGTACGGGGGAAGCTCTTTAGCTGCAACGCTTGCGGAATTGTTTGAGCGAACCAGGGGGCCTGCCGAAATCAGGATGGGCGAATGCGTAGAGCCATCGGGCGGAGAGAAGACACGGCGGCGCCTGAGAGTGCGGACACACCGGCTGCCGAGTTGACAGCCTGCTCCTTGCTGCTTTTATCCCAATCATATCAATATGGGACGATCAATTTCGCAATGATCGGAACTGATTCATTGCGGAGAGCTGAGACGGTTTAAGGCTGCTTTTGCCCGATCCTCACCGGCCATTGCAGCCATGCGATACCAGTTCAATGCTTCATTGACATCCTTTTTAACACCCTGCCCCTTTTCATACAGATAGCCAATGTTCGTATATGCAAGGGCGTCACCAAGTTTTGCCGCGCTCAGATAGTAGTCTATTGCGGCATGCACATCTTCATGCCTGCGTCGGTGGCTGCACCGCTTCCAGCTGCACTTCCCGCCATGCTTCCGGCGGAGGAGGCAGCGCCTTTGCCCGAACTGCCGCAGCCTGCGCACAGTCCGACCAGCATCAGCGCGGTAAGCAGAATCGCAATTACTCTTTTCATCTTAGTTCTCCTTCTCATGATTTTATATCCAGCCAGTTTGGCTTGATAACTTCTACAAAAACATGATCAGTTTTATGGCGAAATAACTAAAAAACGAGGGTCTGTGCGATTTCCATTGATGCTTTTAACCAATTGTACCAACTGTACGGGCAAATGTCAATAAAGTCCTCTCACCTTTTTTCAAAAATATGACAAGCACATTCATCAATCTCTGCCGTTTGTCTCTTAAATGTTCTTCTTTTGAGCATATGTTAAAAAAATACTCTAATTATATGCCGTAATCGATTCATCTGTGCAGGAGGCGGTTAAACCGTCTCCTGCTTTTTGCGGATTTCCGCAGCCAAATTCTCACGGCTGATCGGCAGGCGGTTGATGCGCACGCCCACCGCATTGTACACGGCGTTGAGAATAGCGGGTGCCGTAGCGTTGAGAGGCAGCTCACCCATACCCTTAGCGCCAAAAGGTCCGTAAGGGTGGCCCTCCTCCACCATGATGGGCTGGATATCCAGGGGGATGTCAGTGAACTTCGGCACGTGCAGACTGGCCAAATCCTTGGTGATGACGACGCCATCCTTCTGGACGAAGTTCTCCTGCAGCGCCATACCGATGCCCATGGCGACACCGCCTTCAATCTGGCCTTCCACCAGAGCGGGGTTCACAGCACGGCCCACGTCGTTAGCGGCGTAAACACGCAGCACCTTCACCTGCCCGGTCAGCTCATCCACTTCCACTACAACGACCTGCGCGCAGAAGCAGTAGGAGAAATGCAGGCGGTTTTCCACCATCTTGTTGTCAAAGTTGTCGGAGCAGGCGTGGTAGGGATGTGTCTCGGGTGCCTCATAGAAAAATTTCTCATAGACCTCAATGCCGGCGGCCTTGGCCTTTTGGGCAAGCTCAGAAAACGACATACGGAAAGGCTCATCTGCCCGCACGCCATAAATACCGTCCTTGTTGGAGTCAACGGCATCAAGTATAATCTCTATTTGGTAAACGGAGCAGATCCCGCCGCGTTTGCCGCCAAGGACATTCCTGTCGCGGGCACATTTGAAGAGCTGGTCGGGAAAGTGGATGTCATGCTGGACTCCTCCCCCGGCGGCGTGGGTGCCAAGAACAAGGAGCTCTATGAGAAGGTGGGCGTCAAGGCCATTTTCCAGGGCGGGGAGAAAAACTCTGTGGCAGATGTGTTTTTCCATGGCTATGCCAACTATGAAAAGGGTGTGGGTAAGGATTACCTGAAACTTACCTCCTGCAATACAACGGGACTGATCCGGACGGTGGACTGCCTGGACCGCGCCTGCGGCGTGGAGAAGGTTGCCATTACTATCATCCGGCGCGTGGCCGATCCCGGCGATTATCACCGCGGACTGACCAATGCGCTGCAGATGGATAAGGCACCTACCCATCAGGCGGTGGACCTTATGACCATCATGCCGCATGTGGAGGCCACCGGCATTCTGGTACATACACCCGTTACCCATTGCCATCGACTACGCGCCCTATAACATCCGCGCCAACTTTATCTGCCCCGGCGTAATTCTCACGGAGATGACGGAGAAGATTATCCAGTCCAAGCCCAATCCCGACGAGTATCGGGAGTGGTATCGGACGGCCCGGCCCATGGGCCGGTTCGGTGATCCGGTGGAAATTGCCAACGCGGCAGTGTTTCTGGCGTCGGATGAAGCGACGTTTATGACGGGCACCTCCATTGTCGCCGACGGCGGCTTTACGGAGCAATAAGGCGCAAAAGCGCCGCAGCAATGGGAGGCAACTATGAAAATCTATATGCCGATTGAGTTCCCGGCTCCGCTGATGACCGGCTGGGACAAGGACATCACGCTGGATGTCAATCGCACGGGATATTCCGTTTCCCGGGACGAGTTCAAGCGTCATCTGAAGGACGCGGATATAGCGGTTATCAATCTAGACGATGTATTCGACCGGGAGATGATCGATGCCGCGCCGAAACTGAAGATCTTGTGCCTGTTCGCGGAGAGCACTTATAATATCGACGTGGAGTATGCCAAATCCAAGGGCGTCGTCATCTGCACCACGCCAGGGGAGATTTTTGAAAACACCGCAGATCTCACATTTGCCATTTTGATGGCGGCGGCCCGCCGGATTCCTGAGGCGGACGCCTACATCCGGGCGGGAAAATACCATGCCTGGGGCCCGGACGTCCTGCTGGGCGGCGACATCTACGGTAAGACGCTGGGCATTTTGGGCCTGGGCAAAATCGGACAGTGTGTGGCCCGCAGAGCATCAGGTTTCGGAATGAAGATCCTCTATACCGCGCAGCACGGCCGCAAGCTGGAGGCTGAGGGGGAACTGGGCGCAACATTTGTGGAGAAGGACGAGCTTCTCCGCCGGTCTGATTTTCTGTGCCTCCACTGCAAGCTTACGCCTGATACGATTCACATCATTGGTCGGGAGGAATTGGCGTCCATGAAGCCTACGGCCTATCTGATCAATACAGGCCGCGGCAAACTGGTGGATGAGACTGCTTTGGCAGACGCTCTGGAAAATCACGTGATCGCGGGTGCGGCCCTGGATGTTTTTGAAGAGGAGCCGGCTGTGACGCAAAAGTTGTTGAAACTGCCCAACGTGGTGTTGACGCCGCATTTGGGCGCGTCGTCTCTGGAAAACCGCCTGCGCATGTCGGAAATCGCGGCCTGCGGAATCCGTACGGCTCTCTCCGGCGGAGTGCCGGAATATCACGCATGATGTAGCTGACAGCGGAGCGGAATATGCCCTCGGGCAATCCGCTCCGCTGTCAAGCGCAATGTTGGAACGGAACAGCAGGGGATGGCTTTGATTGTGCGCGCCACACAGCTGCAAATCCAATTTTTGCCGTTATCAGATACACATATTTGCAAAAGAAGAAAAAGGTGGTTTAAAAGTACGCAAAAAGCGTCCAATTTTAAACAAAAAATGAAAAATTCGCAAAATACTGTGGAAATATGACCAGTTTATGGTAAGATAGGGGCGTTGAAACTCTTTGAAAGGAAACGACAAGATGAGATTAGACAGGCTCAATGAGATGGAGCATTATATTTATCGCTGTGGGAATGTGTCGCTGGAAAATTTGTCGGAACATTTTGGCGTGTCCATCAACACTGTCCGCAGGGATGTGGGGGAGCTCCTGAAAAACGGGACCATCAGGAAGGTTTATGGCGGGGTTATTGCCACGCCCGCCGCGGAATTGATTCCCATTTCCCATAGGGAGGAGGCCAATCTGGACGCAAAAAAGACGATCGCACGTCTGGCGGCGGAGCAGATTCAGGATAACACCACGCTGTATCTGGATACCGGCACCACCGTGAGTGAGATTGTCCCCTACCTGATCAACCGGCAGAATCTCACGATTATTACCAACAGCCTGCGGGTCATTGAAGGGGTTTCCCAGCATCCCAATATCAACCTCTTTACATTGGGCGGTTTTTATAATGGGGAGATCTCCGGCTTTGTGGGCATCACGGTAATCGACAGCCTCAACAGGCTGGCTTTCGACACAGCGGTCATCAGCACCACCGGCATCTCGCTGGACAGCGGACTGACAATCGGCGGCTATTTTGAAGACCCCATTAAAAGGCATGTGCTGGAGCACAGCCGCAAGCGGGTCATTTTGGTGGCGGATTCGGGCAAGTTTGACCGGACGGCGCTGTTTTCCTTTGGTGACATCAAGGACATCAACTGTATTATCACGGAAAAGGAACCGCCCCGTCCGTATCGGGAGAAATTTCAGCAGTTGAATGTTGAGATGATCTACCCGCAGGATTTGGGAGCGAAAAGGAATGAAGAGACTGATTAAAAACGGCACGCTGCTGCTTCCGGGAGGGCGGCAAAAGGCAAACCTTCTGCTGGAAGGCGGCCGGATTGCTCAGATAGGAACGGAGGAATTTGAGGCGGATCAGGTCGTGGATGCCGAGGGCTGCTTTGTGCTGCCCGGTTTTATTGACCCGCATACGCATTTGGAGCTGTCCCCGGATCACTTTGGCAGGGATACGGAGGCAGCCGCACTGGGTGGGTGCACCAGCGTTTTGGAATTTGCAAATCAGTTCCGAGGCGAGTCCATGATGCAGGGCTTTGAAAAATGGATGGACTGGGCTATCGACAGCACCGTCAACTACGGCTTTCACATGTCGCTCTCCGCTTGGGATGAGGCACATCTGCGGGAGCTGGACAAGATGGATGAGGTGGGGGTCGCCTCCTATAAGATGTACATGGTGTACGATGACCTCCGGGTCAATGACGGGGAGATCTATGGCGCGCTGCGGGGGATTCGGGCCCACGGAGGGATTCTGGGCGTTCACTGTGAAAACTGGGATCTGCTGAAGGTCATTACAGAGGAGGTGTACCGTTCCGGCATTACTTCCGCTGAGGGGCATCCGCTGTCCCGTCCCGTCCCGGTGGAGGCCGAAGCGGTGGCGCGGTTTTTGCGCATTGCACAGCTGGCGGAGTCGCCGGCGTATGTGGTGCATCTTTCTTCCCGGGAGGGGCTGGAGGAGATTCGCCGCGCCCGGGCACGGGGACAGGAGGTCTATGTGGAGACCTGTCCCCAGTATCTGCTGCTCACGGATGATTGCTACAACCGGGAGGACGGCGTAAAGTATATGATGAGTCCTCCGCTGCGCAAGGCGAAGGATACCGCCGCTCTGTGGGAAGCACTGGCAGCCGGTGAGATCGACACGGTGGGCACTGATCACTGCTCTTTCCCGCTGGCGGACCGGCTGGCACACCGGGATGATTTTCGAAAGGTGCCCAATGGCTGTGCGGGACTGCAGCATCGGGGCCAGCTGCTGTATACATACGGCGTGTGCGAAAATCGCATCACACTCGAGCAGATGGTTTCCGTACTTTCCGCCCATCCTGCACGGATATTCGGCGTGTCGGACCGGGGAGAGCTGGTACCGGGTAAGGCGGCCGATGTGGTGGTCTGGGATCCGTCCTACAGGGGGATCATTACGGATACCAACCACCACCATGCCTGCGATTCGTCCGTCTATGCGGGTTTTGCGGTGAAGGGCCGGGCACGGGATGTGTTTATCAACGGCGCACAGGTCGTTGAAAACGGTGAGCTGATCCGCTCCGGCGGAGGCAGATATCTCAGATGCGGACCGGGATTGCATTACAGGGAGACCCAGAAATAAAGCGAGTATTCCAGAGCGGAAGCAATTGGCATTTTCCCTGTTCCCCCGCCGGAAATGCTCACGGATTTTATCAGATCACCGCTGTGGGCTCCCTTTATTTTGAGGAGCGGACTGAGCTGAGTGGATGCGGCACATGCTGTGGAGCTGTTGCGGGAGAGCCATAGCCCCAGGTAAGTAAGCTGAAAATGCCGCCGTGCCAGGCATGCGCGAGCTTTGCCTGCGAAATATATAACGCGGAAAAGGATATGCTGATGCAAAATGCACCCGGTGGTCTTGTCTCAATTTGTCCCGTGTGCTTTGTGCACGCCGCTACCCTGCAATTGCCGGAAAGCCCGGCAGTGATGAAGCTGTGGGCTATACGGAGAAAAAGCTGTCCTGACCGCGCAGGTACTGGGACGTAACTCCTGCTGGGCGGCGATGAGCGATTCAAAGGGCAGGGTTTCCTGTAAGCTGGGCGCCGGGAAGGGTCACTTCCAGTGGGCGTGATGTTCAATTATATCTGATCAAAGCATTGCCTCGTGAATAGAAATTCCAGCCGGGAGATTGTTGAATCATCTTTCGGCTGGGATTTTATTTGACTTGAGAAAAGCAAGACATATCATGTCTGCCCTTTTTGGCTGAATCAGGGGATCATGTGCCAGGCTGTGGCTGCAGCAGCAATGATCGTTGCTACTGCGTCGGCGCAAAGAACTGGAGCAGATACAAAAGCGTCCTCCGCTTTTCGTAGATCTTCGCTTTCATGCTGAGCAGCGTTTTGACCGTGCTCTGCTATATTTTTACAGGCCAAATCGTCAGCCTCTTTCCTTACTGCGTGCATCCGATAGCTGCCTTAAAAAAGCGTTACTGCCAGGTTTGCTTTTTCACTTCGTTTTTCAAATAGCAAGCGATTTTTTTACTGAGAATTTAATGGGCCGGTGCTTACCGCGCCTGTTCTGTATAAAAAAAGATAACGGTACATCTTGCCGCTAATCCATTGATATTGTCCGGGATTGAGAGTAAAATCAATAAAACGGAATGGCAAATCAGCTAAATGATACAACGCAATGCTATGGGGCTGACTATCGATGGCAGCCGACTGCAATCGTGATGAGCTCTGTGGGAATGCAGGGCTCTTTTTGTACATTTCTAAAAAGCCCATGAGGAGGGAACCCCCAATGACAATCCAAACACAATTTCTGAAAATGTTGGATGCGATGCCCTGCGGTGTGGGAATTTACGAGGAAAGCGCAGAACTGCGAGAGCTTTATTTGAATGACGCTTTTTTTGAGCTGATTGGATATACCCGCCAGGAATATGCCCTGCTGAAAAGCCGCCCGGCGGAGTCCTATATTGCGCCGGAGGATCAGAAAATTTATGCAGAAAATGTTCAGTTAATGCAGAAGCAGGGGTATATCTCTGACTGCGAGTATCGCGTCATCCGCCAGGACCAGACGATACGATGGGTTCAATTAAATATCTCTAAGATCATTATGGACGGTGAAGCTGTGTATTTCGCCTCCTTTACCGATATCACCAGAGCGAAGGAGAGCGAACTTGCCAGCGCTTATGCGGAGGATCGGTTTCAGCTCGTTTTGGAAAATACCAACACGGCGGTTTTTGAGTGGAGTGATCAGACCGGCAATTATTACGGCTCAGGACTGTTTCAGAACTATGCGCTGTCATCCATTCACGCGGAAAACGCATTCAAAAAGGCCGCGTACAGCGCCGCCGTTCATCCCGGTGATCTTCCGGTTTTTTCTGAATTCTTTAAAAAAATCAGTTTGCGCCAGGGAAAAGCGGAGTGTGTGCTCCGCCTGAAAATGACCGACGGCAGTTATCGCTGGAGCAGGCTTGTCTGCGTGCTGCTTTCCAAAGAGAAAAAAGATGATTTCCGTGTCGTGGGCGCCATCCTGGACATCAATGACGAAATGGAAAAAGCGGCGATTCATCAGGAACTGCTGAAGGCGCTTCCCGGCGGCGTCGCGGTTTTTAAAATAGCGGACAAGCTGGAGTGCCTTTACTTCAATGATACGCGTTCCTTCTGGAATCGCCGCCTGAACGATGGACTGCAAAAGGCCCTCAAGAGCGGCGAGCTGTTGAGCGCTATCGTCAAGGAGGATCGGGCGCGATTTGATCAGGAGGTCCTGCAGCGGGCAAGCAAAGGCCTGCCAATTAACATTACCTACCGGTACATTCAATCCAGCGGCCATACACAGAACCGTTTTGAGTGGATGCATCTGTCTGCCACAAAGATCCGGGAGGAGGACGGCTGCCCGATTTATTATGCCATCATGACGGAACCGCCGCAGGAGAACACCCTCTACCGCAGTATTGTGGAAGATTCTTTGACAGCCGCGATTGTCATGGAACGCGGCACGGGGGCAATTTTATTTACCAATCAGGCGTTCCGTGAAATGTTCGGTCAGAGCAAAGATGTTTTGCTGGCTGGGAGGAGCGTACGAGAGGCGCTCGCTCCCGAAGTCGCCCAGAAGCTTGTGGATCAGGCGGCGCTGCTGGCGGAAGAAGGGATGCTGGAAAATGATTTGCAGACCAGGGAGGGCAGATATCTTCTTTTGAAGGGGAAGAAGCTATCTTGGAACGGCGTGAACGCCTGCCTTTTCTATATGCAGGATCAAACCGCCCTGCAGAAAAGAAACAACGATCTGCTGCAGCTGATTGACGATATCCCGGGCGGCATCGGCATCAACGAGATTATAGACGGCCATATGGCGCAGATCTACCTCAATGAGGGCTTTTTCCACATACTCGGCACGACCAGGGGCACCATGTGCGATTTCACAGAGGAAAAGCATCTGGCCTTGGTTCATCCCGACGACGTACGCCTATTTGCCGAGGGAGTGGAGCGGCTCAATCATGGTGAAACACATATCGATGTCACCTATCGCATGAAGAATGTGGAGCAGGAGTATGTATGGCTCCGCATGATTGGCAAGAAGATTCGGCAGGCCGATGGGCGTACATTCGTTTATTGCAGCTATTTTGACGTGGATGAACAGACAAAAGGTCAAATTGCTCTTGATAAGGAGCGGACGATCCTGCAGCTTGCCATGCAGACAGCAAAGATCAGCTCCTGGGAATATGATGTGCAGGCAAAATGTATCCACCAGGATGCCTCTGCCCAGTTCCAGCACGGGTATGGCGCGACAGTGGAAAATGTACCGGACTCCGTGATTGCAGACGGTTTTGTAAACACGGACAGCGTGGAGCTTTACCGCGGACTGTTTCGCCCGATGGTAAAAGCGGATGAGATCATCGACAGCGATATCCATATCAGACGCGCCGACCGGGACGGCTGGTGGTGGGCGCGTGTGATCGTGGTTCCTATTTTCGATCGCAATGGGAAGCATGTCAGCTCCATCGGAGTGACGATCGACATTACCGAACAAAAAATCATTGAATCCAAGTATGTGCATCAGGTTGAAGCCTTTAACGCTGTAAACGCATCAAACCTTATTGCCAAGGGATTCTATAATCTTACAGAAAACAATGCGGAATATTATTACGGCGAGACAGATGACGCTGTCAAGCTGGGCAAAACACATACCTATGATAACGCGCTGCGCTCCACGGCGACGAGATGCGCGATTCCTGAGGAGGAGCAGGAATTTCTGCGCAGGTTTGGCCGTCAGGAGATGCTGCGTCAGTTTAAGCTGGGCAATCTGGAAACGGCTTTTGAGTATCAGCGAAAAGCGGAAAACGGCGGCATTATCTGGGTGCAGACCATCGGCAAGCTCTATGCGGGCTTGGATTCCGAAGATGTGATGTGTTTTATCTATTCTTACAACATCGACGAGCAGCGGACTGCACGGGAAATGATTGACACGGTGGTCAGGGCGGATTACGACTATCTGGCGCTGCTGGATTGCAGAACCGGGGATTATCAGGTGTTTTCCAATCAGGAAGACACAAAAACCCCTCTGCCCCCGTTCCACTCCTCGGATTATGAGCATGAAGTGGCGGACTATGCCAGAGCTTACCTGCTTCCGGAAGATGTTGACCGGAATATTCAGGACATGTCCGTTGAAAACATTAAAAAACAACTTGAAAAACAGAATATGTTCGCAGCCTACGCCGCCGTCCGGGAAAATGACGGCGGGATCAGCCGAAAAAAGATTCAGTTTTCCTATCTGGACCGCACGCAGGAAAGAGTGCTGATTACACGGGTGGATATCACCGATGTATATGAACGAGAACAGCAGCAGCTGAAAATCATTCAGGAGGCAAGCCGCGCAAAAAACGACTTCCTCTCTCATATGAGCCATGATCTGCGCACACCCATGAATGCGATTATCGGCCTTTCAGAACTGGCGCAGAATGAGCTGAGCGATGCGGAGGCGATGCGGACGTATGTCTCCAATATCCAGTCCGCCGGTCAGTTCCTGCTGGGACTGGTAAACGACTGCCTTGACTTTGAAAAGCTGGCGTCGCGCAAGATGAAGCTCAAGCCGGTGCCCTATCCCTATCAGGAGTTTAGAAACAATATCCTTTTAATGATCGAACCGCTTTGCAGGCAGAAGAAGATTGATTTCTCCTTTAGTGAGGCCGCACCTTATACCGTGTGCATCGACAAGGTTCGTTTTGAGCAGATTTTTTTCAATCTTCTTTCAAACGCTGTCAAGTATACGCCGAACGGCGGAAAAATCGAGTTCATTGCCGCCAGCCACCTCAGCGAGGACGAAAGCCTTGTGGTCTGCGACTTCTATGTCCGGGACAACGGCATCGGCATGAGCGAAGAATTTCAAAAGCGGCTGTTTGATCCGTTTGAGCAGGAAAACGAAAGTGAAAATTTCAGACAGCAAGGTACTGGCCTGGGCCTTTCCATCGTAAAAGAGCTGATTGATCTGATGGGCGGCACCATATCGATCAAGAGCCGGCAGGGCGAGGGCACAGAGGTAAAAGTACATCTGGATATGCCGAATATCACCGGCCGGGAGTCAAGCCCGCCGGTCAATCGGCCGGCGGCCGAAAAAGGTCCGCTCACGGGCAAAACCGTCCTGCTGCTGGAGGATCAGCCGCTCAATATGATGATCGCAAAAAAGCTGCTGGAAAACCAGGGCATGAGCGTCGTCTGCGGAGAAAATGGAGCGCAGGGGCTTGAACTGTTCCAAGGCTCTGCCCCAGGTACATTTGACGCAATCCTTACGGATATTCGTATGCCGGTAATGGATGGGCTGGAACTGGCGCGGCAAATTCGCGCATTATCGCGCGGCGACGCACATTCGATCCCAATCATCGCTATGACCGCCAACGCTTTTGAGGAGGATGTGCAGGAGTCACGCCGTGCGGGAATGAACGCACACCTTTCAAAACCGATTGAGCCGGAACTGCTGTATCAGACGCTGCGGGACTGGATCTTTCATACCGGAGAACAAGACTGAGGAGAAAGCATAGCGTGTTGGTGCACATCAATTGATGGAACCGTCCTATGGGAAAGAGGAATAAAAAATGGATGAGCAGAAGTATTACCAAATAGAAGAACTGAAAAGCATTTTTTCCGCCGCGCCCTTCGGTATCGCGATATTTATTGCACAGACACGCCAGCCGCTTTTTCTCAATAACGCCTATTATCATTTGGTTGGATACGCCCCGGATGAATATGCGAAGTTAATTGCCAATGAGGATCAGAAACTGCTCTATCCTGCTGACCTCCCAATCAGTCGGAAGAACACAGAGCAGTTTTCCAAAACGGGAAACGTCCCCAACGCACGGTTCCGTATTGTTCGAAAGAGCGGTGAAGTGCGTTGGGTGGCACTGCGCATGATTCCGGTCACCGTGGATGACGCTGCATGCGCGCTTTGCTTTTTTGATGATATTACCATGGAAAGAGAGCAGTCCGCACAGCTGAAGCTGGTTTCGGAGAGTATCGGCAGCAGCATCTGTGTCATGCGTGTCAAAGAGGGAAAAGAACAAATCCTGTACGCAAACGACACGTTTTTCAAGCTGATCGGCATAGATCGGGAACGCTACCTTGAAAATCCTTCTGTCTTTGACGGCACCTTTACCACGGAGGAGGACCGGATCAGAACGCGCAATGCCATCAAAGAATCCCTGCATACTGGAAAGCCGCAGGAGCTGACCTATCGTTTCCTGCGGCCGGGATCCGACCCCGTGTGGATGCAGCGGCGTCTATCTGTCCTTCGGGGGGATGGAGAAAACACCTACCTGATGGCCTCCATCGCAACGGACATCTCCGAGAAGAAAAAAGCTGAGATGGCTCTTGCGCTGAAGCAAAGCCGATACCAACTGGTGGTAGACGAGATGAAAGCTGCTGTGTTTGAGTGGGATCTCCAGTCCGGCACATTTTACTGCTCGGACAGTTATCGGGAATATGCCATGAGCGCTGTGCCTTCCAATGTGATCCTTGCCAACAAAGGCCCGGCGGACGTGATTCATCCTGACGATCAGCAAGCGGTGCGGCAGTTTTTCGCCGATACCATGAGCGGAGCACATCGAGCGGAAGCCGTCCTGCGGATGAGACTGACCGCGGGCGGCTACCGCTGGTGCAAATTGGTGGGTATTTTTTACAGGGATAAAGACGGGAATCCCACGCGCACGCTCGGTATGATTATCAACATCAATGAGGAGCGGGAGAAGAGCTTCATGCTGGACAGTCTGCTCAATGAGCTGCCCGGCGGCGTAGCTGTGTTCAAAGTTGGAAAAGTGCTGAAATGTCAATATTTCAACGACGGTTTCGCAAGACTCTCCAACAGGACGCGGAAGGAATTGAACGCGGTGCTGCAAAGCGGTCAGCTGCTGGAGGCCTCCATTGCTCCGTCCGATTGGGATCGCTTTCATGAAACGCTTAGAACCAGTCTTGCGCTGGGGGGCCAAATTAACATTACGTTCCGGTTTTTTAATAAGGCCGGAGAGCTCAGCTGGCTGCATATGAACGCCAGCAAACTGCGGGAGGAGGACGGCTGCCCGGTCTATTACTGTATTTTTACCCGTCCTTCGGACGAAGCAACCCTATACCGCAGCGTTGTGGAGGACTCCGCGACCGGTGTATTCATTGGGGAGCGGAAAACACGCCGGATCGTATACCGGAATAAAACAATGCGCGGCTTCTTCCATGTTGAAGCCGGAACGCCTGTGCTCGGGCAGCCGCTGTTCGATGTCATTCCGCAGAGTTCCGCGCTTTTGAGCGACAACGAGATCGCCTCGCTTCCGACCGATCATTATGCGGAATACCACTGGCAGCATGAAGGCCGTTATTATAATGTCCGGGCAAAGGCCTTAATATGGAACGGCATAGATGCCTACATCCTTTATTTATCCGATGAAACACAGGAGCATCAAAAGCGTATCGAGCAGGAGACGCTGCTGAATCAGGTGCCTGTAGGGATTGGAATCTATGAGATCGCTCATGGCAATATCCGGCAGCTCTATATGAACGACAGTTATTACCGGATGATCGGCGAACCGCGGGAGACGCGTGAGAAAAAACGTGACAACTTTTTGCTGTTGGTGCACCCGGATGATCTCGCTCAGGTACATACGCTTGCGGACAGGTGCGCAGCGGGCAGCGAGCAGGAAGTGATCGACCACCGTGTTTTGTGCGGAGACGGAAGCTATCGCTGGTTCCGGCTTACCGCATCTGTAGTCAAGCGGGAAAGCGATAAGATCACCGTGTATTGCAGCTACGGCGATATTGACGACGCGATAAAAACACATCAGGAATTGGAAAGTGCAAACAGCGAGCTGCAAAAGCAGTATCATCAGGAGCTTTCCCAGCGCAAAATGCTGGAGAAAGACAGTATGATAGCCGTCCAGTTCAACGTCACGCAGGACAGGCTGGTTTCCTATCGAGTCAATCAGGGGATGATAACCCACTTCAGCGACGGGACTGCCGGGATCGACATTCGCCCCGGTATCGCCGAAAACATCCCAACAGAGGCAGAGCGCCGTGTGGCAAAGGATTTCTTCGACAGGGACAAGGCGCTGGAGCGTTATCGGAACGGCACGAAGGAGTTCTCAGCTGTATACCGGCGCCGTTTGAACAATGGCCGCCTTTGCTGGCTCCACTCTACCTGCCGCCTGGCGCAGGACGAGGAGAACGGCGATATCATCTCCTACACCTATATGCGCAATATCGATATTGAACGCAAAAAGGAACTGACCGCCGAGAGCGTGATTGATGAAGAGACGGACTTTGTTATGCTGCTCAACACCGTCTCCGACACGGCCATGCTGCTGCGGCTGCAAAACGATTATCAGGGCTTCAGCGGTAAATTGTATCAGGAGTTCCCGTTTGAAAACGCGCTGGATATGGGAGAGCTCGACATGATTGAAACGGAGGACCGGCCGATTGTCCGGGCTTTCTTCCGGGAAGAGCCTCTGATCGAGAAGCTGAAAAAGAATCCGGTTGTCACTGTCACATACCGGCATTGTCATGCCGACGGCACGGTTCGCTGGAAAAAAACCCGGGCCTTTTATCTGGATGACACACACGAGGATATTGTCATCGCCCGCAGAGATATTACCGACCTCTATGAGGAAGAAAGGCAGCAGCAGCTTGTTTTGAAAAAGGCGCTTGACGAGGCAAACGCTGCCAACATTGCAAAAAGCGAATTTCTATCGCGGATGAGCCATGATCTGCGCACGCCGATGAACGTGATCATCGGGCTCACCTCTCTGGCAATGGACATGGCGGGTCAGACCGGGGAGATGAAGGAAACACTTTCCAATATTGCATACTCTTCAAATTATCTGCTCAGCCTGATCAACGATTGCCTTGACATTGAAAAGATCACCAGCGGGAAAATTGAGCTGCACCCGGCGCCATATCCCTATTCGGAATTTCGCAGCAGCATTCAATCCGTGATTGCACCGCTGTGCCGGGAAAAGAATATTACGCTGGTTATGGATGAACCGTCCGATGTTACGGCGGTAATCGTTGCAGACAGAATACGCCTGTATCAGATTTTTTATAACCTCCTGTCAAACGCCGTCAAGTTCACGCCAAACGGCGGAAAGGTCGAAATGCTGACGCGGACGGTTTCCTGTGAAAACGGATATGTGACAAACGAATGTATCGTACGTGACAATGGAATCGGCATGAGCGAGGAATTCCAGAAACACATGTTTGAAGAATTTTCGCAGGAATCAACCAGCGTTACCGCGGAGTCTCAGGGCACGGGACTTGGGCTGGCCATAGTAAAGCAGCTGACTGAGCTGATGGGCGCCGAGATGACTGTCAAAAGCAAGCCGCACGAGGGCACAGAGTTCAAGATCCGCTTTCATTTCCCTGAGGGGCAGGAGGCGGCAGATACGGTCAAAGAGAAGGCCCCTGTTCCCATGGAACGGCTGCGGGGAAAACGCGTGCTGCTGGCGGAGGATCATCCCCTCAACGCGGTGATCGCCCAAAAATTGCTGGAGAAGGCCGGCATCACTGTGGCGGTGACGAACAATGGTCAGGATGCGGTTGACTGCTTCAAATCCACCCGGGAGGGCTCCTTTGATGCCGTCCTGATGGATATCCGCATGCCGGTTATGAACGGACTGGACGCGACTCGGGCAATCCGAGGGCTTGATCGATCGGACGCCAAGACGGTGCCGATTATTGCCATGACCGCAAACGCATTTGATACCGACGTGGAGGGGTCTTTGCACGCCGGCATGAATGCACACCTCTCCAAGCCCATCGAGCCGGAGAAACTGTATGAAACGCTTGCCAAATTGATCCGGTGACTCCCGCTGCCCTAATCGGCACTTTGTACGGCACATGTCAGCCCCTGTAAAAAAGACTGCGCGGGCACATGCGCCAGAACTTTTCGGAAATTGCGTCCAAGAGTGTTCGCCAATACTCGGAATTGGGTTCCGGCTCCTATAGGGGCAGGAAACGGAGGCGGTATTATGTTGAAGCGTGGGGACAGCAGCAAGGAACAGCAGGATCTTCTCTGGTCACTGATTCAAAACTATAACGCGATCTACTATATCAATTTGGAAACGGACCGTTTCACAGTCCTCTATGCCAATCATGTGGTCAATCAGGACGTCCGCATGGACGGCTTTGAAAAAAAGTTCTTTCATCAGGCAATGGAGGAGTTTGCGGAAACCTACGTTCGGGACGAGGACAAGGAACCGCTCCTGAGGCTCACAGATTGCGATTATGTCAGAAAACGGCTGAAGAAGGAGGACACCTACGCCTTTCGCTATCGGGTCAATCCTCTGAACGGGCTGGAGTTTTTTGAGGTCTGCATGGCGAAGCCCGATGAGGCTTCCAATGAGAATTATGCCATTATGACCGTGCGAAACTGCAACAAGCAGGCGCGGGAGGAGATGGCGTATCAACTTGAAATTGAGAAACGGAATACAGAGCTCAGCGCAGCCCTCAAAGCCGCAAGCGAGGCAAACAAGTCCAGAACAGACTTTTTCGCCCGGATGAGTCACGATCTCCGCACCCCCATGAATGTGATATTGGGGCTGACCGATCTGTCCGCGGATGAAGCGGATTTGGCGCGGATGCGTGAAAACATGAAGAAAATCCACACTGCCGGTGAGTATCTGCTCAGCGTCATTAACGACAGCCTGGATTTCCAAAAGATTGAGGCGGGCGGTCTGAGGCTGAAGCCGGAGATTGTTCGTACGCGGGAGCTGGTCGGGGGAATCACCGATCTGGCAATCCAGGCTAACGGAGGCAAAAACGTAGATGTCAGGCTGCGGAGCAAGGGCGTGAAGGACGACTCCTATCTGCTGGTGGATCCCATCCGGATCAAGCAGATATTTGTCAATCTTCTCTCCAACGCGATCAAATTCACTCCGGAGGGAGGGACTGTTGAGATCACCATCGAGGTGGTCGAGCGGGAATCGGCCAGGGTGCATGACCGGATTACCATTGCGGATACCGGAATCGGCATGAGCGAGGATTTTCTGAAGAACGGGCTTTTCAAGCCCTTCGCACAGGAGTACAACGCACTTACCGCCGGCTACGCGGGGACTGGCCTGGGCCTGTCCATCGCCAAGCAGCTTTTGGATCTGATGGGGGGAACCATCCGGGTAGAGAGCGAGTTGGGCGAGGGCACGCAATTTACGGTCGATATTGATTTTGCCATCGTGGCGGATGAGAAAGCGAAGGATCTCATCCGGTCAAAGGCAGAAAAGACGCGTACGCTCGCTCCTGAGCTGGAGGGAATCAGGGTGTTGCTGGTGGAGGATCACCCACTGAATGCGGAGATCGCCGCAAAGCTGCTAGACAGGGCAGGCTGCGCTGTCACCTGGGCGGAAAACGGAAAACTGGGAGCCGATGCGTTTCGCTGTTCCGATCTGTTCCATTTTGACGCTGTATTAATGGATGTCCGAATGCCCGTGATGAATGGGGTGGAGGCGGCGAAAGAGATCCGCGGAATGGATCGGAAAGACGCAAAAGCTGTCCCCATCATCGCCATGACGGCAAACGCCTATGAGGAGGACAGGAAAGCTTCCCTGGAAGCCGGAATGAACGCGCATCTGGCCAAGCCCTTCAACCCGCAGGAACTGTATGAAACAATAGAGAAATGTGTGCGGCAGACGAAGCGCTGACCCTGTCACGACCGGCGACGCATTCGTAAATGCACCGAATAACGGTGGAATAGCGAACAGCGAATTGTTTAGTGAAGAAAAAACTGTGTATGCAGTGCGAAAATCGAAATTCCGGCATATTACGGCCGACTGAGAAATGGAGGCAGTGCATATGAACAGGCAGGATACGGAAAAATGCTATCGCAGCCTCGTGGATCATTTGGGCGGCGGGCTGACCATAACGGAAATTCGAGACGACGGCACACTTGTCAATCGATTTACCAGCGACGGAATGCTGCGGCTGCTGCATATGACAAGGGAACAGTGGGAGGAGCACCGCGGCGAGAACCTATATGCTAAAGTATATCCGGACGATAGGGGCATTGCGCGTGCTTTTTTTGAAAAGCTGCGGGATAATGGCGAAATCCAGTCTGCCATTTATCGCCTCGTATGCGCGGATGGCAGCGCCGCCTGGGCAAGTATGACCGGTACCTGTACCATTGATCATGGAAAGACGTATATCTACACCGTTCATACGGATATTTCGCAGCAGAAGGAAAGCGAGCAAAAGGAACGTAATGCAAAGGAGCAACTCGAATCGGTTCTGAGTAGCATCACGTGCGGAATCTGTGCGTATGAGTATTCAGAATCAGAGCAAATAGCGAGAGTCCTATTCGCAAACCAAAGCTATTATTCCATGTTTGGCTATACAAAGGCACAGTTTGACAGCGAGGTCGCTGATACGCTTTCCCTGGTTTATCCGGAGGATTTGCCTAAATTGATGGAACGAATCAGGAAAGCCTATCAGACCGGAGAAATGCAGACACTGGAGTATCGCTGCAGGAAGCGCGTCGGCGAGGTTATCTGGGTCTCGGCCAATGCCCGGCCGACCAGTATTTTTAGCTCTTCCGAAAAGGTTTTGCTGTGCGAAACAACAGACATCACGCAGCACAAGCAAATGGGGGTTGAAACAGCCGCAATGCTGGAACAGATCACATTTCTGAACCATGCTGCGGGAGATCTGCTCTCTGGCACAGACGCAGATCCGGCTGTAGATGTCGTTTTGATGGATATACTTTGCTTTTTTTCCGGAAAGCGTGCCTATGTCTTTGAATTTGACACGGCGAAGAAAACAGCGTCCAACACCTATGAGGTCTGCGCGCCCGGAACGGAACCGGCGAAGGATATTCTGCAGGAAGTTCCGTACGCTTCTTTTTCGGTATGGTTCGATCTTTTTGACAGGGATGGCTGCATTGCCATCTCCGACGTTTCCGCCTTGGGGAAAGATCGCGTAGTAGAGCGCGGGCTGCTTGAAATGCAGAACATTTCATCGCTGATTGTTGTACCGATGAAAGAGAAGGGGAGACTCATCGGCATGATGGGTGTGGATGACCCGGCCAAAAATGTCGACCAGCTTCCGCGGCTGCAGGCAATCGGAGACTATATTTCGGTTATGCTTGCCCGCCGCAATATGACGAGAGAGCTGCATGACAGCAACTTGCGCATGAAGGCCATGATGAACGACACCCCCGGCGGCTTTGCACAGATGCTGGTCCATGCCGACAACAGCATCACCCCGGTTTTTTTCAACGATGGCTTCAGTCAGCTCCTTGGTATGACAAACGAGGAGACGCATCGGCTTTTTGATATGGACGCCTATGCCGGGCTGCATCCGGAGGACTGTGCCCGGATCGACGGCCTGCTGCGCGATACGATCGAAAAGCGCGGCGCAATAACGACCCGCGTGAGATTATTGACCGGAACAGGCAGTTATATCACAGTTGAGGTGCATTACTGCGTCTGGGAGAACCCGGATGGCAAATTATTTGTCAATGGCTATTACCGCGATATCAGTGACAGGCTGGCACAGGAGGAGGAATACCGCCGCAATATTGCCTACCGGGATATTACAGGCAAAAGCGCCATCGACTCTTATCACCTGAACGTGACGCAGAATATCATTGACGACTGCGTGTCTGAGGAACCCCGTATCAGGGCGCTTGGCGAAGAAGGCACCATAGACGGCTTTTTGAATCGCTGCGCAGCGGTGCAGATTGAAAAAGAGCATGAAGCGTTTATAGCTCTGTTCTCCCGCAAATCGCTGCTTACATCGATAGCGCAAGGCAACAATCAGATATCACTGGAGCATTACCTGCTTCTGCCGCCGGATAAAACGATTTGGCTCCGTACGACTGTTGACCTTTTTAAAAACCCGGAGACCAACGATGTGGAAGGCTTCATTTACGACCGTGATCTGACTGAAGAACATATGCTGCATGAAATGATGAGTACCGTTGTGAATGTCAGTTACGATTTCATCATCTCAATCTGCGTAAAGACGAAGCTTTACCGCACGTTTATCGCCAGTTCCGGCATTGTTACCGCCCTTCACGAGACAGGGGTTTACGATGATGATCATACCATCCACGCGCTGCTGGCCATTGTCCATCCCGATGACAGAGAAATAACATATAGCGCGATGCGCATTGAAAACCTTGTACATCAGCTGGAGGACAAAAACAGCGCCGAATTCCGGTATCGCGTTGTGATTGACGGCGAAACAAAGCATAAGCGCTGCACCTACGCATATTTAAATGACAATCGGGAGTATATCATTCTCTCCCGCGTAGATGAAACGGAGACGGTGCAGCAGATGCAGGCGGCACTGGAAAAGGCGAAAAGCGCCAGCCGTGCCAAGAGCACCTTCCTTTCCAACATGAGCCATGAGATTCGCACGCCGATGAACGCAATCATCGGGCTGACGCAGCTTACTCTTGACGATGGGGCGCTCAGTGCTGATGCAAGGGGGAATCTGGAGAGTATCCGGGATTCCAGTAATTATTTATTGAGTATCATCAACGAGATCCTTGATATGAGCCGTATTGAAAGCGGGACATTCACACTGAACTGCGCCTGGACGCCCATCAATGAAATACTGAGCCAATGCGTGGAGATGATGCTTCCCGCTATGGAGGCGAAGCATATCACCTTTGAATACCCCTCCGGCACCAATGCTTTGAACTATGAGTATTATGTGGACGGGCTGAAGACCAAACAGATGCTCATGAACCTGCTCAACAACGCCTGCAAATTCACCGGGGAGAACGGGCATATTCGACTGAGTTTCAAGAACAAATGCCACGACGACAACACTTCCACCGACTACGTAATTGTGGAGGACGATGGCTGCGGCATGAGTGAAGCGTTTCTCAAGCGGATTTTCACCCCATTTGCCCAGGAGCGCAGTACCTTTTCAGCCTCTGCGCAGGGAACGGGCCTTGGACTTGCGCTTGCCCGCCAGATTGCCCGCGCCATGGGCGGCGATATCACCGTGGAGAGCAAGCTGGGTATCGGCTCCACATTTACGATTGAGTTCCCTTATCAATACAGGAGAAGTGACAAACTGGCGGCGGCTGCCGGCGCCGGGATGATAGAAAGCCAGGCAGCACTGGAAGGGTGCCGCATCCTGCTCTGTGAGGATAATTATCTCAACACCGTTATTGCCCGGAAACTACTGGAACAGCAAGGCTGCATCGTGGATACTGCTGAAAATGGACGTCTCGGCGTGGAGCAATTTGCCGCCTCAAAACAGGGGAAGTACGACGCCATCCTGATGGATATCCGGATGCCGGAGATGGACGGGCTTCAGGCAGCAAGAGCGATCCGTGCACTGGACAGACCCGATGCGAAGGCCGTGCCCATTATCGCTATGAGTGCCAACGCTTTTTACGAGGATGTACAGGAGAGCATTGAGGCGGGAATGAACGCTCATTTGACCAAACCAGTAGATCCGCAGAAGATGTATCATACGCTGAAAGAAAACATTAGCCGCGCAAAGCAGAGGGGTGGATATAAGCGATAGGCAGGAACCGCTGGGCTGTCGATCTCAATATAACGAAACGCAGTTTCCCCAGTGCTTTCGCCGCTGCAGACTGGGGGGCGGTAAAGTCCGATATGACGGGCGGGTTGGCCTTGAAGCCCACATAAGGGCTTTCCCGTTTCATCCGACGGATTTTGCTTTACAGCACGACCGGGTTATGCCATAATCGGCTTAAATAAGACCGCGTGAAGATGCCGAAGAGGAGTAGGGAATATGGCTGATAAACGAGTAAGAAGAACGGCTGAGGAATTGGCGGCGGAGGCAGATCGAAAGATCGAGCTCCACAAGCACGCGATTGCGGAGCTGGAGCAGCGAAAGAAAAAACTGCTCAACCCCAAGCCCCGCATTTCCAAAGCGGCGCAAATGAAAAAGCTTCTGGACAAGGCCAGAAAATCCGGCATGAGTCCCGACGAGATCGCGCAGAAGCTGGGCTTCGGGGACTGACAGGACTGCTGTATGAAAGAGCAGGGACGCAGGCTAATTTGCCTGCGTCCCTGCTCTTTTTGCGTCAGAGCGCGATCATATCTGCCGGAGTAAGACGGGACGGAGCGCTCCGGGGCAGACGATCCGGCTGTTTTTCTTGTTATTTCCCCAAAAGAGCACTATAATCAAGTTAAACCTACCGATTTACCAAGACACGCGGCGGCTGGCGGAATCTTCCGGGCGCTTCAACATTCCTGCATCTGAGCGGAGAGCGTTCAGACCCATTCGCATTAGATTCGCATGATAAGACGGACGGGCAAGGAGGTCGGGCAATGAAGCAGACAGTTCTCATTGTGGATGATCAGGCGGTAAACCGCAGGATTCTGGCCAGAATCCTGTCGGACACCTACGATTTGCTGGAGGCGGACGACGGCCGGACGGCGCTCCGCGTTCTGGAGGAGAAGGGACCGTCGGTGGATGCGGTTCTGCTGGATCTGGTGATGCCCAACCTGGACGGCTTCGGCGTGCTGGACGCCATAAAGGCCCATCCGCGGCTGAGCGGCATTCCGGTGATTGTGACGACGCAGGCCGAGAAGGACGAGGCGGAGGAGAAGGCGCTGGCCCACGGGGCCGAGGATTTCGTCAGCAAGCCCTATAACGCCAGCGTCCTGCGCAAACGGCTGCACAATCTGATTTCGCTGCACCGCTCCACGGAACGGATTCAGCGGATCGAGCGGGACGAGCTCACGGGGCTGTACACCAAGGACGCCTTCTGCCAGAACGCGGCCCAGCGCCTGGCCGGAGATCCGGCCGGCGAGTATCTCATCGTCGTGACCAACGTGGAGAAGTTCAAGCTGATTAACGACAGCTTCGGCGCCCAGGAGGGCGACCGTCTGCTGCAGTTTATGGCGCGGCGGCTGACCGGGGAGATGGCAGCGGTGGGCGGCATCTGCGGCCGGATGATGGCAGACCGCTTTATCGCCCTGGTCCCCCGAAGCGTGGACGACGGGGAGCTGCACTCCGTGGTGGAGCAGGCGCAGAGGGATTTTGCGGATTATCCGCTGAACACCAAGATCAGCGTGAAGTTCGGCGTCTATCCCGTGGAGGAACGGGAGCTGCCCATTACGCTGATGTGCGACCGCGCCATGCTGGCGGCCAACAGCATCAGGGGCCAATATAACTGCGCCTGCGCGTACTACAACGACACCATCCGCCAGAGCCTTTTGAAGGAGCGGCAGATCACGGATTCCATGCGGGAGGCGCTGGAGCAGGGTCAGTTTTGCATTTATCTCCAGCCGAAGTACGACCTCAATTCCGAGTGTATTGCCGGGGCGGAGGCGCTGGCGCGCTGGATTCACCCCCAGTTCGGCTTCATGAATCCCGGCGAATTTATTCCGCTTTTTGAGCGCAACGGCTTTATTACTGAGCTGGACCGCTTTATCTGGGACGGCACCTGCGGCCTCATTGAAGAATGGATGCGTGTCAGCGGCAGAGCCGTCCCGGTTTCCGTAAATGTCTCCCGCCGCGACATCTATCAGGAGAACCTGCCCAACATTCTGATGGAAATCGTGAAGAAGCACGGGCTTGAGCCCCGGCAGCTTCACCTGGAGATCACGGAGACCGCCTACACGGAAAACCCGGAGCAGCTGATCAGCGTGGTGGGCGCGCTGAAGAAGCTGGGCTTTGTCATCGAGATGGACGACTTCGGCAGCGGCTACTCCTCCCTGAACATGCTGTCGGCGCTCCCCATCGACATTCTCAAGCTGGATATGCGGTTTATCCAGCAGGAGAGCGACAGGCGCGACAGCAAAAATATTCTCAGCTTTATCATCAGCCTGGCCAAGTGGATGAATCTGCTGGTCATCGCGGAGGGCGTGGAGACGCAGGAGCAGATCGATTTTCTGCGAAATATGGACTGCAACTATGTGCAGGGCTACTATTTTGCAAAGCCCATGTCCAGCGCCGATTTCTCCCGGCTGATAGCCACGGAGGAGCTGGCTGAGTCGATTCCCGCGATGGACAAGGACTGGAACGTCGGCTCCGTCCGGGAGAGCGGCCAGACCGGCGACCGGATGATGCTGATCGTGGACGATCAGGAGACGAACCGCGCCATACTCGCGGAGCTTTTCAAGAAATACTACACCATTGTGGAAGCGGACAACGGAAAGGTCGCGTTCCAGTATATCCGACAGCATTACGACAAGATTGCCGTCATCCTGCTGGATCTGATTATGCCGGTGATGGACGGATTTCAGGTTTTGGAGAAGCTGCGGGAAAACCCCTTCTATGCGGAGATCCCGGTGATCGTCACCTCCCAGGCGGGGCAGACCAGCGAGACCCGGGCCTTTGAGCTGGGCGCCAGCGACTTTCTGCCCAAGCCCTACAATCTGGAGGTGGCGCTGCACCGGGTGCAGAACGCCGTCGCCCACAGCGCCATGCAGATGCTGGAGCAGGAGAAGCGGATGATGAGCCGGATGCACGAGCTGGCCGCCGCCGCCAAATCGGATCCGCTGACGGGGCTTTTCAACCGCAGCGAGATGGAGCGGCAGGTGGATGCCTTTTTTGCCGGCGGGGAAAAAGGCCGGGCCATTTTCCTCATGCTGGACATCGACAATTTCAAGACCATCAATGACCTCTACGGCCACGACCGCGGCGACGAGGCCCTGTGCAGGGTGGCGGAGCGGCTCCGGAGCCTTTTCCGGAAGGAGGATCTGATCTGCCGCATGGGCGGAGACGAATTTGTGGTATTCATTACCATGCGGCCGGACACGGCTCACTTCCTGAACCGGCTGGACCGAATTCGCATGCGGCTGCACTTTTCCATCGAGGAGACGGAGATATCCTGCTCCATCGGCATCTGTCTGGCGCCGGAGAACGGCAGCAGCTATCAGGAGCTCTATCACAACGCCGACCGGGCACTGCTCACCGCCAAGCGCATGGGGAAAAACCGCTGCCAGGTCTACGGGGAATCGGATCAGCTGCCGGAGACCATTCTCTACCGCAATCTGGACTGGCTGCTGGATGAGACCAGCGATGTGGTGCTTGTCTGCGACGCGGAGACCTATGAGCTCTACTACTTAAACGACATGGCCTGCCGCCTGGCGGGAAAGGATCGGGGGGTGTGTCTGGGGAAGCCCTGCTACGAGGCCATTTGGAATCGCAGCTCGCCCTGCGCCCACTGTATTCCCATCGGCGAGATGACCAAGGACTACTGCGAGCGGATCGTCCATCCGGAATCATCACCCCGGAGCTATGCTTTCAAAGGAAAGCTGATTTCCTGGGGTAAACGCCTCTCCCGGATTCAATACGCCCAGGACGACACGAACCGCGCCGCGCTGATGCAGCGGCTGCGGGAGATTTCCGCGGACCGCCAGACAATGCTGGATTTGCTGCCCGGCGGCATGCTGCGGTATGGCGCGGCCACGGATCAGCTGAGCTTTTACAGCGAAAATCTGCTCCATATGCTGCAGTACAGCCGGGAGGAATTTGAGGAAAAATTCCACAGGCATTTCTCCGAGCTGGTTTACGAGGAGGATCGGGACCGGGCGCTCCATGAAATCCACCGGCAGATCGCCCAGTCGGGCTGCAGCGTCTGCGATTACCGGATCCAGCGCAGGGACGGCTCCTTTTGCTGGGCGCATAATGTGGGCCGCCTGTATGAGGGGGAATTCTACGTCATTTTGGTGGACGTCTCGGAGCAAAAGCGTATGGAGAGGGAGAACGACCGACTGCTGCGCCAGCTGAAAACCGTCATCAACAATGTGCCGGGAGCCGTGTGCCTTTACAGCTGGAACGGCAGTACCCTGCAGGCGCTGCAGGTGGGCAGTCACTTCTCGCAGCTGTTCGGCATCAGCGCGGAGCAGGCGCTTTTGCAGGCGGGGAACCTGCTGACCGAGCAGGTGTACCCGGCGGATTTCGCAGAGGTGCGCGCTCTGACGCGCCGGCTTCTCTTTGAGGGGAAGCCCATGGATCATGTGTTTCGTGTCGCCAACGGCCGGGGGGCGTACCGCTGGCTGCGCATGCAGGCGGAGCGGATGCTGCTGGAGAGCGGGGAGACGCAGGTCTGCGCGCTCTATACCGACGTCACGGAGCTCTACCGGCTCAAAGCGGAGATCCGTCACCAGCAGGTTCCGCCGTCCGGCCCTGCCGGAACCGGGGCCGATTCGTGATCTGGCTGCAAAAGGGACGGCGCCGCGGCGCCGTCCCTTTTTTTATAGATAGCCGGGCCCCTGGGCGGCTATGCGCCGATCAGCGCGCTCAGCGTCCGGTACAGCGTATCCGGGTTCACGGGCTTGGCCAGATGCGCGTTCATGCCGGCGTCCACGCTGCGCTGCAGATCCTCGTCCAGGGCGTTGGCCGTCATGGCGATAATGGGCACGGATTTTGCATCCGGCCGGTTCAGGGCGCGAATGGCCCGGGAGGCCTCCAGACCGTCCATCACGGGCATGCGGATATCCATCAGCACGGCGTCATAGAAACCGGGAGCGGAGGCCCGGAACCGCTCCAGGCCGATCTTTCCGTTTTCGGCGGCCTCAGCGGTGACGCCGACGGCCTGCAGAAGCTTTTCGGCGATCTCCCGGTTCAGCGGATGATCCTCGCACAAAAGCACCCGCTTTCCGGCCAGGTGCGCGGTATCCGCCCGCTGTGCGGGCTTTTCGGGAGCGGCGGGGGGCGCTGCGGATTTCGTGGGCAGCGTTACATCGAATACGGTGCCCCGGCCCGGGGCGCTGCGGCAGACAATGGCGCCGCCCATAAGCTCCACGAGGTTTTTGACAATGGACAGGCCCAGGCCGGTGCCGCTCTCCTGCCCGCTGCCGCGGTACTCCTGCTCAAACGGCTGAAAGAGCTTCTCCCGCTGAAATTCCTCCGTCATGCCGATCCCGTTGTCAGCCACGGAGAAGCGGACGCTCAGAGCGCCGGTTTCCC
>JALCRR010000018.1 GCA_022652815.1 Oscillibacter sp.
TCGCCGGAGAGCTGATCAAAAACGGCATCTATCCCGATGTTCTGAATGAAAAATACGTCAAGATGCTCTACGATTCCGCGCCGCTTCATGACATCGGAAAGGTCAAGATTCCGGACGCCATTTTGAACAAGCCCGGCAAGCTGACCGATGATGAGTTTGCACTGATGAAAACCCACACCACCGAGGGCGCCAACATCCTCAGAGCGTCTCTTTCCGAAATTGAGGACAACGCGTGGCTTTCCATGGCCATCGACATGGCGGAATCCCATCACGAACGGTGGGACGGCAATGGCTATCCCAACGGACTTTCCGGCGAGAACATTCCCCTCAGCGCCCGGATCATGGCGGTTTCAGATGTGTTTGACGCACTGGTGTCCAAGCGGAGCTATAAAGAGGCGTTTCCCATTGAAGATGCAATGGCCATCATCCGGGATTGTGCCGGATCGCAGTTTGACCCGAAGATTGTGGCTGTCTTTGTCAATGCGGAAGCAGAGGTTCGGAAGATTGCCAATCTTTAAAGCGCCGTTGACGGCAGCGATTAGAGAAATCGAGTAGGAGGCTCAAAGTAGAGCCTCTCACTTGCTCGATAAATTACTACAATTTTTCCAAAAGAAGTTCTGAAAAGGGACTTGATTCTTCCACCAAAGCTTTTTTAGCAAAACACACCGTCCACGTTTTAACTGACGCGGACGGTGTGCCTTTGTATACAGCAAGGGAGTATCCAATTTGGATACTCCCTTGTTAAAATATTTTTAATAGATGAAAAACATGTGTTATAGCGAAAATTTACATTGAGAAACACGAAAATAGCACCTAAGGACATCCTATATGGACAGCTTTTGAGGGTTAATAAAGTATAGAACCCCCCACAACGCGAAGAACGTTCAAAAGAGTCCAAGCAAGGCAATCAGTCTACAATGGTGCTGACAATATCCTTTTAGATCTATTTCATGCCACCCATTTTGCGAATGATCACTACCGACTGAAGCTGCTATTATGCCAGACCCGGGAAAAGAGCACACAGCAAGGCGACAGTAGCAGTTCCGCAGGTGGTTGCCACAACGGTGGTAACGAACATAGAAGGATAAATCTCTTTTAGTTTCATGTGGCACATGGGCAAAAGCATCAGAATCGAACCGCAATACGGCATAGAATCCAGTGTCGTTGCGGCAAATACAGAAACGCGGTGGATGATATTGACGTTCAAGCCCATTTTAAGCAGCTTGGGAGCAATCAGAGGCAGTGCGACCAGCTGTCCGGTAGAAGAGCCGCCCGTCAGCATGCACATCAGAGCAACCACGAGCCAGCAAATCAGAATCGGAGACAGATTGACACTGGTGATGGCGTTGAGCATGGTCTGAAACGCTTCGGAGTTTGTAATGACCGCTGCAAAACCGCAAATGGCAGCCACAGACAATGTCATAGGGACAGACTCGGTAGCGCCCTGACAAATAAGAGATTTCATCTGATTGAGTGTCAGATACTTGTGGAAAAGCACAAGAGAGAGCAGGCAGCTTAGAATCAGACAGATGATGATATGCAGATTAAAAACATTAAAAACGACAAACAAAAACAGCATTGGAACAATTGAAATTACAAAATTAGGACGTGCTGCCGAGGCGTTATTCTGCGGATCAAGGGGATGCCGCTGGAAATGCTCACCCTTTTCTCGCGCATGATTGATCATCTTGTTCATGATAAACAAGATCACAACAATTTCCACAGCCGCACCGGCCAAACCGGGGATCGGTGCAACTCCCGCGGTGGTTCCGAGGGAAGTCATAGCAGCGACGTTGGTTACCTGAGGGCTGCCTGGAATGGTCAGCGTAAACGTATAGGAACCTGCACCCAAAATGCCAAGAATAAATTTCTTGGGGATGTCGCAGCGTTCAAATACGGCTAGGGCAATTGGATACATCAGAACAATGACGACACCAGCAATGATGCCACCCAGGTTCAGTAATGCACCGATTACCAGAATGATGCCCATACCAATCATATTCTTTTTGGTATTGCTGACGTTTTCTTTAAGGAATGCGTTCATAATGGTATCCGCGATTGAAAATGCGGCGCCGCTTTCTCGATAAATGTAAGACTGAATACAGCCAAACATCAACATAAAGAAAAAGCTCTTAATTGCTGTACCGATACCGGATACGAAAGTTTCTGTCAAAGAAGCAATGAAGCCGGAGCCGGTAAACAGAATTACCACGCAGGCGCCGAGGAATGTGGCAATGTATACAGACCAGTCTTTATACACTAAATATATTACAACCAAAAATCCCAATATACAGCCTATAACTCCCATAAGTTCCTCCTGATGTTTTTTCCCCCGGGTTTTATGTGTATATTTTAACGTGTCTGCCAGGAAAAGGCAGTGTGCAGCGTGCACAAAAAAATGTCGGTTTTTGTTGATCCCTATATTTTGGGCTCCAATTTTACCTTGCAATTTCTGTGCGTTTTTAACAAAATAGACCTTAAATCAAAAATCGTTTATGCAAAAAACCACAAATTTACGAAAAAAATTTCGGATAAGAGAAAAAAACGCTCTAGGTGCGCGGCATTTGTATAGGTTTGCCGAAAAGCAGGTTTGTTTGTTCCGCACAAAATCATGGCTTCTTTTGTTACCCGCAGACATGTAGTCGGCATCCACGTTTCTCTACAATGGAAGTATCCTCCAACAGGGGACGTTATGAATATACATTTAGAAAGGATGAATATTTTGCGGTATAAAATGCTCTTTGAAAAAGGAAAAATCGGACGTGTTACGATTCGCAACCGTGTGGCCATGACTTCCATGGGCAACGGACTGGCGTCCTGCGACGGAGAGGCATCTGCGGAACTGATTCGATTTTATGAGGATCGTGCCCGTGGTGGCTGCGGCTTGATCTTTACGGAATTCACGCGCGTCGATTCCACCAGCGGAGCCTGCAATCCCAACCAGCTCTGCATTGCCGAGCGCAGGCATGTCCGCAGCATGGAGAGGCTGGCTCAGTCCGTGCAGAGATACGGTGGAAAGCTGTTTGTCCAACTGCACCATGGCGGGCGGGAGGCACCCCCCGCATTGAATGCCGGGCAGGTGCCCATGGCTCCCAGCGCCGTGCTGAACAAAGTAAGCGGCATCGTTCCGCGGGAAATGACGGTCGAAGAGATTCAGGCAATGGAAGGCAAGTTTATCAACGCCGCCGTGAACTGCATGAAAGCCGGAGTCGACGGCGTGGAACTGCACGCTGCGCACGGTTATTTGCTCAGTGAGTTTGTGAGCCCCTATACCAATAAGCGGACCGATCTCTACGGCGGCAGCGTTGAAAATTGCTGCCGCATTGTCACTGAAATTCTGATGGGAATAAAAAAAGCCTGCGGCACGGACTACCCCGTAATCGTCCGTATGAACGGCAGTGACTTTGTGGACGGCGGTATTGATCTCGATTACGCGGTTGAGGTCGCAAAGGTTCTGGAGGCTGCCGGCGCAGACGCACTGGATGTCAGCTGCGCTGTCTACGAGAGCGTGCCGAAGATGATCGAGCCGAACTATTTTGAGGCCGGCTGGCGCAAGTACTTGGCAAAAACCGTGCGGCAAAATGTCTCAATCCCCGTCATCGCCGTAAATACGATCACCTATCCCTCCTCGGCTGAGGAGCTGCTGGAAGAGGGCGTCAGTGATTTTGTCGGTGTATCCCGCGGACAGATGGCCGACCCTGAATGGGTCAATAAGACCAAAGCCGGGCGCGAGGATCTGATTCGCAAATGTATGCGCTGCATGAACTGCAACAAGTCCGTGGTACAAGATCGATATCTCAGCTGTGCGGCCAATCCCACCACCGGCTATGCCACGTTGTACAACGACGAGACCTTGATCCGAAACGGAGAAGGGCGCAATGTAGCCATTATCGGCGGAGGACCTGCGGGAATGCAGGCTGCGATTGTGCTGGCACGCCGCGGTTTTCACGCGGTTTTGTTTGAGAAAAACAGCGAACTGGGTGGGCTCGCCATTCTTGCCGGCAAGCCGCCTCACAAGGAAATGGTAAATGAGTTTATCAAAACGCTGGTAGCGGAGATGCGCGAATACGGAGTAGAGGTTCACCTGAACACGCTGGCCACCGTCCAAAAGCTGAAGGAGCTGGAGCCCTATGCGGTTGTGGCTGCCAACGGCGGGCGTCAGATTGTCCCCAAGATTCCTGGCGTGGATGGCGCAAATGTTTACGGAATGGCGGAGGTCCTGATGAACCAGGTGGATCTCTCCGGCAAGCGGGTCACCGTCATCGGAGGCGGACATGTGGGATTGGAGACTGCGCATTATCTGGCAGAGCATCAAAGCCGTGTGACCGTGGTGGAGATGATGTCGGTTCCCGGCGCCACGATGTATCCGACTGTGCGCAATACGCTTGTCAATATTCTCAAGGAAGACGGCGTGGAAATCCTTCTCAACCGGGCCATTGCTGCGATTGAGGAAAACAGCATCACGGTGCGGTGCATGGATTCGGAAAAGCAGGAGACCGTCTCCTATGAGACAGATGCGGTGGTCCTGGCGATGGGCAGCAAGCCTGACCGTGACATGGAGGCCGAACTGGAGGCCAATTTTGAAAGAGTGGTTTATGCCGGCGATACGGTTGCCCGCGGTTCCATCGCGGAGGCAGTTCGGACGGGAAACGACTATGCTTGGGTCCTTTAAGGGAAATTCCCTAAAATATATTGAAAAGGAGAATAAAAATGTTTGATTTTCATGGTAGAGTGGCTCTGGTGACCGGTGGTTCCTCCGGCCTTGGTTTTGAATTCGCAAAAGCTCTGGCGGGCCAGGGGGCGGATGTTGCGATCGTTGCGCGCCGGGCAGATCGTCTGGCGGAAAACAAGAGCGAGATTGAGCGTACCTACGGGGTACGTTGCCTGACGGTACAGTGCGATGTCTGTGATCCCGACCAGGTCCGCAGTACGGTTGCAAAAGTGATCGCGGAGTTTGGCAAAATTGACATTTTGGTGGCCAATGCGGGAATCGGCGGACGCGGTGAAGCTGCAGAAATGAGCGACGAGGACTGGATGAAGGTTATCAGCACCAACCTCTGTGGTGTGTACTATTTCTGCCGCGAAGCCGGACGGAACATGATTCAAAATCATTATGGACGGATCATCAACATCAGCTCTCTGTATGGTTTGGTTGGCAAGAAGAACATGTGCTCGGCGTCTTACAGCGCAGCAAAGGGCGGCGTTATCGGCCTCACTAAGGCACTGGCCTGCGAGTGGGGAGAGCACGGAATCACGGTCAACGCCATTAGCCCCGGCTATTACCCCACTGAGTTGATGACGCCCTGGATTGATTCGGACAAGTACCTGGAGTTTTTCCGTACTCGCTGCCCCGTCGGACGCAAGGGCAACATGAACGAAGCAGACAGCACCATTCTCTTTTTGGCTGCGGAGGAATCCAGCTATGTCACCGGCATTACCGTCCCCATGGACGGCGGTTGGACAGCAGGTTAAGTTTTTCTTTCACACCCTTACCGAAAAAAACCCCGCGCAGAGAAAATCTTTGCGCGGGGTTTTCAGCTTTGGAGTCCAGCTCTATTGAAGGTCAGCGCGGTTGCGATTCTGATAAGAGAAGATCTGGAAGGAGACCTGCATGGGGAAAAGAAGCTTAAAATCGCAAAGATTGATTCCGCATATTTCCTCAATTTGCTGAATGCGGTAGGTAACCGTGTTGCGGTGCGTAAACAGAGACTCGGCAGTCTCACTTTTGTTAAATACGCACTGGGTAAATATCCGCAGCGTGTTGAACAGCTCCGTGCCCTTTTTCGCATCATAGTCCAGCAGCTTTTTCAGTGCCGGATGGCAGCACTGCTCCAGCAGTCGGTCGTCCTGGACACGGTCAATGAGCATAAACAACGTGTAATCCTGAAAGAAAAAGAACGGAGAGACAAACTCCACGCGGCTTGAATAGGAAAGAGCCTTGGTTGCCTGGCGATAGTATTCTGAAAATTCCGAAATATTGGAAAAATAGTTGCTAATTCCGCACAGCAGGTGGTATTGCTCTGCCAGCTTTTTTAAAGAGGTCTGAATCTCCCCGGAAACATTGCCGTTGGAATCTGTGGCGATCAGCGCAACCAGAGAATTCCTCCAAGGGAAGCAGGGAAGCTCCGGAAGGATCTCCATGATGGCAGGTAGCAGCGCCTGCTCAAAAAAAGCGGCCTCTTTAAAGCCGGCGACCCGAATGACCAAAACGCGCATGTATCCGGGAAATTTCAGACAGGCAATTTTTGTGCGCAAAGCCGTCTCATCGGGAGAGGCTCCCGCCACTGCATCCAGCAGAATATTGTTCTGCATAATGGAATTGTAGCTGTCGTAGCTTTTCAGGCGCAGAATCGTCTGCTTGATCCGCTGCGCAAACAGAGGCAGGAGCTGAACGGTCTGATTGTCAAAATTAGGAGAGGCGTTGATGGCAAAGAAGTACCCCAGCAGGTTATTTTCGTGGATAATTCGTACCACCAGCACATTCATGCTGCTCTTGACGCATAGAAGCTGGAACGGGACCTCCCCGGCCGGCGCCTGACTGGTTTGGCGGCGAGATTCAATGTAGTCCATCAGAAGCTCGTCACAATACCCTTGTTGCATACTGTGCATCCAGATCGGATAGTCCACATAGAAAGGGGAGGAATGGGCAAGAATTTTCCCGGACATGTCAATGGCAGCGAAGAGGTTGCCGGTCTGATTGAACATCTCGGAGAGAATCAGGTTCAGGCTGTTGCCCATGACCAGTTTTGACACGATGTCGACATAGCGCTGCTGCGCCTGCGGGGCGGTATCCAGCTGCGTTTTGACGAAACGAAAAGCTGACTCAACCGAGCCACTTGATATGCGGGCGGCATTGACCAGCGTTTTTTGCTTTTGATCTGAAAGACGCCCGCAGTAAAGCAGGCAGTTTGGAATCGCCGTACTGAAGCCCACCTTCTCGGCATCGAGAAAATAGACGGTATTATCGCTGAAATTGCGGTAATCCTGATCCATCAAATTTAAATCGGTAATCTCGCAATCCTTACTGATGACGGCGTCGGAAATAATACCGGCCTTTGAGAGAATGTCCATCAGAGTAGAGAACTTCATGTGCCAGCCTCCTTCACTTACGAAAAGTTTATGCATTTGTCAGATTGTAACATAGCGTCGGCAAAAAGCAAAGCACGGATTTGTAGATTTTCCCGGTGTGGAGGGCTGCCCGGAAATGATTGGGCTTTGGTCAGCGGAGACAAAATCATGGCAGATTCTATGTTTAATGCACATTGTTCGCAAGGCACAGGGTTGATATGATGATCTGGAAAAAGGGAGACTGTCATGTTCTGGTGGGCCGCCGCAGAGACTCGGGCGACAGCCGCCGTCAAATTCTGCGGACAGTCATTCCAAAAAAATTAAGATATGGAGGTTTTTAAGATGAAAGAATTCAAGGGAAAAGTAGCTTTGATTACCGGAGCGGCGCACGGTATTGGCCGTTCCTTTGCCATCGAGGCCGCCAAGCGGGGCATGAAGCTGTCGCTGGTGGATATTGACGCGGAAAATCTGGTTGAGGCAAAGGCGGAGTGTGAAGAGCTTGGCGCGGATGTTCTTGCAATTTTCACTGACGTTTCCGTCTATGCGGAGGTTCATGCCTCCGTTGAAAAAACGATGCAGCGGTTCGGGCAGATTGACGTTCTGTTTTCAAACGCTGGAATTGCCACAGCCGGCAGTATTCTGAATATTCCTGTGCGAGACTGGGAATGGGCAGTCGCAGTAAATACGCTGGGTCTGGCCTACTATACGCATGACGTACTGCCGATCATGGAGCGGCAGGGGACTCCGGCACACTTCTTGTGCACAGCGTCCGTCGCGGGACTGCGGGCAGGAATGGCTGTCAACCCACCCTATTTTTGCAGCAAGCACGGCGCTGTCTCCATTGCCGAGTCGGTAAAAGCGCAGGTTGAGGCGGATGGGAGTGACATCGGTGTATCCGTATTTTGCCCCATGTATGTTGCCACGGACATCGCCAACAGCGAACGGCACCGTCCAGCAAGATTCACGGATCCCGACGATCCCTACTACTCCAGTGAGGAGTACACTACCGCACGAACGACGTTCACGAAGAATGTCGCCGGAGGGATGGATGTGAAGAAAATCGGCCCGCGGCTTTTCCGTGCGATTGAGGAAAACCAGATGTATATTGTGTCGCATACCGCCACAATTCCCTACATTGAAGAGCGGCACCGCGCCATCGAGGCGGACGCCAAATACGAGCTTACTATCGACCAATAACGGCACTCCACCCAGTAAGGGCGTGCAAGCGGAACGAGCTCCCTGATCTTCGCGCAAGCATGGACGGGCCAAGTCTGACAAGTGGCTTGTCCATGCTTGCGCTGTTTGTTTTGTGCACTTCCCAAAAGCAGAGAGCACGTTTTCCTATAATGGTCCCCTTGTCAAGACCACTTTAAAAGAATTTATCGTGAACAAAATTCAACTAACCAGTTTTTCTCCTACGCCAACGGGGGCTCAGCCAGCCTGTCTTAGTCCATCAAGGTCGGCGTTGTGTACTGGAAAGCTCGCGTAGTACATTGCCTCGGGTGTGCGATTCCCCAGCGCCTGATGGGGGCGAACTGCGTTATACTGCTGCACATAGGCGCGGATCGCCTGCCGCAGCGCACGCGGGGTTTCATATTCGTTCAGGTTGATTTCTTCCGTTTTAAGGTTGCGGAACCACCGCTCAATCATAATATTGTCCGCCCAGCGGGATTTGCCGTCCATGCTCTGGGTGATGTGGAGACGCTTCAAAAGCGCCTTGTATTCCGCGCTTGTAAACTGGCAGCCCTGGTCAGAGTTGAGAATTGCTGGGTAGCCGTGCGCCGCCACGGCGTCTGTGACGGCCTGCAGGACGCAGGCGGTATCCAACGTGTCAGAGAGCTTCCAGCCCACGACCATCCGGCTATACCAGTCAATAATGGCTGTCAAATACAGATGACCATGTCGCATTTTGATGTAGGTGATGTCAATGGACCACACCTAATTTGGCAGAAAAACCAGCTTGTTTCTCAGCAAATACGGCACGATTGACTCCTTAAAGTTCCGCTTTGATAGGTTTTTCTTTGGGTAGAGCGCATGGATGCCCATCTCCGCCATGAGTGCACGAACCAACTTCCGACCGACGGTAATTCCATCTGTAGCCAGTTGCACAATCATTTTCCGTGTGCCGATAAAGGGCATTTCCGTGTGCCAAAAATCAATGCGAGCCATGATTTTTTCTCTGCGCTCCAGCAACTGGTCAGATGGCTTGGCCGGCTTATAATAGACCGTTCTACGGGGCAATCCCAGCAGATTGCATTGCCTCCGAACGGACAGGCTGCGGTCATTTTTCAGGCAGCTTGGGGAGGGGTGTCCCTGTGATGCGAAAGCAGTCCTGAAGAAAATCTCGTTCCAACGTCAGTTGGCCGATGGTTCTGAGCATTCGCTCATTCTCTTTCTTCAGGGCGTCCTCCTTCCTACGCGTCTCTTTGGCTTGACGGCTTTCGTCGAAGGCGCGGCTGGCATTTGTCAAAAAATCCTTCTTCCAGTTACGGAGCATATTGGGGTTGATGTTATGCTCTGCGGCGATTTCGTTGAGTTCCTTTTCGCCCTGCAGAACCTCCAGAACCAGCTTTGATTTAAACTCCGGTGTGTAATTTGTTCGTGCCATGGTCATGCACTTCCTTCCATTTATTTTAGGATACCATGTTCACGATAAATTTCAATCATATGGTTCTGTTTCTGGGGACCATTATATCCCGCCCGTGCAGGCGGATTGTCACTTTTGACAAAAAGAACCCCAAAACTGTTTATCACAGACAATGAAAAATACGTCAATATGTGGAATTATATAAACAGATGTGTGGGACGAATTGGCAAAAATGTATAAAACAAGGGCTGCGTTTTAGTGAGTGGGAGGGATAACAAACGAATGCGGCTTCATAGATGGTTGGCGTGCTCCAACGGTGAAGCACTGCACGGGGCTTCATTCTGCAAAGTAACCCGCCCATGGACCGAAGTCCAGAAGAACCAACTGGATTTCGTTTCTGTGCGGATTGACGACGGAGGCTCGCGGAATCTCTATGCGCGCATGTTTCAAAGAATGAAAGTGGGAATCTGCTAAATAAAAAAGGATGTGCCGTATGGGTTTACGGCACATCCTTTTTTTATTGCCAATCCATGAGAAGGGGATCGCGTGCTGCCGCATGCCTTGCAAAGACGGCTGAAAGGACGCTTGCTCAGTCCTTGAGATACCTGTTTTTCTGCCAAGTATAGATGCAGAAAGAAAGCTGCATGGTAAAGAGCAGACGCTCATCCGAGAGATCAATCTTACAGATATCCTCAATTTGCTGGATACGGTAGTTTATGGTGTTTCTGTGGACAAAAAGCAGCTGAGCCGTGCGGTTTTTATTGAATCCGCTTTGCGTGAGGATACGAAGCGTATCAAAAAAGTCCGTCTTTTTCTGCCGATCGTATTCAAGAAGCTGTGCCAGCGCTGGATGAGAGCACTCCTCCAGTAATTTGTCGTCCTCAACCTGATTCAGCAGGACGTAGACGGCACAGTCAAGATAATACCGAAGAAGATGCTCATTGAAAAACCGACCGGACATGGTCAGCGCTGTTGTGGCCTGCTGATAATACTCCGCAAAGGTGGAAATATCAGAAAAATGATTGCTGACGCCCGCCAGAAGATTGTTTTCTTCAAAGAATTTCTCCAGAGAAGCAACCAGCTCAGGGGACAAAAACCCCTCCGCATCGGTCTGGGCAATTGCCACAATCGAGTGTTTGTACAAAAAGCAGGGCTGGTTGTTCAGCAGATCGGCGACCTGCGGCAAAAGGGACCGGGAGAGAAACTGATCTTTGTGACTGGAGGGGGAGCGGATGACCAATACCCGGATGTGCCCGGAAATTTTCAAATGGACACGCTGCGCGCGCGTAAAAACCTCGCTGCTGGAGGCGCCTTTTATTGCGTCGAGCAAAATGCTGTTTTCAAACATGTTGTGGTTGTAGTTTGCGTTTTTCAAGCGGAGAACGGCTTCCCCTGCACGCTGCGCCAGCAATGGCATAAGCTTCTGCGTCTGCGTGTCAAAATTCGGCATTGAATTAATGGCAAATAGGTAGCCCAGCGGCTCACTCCTGTCCAGAATGCGGGCAACCAGAATATACATGTTGATTTTGGAGCAGTAAAGGCTGAACGCGTCCGGCCCTTTTGGAACATGGAGGTTCTCTCTGCGATAGTTGATGTAGTCCATCAGAAGATCATCGCAGTACCCCTGCTGAACACTTTGCATCCAAAGCGAATAGTCCACATAAAAAGGCGAGGAATTCGCAAGGATTTTGCCCGACAGATCAATGGCAGCAAACTGATTGCCGGTTCGGTTGAAAAGCTCTGTCAGGATATAATTCAGATCTTTTCCCATAACCAGCTTAGAGATTGTTTCGGAATACTGGATCTGTGCGAGCGGAGACGTGTCCAACTGAGATTTCACATAGCGAAAGGCAGTGGGGAGGCTTTCAACAATTCTGGCACTGTTCTGTAAAGAGCCTGCGCGAAATTCCGGAATGGTATCTGAATAGAGAAGCGACTGTGGAAGCTTCGTCCCAAAACCAATGTCCGCACCATGGATAAAATACACAGTGGAGTCATTAAAATCCTGAAAATTGCTGTCCATCAACGTGAGATCCACGATTTCACAGTCTTTGTCAATTTTGACATCCGTAATAAGTCCGGCATTTTGAAGGATGTCCGTTAAAACCGAAAATTTCATATGTAAGCTCCCTAATTTGTTCTTATTATATAAAATATAATGCAATTTACAAAAAAGCAACCATTAATTTGCCGAAACTTTTGGAATCCACCCCCAAAAAAGGCAGAGTGCTCAGGATTGTCAAAAAAAACAAAAAGAAGTTTAATCCTGTTTTAAATGCACATTGGCGTTTGTGCGGAGATTTGATAAACTGATAGCGACATCAGGAATGGTTCACCTGACAGTCATCGGATCCCACACAAGTATTAGAAAAGGAGAATTCATTTATGTCTACAAACACCTTGCAAGACACGAATAGAATCGCGATGCTGGTTCGCGGTCTGATTATCCTGCTGTGCGCAGGCATCATCAACTCCACTGCTGTCCTCGTCAGCCCCCTGGCTGTCTATTATGGATGGGAAACAACGGCCATTGCAAACGTCGGCACCACGATGCTGACCTTCTGGCCGATTGGCTCCATCATCGGCGGTAAGCTGCTTTCAAAGTTCGGCGGCAAGGTTGCCGCAATTACCGGCGCAGTCGTGTTTGGACTTGGCCTTGCGTTCACGGCACTGGTGCCGCAGTCCAATCCCAGCCTCATCTATGTTACATACAGCATGATGATCGGCTTGGGCAACGGCATTGCCTACGTTGGCGCTATGTACTGCATCACCGGCTGGTTCCCCGACAAGAAGGGCTTGGCTGCCGGCTTGTGCATGGCTTTTAACGGTGGTTCCTCTGCATTCCTTGCTCCGCTGCTGGCCAATCTGACCGCAGCCACCAACATCAAGGTCACACTCATTACGGCAGGCGTCGTCTGCGCGGTTGTGTCCATTATCTGCGGCTTGGGCTTGAAGTCCGCTCCGGTGGGCTACATTCCCAGTGGCTATGTGCCCTCTAAAACCGGAGAAGGCCTGTCCTCTGAATATGAGAGCTGGCCGATTTCCAGAGCGTGGAAAACAAAGCAGTTCTGGCTGCAATGCGGCGCAATGGCGTTCTTCCCCTCTTTCTATCTGATTATGTTCTCTCGTTTCTCCATCTTCATGACGGACAAGGGCATTGATCTTGCCTATGCAACCTTGGGCGTGTCCATCTACAATATCGGCAACGTGGTGGGTCGTCTCGGCCTGGGCACTTTGATTGATAAAATCGGATACAAGAAAGTCTATATCTGCTGCTGGGTCCTGTGCATGCTCTGCGGTGGCCTGCTGCTGACCAGCAACGGCGTTGTAATGATTCTCATTGCGTACTTCTGCCTGGGCATGGGCTTTGGCTCCACCAACTCCGTGTACCCGGTCATGTCCACCAACTCCTTCGGCCCTGTTTACGCCGGCAACGTATACGGCTTTGCACTGCTGGGATACCTGGTCGGCACGCAGGTCATTCCTCGCGTAGCCGCATCCTCTATCAGCACCACCGGCTCCTATACCGTTGCGTTTGTCATGGCGTTTGTGCTTTGCACGGTTGGCTGCATCTGCGGTCAGCTGATTCCGAAGCTTGATCGTAAGCGCCTGTCCGAAACAGCTCAGACGCAGAAATAAGGTAACGAATCAAAAATACATACAGGAGGTTTACTTATGATTGCTTTTGATGCGTATAATGCTCCGCGAATTATTTATGGTGAAGGCGTTTCCACCAAGGTGGCTGACCTGCTCAAGACTCTGCATGTAAAAAATATCATGGCTGTTTATGATGAAGGTATTAAGAAGGTCGGCATTGCAGACCGTGTGATTGAGCCGATTCGAGCAGCGGGCTTCACCGTGGAGGAGTTCGGCGGCGTCACTGCCGATCCTCCCGCAGAGATGATCGAAGATGCCGCAAAACTGGGCAAGGCAAAGAACATTGATGTCTACATCGCAATCGGCGGCGGCGGCGTGATCGACACCACCAAGTGCATGGCTGTGATGCAGACGAACTCCGGCAAGCTGCTGGATTATGTGCTGGGCCGCGGCAAGAACATTGAAAATATGTGCCCGCACATCATTGCAATTCCCACTACCTCCGGCACAGGCTCCGAAGTGACGGCGCTGTCCATCGTGACGGACACCGCAACGCATCGTAAAGTCTGCATCAAGGACGTTGTAAAGATGTGCCCCTATGCCGCTTATCTGGATCCCGAGCTGACGCTGGGCCTGCCCAAGGGCCTGACCGCTTCCACTGGTATGGACGCTCTCTCTCATGCTGTTGAAGCATACATGGTCGGCAGACACAACGAGTTCGCCGATATGTTCTGCGAGAACGCTATCCGTCGCGTCATCAAGTGGCTACCGGTTGCTGTTGCGGACGGAAAAAATGTTGAGGCTCGCGGACAGATGATGCAGGCTGCTACTTATGGCGGCGCAAGCTTTGCCAGCAGTACTCTGCAGGCAGGTCACGCCATTGCCCACGCACTGGGCGGCGCACTGCATGTGCCTCACGGCATTGCCTGCGCATGGGGACTGAACTTCGCCATTCAGCACTGCGGCAAAACAATGCCCATCGAGCGGCTGGAAGCTCTGGCCGGATTTATGGGTGCAGAAGTTGCCGGGAAAGACCGTGACGCACTGGTGGCTGCCTGCTGCAAAATCGTTACAGATCTGAATACGGCTCTGAACGTTCCCACTCCCAAGACCTTTGGGATCGGTACCGTAGAAGAAATGGAGCAGGCCTATAACGCCTGCTGGACAAATGAGCAGGGTATGCTCGGCGTCGCCGGTGTAACCGACAAGGATGAGCTTCACGCATATTTCGTGGACATGTGGAACTGGTAATTCCGTTGTTCTCCCCCTCCCGCCTCCCTTCGGCGGGAGGGGGGGCTCCCTAAACCGAAAGAAGCGGAATCGGAGCTGTGGATCTGCGCTGTTATATACTGCAGCGTCCCGGTGGTTTTGCTTTTCGCAGATTAAAATGAGGATTTTAAAATGGAAAAAAAGCTGTACGAGGGATTAAAGGTAATCGACGCCACCAACAACTATGCCGGGCCCATGGCGGGTGCCATGCTGGCAGATTACGGCGCAGAAGTAATTCACATTGAAAAGCCGGTTCTCGGCGATGACAATCGCTTTTTTCCACCGATGGTGGATGGAATCAGTATCAATTACTGCGTTTCAAATCGCGGAAAGAAGTCTGTTGTTCTGGATTTGAAAGACCCCCGCGGGGCGCAAGCATTTAAAAAGCTCGCGCAGGATGCGGACATAGTTCTGGAGAGCTATCGACCCGGCGTGATGGAACGTCTGGGCCTGGATTATGAAAATATCCGAAAAATAAATCCAAAAATTATTTACTGTTCCATTTCTGCGTATGGACAGACTGGCCCTTATGCAAAGCGGCCAGGCTATGATGTGATCGCGCAGGCCGTCTCCGGCATGATGGAAATGACCGGAGAGGCCGATGGCGCGCCAACGAAGATCGGAACGGCAATTGGCGACTGGATGGGTGCACTCAATGCGTTTGGATGCATCGGAACCGCTCTTTATTATCGGGAGCGCACCGGAAAAGGCCAGCATATTGATGTCGCGTTGGTTCGTACTTTACTGTGGATGGCCGCAAAGCTGGACCACGGAATTACCGGAACTGTGGCGACCAGAACGGGAAACCATCACAGTAATCTTGCTCCCTACGGAATTTTCCGGGGAAATCACGGCGAGTCTGCAGTAATCGGGGCTTTGAGCTCTGGCTTATGGACCAAGCTGTGCAACGTCATGAACAAGCCGGAACTGGCGCAGGACCCGCGCTTCATTTCCAACGACAAGCGTGTGGAGAACAAGCAGATTTTAATCGAAATTATCGAGACTTGGCTCAGGAGTCTGGACAGTATCAACACGGCGGTGGGTCAGTTAATGGCGGCAGGCGTTCCCTGTGCCAAAATTTACAACATGCTGGACATCGACGAGGACATCCACTACAATTCCTGCGGATGGATTGTTAATATGCCCATGGCGGACGACATGAAGTCCGTTCGGACACGTCGGTTTCCCAGCAATCCCTTTGAATTCTCCGATATTCGGGCAGAATATGGGGTTGCTCCCAATCTGGGGCAGGACAACCACGAAGTGCTCGAATCTCTGGGCTTGAGCGCAGAAGAAATCGACGGAATGGAAAAAGAGTGGGAAGATAAGGTGAAATCAAAGAAGTAACCTTTCGGTTATTCGTTTGCAGGAAATACTTTGATAAGGCGAGGGGTACATTGTGAAAATGAATTTTTTGACTGAGTGGGTTTTATTTGATGTCAGCGACGGTGCTGCGTACATCACCCTCAACAACCCCGAAAAGCTCAATCCGGTTCCGGCGGAGGTTATGCAGGATCTGATCCAGTGCCTGAACTATTGCGAGAGCAATGACGATGTGCGGGTTGTCGTTTTGCGTGGCGCAGGCGGAAATTTCACGGCCGGCGGCGATGTCCGGGGCATGAAAGAACGTCTGGACAAGGGAATCAACAACACAAAAACCGCCATCCGCATCGGCGGGGAGCTGATTACGAGACTGAAAATGATTTCAAAGCCGACGATTGCATGGATTGAAGGTGCCGTTGCCGGAGTTGGAATGAGCATGGCCATGGCCTGCGATTTCTCAATAGCCGAGGAGACGGCCAAAATGGTGTTTGCATTTGTGAACATTGGCTTTGTGCCCGACGGCGGTATCTCCTATACGCTCAGCAAGACCGTCGGCCCGGTCAGGGCCACGGAGCTGCTGATGTCTGGAAAACGCTTCACGGGTGCGCAGGCAAAGGAGTGGGGTATCATTACGGATGCTGTTCCAAAGGAAGAACTGGAAGCAACCGTTCGCAAGTATATTCACAAGTATTCTCACGGCCCCAGCGCGGCGTATGCGCAAATCAAGACACTGCTCAACAGCGTGAATTTCGGCGAGTGGAACGCGTGTATGCAGCGTGAGGTTTACGCGCAGTATGCCTGCAGTCTCACTGAAGATCACAGGGAAGCGGTCAACGCGTTCCTGGAAAAGCGCAAACCGGAATTTAAAGGGAGATAAGACCCGACACGGTATGTTGCCTTGTTTTAATTAAAATTTTTTATAAAAGTTTTTGAGGTGAATTTATGAGTCAATATCAGTTAATGACAGACGATCAGAAGGACCTGTGCGCAATTGTCCACGACTTTTGCAAGAAAAAGGTGGATCCCTATGTGGCGGAGTGGGATGAAAAGAGCTTCTGCCCGATTGACACGGTCAAGGAGCTGATGGATCTCGGTTTCTGGGGCATTGACGTGCCCGAGGAGTACGGCGGCGCTGATCTGGACGTGTCCACGATCATGTACATCCGTATGGCAATGGCGTATCATGACGCCGGTTTCGCCAACACGTTTAGCGCCCAGACCTTCGGCTGGAAGCCGGTGCTGCTGGCCGGCTCCGAAGAACAGAAGAAGAAATGGGGCTCCCTGCTCAGTGAACAGGGACGCAAGTTCTGGTCCATGTGTATCACGGAGCCGCAGTCTGGCTCGGATGCCGGCAACTGCAAGACGAAGGCCGTAAAAGACGGGGACGACTACATCATCACCGGCAACAAGTGCTTTGTAACCAACGGCGGTGTGGCGGATCTGTACACGGTTACTGCCTGCACAGACCCCACAAAGGGAACCCACGGCATTTCTCTTTTCATTATCGACCGCAATATGCCGGGCGTTTCTGTAGGCAAGCATGAGAACAAGATGGGCATTCGCACCTCCAATACCACGGACCTTGCATTGGACGAAGTTCGCGTTCCCGCAGCCAACATGATCGGCGAAGAGGGCACCGGTTTTAAGACGATTATGAAGATGCTCTCTCGTACCCGTCCCACCGGCGTGGCTCCCGCTGTCGGCGTGGCTGAACGCGCAATTGATTTGGCCGTGGAGTATTCCCGCAACCGTCTGTCTTTCGGCCAACCCATCGGCAAGCTGGAGGGTATCCAGTTCAAGCTGGCCGACATGGAGATGAAGCTGGAGGTCAGCCGTTCCCAGCTTGCGTACTCTGCGTCTCTGGTTGACAAGGGAATCTACGATACGCTGGTGGGCTCCTGCACAAAGTGCTTTGTCTCGGAGGCCGTTCTGGATATCTGCCTGCAAGCCCAG
Source organism: Oscillibacter sp. (assembly GCA_022652815.1). Lineage (GTDB taxonomy): Bacteria > Bacillota > Clostridia > Oscillospirales > Oscillospiraceae > Oscillibacter. The sequence continues at coordinate 17,798 of JALCRR010000018.1, forward strand.
CAAATTTATGGCGGCTATGGATTTTCCAAGGAATATCCGTTGGAGAAGCTGGTGCGCGACGCCAGAATCTACTCAATCTACGAGGGCTCCAGCGAAATTCAACGTTATATCATCGGCAAAACTCTGGTTGGAAAGCTGTAATTAAGGAGGAATCACCCTGCAATGAATATTGCTGTATGTGTAAAGCAGGTGCCGGACACGACCCAGGTCAAAATTGATCCGGTTACCAATACTTTGGTTCGCGAGGGCGTTCCCAGCATCCTCAATCCGTTTGACGGATTCGCGCTGGAAATGGCGCTGCGCATGAAGGACCTTGCCGGCGGCACGGTGACCGCGATTAGCATGGGTCCCCCACAGGCGGAAGCGGTTTTGCGCGAGAGCATGGCCGTCGGCGCAGATGACGCATATCTGGTTTCCGGACGTGCCTTCGGCGGCTCCGATACCTTGGCCACCAGCTACATTCTCTCTCGTGCTGTTGCAGCCGTGGAGGAAAAACGCGGTGCGAAGTTTGATGTGGTGTTCTGCGGCAAGCAGGCCATTGATGGAGATACCGGCCAGGTCGGCCCCGAGATGGCGGAGCACATGGACTACGCGCAGATTACATATGCCACAGAAGTCGTATCCTGCTCTGACAACAAGGTCCGTATTCGCAAGGAGACAGCCGACGGATACGATGTTCTGGAAGCGGCCCTGCCTGTGGTGGTCTCTGTGACCAAGACTCCGTTTGAACTGCGTTTTCCGACGGTTAAAAAGAGACTGGCCGCAAACCGCGCTCAGATCCCCGTGATTACGCCCGAGGATATGGAGGCACAGTCCCTGATTGACCTGGCGCGCTGCGGTCTGAAGGGTTCCCCCACCAAAGTCAAGAAGAGTTTCACTCCCGTTCGCAACAAGGTTTGCAATGTGATCGAAGAGGACTCTCTCTCTGCCTCCGCCGTAAAGCTGATTGCCGTGCTGAGCAATGACAAGAAGATTTGAGGAGGATGACGACGATGGATTTTTCTGAGTACAAAGATCTTTGGGTCTTTATTGAAACCGATGAAGGCAAAGCCGCTTCCGGTGGCTTGGAGCTGCTTAATCCCGGTGTTCAGCTGGCACATCGTCTGGGCCAGAAGGCTGTGGCGGTTGTGCTGGGCAAAGACAATGCCGAGGCTGAGCGTGCCGCAATCGCCTATGGCGCGGACAAGGTCATCTCTGTCGAAGGTGATGACTATGAAGAGTACACCACCGAAGGCTATACCTACGGGCTGAATCAGCTGATCGAGAAGTATAAGCCCTCCATTCTGATGATCGGCGCGACCATTATCGGCCGCGATCTGGGCCCCCGGCTGTCCTGCCGCCTGAAAACCGGCCTGACAGCAGACTGCACCGAGCTGGATGTGGATGTCGAGACCGGCAACATGGCCTGGACCCGTCCCGCATTCGGCGGCAATCTGATGGCTACCATCATGTGCGAGCGCACCCGTCCCCAAATGGGTACGGTTCGCCCGGGCGTGTTTAAGAAGGTGGCTCCGGATGTCTCCCGTACCGCTGAGATTGTCAAGGAAAGCATCCCTGTTCCTGCCGGTGTGATTCGCACAAAGCTGATTGAATCCATCCGCGAGGCAGTCGGTGAGATGGTCAAACTGGAAGACGCTGAAATTATTGTTTCCGGAGGCCGCGGTTTGGGCGGCCCAGAGGGATTTGAAACCACGATTAAGCCTCTGGCTGATGCACTGGGTGGCGCTGTCGGCGCGTCCCGTGCCGCCGTGGATTCTGGCTGGATTCCCCACATCCATCAGGTGGGGCAGACGGGCAAGACCGTGGCACCCAAGATCTATATTGCCTGCGGTATCTCTGGCGCCATTCAGCATCTGGCCGGCATGAGCGGAAGCGACTGCATCGTTGCCATCAATAAAGACCCGGATGCCCCCATCTTCGGCGTGGCAGATTACGGAATTGTCGGCGACCTTTATCAGGTCGTGCCGATCATGACCGCCGAGGTCAAAAAACTGAAGTCCTAACCATGACAATACGCTTCGGATTGTGCCACTGAAGCGGGTTGAGGATTCAAATTGGCTGTGCCTCATTTTTCCCTCCTATATTTTGCCTCATATCCTTAAAAAACCTTTCGCAGGCAGATCAATCCCTTCAAGCCTATATTGAATTTCTGCATCTGACTGCTATTCCTGTGAAAGCCAATTTAAATCTTAGGAAGAGCGGTCTGCGGGAATACCTGCAGATCGCTCTTCTCTTTATAGGAATCTACTGCGCCGCTGCTTTGAGTGCAGACGCTTTACGGGCAGCCGCGCACTTGATAAAATGCAATGAACCGAAGAGAGAAAGGTTACTTAACAATGATGGAATTTCAAGGGAGCAACCATTATGTGGCAAGCGATGAATTGCTGCGAACCGTAAATATTGCAATTTCCCTGCAAAAGCCGTTGCTGATTAAGGGCGAGCCAGGCACGGGAAAGACCGTTCTGGCGCAGGCAATCGCGGAGTCTTTGCAAAAGGAACTGGTCATATGGAATATAAAATCCACCACGAAGGCGCAGGACGGGCTGTACGTCTATGATGTCGTTCAACGGCTGTACGACAGCCAGTTCGGGGGCAACGGAGTGGACGATATCGCGAAATATGTAAAGCTGGGAAAGCTGGGACAGGCTTTTTCCAACGATGCGCAGGTCGTGCTGCTGATTGATGAAATCGACAAGGCAGATCTGGAATTTCCGAACGATCTTCTGTGGGAGCTGGACCGCATGGAATTCCATATTCCGGAGACGGGACAGACCGTCGCTGCAAAGCATCGCCCCATTGTCATCATCACATCTAATGCGGAAAAGGAACTGCCGGACGCCTTTTTGCGCAGGTGTATTTTCCATTACATCGAATTTCCGAACCCGGAACTGATGTCGCAGATCATCCGCGTCCATTATCCGGATTTGGATCAGCAGCTTATGGATCAGGCGCTGGATACGTTTTATTGGATACGGGGCCTGCAAGGCTTGCGCAAGCAGCCCAGCACCAGTGAAGTAATCGACTGGATTCAGGCTCTGCAGCTCAGCGGAGTAAATATTGATTTGGCGCATGGGCAGATTCCGTTTGCCGGCGTTCTGCTGAAAAAGAACGAGGATTTGTCTATTCTGAATCATAATCTGAAAAAGGTATAGATGCAATATGTTTCTATCATTGTTCTATTCGCTGCGCGCCAATGGAATTCAGGTTTCTCTTAATGAATGGATGACCTTGATGGACGGTTTGAATCAGGGACTTCACGGCTCCACACTGTGCGGCTTTTACACGCTATGCAAAGCGGTCGTTGTGCACAGCGAGGCAGACTATGACAAGTTCGATGAGGCTTTCGGGGAATTTTTCAAATCAATCGAGAACTGCCCGGAGGTCTCGGACGAGGTCCTGTCCTGGCTGCAAAACGGTGCAGCAAAACAAAAAGATAAAAAACAGGGCGGGGAGGTCACCGGAATTGGCCGCGAGACAATTGAAAAGCTGTTTGAAAGACGGCTAGGACACGTCGATGGTATAATTCACCATGCCCAGATTGCGGATGTTGCAGGTCGTGGTGTCGTTATAGGGGTCTTTCGTGTAGACGGGGCCTTTATATTTGTTGATTCCCTTGGTGTAGTCGTCCGAGGTGGAGCCGATGCCGGCAAACAGGCCGTAATTGCGGATGTTAAGACCCTCCGACAGGAAAATCTGATCGGAGCTGATCTGGATGGTCATGCCGGAGATCACATGGCCGTTTCCGTCCAGACTGCCGTGGAAGATCTGCACGTCCTTGCAGGCAACGTTGGCCGAGCCGCCGAAACCGCCGTAAGCGGCGTTGCCGCCGATGGGTACCCAGTTGCCCCACTGGGACAGGTCAATGTCCGCGGTCAGCTTATAGTGCTTATCCAGCCCCTTACGCACGGCGTTGAGCTGGTCGGCCGTGGCGATCAGGTAGGGGTCGGCGTAGGTGCCGCTGCCCCCGGCGAAGGTGAAGGGGCTGTCCTTGCTGGCGCCGGGTGCGCCCTGAAGGGCTGCGGCGTTTTTGTCGTAATGGGAGGTGATCTCCACCACCTCCACATACCGATCCTCCGCCTTCTTGGTTTTCTCCGCCATGATATAGGCGGTCCCGCCGTCATAGTCGATCTGGTGGTAGCGCGGCCAGGTGCTGATGCTCTTGGAATAGGCGTCCGTGACCGTGAGAATGGTTCCCTTGGTGACGGTACCGAGAATCTTCGCTGTGGATTTTGGCTCCGCGCGGACATTCAGCTTTTCCGCCGTGACCTCCACCGTGCCGGTGTCGTGGCGGGAGAAGGTCAGCGCGGAGGTTGCTGCCAGCGCGGATACGGGCAGCAGGGTTAACGCCATCACGAGGCACAGCAGGGCACTAAAAAGTCGTTTCTTCATTTTATTTTCTCCTATCTCATTGTTTTTGCGCGTTCAGCAGCGCCGCGCGGAGCTTGCTCTCCGTTACAGGCAGCAATCCAAAATAGTCGGCGTGGAGCCGGAAGGACAGCAGGGAAAAGTCCAGATCAGAGAACCAGAGAAATTTGCCGTTTGGGTTTTGCTCCCGGATCTCCGCCGCCGTCTCCGTGCCGTGAGGCCCGGGTTCCATCAGCAGCGCCATCAGATCCGGCCTGCTGCGGATGTGGTCGAGGAACGCCCGGCGGTCGGAAAAGGATGTACACCGCACATCCAGTGTCTTGAGCAGCGCTTCCGCTTCCCTCCGCTGTACTTCATCCTCACACAGCAGGATCACCGTCATAAACCATCCCCCTCTTTTCATTGGTTTCATTTTTGTTCTTGCTTTCAAATTTAAAGAATTTACTGTAATTTTTCAAGGCTTACAGCGTGAACGGTAGGCGTTTGACAAAATCGGGGCACTTTATAGAATAGAGGCAATATAGAAAGCCGAGCACACGGGATATCCCTTTGAAAAATTTTTTGATTTTGTTTGTCTTGTACATTGGCGGCATTTTGCATCGCACAGGATTGATCGTTTCGTGCAAGCGACAATATATGACTTTATTTGATTATAGTGCAATTTCATTGCAGCACAATATCTAAGGAATGAATGACTGTATACAGAAACGAAAGGCTTAAAACCCTTGACTATTTTTAAATAGCTCATAAAATAAGATTGTTGATAAGCTTATTCACGGGAAGCGAGGAAACCCTATGCAAAATGATTTGGAAGCAATTACCGTAAAGCTGGTAGAAGAATATTACAATAACTGCCCGCAGATGTTTTTTGACTATATGCATGATGACATTGTGTGGATAGGTCCCGGTATCCATCAATATATTTGCGGCAAGCGGAACCTGGTTAGTGCTTTCTCAAAGGAAGAAAATACGCTGTCGTTTCGCACCTCACAAATGTTATCTAAAACGGTGAAAGGCGGGAACAATAACACCTGCGAGGTACTGCTGAGATTTGTGGTATACACCTATTATTCCGACGGAAGTATGCTTACGCATTATCAGCGGGTAACGTTCTTTTGGAGAAAGTGCAGGATAAACGGCGAGCTTACCTGGCGATATTCGCTCATTCATATATCAAATGGGATGGAAACAGATAGTCGTGATCATATTTACCCCCTGCACTTTAATGAATTTGAACAGAAACGCTTTCACCACAATTTTACAAACCTTGCAATGCAACAGAAGGAGCGCCTGATTGCCCGGGGCTTTGATGCCTGCACCTACTATATCGAATATGCGGACATCAGCCATATTTGTGCCGGCAAGGGCAAGCTGTGCTATATCCATACAAGAAATGGTGTGATTTGCGTCCGTTTGCTGTTAGACCAGCTCATAAAGCAGTTGCCGAAAGAATTTTACCGTCCGCACCGCAGCTATATTATAAATGTTCTCGAAATCGTAAAACTAACACGCAATCAAATCCAGCTAAAGAACGACGCATCTATCCCAATCCCTCCAAAAAAACACAACCAAGTGGAGGCGGATATTGCGGAAATTTTAAGAGAAAAGACAAAATAGGATACGGTCATACGTTCTCCACGGACACTGGTGTCCATTCAGACCATCGCCCAGCGCTACGGTGGCGCGCCCGCTGTTCGTCTGGGAGGACGCAGATGATTTTTGGAAATATCTATGTGTGGTTCCGGGACTGTTCTGCGCCATCCACTATTTCCTCATTTGGGCTTATGGCGGCTTGTTCTCCAACAACCTTGGAAATGTGATTTTTTGGTGGTGGTCAACACCGGCTCTACCTTTTGTCTCCTCGTATCTGGTGGCAAAGATGCTGGACGAGCGGATGCAGTTGATGTGATTGGAAACGGAGAACCAGCGACTTGCCATGCAGACGGCGCAGTATGAAAGTCTGAAAGGACGCATGGAGGAAACGCGGCAGGCCCGGCATGATCTGCGTCAACACCTGCGCTTAATGCAGGCATATGTGGACACCGGAAACGTTTCGGCACTGCAGGAGTATCTGAAAGCCTACGGACAGTCTTTGCCTGTTGATACCGGCATCCGGTACTGCGAGAACACGGTGGCAGATACCGTCGTGCGCTACTATGCGGAGCAGGCGCAGGCGCAGGGCGTATCCTTCTCCGCAAAGCTTGCTCTGCCGGAAGCGCTGCCTCTGCCGGAGCCGGATTTGTGCGTGCTGCTGGGAAACCTGCTGGAAAATGCGCTGGAATCCTGCAAAAAGCACCTGGACGATTCGCCCTACATCCGCATGGGTGGCAAGCTGGTGGGTGCGCAGATGCTGACCATCATTGTGGACAACTGCCCTGCCGACGAGCCGAAGAGGGAACGGGAGAGACTGCTGTCCTCCAAGCGTCCCAGTGCCGGTACCGGTACGGCGTCCGTCCGTGCCATTGCAGAGCGTTACGGCGGCGAGGCAAGGTTCAGTTGGAAAGACAAAGTATTCTCCGCCGAGGTGGTGCTGACGCTGCCGGAAAGTCATTTAAAATAGAAATGCCAAAGGCAACGCCTTTGGCATTTCTATTTGCGCATTCGAGCGCAAACCAATGAGAACTCAAGTTCCAGGCCTCAAGAAGCAGGACGAGCTGACCCCCAGAAGCAAAACAGAAGCTATGCAAGAAGAAATTGATATGCTAAAGTCGGCCATCAAACTTCATAGCCATAGCCAGGAAATTACAGAACTGAAAAAAGCTCAGTAAATAGAGAATCTACATAGACGATGCCGCTATTGGGACACCTTCCGTAAAGAAGGCAGGCAATTCCAAGGGCAGTCTTGAGCAGGAGCCGGGGGTTTTCCCCGGCTCCTGTCGTTGCTTGGATTACTTTGCAATCTTCTGTGCGTACCGCTTGACCATGGTGGCTACCTGTGCGCGGGTAGCGAGACCCTCGGGCAGTAACTTGCCATCGGAGCCGGCCACAATGCCGTTTTCAACCGCCCAGGCAAACGCTGCTTTGGCGTAATCCGCCACAGCGCCCGCGTCGGAAAAGCCGTCCGAATTGCCGCTGGGCGTCGGAGATCCTGCCAAGCGCCACAGGAGCGTCACCAACTGCTGGCGGGAGAGCTTGCCATTGGGGTTGCTACCGTCGGTGATGCCCTGCTCAGACGCCCAGCCCTTGGCGCGGTCAAACACGCCGCTGCCTTTGAGCGTCTGCCCGTCCAGACGTCCCAGCACCGTCCACAGCATCTCCCGGGTCATGGGGGCGTTGGGGGCAAAGGTGGTTTCCGAGGTTCCTGCAAACAGGTCGTGGGCCACCGCCCATTGCACCGCGTCATGGCACCATGCACCTTCTGCCACATCGGTAAAGGGCAGCGCCGCCAGCGGGACGAAATCGTCCAGAATTTCGATGGTGGCAGAGCCGCTGACAGGAAGGTTGATCTTACCGTCTGCATAGTCGCCCTTGACGGTTTTCTGCTTGCCATCGGGATCAGTAACCGTGACGGAAACGGTACCGCCTGTTTTGCCCAGATCGGTGGGGATGGTGACGGTGACATGATTCTTCACAGTGGAGGGCACGGTGACGCTTGCGGCGGTGTTGCCGCTTGCATCGGTCTTGGTGACGGTGGTCACGCCACTGACCTGCTTGTCGGTGGTGGCAACGCTGCCGTCCTTTTTCATTTCCGTCACCACGGTGGAGCCGTCGGGGTATTTGGTGGTCTCCGTGACAGTACCGGTGGTCTTGTTGGTGACCGTGGTGGTGGAGGAACCGTCCTCGTTTTTAGTGGTCTCTGTGGTGGTGGCAGAGCCGGATGTGGTTCCGGAACTCTCTCCGCCCGTGCTGTTGCGACTCCAAACGGGGTACAGCGTTGCCGCTGCGTTTTCGGTCAGTGTGGTCACAGCACCTGTGCCGTCTGTGCTCTCACTGTCCGGTTTCCAGCCGATTTGGGTATAACCGGTCTTGGTTAAGGGATAGCTGGTGGAGACGGTATAGTCCACGCCATGGGTTTTCGTCTCCGCTGCGGGAACCGTTCCTTCGCCTGAACCTACATTGTAGGAGACGGCGTAGGTGGGCACCCAGACCGGGTACAGCGTGGCCACGGCGTTTGCTGTCAGTGTGGTCACGGCGCCTGTGCCGTCTGTGCTTTCACTGCCTGTTGTCCAGCCGATTTGGGTATAGCCGGTTTTGGTCAATGGATAGCTGGTGGAGACGGTATAGTCCTCACCATAGGTTTTTGTCCCCTCAGTTGGAACCGTTCCTTCGCCTGTGCCTGCATCGTAGGTGATGGCGTAGGTTTCCGGCGAGAAATTCAGATACTTGTAACTGGCGAGGTTAGCGGCCACATAGTCACTTGCACCTGCGCCATCATAGTTTGTTGCGTCGGCGGTGGCAGTATAGTATGCAGTGGGATAAGTCAAATCATTATTCACCGCTTTCGAATATCCCTGCACCGTCACTGTGCCCGCAGTGATTACAAACTGGCTGGCTTGTATACCATAACTATATAAATTCGAGGTCTCGCCTTTGGCTGTCACCGTGCCGCCGTTGACTGTAATTGCGCCATCGGAATACAGCCCATAGCTATATGCTATTGCTCCACTGGCATATGAGTACGAATTGCCACTCTTGGCATTTACTTCAGCGTCCTGTATTGTGATGCTATTCGTTGCATAAACCCCATAGGAATATATATGACGTCCGCCATAACCGCTGTTTCTCGTTCCTCCGCCAATAGCGTTGAGTGTACCGGAGCCGGTAATGTTGAGTGCGCCGGAGATATAAACACCGCTGCTTACGAATTCATAGGGATAGTTATCAGCCGCACTTGTAACACTATTTGTACCTTTCAAAATAATATGTAGACTGACCAAAGACTTTATAGCTATGAGTGGATTTTCGTCATCATTTTGATTTAATACCCCAACGTATGTATAGTTGTGTAGCGTCAGGGTGGGGACGCTCTCCACAATCTCGAAATAGGCATAGCCGGTGGTCGCATCCGGTTGCGTTGTGGAAACAGCGGTGTCACCGCTGGCGAGATACTCGCCGCTTGCCATGGTCACGCCGCCCACCTGAATCGTAACCGGCGGTTCGTCTGCCGCCGCCGGAAGCACCAACAGGGTGCTGAGCAGAAGCAGCGTCAGAATCAGGCTGAGCAGTTGCTGTAATCGTTTTTTCATGATAACGTCTCCTTTAAAATAAGTACTTGATAATTACACGCAAATGGCGCAGACCGTCCGGAATCGCGCGAAGGTGGGGCTGTGCGGTTTGTCGGTAATCTTGGCGCAAGTCTGTTGGCACCTGCACAATTTGCTGCTGGTTTTTCCCCGCCAGAAGAATCATCTCACTGGCAAACTCCATGCCTGTGCAGACACAGCCCAGCGACAAAAAGCGCTTGCGGTTCACGCCCCGCAGTCCGCAGTGAAAGTCGCGCACCTGACAGTGTCCGGCAATCCGCCCCAAAGCGGACAGAACAGGAACGCCAATATATCGGTGCGTCCATGGGAATGCACCGGGTTCAATCCGCCCGCCATAGCGGTTTCCAATCACCAGATCTGCCCCGGTACGCAGGGACTCCAAAAGTCGCGGGATGTGGGACAGATCATAGCTGCCGTCCGAATCCGCCATGATCACATAATCTCCTCGCGCTCGGGTAACGCCATGGCGCAAGGCGCTGCCATAGCCGCGCTGCGAAACGGTGACCACCCGCGCGCCATGGGCTGCAGCAATCTCCCGGGAACCGTCCTCAGAACCGTTGTCCGCCACCAGAACCTCGCCGTCAAGCGCGTTTGTTTTCAAAACGGCAAGCGCCTCGTCCGCGCAAAAACCGATGGATTCCCTCTCGTTCAGACACGGCATTAAAATGGTCAGTTCCATCTATCCCCTCCTCCGTTTTTCCGGCTTGCACCTTTTCTTTGAAAACTGCCGAAAATCAGTGGTCTGGGAAACGATCACGCTCAGCGCCACAATGCTGATGAACAGACAGCGGAAGGTGAAAAACGGATGCAGCGCACTGTGATTACTCAATAGCACATAGCGTGCAAAGGGCAGCAGCAACAGCAGATACAGGGGAATCAAACCGATCTGCGGTTTTTTTCGGAACAAAAACCACAGGCAAAAAAGCACTGCCAAAAGCCCGGCAAAGAGCAGCCGCACACCGCCTGCCTTGGTAGCCAGTGACATGGGAAACAGAAAATTCAAATTCGTGACGATGGAAATATCCATCCTTTGAAGAATGCTGTTTTCACCCCAGGAAAGGTCACCTACCATGCGAAATGCACCCTGTGACAGGGCGACGGCTCGCACGCTCTCGTCGCTCACCGCCGCTGCCAGCAGCCACTTGGCCAGAAAGGACAGCCCGTAGCCTCCAAGCCAGAACACACCGTATTTCACGGTTGCGCGGATGCCCGCCGGATTGGACGGCCTGTCAATGCACAGAATGAGCAGCATGGGCAGCGCAAAGGTCAGAATCTCACAGGTGAGAAAATCAAAATAGCAGATACACGCACCTACAACCAGAAAAAACGCGGAGAAGTCCTTCTCCTTTTCGTAGCGCCATAATGTGTAGTCCGCTGCAGCGAACACCACCAGAAAGCAAGGCGCATACTCAAAGCAAAACGGCGTGACCCAGAGGGTACACAGCACAAGCGCCGCCGCCGAACCGATTGCAACCGCATAAAGCCTGCGGCGCAGCAGCAAAAGGTAATAAACCCCAAGCAATGCCAGCAATAATATGCCGGAGAGAATCATCGCGCCTTGAAAGGGCATCACGCAAAGCAGCATCCGCAAAATTGCCGCCGTGCCGTGCCAATAGCGGCCGTAGCCAGTATTTGCCTGCGCACCACCCATCACGCTATCGGCAAAGCTGTCGGTCTGGCTGTCGTCCTCCGCCTGATAATAGTTTGCTTCCATGGCAGAGGAAAAAGGACGATCCGGGTCAAAATGCCATGCAACATTCAGCCAAATGGCGTTGGAATAGTCATGAACGGCTGTGGCTTTCTCGCCCTCTATCAGTTCATATAGATTCTCCCGTCCCCGAAAGTATTCTGCGGCTGTCGTCATATTGTTTCTGACTGCAGACTGGGGAATTGCTGCTGACAGTGTCAAAAGGCCGCAAAAGCCCATCCAGAGTGCCAACAGCAAAACAAGATATTTGATATGGGTTTTGTGCATCAGGTTTCGCATACGGCACCCCTTTCGTAAAAAGTCAGACAAGCCCCTGTTCCTCTGCCAGCTTCACGGCGGCGAGGCGTCCCTTGACTTCTAATTTCGTGTAGATATTGCCGGTGTGGGTTTTCACCGTGCCCATGCTGCTGTTTAAGAGCTTACAGATTTCCGCATTGCTCATGCCCGCACACAGCAGTCGCAGCACATTTTTTTCCGTCTCGGTCAGGCCGTAATCATCCTTGCGGCGCTGTGCCAGAAATCGGGGATAGTACAACGTCTGCTGCCGCGTGGCGGCCATCAGGTGACTGTAATACTCGCTGTCCTTGGGCAACTTCAGCTTTTGCAGCAGCTCAAAAATCCCCGCGCCCAAATCGGACACAATGCGGATAAACCCAAATTCCTCGCACCGGGTCAGTGCGTCCCGCAAGACGCTCTCCCAGTCGCCGCTGCCGCTGCGATATAGCACGATCGCCCGCAGCAGCCGCGCTTCGATGTAGTTGTAGGTGCGTTTGTAGCGGGTGAAGTAGTCCTCCACCTGTGACAGAAGCGACAGCGCCTCCAGATTGCTTCCGTAGACGATATAGCCCTTCACCTTCATCAGGTACCGGTAGCGCTCCAAGATATAGAAATGCTCCAGCTCGTTGGGCGCGTCCTGTTTCATCCAGTTGTCTATGGCATTTTCGTCGCCGGAGAGCAGATTCAGCCAAAACAGGAACGCATCCACGTTTTTGAGAAGCTGCCACTTGCCTCGCGCCTCGGCCTGCTCACGAAACTGCTCCATCAGCTCGGTGGCGGTTTGCAGTCGGTTCTGGCAGACGAACATCCGGGCCATCAGGCCGTTTGCGGCAAAATTGACCTGCTGATAATCCTCCTGATTGCCCGCTGCCTTGCCGGAGTTCAGCAGCATCAGGCTTTCCGTCAGATCGCTGTCCCAGCTCTTTTCAAACAGGCTTTCGCCCAGCGCCACCTCCGGCATGCCCTTGACAAAGCTGCCGAACACGGCGTTGAGCACCGGGCGCATGGTTTTGTACATCAGCCGGTCTTTTTTGCTCCACTGGCAGAAGTCCATGCCGCCGTTCATAATGCCGGGCATATTGCCGGTGATGCTTACCCCTCGCAGATTCGCGCCCATTGCCGGGAGGCTCTTCAGCGTTTCCACCATGCGGCCCGATCCGCCATGCGGCAGGGTGATGGACAGAAACGCCAGCTTTTCGGCGGCGATTTTCTTCCGCCGGTCGCTCCTTGGCAGACTGTGCTCCAGCACTTTCAGCCGTTCGCGGTAACGCTCGCTCTCCTCCACCCGCATGGACAGGGAGTGGAGCAGCGCAATGGCGCAGAGCATTTCCGGCGACTGGCTGACCATGTCCTCGTCCAGCTCCAGATAGTATTGCTCCAAATCCACAAAATAAGCGTCGCCGGGGTGGCTGTTGGCGTTTTCCAGCAGCAACTCCGTGATTCGTTTCCGGTTGCCGGACAGATGGTAATAATACAGCGCTTTTGGCATGTCGCCCGTCAGGGCAAAATACAGCGCTGTATTGTCGTAGAGCTGTGTGCGATTTTCCTCGTCGCAGAGCTTTTTCTGCTTGTATTCCAGATAGCTGTGAACAATTTTCAGCATATGGTAGGTTTCGCCGTCGTCCTGAATCATGCCGCTGCTGTAATGCAGCGCTTCGTCTAAAAGAGCGCCGACGCTCTGGCGTCCGCAGACCATGCAGACCTCGCGCTCGGTAAAGGACTCCAAGTGCCCGATTTGCAGCAAAAACCGCTGCATGCCAGAGGACAAGCGATTCCACACGCACACATCGAAATAATCGTAGATATCTGTCATGCCCAGCTGCCATGCCTGTGGGGTCAGGCCTCCCACCTCCATAGCACGCCGTGCCACGCAGACAATTCCGACGCACCAGCCCCGAAATTCCTCTGTCAGCTTTTGCACGGCGGCCTTGCCGCAGGGAATCTCCCGCAGCGCCAGCACCTGCGCCGCCTCCTCGGCAGAAAGGGCAAGCTGTTGGTCGGAGTAGGCAGCCAGCTGTCCCGTCAGCGCAAAGGGCTTCAAAAAGGCGGGCAGCGCCGCCCGGCTCAGAAGATAAAACCGGGTGTCATAATTTGACTGCGTGATACAGTCGCCGACAAAGTTTTGCTCCTCATCTGCAAGCTCCTGAAAGTCATCCAAGGCGATATGGGGCACACCGTCGGAAACCGCCTGCTCCAGCTGCGATTGCCATTCTTCATCCAGAAGGGAAATGACCGGCGCGTCCGGGGCGCACTGGGCAAAATACTGCGCAATCAGGGTGGTTTTCCCCCAGCCTGTGGGGGTATGGATCCAAATCAGCTTCTTCGTCCGCGCGTCGTGGGTCAGCGCATCCAAAAGTGCAGGGCGCGCAAGCAGTTTGTCATTCAAAAATCTTCACCCCCATGGTTTTCCTTACAACCGCATTATACGATCCATTATATTTTTTAAGTTTACCACATTAGATTTTACTTGTAATCAGACCAAAGTCTGATTTTTATTTGAATGCTGTGCTGTGGACTGTGGAATAAAAAGCATCGCCACACAACAAACATTGCACGTTCAGCCAGGTCTTTTTTTGCACTGTCTGCCTATGCACATATTTGCTCCGGTGTCTGTGCTATCATCACCCTCAAAGCGATCGGGAGGGATGACATATGCTTGGTGCAATCTGTGGGGATATTCTCGGATCAACCTATGAATTTGGCCCAGAAAAGACGGAGGATCTTTCAAAGATCAGCCTTTTCCGCAGGGATGATCATTTCACGGACGACACCGTGTCAACGCTCGCAGTGGCAGACTGGCTCCTGCACGATATTGCGGATGATTCTTACGATGATGAACGGCTGAAAGACAAGCTGGCGCGGTGTTTTATGATGTATTCCGGAAAACTGTATCGTGACCGGGAGATCGCCTATGGATTATCCTATGTTGGCTGGCTGGACCAATTTGAATCGACAGGCCGCCACAAGCCCTACAACAGCTTTGGAAATGGGTCGGCCATGCGTGTCAGTCCCGTGGCATGGGCCTTTGATCCCATAGAAGAAGTCAGACGGTTTGCTAAGCTGTCCGCCGATGTGACCCATGATCATCCAGAGGGGGAAAAGGGGGCGGAGGCTGCCGCCAGCGCAGTCTTTCCGGCGCGCAAGGGCTTTGCCAAAGAGTCCATTCTCCAGTATGTGAGGCGTGTTTTTGGGTATCCTTTAAATCAGGTTCTACTGAAAGACTTGGTTTTTAATCCTATGCCAAAATAACGACTCCAAACGGCTGGAACAGCAGTTGTAGAAGCAGGCGCAAAAGAGCGCGCAGGCAGTGTGCGGCATTCATGGCAAATACAATCAAGGCTGCCTCGGTTTTCGCCGTGTCAGCCAGATATGCCAATATTCTGTCCAAGCCGTAGCGCCGCTTGGCAATGCCGTTGCGGCTCTCCACAATGTTGCGGTCACAGCTGTCTTGATACGCCTGCTTGCGATCTTCTTCCAATTCGTCTGCCTTTGGCCGCCCCAGTCGCGGGCCGGAGAGCCGTATCCCGTTTTCTTTACAAAAACGGCGGTTCTCTCGGTTGCGATAGATTGTGTCTGCCAAAATCCGCTCAGGATAGCGCCCAAAAAGCGCTTTGTATTTCTTGGCGCTGTCAATCAGCGTGACACCCTCGTTAAAACTGTTGAAGCTTTGCTCATCAATGAAGGTAAAACCATCCACCACAGAAAAACCCAGTTTCTGTCCAAACTCCACCGGATGCCCAGCTTTGCCCCGGACGATTGGGCGCACATGGGGCTGACGAAGATTGACAATTCTGTCCTTGATGGATGCACTGGGATTCTCAAAATGCTCACGTTGCTGCTTCGCAACCTTGCGAATGGTATCCAAGCGCTCTTTTTGACGGTCTGA
>JALCRR010000019.1 GCA_022652815.1 Oscillibacter sp.
AGAATAAGCTGCCTGTCACCGAGTATCTGAAGATGCAGGGCCGTTTCGCCCACATGTTCAAGCCCGGCAATGAGTGGATGCTTGAGCAGGTTCAGAAGGAAGTCGACCGCAACTGGGAAGAGCTCCTTGCCAAGTGCGGCGAGATCTAAATTTTATGATAGTGTGTAGCTGATCAGCCTTCCCTTCAACGAAATCAGCTGTCACTTGCCCCCTAACGAGCTGCGAAAGGTTCTGCCGGTTTTCTGTGCTTTTGTACGGAAACTGGCAGAGCCTTTTGCACTTTTTTAAATTCCTACTTCGGGGATAAAGCAAGTCAAAAACAGAGCAAAAGAAGCCCTTTAGCAAAGTGTGGTTTTTTCTATAACTGAACAGAACCCACGGCAATTTAGAAACAAACGGTGCTTCCGGTCAGTTGTAGAGCAAAAAATTTTCTACAATTGGGCGGAATAAAATTTTCACTCCGTCTTACGAGCTTTATCGACAAAATCGGGGTGTTATGGCCTGGTCTTTTATGATGTAAAGCAAGAAAAGGACGTTTCGTGCAGAATTATGTAGGTTTCAGGAAAAATCGTAGACAAGAAAAATTATTCTGATAATATGAAGGTATGAAAAATATTCGCAGAATGGGGGAGAAGGAAGCTGAACTTGAAACTGACTGACCGCATAGGGGAGACAGTGAGCAGGCTTGTCTCCTCCGGGCCAACTTCTGGGAAGGCGGGTGCTCTTTTCGGCTGCGGCAAGGACCCTCATTTGCTCTGCCTCAAGGCAATTCCTCCGCTTGAGGAACGTTTGATTCCCCGACAATACACACTCCTGGACGATACAAATTCAGAAGATAGAGGAGAATACCTATGAAACGAAAGATTCTCAGTATGCTGCTGGCACTTGCGATGGCAATCACGCTTCTGCCCACTTGGGCACTGGCTGTGGCTGTGCCGGACGGCTGGACCGGCACGGCAGGCGACACCGGCACCATGGCCTATCAGTACAACGGCAACGATAATTTTAATATTAAGGGAACATTTAACGGAGCATGGAAGCAAACCACCTATAGTGATAACGGATTTTATACGTATCTGTCCGCCGGTACGCCAACAAACCCCGGGAGCAACGACCGTGTAACGGTAGATGGTACTGCACGTACGACCTCGATTACAGGCGTGACGCTGGCGGTGACGCTGGAAACCGTGCTGGACGGCGGCGCGTTGAAAATCACCTATACGGTGACAAACTCCGGCAGCGAGTCGAAGACCGTCTCCTTCGGCTCTCGCGCCGATATACAGATCGGCGCAGATGATTCTGCGAAGATCACCCGCCTGGAGGGGGACCGGGGTTTTACCATGGTTTCCGATGATGAGGAATACGATAAGGATGAATCCGGCGATTTCGCCCGGTTCAACTTCTTCTGCAAGGATGTGCCGAACTACGTAGATGACGTGGACACATACTGGTATGGTTATTATCGTGACGCGACGGACAACCTCTATAACAATACCAGTGATGACAGTTTCAGTGGCGACTCCGGCATGGCCTACTCCTGGAAAAACCGGACCGTGCCGGCAGGCCAGAGCAAATCCTTCAGCGTTTTGATGGGCATTGGCGGCGCGGACAGCGTCAACATCACCAGCAAGGCCCAGATGGACCCCTATGATGAGGAAAATCCCCCCGACACCTTCACCATCACGGTGAATCCCTGCGACCCTGCCAAGGATTATATTTTAATGTATAAGGACGGCGAGACATGGACGCCGGAGGAGAACACCAATCCCACCGTGTTCGGCACGTATGAAGCGATTGGTTCTCCTTCTCAGCCCGCCGTGCTGAAGATGTATTCCGACGGTTGGTACAACAACAGCGCCAATACCGATCAGAAGATCACCTTCCACAACGTCCGCGCGGGTTATGAATACCGGGTGGACGAGCGCAGCGCGGTCACGGATTTTAAGAAGGACAATACCACCCGGCTGCCGTATCAGGACATTGCATCTGGCTCTCTTACCGTGGATACCCGGGCAGATGCGCTCTATGCGCTGTATGAGTCGGCGGACGGCGCCACATGGACAAAGTCCGCCGTTGTTCCCACGGCTGTGAAAACGGAGGAAAATGCGGACGGCGCTGTGGCAGATGGCTGGTACAGCAACTCTGCCGCAAGCGGAAAGCTGACCTTCAGCTTTTCCGCTGCCGACAATACGCAGTATAAGATCATCGAGAAGGCGGCCCATGAGATTTCCGGCGCCACAAAGAGCGTGGCAGTTGCGTCCCTGACGGGCCATGAGTACTCCCTGTGGCAGGGTAGCACCCTGATTACCGCCGAGCCCGCCGCTCGCGGCACAGACGGTGCACTTATTGCCGGAAGCGCCGGTGGCTGGTATACAAACGCCGCCACGGCAGACGGCACGCTGGAATGGGAAGGTCTGGACATCGGAACGGTCTACACCGTCCGAAGCCGTGAGATCGCGGCTGTGACCTCCTCCCTGCAGCAGGAGCTTTCCGCCACGGCGGCAGAGGGCATGGAATACCAGCTCTATGTGCAGGGCGAAGGTGAAACCTGGTCCGCCGTGAATGCGAACGAGTGGAAAACCGCCACGGCAGGCGAAACCGTTTCGTGGACCGAACTGGACGCAGCCAAGACCTACAAGGTCATGCAGCGCACCGAGGCGGTTGCTGAAATTCCAGAGGTTCCGGCAGCCGGAGAGACCCCCGCAATTCCCGCCGTGCCAGCCGTACCTGCCGGTACTCCGGAGGACGCCGCATCTTCCAGCGCAATCTATCTGACCGCATCAACGGATTCTGACCACGAATACTCCCTGTGGAGTGGTGACGGCACCAGTTTCCAGCAGGTGACCGACGTGGACCCCGAAAACGGCACCAATCCCGCAGGCTATTGGTGGAACACCGGAGCCGGAACCATCAAATGGCGCAAGAGCGAGCTGAGCGATACCATGACCTACGAAATCCGCTCCCGCCTGAAGGTCGGAACGGGAACTGATCTGAACAACGTGAAGATCGTCTCCACGACGACAGCCAACTTTGACTTTGCCGTCAAGGCAAGTGCCGTGGTTACATATGCGACGGTGGCCAACGACAGCAGCCAAGCCGTTTCGCCTACGGCGGAAAATTCCGGCTGGTATGCAGGCGCCGCCGACAGCGTATATCAGTGGACAATTCCCGTCACCGCCGACAGCGCCTATACCGTTTTGCAAAGAGGCGAGTATGACGCCGTCAGCAGCCTTGCGGTAGTGGTAGAAAGCCCCAGAAGCTATGCCCTCTACGTCAAGAATTCTGGCGGAGAGTATGTGGCCACCGGCATTGCTGCCACCGGCACCTCCGTCACCGGCAGCGCCGGATGGTACACCGCCGCAAACGGCGTCACCTTGACCTTCGGCGGACTGGATCCCACCAAAACTTATCAGGTCAAGGCCACCGTGATCACCAGTATGGACAGCATGGTGCCCCCCTCCGGTGATACAACACCCGGCGGTGTGGATGCCGACAACTCCAGAGCCGTCCGCGAGGTCTATACCGAGGGCAAGGGCGAAACCGCCCACGAATACGCCCGCATTACGGTGTCCAATACCTCGAACAAGTACGAGTATGCACTGGCTCTGGTGGTGAAAGCCGATGACGGCTCCAAGACCTATCAGCGTCAGGGTAACTATGCTCTGGGCGGCAGCCAGATTGTCTATGAGACACTGGACGCAACGGCGACTTACGTCGTATACAGCCGCCTAAAGGTTACCAGCGGAACGTCCTATCCCCGCAGAAGCGCGGAGCTTGGCCCTGCTGTGGTCAGTACAGGCGGCGGTGGTTCTCTACCCTCCAACCTTTCTGTGGGCGGTTCTACCGTTATCGGCAGCACTGTGCAGAGGGCAGGCCAGACCGCCACCATTACCTGCGACCCCGACACGCTGGGCAAATATCTGGAAAACGCTGCCGCAGGCAGCGTGGTGGCCTCTGTCTATGCGGGCGATCTGAGTGAGGTTTCCACCAGACTAATTGTCCAAAACGTGGAGCAAATGGCGCAAAAGGACATGATTATTACCATTAAAACGCCCGACGCCGCAATTTCTATTCCCACAAACGCCATGCCTCTGCCGACCATGAGCGCAGAGGCTGCGGCAACGACCCCCGTGACGGTGACCGTTTCCAAGAGCGAGGTCAGCGTTCCCGGACAGATCGGCTCCGCAATCAGCTATACCCTTACCGTGGGTGAGGGGGATTCCGCAACGGAGATCACCCGCTTTACCGGCCCGGTCACCCATTCCGTTTCGCTTTCCGCTGCCCAGACACAGCAGGTTGCTACGGCTGTTCTGGTGGGGGAGGACGGGCAGATCATTCGCTCCGTGCCTACCAACGTGCAGACTGGCAGTGGAAAAGTGGTGTACACCTCGTTTACGAACTCCACCTATGCGCTGATTTCCAACACGGTCAGCTTCAGCGATACCGCTGACAAGTGGTACGCCGATGTGGCGAACGAAATGGGAAGCCGCAAGATCATCAACGGCTCCAACGGCAGCTTTTCCGGAGAGCGCGCAGTGACCCGCGCCGAGTTTGTGTCCATTCTGGTTCGTGCGTTGGGTCTGCCGCAGGACGGCACCGCACAATTCTCGGATGTGCCCACGACCGCGTATTATTCCGGCGCTGTGGCCTCCGCAGTGGAATGCGGGATCACCTCCGGCACCGGAAACGGGAAATTCTCCCCGAATTCTCTGATCAGCCGGGAGCAGGCCGCCGTGATGCTGACCCGCGCCGCTGCACTGGCGGGCTTTTTCGGCCGTTCCGGCAGCGTGAATGCCTCCGCATTCAGCGACTACGCCGCCATCTCCTCCTACGCCAAGGACAGCTATGACTTCTGCTTGAATAACAGCATCAGCGTCTATTCCGGCAGCAAACTCAACTCTAAGGCCAATGTGTCCCGCGGCGAGTGCGCCGTGCTGACGCTGCGGCTGATGCAGGCTTCCGGTCTGGTCGATACCCGCGCCACCGTTGCCAATCCTGCACAGGAGACCGTGGCGGAGGTTCCCGCGGCCACGCCGGTCACGACAACGCCGACTACCGCAGCCAAGCCGGCGACCACGCCGACCACCTCCACACCAGCAACCGCATCCAGACCCACAGCCACGCCATCGACTTCTTCCGGTACGGCGGATACCAGTATTCCAAACTATCGCTCGGACACGGAACACGCCTATCTGTGGAACTCTCTGGACAGGCTTTCCGACCCCGTGCGCAAGCTGCGCCTGCTGCTGCAGGATCTCAACGCCAGCGATGTGACGTGGAACAATCGCAACGATATGCGCAAGCACGCCATGCATGCGCGACTGCTGATCTACTATGGACAGAGCCTCACCGCTGAACAGATGAAAACGCTTACAGCTACCCAGCGCAGCCAGATGCAGCAGTACATCAAGGGCTACTGCACGATGGCTGGGATCTCGGAAATCAAGGTTTTCTAAGGGAGCGGGCTTGCGTCAAAGGAACGCTTTTCGCGTTGACGCTTCCTGAAAGAGCCTCCTTTGCTGTATGAGACGGCATGCGGGCTGCATCATGAAAAAAAGATTCCTCACAACTGACGCCAACGGGAGTTGGAAGATCGTCAGTTGTGAGGAATCGCCATTTATCAAGTAGCCGTCAAAGCGAAAAGCGTATAGAACAGCCAGGTTGTCACAGATGGCAACCTGGCTGTCTCAGTGATGTAGATATTCGCAACCGGGGCTACACCAAAGAAATTGTCGAGGGTATCGTCAATGGCATCCCTGAAAGGCGCAGCCATTGTGCTTCTGCGGCTTTCCCAAAAATGAACTGCTTTAGCGGACGAGGACACTTTCTCGCATCATGATATTCGCAACTGAATACCAGATGGAGGAGCAGATTATGAGTAGGGAAGTGGCGGCAGGCAGGTACGGCGTGGTGGGCAGCGAGGGCTATTTCCGCAGCCTGAATCAAGAATATTGGATCGGCAGTCTCATGGACAGTGGACGTGAAACGGAATATTACGATTGTCTGCGTAATTTGGCGGACAATATCCGCAGCATTGTGGATGAGATTTATGAGGATTTGAAACAGCAGATCGGCATCATACGTTATCTTCCACGGGAGCACCGTGAGAGCATGACCAAGGTTTTGCTGGGGCTGCATGACATCTGCCAAATTACATCTTCCAGCGACGGACGCTGTGACAGCTGTATTTCGATCTTAAGTCTTTCAGACGATGACACCCGTCCAAAATCCGGCGCCAGTGACAGTGAGATTGAGGACGCCGCCAAACTCGTGCGGGACAGCAGCTTCATGAACCAAAGTGATCGGATGGATACCGTGCGCAAGGCTATGGACTGGGGTGAAAGCAGCGCCAGCGGGAATTTAGAGCGTACGCTGTTCCTACGGGCGCTGATGAACGGGAAGGGCCGCGAATTTCTGGGGGATGTTTGGCTGCGCCTGCTCTATGGGGACGATGAGCGGCAGTTCACCGGACGGTGCGGCAGGGTGATTTGCTCCGCAGAATACATCGACCATATGGAACAGCACATTTTCGGCAGAGACATCCCCAACTACTACGGCGGACGAAATGGTGACCGTGCCTACGGAAAGCTGGTGACCAATTCGTTAGAATCCATCGTCCGACAAATCCGGCGGGATTTGGAGCAGGGCGAGCGGGACAACGATTATATCCGGGACGAAAATGCGGAGCGTCTGAAAAGCACCGTCAAAGACCTTGAACGCTGCGGTGTAAGGTGCTATTCTTTAGAGGTCAATGTAGACAAGCTGGCGTGGTTCGTCGGCGGCGACCCGGATAAAATTCGGGAGCTGCAACAAAAGCTCAACGAGCTGGGCATCAGTGACCGGCTCACCGAGGACGGCGTCTACGGGAAGAAAACAAATGCAAGTGTAGAAAAATTGATGGATGCCTTGCGTGGATCAGTACCTACATTGGCATGGATTGATCCATTACAAAGTTCACATACGAAAATATATTCAATACCAATTGAATCGAATGGCTTGAGATATTCGTCCCTGCGCGATCTATCGCCGCGAAGCATCAATCCAAAGGGAACAACCATTTTCCGAGCAGACGCGCCGCATTCCGGGGCGGACTTTTATCACATAAATACAGTAGAAGGGAAAAGTATTAAAAGCGGCAAATATACTGCTTCTGAATGGCAACTCAATAATCTAAACGGGTTGAATCACACAGAAATCTCCGAAGATGCCTACACTGTGCTTAAAAACTTTGACGGAGTAGCAAAAAAGATTCGTGTCGCCGGACGAGTGCTTGCGGCAACAGGCGTTGTGCTGGATGCTTTGGAGCTGTATCAGTCGATTGAAATTGACAAGCATGATGCAGACCGTAAAATTGGGAAAACGACGTATTCCGAGATTGCAAGCATCGGCGGAAGCTGGGCTGGAGGTGCACTGGGTGCAAAGGGCGGAGCTTTACTGGGCGCAAGCATTGGGACAGCCATTTTTCCCGGAGTTGGAACTGCAATCGGCGGCGTAGCAGGCGGGTTAATTTTAGGAATTGTTGGTTCATTCACCGGCGATAAGTTGGGAAGTTATGTGGTTGATATTACGATGGTGGAGTGAAGATTATGTTTTTTAAAAGGGTTAAAAAAAAGACAGCTCCCATTGGAACGGAAAGAATGGTTGGATTGACTTGCAGAGGATTCTATCTGCATGAGAGGCCGGAGAATCCGGAAAACGCCCTCTATTGTCTGTATCCGCTGGATCAAAGCGGGGATTTAGAATTTGCATCTCTTGCAAAGGAGTGTGCAGGCATGCTGCTCAGCCAGTTTCCTGCGGTAATCAATCAATTCCACAGCATTTTTGGAGAGGATGTACAAAAAGAAAAATTTGCGCAAGCTTATTTGGAAGCAGAGGGAAAGCCGTTTTTTTTGGGAAATCAAACAATGCTTACTTTTTCAAATGGAATGGATGAAAGATTGCTGGACTATATTTCAGAACAGGAATTTGCCTGCTATGAGTTTACCTTTTACGGATATGAATCCATGATTTCTGCAAAATCCAGAGAGAAAGATTATATCATAAAAATT
Source organism: Oscillibacter sp. (assembly GCA_022652815.1). Classification (GTDB taxonomy): domain Bacteria; phylum Bacillota; class Clostridia; order Oscillospirales; family Oscillospiraceae; genus Oscillibacter. Next base: position 8,049 of record JALCRR010000019.1, read on the forward strand.
GATTACCACGTGGAACATGACTTTCTTCAGATGGAAATGAAAAGTATGACGGATCATATGATTAAGCAAATTCAAGAGATTTGCCAGAAGCATGACCGTGTTCTGACAGGATATGACCAAATTTTGAAATGATTTCAACAGATAAACATACGGATAGTGTCTGCCCTGCAAAGGACGGTTGCGCCAGTCCTCAATGTGGACATACGCCCGCATAAGAAAACCCCCGGCTTGGCCGGGGGATTCTTATTTTGCATAAAAGTGACTTGCTTTAGCGGACGAGAACACTTTCTCGCATCATGATATTCGCAACTGAATACCAGATGGAGGAACAGATTATGAGTAGGGAAGTGGCGGCGGGCAGGTACGGCGTGGTGGACAGCGAGGACTATTTCCGCAGCCTGAATCAAGAATATTGGATCGGCGGTCCCATGGACAGTGGACGTGAAACGGAATATTACGATTGTCTGCGTAATTTGGCGGACAATATCCGCAGCACGGCGGATGAGATTTATGAGGATTTGAAACAGCAGATCGGCATCATACGCTATCTTCCACGGGAGCACCGTGAGAATATGAGCAAGGTGCTGCTGGGACTGCATGACATCTGCCAAATTACATCTTCCAGCGATGGGCGCTGTGACAGCTGTATTTCGATCTTAAGTCTTTCGGACGAAGACACCCGTCCAAAATCCGGCGCCAGTGACAGTGAGATTGAGGACGCCGCCAAACTCGTGCGGGACAGCAGCTTCATGAACCAAAGTGATCGGATGGATACTGTATGCAAGGCTATGCCGCTCTGCCGAAAGACTCACGTTTCTGGACGCACGACCACTGCATTGAGGAAAGGAGAGAGCGTTTACATTGGCCCATCCGAAGCTGGGCAGACTGGAGAAATCTCCAACTTTTTTTTGAAGACCTGACGCCGCTGCCCGCTACATCGATGGTTTCCCGGGTGCTGTTACGCGCGGGAGAGGCAGAGTGGCTTTCTTGGGCGGAGGAATTGGAGACGGATATGCAAATTGCCACCGTTATCCAATATGAAGCAGGGAACCGGGGTGAGCGTACAGAATTGCTGCGTGCAGCATGTCGCAGTGGATGTCAGCGCGTGATTCCCATTCTGTTCTGCTGTATGGCCGATGCAGTGCCAGATGGCGAGGCAGAGCTTCTGGAGGTCATCCGGCAGAACCGTGAGCCACTGCGAACGCTATCAGCCCAAGTGCTTTCAGACTTTTATTATGAGCTGTGGCGTACTGGCAGGGAGAACTTCATACGGGATCTGACGGCTATCTACACAGACAGGGAAATGCTATATACGCTGGAGACCATGCCAGTGGAGCAGGGGACGCTTTCTCTTCGTGCACTGCTAACGGTTCAACTGAAAATTGGCAGTGCCCAGGGCCTTTGTGAAGATTATCTGCAATGGGTTCAGAGGGAAGAGAAGTTCTCTTTCACACACCAGAAAAATGGATTGGTGACCGACAGTGATAATCACTTTGTGGACAGCATGGCCGCCACGCTGCTGGATGATGAGAATGCCCTCGGACGGCTCCAGCAGCTCTGGCTGAAAAAAGCCAGCGTTTACTATACCTGGAGAAGCGACGACGGCAGCCATCAGAACGACTGGTTTGAGCATATCGGGCTGATTTTGTGGCTGGTAGCTGTGAATCGACTACCAGAACATCCGGACGAACATCTGGCGATGGACGTGCTTCGGACGTTAAACGATTACATTCCATCGACTCTTAGGGAAAGTTCTTGCCAGTTGCTGATGATCAATGTGTTTTATTATGGGTCCCGTATGGGTTCCGGGGCTGATGAGTTATTGACCTGCCTGACGGGAAAAATCAGCAGACTACCATTGCTGTGTGACTGCACCAAAGTCTATCTGGAGCAGGAAAAGACTACTGAGAAAGTTCTCGCTGCCCTGAGAGAGCGGCTCATGCTGTTGGCAAGGCTGCCCAATAAGAGACAGGCTGGCTGCGTGGAGCAGGCGCAGACTTTAATAAACCAGTGTACGCAGGCCTTGGAAAATGATAAAGCGGCGACTCAAAAGAGAACAAGCCAAACTGAAATAAAATGCGACGAAAAAAACAACAGATTGGGGTGGTGACACAAGATGCTTAAACAAGGATGGGATTGGATCATTCAAGATAGGCCGGCTGCGCTACTGTTACTTGCTTACTTGGCATTGCTGGCAATATATACGTATACGCTTGTTGACAGGAGGGATGGGACGCAGCCGCAAAGCACGCAACATGAGTCGCTGCTGGGCAGACGCCAGCAGGTAAGCACCGTTATCTATCTGGGACTGCTTCTGGTGTATGCAGTGTGCCAAAGGGCGGGATGTCCGGAGCTGCTCAGCTGTGCGGCGGCAGTTTATCTGGACTGGGAGCCGCTTGCAGCCGCAGGGGTGTTGTTTGCAGCCGCAGGGGCCTTTCTGGTCAAAAAGAACAGAATGCGCTTTTTGTACGAAGGTCGGCAGGTGACCCGCGTCCTTGTGTTTCTCTCTGTTGCGGCGACATTCTGCTCCCCTCCGACTGGATTGGGCCGCGGGCTGGGGATCGTGCTTTATGTGTTCCTGGGGATCTTGTTTGTGGGTCTTGGATTGGAGTATCCCCAGTCTGCTCCCGCAGGAAAGAGAAAAACAGGCAATGCATATCAATTTCATGCGGTAGAATCATTTAACGAGCTGTTTGAGGAAAACCAGAGGCAGGCAAAAAAGTTGGTGGAGATCATCCAAGAGTCGGATGATGAACCGATTTCAATCTGCGTTTCCGGTGCTTGGGGAACTGGAAAGACATCGATCATTAATGGAGCAGTCGAAAAGCTGAAGGAACCCAAGGAAAATGGCAGAAAATATGAATTTATCTATATCAATGCACTGGAACTGGATACATTAAAATCTTTATTTACATACTTTTTTGCTCAGATCAAGAGATGCCTGAAATCACGCGGCGTATATGTGGGTTTCGGCAGCGAGTACAAGCGCTATATTGCAGCTGCCGCAGAGGCTGTGACCGGCGTCTCATTGAGTACCACTCTGAGCCGTGGACTGGGCGTTGAAACCGAAGACTATCGTGACTGGAAAAAACAGTTGAGCATGCTGGTCTCAAACGCGCTTGAGCCAAACGGAAAAATTGTGGTCATTGTAGATGATATTGAGCGCTGCAATGAGGAGAAGGCAAAAAGCTTCATTTTCTTCATCAAAGAAGTGGCCACCATGAGCAACTGTGCCGCGGTTTTTCTGACGGATTACGAGCACCTTAGGCGGATGTATAAGGCAGATCAGATAGAAAACAATGATGAGTACCTGTTTTACGAGAAATTCTTCAATTACCGCATCGATTTACCGAAAATTTCTTATTCTGAGATGATGGAGCATTATGAAAAGAACCTGTGCTATTTGAATTACGGAAAGCCGTCCGATGCCCTTGCATGGTTTGACAAACAAATGGAACTTAAAATCAAAGAGGGAAAAGATGGCCGGCCGCTTAGCTTTGTGCTTGGGTTAAAAAACGGAAGGTCTGACCAAAACGGAAATACTGAAAAACAAGCAGAGAAATGGCTGGAGAATTTGCGGAACCAGCCAGGACAATTTCATGAAAGACTTTCTAATCCCCGCAGCTTGGAAAAGCTATATGCGGTGCGGGAGCGGCATTGCACGACTCTGTCTGAAGGGTTTAAAGATATAGCCAATGCACAACAATATTTTGATAAAATTCAAGGCGGTGAGATCTTATTTTTGCTGTCCTTTATTGAAACCTGTTTTCCTTATGAGGCAAGGAAGCTGAGTGCGCAAGGGCGAAATTACTTTGAGGAACTGTCCGATATAGACCCGGAGGATTCGGGCAGTGACAGACAGTTGATTGCCCATCTGGGGGATAATTTGTTGTACTCGATGAAGAGTGGTGACAGAAGTTATGTGCAAAACGATGCACTGAGATTTGTGAACGTACTGGTCAACGCATCAGAAAAAATGCCAGAAATTGTAAACGGGTATACCAAACAGGAGGATGAATGGCTTTCAAATATTAAAAATGGCCATCTGGATACCATTATAGCGCAGGAGTGGATCCAGATGGTCAATATGGTGCTTCAGCTATTCTTCCTGAAAAGGGCAGAGGATGGCGAGGAATATCTCAAAAAGCTTTTCATCTACGCCAAAAAAAGGTTAGAAGCAAAAACGTGGAAATTTGAGGAAATTTTGGCCATCTTTTCACATGATCTGCATAACGAGACATACATGGCGGGATATCTACCTGTGATGGAACTGTTCTGGAAGGAACTTATCAGAGACGGAGCAACGCCTGCAATGACACCCGAAGAAAACCGAGGAATGATTATTTTCGGCAGGCAGTATTTTGTAGACCGGATGAACTCCTTTCACAGACTCCTTCTATTCTTAGTTCCTCCAGAAGTTCGCCAGAAAAATGAGGATATGCAAATCCTCGATGATGCCCGTGAAAAAATCATGGGGGCAGACAGAGATATCGAACAGGGAGTTGCTGATTTTTTGGACAGAATTTCCGATATAAGCTGCTTCAAGGGCCGCCCGCTTCACAGCCAATTGCCTTTTGAAAAGCTGAGTGAACTAAATGATCGGATTGAAGAATGGTTAAAAACTAAGAATCTGCTGACACATCCGGACATAAACGATGTGATGCAAGATGCACGGATTGCTGCGAAAGAGCTGGAGTATTATTCAAAAATTCGGAAGGCTGTTCAGGAAGCTGCTGGCGCTGTGGAATGGACAGATATCGATTTGTCTACAACCGGCCAGACGGATGAGGCAATTCAATCTTTATGGAAGTTGGTTCGTTCTTGGAACAATCAGGCTACCGATAAAATCATCCTATTAGAAACGAATCTTTCAAAGCTGTTCCTAACCATTAGGGATGATCCAAAATCTCTGCTTAATGAGAAACAAATTAATGATCTTCATGCCATGCTTGATGAAATTTATGACAGAATGGGGCCGGGGGCACAGAAAACTTTAGCCTATCACAAAATTTTGTTGGACTATGAGGAAACGCACAAATCAGCTTAACTGCGCATGCGCTTCAAAATAAAGTTCGAGGTGAATGTCAACCCACCCGGATATGCGTCCTTGAAACACCGATATTGGTTTCTGCCGTCGCCCTATGTGGTAAATCTGTATGATCTGTAGTCCCTTTTTGCGGGGATAATCCATGCGGTACTCTGCCGTGCGCGGCGCAGTCTGGTAAAGGGAAGGGACCTATATAACTGTGCATTTTACCTTTCCGGAGGGGCGGCGGTCAACCGGAAGTATATGCGAGAACGGTTAATCGATTTCGGATACATTTCGCCGGGCGCTACCTGCACACAAGGAGATATTAAGACCATGCTAAATCAACGCTTTGACAGCATCGATTTTGCGCAGGACATGGAGCCATTTATTCACAACACAGCAGCGCTGAATCTCTGGGGCTCAAAATTTTTCCGGCAGATTACGCAAGGGCTTACGGCTGTGTAGGCTGGCTTTGAATTCTGGACCTCATTCGCAGAGCGGCGGATATCTGTTCCGCTTTTGCGGAACTCTCTTTAGCGAGTACACGATCAGAATGGGCGTATAGATGAACGGATTGCCCCCGCAGGCCATTCGTCCGCCCTGCGGTACGTTTTCATCGGTGCGCTTTCTAAGAGTATCATTTGCAGTAAAGCTGGCAAAACTATACCCGATATGGTATTATTTTTGTTGCATGTATTAGAATTGTCCCTATCGGGTATAATTTTCTCTATAATTCTTGACTTTATACCTTAACGGGTATAGTATTGGCGCTGTAGAAGTTTTTAAGAGGGGTGACGCAGATGAATCCCATCGCAGCGTACATTAAGGAAAACCGAAAAGCAGCCGGCCTGACACAGGCGGAATTTGCCATGCGGTCCGGTCTGGGGCTTCGCTTTGTCCGGGATCTGGAGCAGGGAAAAACAACGGTGCGGCTGGATAAGGTCAACACCGCTCTCGCCATGTTTGACATGGAGGCCGTTCCCGGCAGAAAAGGGGCGTCTGAATGAGCACGTTTCGAACCGCCTACATTTATGTGCGAAACCGTTTTTCCGGTGAGTTGTCCGAAACGGACGAAGGATACGTTTTTGCCTATGATGCAGATTATCTGGCAACAGGAGCGTCCCCCGTTTCCCTGACCCTTCCCCTGCGCAAGGAGCCGTATGTGTCCAAGACACTCTTTCCCTTTTTTGACGGTCTGATTCCGGAGGGTTGGCTGCTGCACATCGTCAGCCGAAACTGGAAGCTAAATACCAATGACCGGTTCGGTCTGCTGCTAGTAGCCTGCCGGGATGTGGTGGGAAATGTGAGAGTGGAGGGGACGCGCATATGAACTGCCTGTGCTGTGGAAAACCGCTCCCCGCCTCCGGCGGAGCATCCGGCTGGCATAAAAGCTGTATGCGGCGATTCTTTGGCACCGGCCAAATTCCGAAAATTCAAATCGACGATGAGACACTGGAGCTTCTGGCTGAGGAGAGCACCAACCGGGGCTTTACGGTGCCCGGTGTTCAGAAAAAGCTGTCGCTCCACCTGATAAGTGAGGGCGATCAGTCTCGTCTGACTTTAGTCAATTACCCCACGGGGTATATTCTGAAGCCCCAAGTGGAAGAATTTGAGGCGCTGCCCGAATCCGAGCAGCTGGTCATGTGCATGGCCGATGCCGCCGGCCTTTCAACAGTGCCCCACGCCCTCGCCAGGGGGAATGCCGGCCCTGCCTATATTACAAAGCGAATCGACCGTGTCTTTTCTGCAGGAGTAGATGTCCGGCTTCTGGCGATGGAGGATTTCTGTCAGCTCGACCTGCGCTTGACGCAGGATAAATACAAGGGCTCTTATGAGCGCTGTGCCAGGATCATAAGAAGGTATTCCTATCGAAGCGGACTGGATATGTCCGAATTCTATCTGCGTCTGGTCTTTTGCTTTCTCGTGGGCAATTCGGATATGCACCTGAAGAACTTTTCCCTGATCGAAACGGCGGAGGGCTCCGGCGAGTATGTACTCTCCCCGGCGTACGACTTGCTGCCCGTCAATGTTATGATGCCGGAGGACAGGGAACAGTTCGCCCTTTCCATGAACGGCAAAAAGACAAACCTTCATAGGAAAGACTTCCTGCTGTTTGCCGACACCTGCGAAATTTCAAGGCGCTCCGCTCAAAAGATGATTGCAAAGGTGACGGGCATGGAACCCACGTTTCTCTCCATGTGCGAAACGTCACTCCTGCCGGAATACCTCCGGACATCCTTTGCAGAGCTGATTCATGCAAGGGCAGCTGTGTTAAACGGTTCTCCTGACTGATGTTCTGTATCCCGCAGGCTCAGCCGACGGCTTTTAAACCGGGCAAGGCATGCTCATGGCTTTTGTACTCACTCCCCGTCAGGCATCACAAGCGTTCGATTTGTATCCGCAGAAATCCGCGCTCTTTCGGTAGCAGTTATTGGCGTTCTTTGTATACCAACCATCGATTAATTCTTTTCACGCTCCCCACGAGGGGAGCGACACCGCAGAAGATCAAGTCCAAGCGCCAATATCTCATTTTTGCAGAGATGATTCATAGGCAGCACGGGATTCGAACATTCTTTTTGGGTATATCTTACGGAAGAATTTCCATAATTCAACAAGCCTAAAAAACTTTGTTAGATTGCGTCCCATAGGCAACTTTTTTTAACTATTTTAACGAAAAATGGTTGTAAAAAGCACACAATAACACGAAGATATACGCTCCGGCAGAGTAGACCGAGGGGAATTTCAAGAAGCAGGCAGATTGCAAAGAGTAAAATCAGCAGATGAGGATGAAAGCTCCTGTAAATTGTGGTAAATCACCTGAAACAAACTTCACGCTGCAAAAAAATTCCTCACAACTGACGCCAACGGGAGTTGGAAGATCGTCAGTTGTGAGGAATCCGCATTCATAGGGAGCAGAGAGCAATAAGAAATAAATCCCGACAGGCTGCCGGACTTTTAACCACACTTGCCGTGACAGGAAACGGGGAAGATGGCTTTTTTAAGGGCCATTTAATTGAACAAAATATAATTTTTGTTCAGTATAGGGGAGGCGGGTCAATATATCGCTCAATTATTGCGTTTTCAGCAGACAAAGAATATCCTCGTAGTAGCTTCTGTAATTTTCCTCGCCAGTTATACCCGGTCCTGTGCTGTGAGAAAATTACGAATATTCTGATGCCTGATTCGGTCCCCGCTCATATCGGACTCATCGTATCGTTTGACCACATCTTTTAGCTGCACGGAATTGAACACGTCCGTCAGATGCTGTTTGCAAGGATCTTCCTCATAGCGAAGATTCCCCAGATACGGCATTCTACCGGAAGCAGACATTTCTGAAAGCACTGCTGCGACGTTGCAGCGGGGCTCTCGACATTGACGTTTACCAAGACACCGATCAAATTGCAGCGCAATCCGACGCTGCCAGTCTCCATGAACGCCGTGCAGTCATAGCGTCCGGTAGGCAGATAGGTGAATAAAGCCTCTGCCCCATTCGGCCAAATGAAACGGAGTATGTAGAGCTGTTGGTAACGGATGACAGTCGCCCCCCTTCCTGTATACCATGAGAGGCTGACGACGGTCTGAGACTGGTACGCGATCAAGACGGTTGCGCCTTTTTGGCATTTTTAAAAAATTTGGTCGAATTTTTAAATTAATTGCAAATACAATTATAATAACTTAAAAATAACTCGAATAATTTTCGAGTTATTTTACAATTAACTCGAATTTTCGATTGAATAATTCGAGTTAATGTGATAGGATTAGTCAAAGGCAGGTGATTGCAATGCTAATTGAGGAACTGGAATCTCTTGTAAAAAAGGTACAGGCATTAAAAAGCGAATCCAATCAAATTGAACTGAAGGCTGCATGCCAGGGAGCACCCAAAATCTATGATACACTGTCAAGCTTTTCTAATCAGACCGGCGGAGGAATTATTTTATTTGGCATTGACGAGCAGAGTAATTACCAGTTGTGCGGGGTCTACGATGCCGCCGATCTGCAAAAGAAAGTGAGCGAGCAGTGCCTGCAGATGGATCCTCCTGTTCGAGCATTGTGTACTGCCACAAAGGTTGATGGAAAGGCCGTGGTCAGTGCCGAGATCCAGGAAATTGAAATGGCCAGAAGGCCTTGCTATTACAAGGGAAAAGGACCAAATCAAGGCTCTTACATCCGCGTTGGAGACGCGGACAGAAAAATGACGGAGTATGAGGTTTACAGTTACGAAGCCTATCGAAAAAAAATACAGGATGAACTTCGAATCGTAGATCGCGCTACCCAGGCTGATATTCAGACTCGGTATTTAGACGATTATCTGGTTCGCCTGTCGGTTGCAAAACCCAATTTGGCCGCTCTTCCCAAGGAGCGACAACTGCAGCTTCAGGGCTTTTGCGTTAACGGGGAGCCGACGCTGGCAGGCATCGAACTTTTTTCCGATTACCCGCAGAGCTTCTTTCCTCGACTTTGCATTACCGCAGTGGTCGTCCCCGGAACTGAGATGGGCGATACCGGAGACAATGGAGCCAGATTTATCGACAATACAACGATTGAGGGAACCCTGCCTCAAATGCTGGCAGGGGCGATCTCCTTTGTGAGGCGGAACATGTCCGTCCAGACGATCATTGACCGCAACACCGGCGAGCGGAAAGACCGTACAGAATATCCTGTTATGGCGGTTCGCGAGATTTTGCTCAATGCGCTCATTCACAGAGATTACAGCATTCACACGGAAACGGCACCGATCACGGTAGTGATGTATCGCAATAGGATGGTCGTCGAAAATCCGGGTGGTCTGTATGGCCGCCTGACCATCGACACGCTGGGAACGGTATCCGCTGATACCCGGAACCCGTTTATTGCCGGCGCGATGGAAATCGAAAATGAGACAGAAAATCGTTTTTCCGGGATTCCGACCATCCGCAAGGAAATGAAAGCGTACCATTTGCCGGAACCGGTGTTTGAAAATGAACGGGGAACATTCCGCGTAATCCTCTATAATTCGGCTTTGGACATAAAAGAGAAACCGACACGCTCTCTCGAAGAAGCAATCCTGCACTTCTGCTGTCAGCCCCGTACACGGGAGGATCTTGCGCAGGAATTCAGCCACATTACAAAGACCTATCTAATGACAGGCTATGTAAATCCGTTGGTGGAGCGTGGAATGCTGCTGCTGTCACTGCCAGATAAGCCACGGAGCCGGCACCAGCAATTTACAACGAGAACCCTGTAATTATATATTTGTAGTGGCCACTCAGTTTGTAAAAGAATTCTGCGAGTAGACAGATTGCCTTCCTTTGACGAGTATGTTAAATAAAAAGACGTAAAGTGTGCGGCTTTCCGCGTTTGCTGCTGATGACGAGCACTTTTGCAAAGCAAAAGCTTTATACAAAAAATCCATGCTAAAATTCGCTTAGACTATACCAAAAACAATTGCATTGTACCATTGATAATGAAATAATTTACGTGTCTTTGATCCACACGGCTGACGATATCCGCGTGCAGGACGAACTGAATGATCTGGTGGAGGCGTATTGGAATGATCGACGGGATTGACATTTTCCGGGAGCGGTTTGCCGAGTATACCGGTCAATATGCGCTGATCGGCGGTTCTGCCTGTGGCATTGTATTTTAAATGATGCAATCCGCCTGAAAACGATTCTGCTACCGGAAATCGAAACCCCAAAAGACACAAAGAAGGAGGGCTGCCACTGGCAGCCCTCCTTTTACGCGCTTGGCGTTGCTATTTTCTAAGTCATCGGGTGCAATCAGACTCTGCCGGTCTCCATGAACGCCGTGCGGTCATAGCGCCCGGTGAGCAGATACGGCACAATGTCGTCTGCGTTCAGATGCTCCACCATGTTCAGTTTATGTACCAGCAGACTGTTGGTGGAATAGGCGCCGCCGACGATGGTGTTGATGGGCAGCTCCGCCCAAGGATCGTCCAGCGAGGACTTGAGCTTCACGTCCACCGTGCCCGGCTCCCAGGACTTGTAGTTATACTCGCACAGGTTTTGCAGCAGTGCGCCGTTCATGAAATGGCTGACGCCGTTTTCGTCCGGCTCGCGGTCAAAGTGGAAGTAGAAACCGCCGCCGAACACCTGCTTACCGGCTGCCGGCGCCTGATAGAGCGCATGGGTCAGGGGGCTGTTGTACTGCCCCAGCTCCATGTCGATGTCCACCAGCTGCGTGCCGCGGCGCACAACGCCTGCGGTCACGTGGCTGCCGTTGCGGCGCATGACAAACTCCGCGCCCAGCTTCTTGGGGATGGAGCCGTTATCGCGGCCGCACTGGACGGCCATCTCGGCACCGTTGCCGCCCAAAACCAGAGAAATGGGGTACAGTCCCAGCGTCTTGCCGTAGGTGCAGTAGACGCCCAAGATTGCCTCGTAATAGTCATCGGCGAAGGTCGGCTTGCGGATGTGGCAGACGGACAGCGTCACCACAGGCATGGAAAACGGCTTGAGGGGCGGCGGCAGAATCCGGGCAATGGCGGCGGGGTCGGTGAGGTACGCCATGTAGATGCCCTCCTGCTCGTCCATCAGGGACACCTTGCCGAAATTGGCCATCTGATCGGCGGGGGTATAGAACGTGGTGACCTTGGGCTGCGCCACAAACAAAGACCGTGCGGACTCGTAGCCCGTGCGGGTTGCCGGAGCAATGGTACCGTCCTTGACGGCGCTGCCCACGGCGACAACGTGCAGGCCCTTGGCCTTGAGCGCCTCGGCAAGCGCCGTGTCGGGCTTATAGCCCAGAGACATGACCACCGCGTCCGTGGGAACGGTCACGGCAGACTTGTCTGCCTGATTTTCCAGAACCACGCTGTCGGCCTTGATCTCCTGCAGCGCATGACCCAGCAGGAACTTCGTGCCGTACTGGGCAAGTCTGCCGCAGATGTCAGCCACGTTGGTGTGGTTTGCCTTGGGAGCAACCTTGTCCAGAAGATCCACCACGGTGACCTGCGCCTTGCGCGCCGCCAGATACTCGGCGGTTTCAATACCGGTGATACCTGCGCCGATCATGGTGACGTGCTTGCCGTCCAGATTAACCTTGCCGGTGAGCACCTGCTCCACCGTGTAGACGTTGGAACCCGTTGCGCCGGGGATTTTTGCGGGAATGACGGACTTGGAGCCGGTGCCCACGATGACCGCATCGGGCTTCATGTCCGCGATCATGTCGGCGGTGGCCTCCGTGTTCAGGCGAACCTCTACGCCCAGCTTTGCAAACGCGGTGCGGTAGTAGTCCATGACCCACTCCATGCGCTCTTTCAGCGGGGGCATTTTGGCCTGATTGACCGTGCCGCCCAGGGCGTTTCCTCGGTCAATCAGCGTGACCTTACAGCCCCGCTCTGCCAGCGTCTTGGCAGCCATCATGCCGCTGGGACCGCCGCCGACGACCACCACGGAGTGATGCTGCGTGTCGCAGGGCAGATCACCGTACTTCTTCTCCCGTGCCAGCCGTGGATTGAGCGCGCACTCGGCAGGCAGACCGGCGGCGTTGTATTCGTTGAGGCTTTCAAAGCAGCGCAGGCAGTTGATGCACTTGCAAAGCTCCGCTTCCCTGCCCTCCTGCACCTTTTTGCCCCACTGCTCGTCAGCGAGCCAGCTGCGGCCCATGGAGATGAAGTCCTCCACGCCGTCGTCCAAAAACTTTTCCGCCACAGCAGGTTCCCGGATGACGGACACGCCGATGACGGGGATGCTCACATGATCCTTGACGGCCTTGATGAGGTCATGCCGCCAGCCCTGCGGGAACGACACCGGCTCGATGCAGGTCATGCCGGTTTCGTACAGACCCACGGACACGTCCAGAAAATCGATGCCGGTCTGCTCCAGCGCCATGGCGATTTTCACGCCGTCCTGAATGTGAATGTAATCCTCGGTGACGCCGGTTTTGTCCAGGAATTCCTCCACGGTCAGACGCACGCCAATGGGGAAATCTGCGCCGCATTTTGCGCGAATACCCGCGATGATCTCGGTGACGATGCGCAGCCGGTTTTCAAAGCTGCCGCCGTACTCGTCGGTGCGCTTGTTGGTATAGGGAGACAGGAACTGCTGGAGCAGATACCCGTGGGCAGCGTGGAGCTCCACGCCGTCGCAGCCGGCCTTCTGGACGCGAACTGCGCCGTCGATGAACTGGCCGATCAGCTGCTTGACCTCTTCCGTGGTCAGCGCCCGGGTGGGCTGCTGGAGGTACTTGCAGGGAATGTCGGAGGCCGACACGGTGGGCGCTCCGCCCAAAAGTGCCGTGACGGTCTCGCGGCCGGGATGGTGCAGCTGAATGAAGATCTTGCTGCCGTGCTTGTGAACGGCTGCGGCAAGGCGGGAAAGCGGCTCGATGTGCCGATCCTGCGTCACGGAGAGCTGACGCATCAAGCCGGGGCCGTGAACGTCGTTGACGCGGGTGATTTCGGGAATGATGAGTCCGGCGCCGCCGATGGCGCGGGCTTCATAATAGGCAATCATATCCTCGGAGGGTGTGCCGTCCAGATTGGCAAGGCCGATGCCCATGGGAGACATGACCAGCCGGTTTTTCAAGGTCACCCTTCCGATTTTGCCTTCAGAAAACAGTTTTTCGTACATGAGATTGCTCCTTCCTTGTATCTGCTTTTAGAAAATGGTGTAGCCGCCGTCAACACCCAGCGCTGCGCCGTGGATGAAGCTGGATTCGTCGCTGACGAGGAATGCAATGGCCTGCGCCACTTCCTCCGGCTGGCCGGGACGTCCCGACGGGCTCATCTTGATTTTCAGATTCACGGGATGCTGCGGAATGGCCAGAACCCGCGCGATCATCTGAGTGTCAATGGGGCCGGGCAGCACGGCGTTGATGCGGATGCCGTTGTGGCCGTGGTCCAAAGACACCTGACGGGTCAGACCAAGCACACCGTGCTTGGCGGTGGTGTAGGCGATGCCGCCACGTCCGGCAGCGGTGGAGGCCATGGAAGCCACGTTGACGATCTTGCCGCCACCGTCCTTTTCCATGATGGGGATCACCCGCTTGAGCACCTGGAACGGAGCGGTCAAATTGGTTGCCAGAACCTTGTCCCACTCCTCGTCCGTGATCTGGTCGATGTTGGCGAGGCTGCCGCCGATGCCGGCGTTGTTCACCAGAATGTCAATCTTGCCGTAGTGATCGATGGTTGCAGCGACCAGCGCATCCAGATCAGCGGCAGACGTAACGTCCGTTTTCTGGAAGAACGCCTCGCCGCCGGCGGCCTTGATGGCCTCAACAACGGCGTTGCCGGCCTCTTCTTTTCTGCCGACGATGACGACCTTGGCGCCCTCAGATGCCAGCAGCATGGCGGTAGCCTTGCCAATTCCCTCGGTGGAACCCGTAACGATTGCAGTCTGATCTTGGAATCTCATAAGAAAATCTCCTCCATTTCAAATTTTGGTTTCCTGATGAGCTCATTATAAGCAGCGCAATGTGCGAAAAGAAACGGTTCCGGTGCCCGAAAGATTGTTGACGGTTTGTGCATGATGCACTATAATAGTGGCGAGGTGAACGAAATGCTTTTCACAACATTGCTAAATCGGATTTCCTCGGGAAATTCCGCCAAAATCGTTCATGCAAACGACTTTTTTGACATAAACGACGTAGCCTTGATCGATGGAACACAGACGGAATACACAAATGAAACTCTTTATTTTGGAGATTTTGCACAACTCACAGGCGGACGTCTGCCGCCCCAGTGCATCTTGATTCGGACGCCGGAAACGCAGGCGCTGGGGGCGGTTTCCTCCTCCCTTGCGCTGGCGGACAGCGGCGATTTGTTCCTGCTGTTCAATGCGGCCAAGACCGCCGTGGACAGCTCCCAGGGGCAGGGACTTTACGGGGAACTGATGGACTGCGCCGCCAGAAGCCGCAGCTTAGAGCAGGTGGCGAATCTGGCGGCGGCACGGCTGGGCAATTCCGTGGTGCTGCTGGATACGGACTTCAAGGTGCTGACCCACTCCACCGTCTACCCCATCGAGGACCCGCTGTGGGCGGAAAATATTCGGCTGGGCTACTGCACCTACGAATTTGTCAATGCGGTCCGGCAGCTGGACGAGGTGAAAAACGCGGCCATGACCTCCGACCCCGTGGTGGTCACCTGCTATGCCTCCCCCCTGCGCAAGCTCTCCAGCAAGATTTTCATTAACGGGAAGCTGACGGGCATCGTGCTGATGCTGGAAAAGGAAACGCCCATCTCCTCGGCTCATATGCAGCTGCTGCCGGTGATCAGCGCGGCTGCGGGAGATTCCATCGCCCGCTATGCGCCCTATCTGATTCCCGGCAACACGGCCTACGATAAGCTGCTCTATGACCTTTTGATCGGCGCCTCGCCGGAGGAGATCGCCCCCCGCATTGCCACACTGAAGTTCTCTCCCCACCTGTGCGCGCTGTGCATCCGACAGACCCGCTATCTCGGGCAGCGGCACCTAAAGGAGGACACCGCCACGGAGCTGGTACGCCGTCTGCCCCAGACGCGCTTTACCTTTCACGAAGGCGGCATCGCGGCGCTGGTTCCTCTGGGCGATGCACCCGATTTGCAGGACGAGCAGCGCGCGGCGCTGGAAGCGTTCGCGCAGGACGAGCATCTGCGCATCGGTGTTTCCAACGTGTTCTTCCGCCCGGAGAACTTCGCCAAGCGCTACGCACAGGCCCGGCGGGCCTTAGAGCTGTCGGCGCGGCTCAATCCTGGCGAGAGTGTGTGCCGCTACGCCGACTGCCTGTTCTACGACCTACTGGATAAAACCGGAGAGGGCGAGTCGTTGGGACTTTACTGCCACCCTGCCCTGTCCCTTCTCAGCCGCTATGACCACGAAAACGGCGGTGACCTCTATCATACGCTGGAGGCCTATCTGGAGTGCGATTGCAGCGTCAAAAAGACGGCGGAAAAGCTGTACATCCACCGCAACTCCCTCAATTACCGGCTGGAGCGGATTCAGGAGCTGACCCGGATTCAGTTGGACAGCAGTCACACCCGGTTTTTGCTGAGTATGTCATACATGATCGATCACTTCATCGGCCACGATCTTTAAGGAATCGAGCGCCGCCCTGCAAGTGAGGCTGAAAAATCAGCGAAACGGCAAAAAAGGGCCCGGATTCTCTTTTGAGAATCCGGGCCCTTGCTGCGCACGGCACCCAAAGAAGGGATGGAATGTGGGAAGTCGGTCTTGCAAAACCCTGTGTGGTGCGTGGAATGCATCGGGTGTGCTTTTTTACTTCCCGCTCTGGTCGTACCGGCTCAAAATTACCGCGAACTGTGCGCGGGTGGTGTTCCCTGCGGGATTCAGCTTGTCGCCGTTGCCTTGAACGATTCCGGACCGCACCGCCCAATGCATTGCATCATAGGCGTAAGCTGCGATACTGTCGGAGTCAGTGTAGCCTGCCAGACCCATGGAGCCGGAGTCCTCATCTGCAAGGGAGCAGAACTTCTGGCTGTAACGATACAGGACCGTCACCATCTGCTGCCGGGTTACGGCGGCGGTGGGCTTACTGCCGTCGGAGATGCCGTTGCTGACAGCCCAATCCTTTGCAGCACCCATACTGGCAGGGGTTTGGCCGCTGAGCCGTGCCAGAACCATCCACATCTGCTGGCGGGTCATGGGAGAATTGGGCGCGAATGTGGAGGCAGAAGTACCCGCGAACAAGCCCTGCTCCACCGCGTAGGCGATACCGCCGAAGCTCCAGTCCTCGGCCTTGAGGTCGGTGAACGCGGCTGCGGGCACGTCGGAGGCCAGCCGCACGGTAAACGTGGACAGGTCGGTGACGGTGACAGGCGCTTTGCCGTTGGCAATGGAGACTTTCTCATAGGTCTTGGAGCCGTTGACGTGGAGATGCTCCACGATGGCAGCCAGTCCGTTCCAAGCGGCCTTCACCGGCAGGTCGATGCTCATGCTGCCGCCCAGTTCGTGGATGCTGGTGCTGTTGACGGCCAGATTCACCTCGAAGCTGGGCGCCTTGTCCGTGGAACCGGCTGCGGCGGTGATGCCCACGGAAACCTTATCCGTGTCCTTGAGGTTCAGTGCTTTCAGCACAGCGGGTGCAACCTTGATCTCGCCGCCGTTTTGCAGCGTGATGTTCAGCGCAGAGCCGTTGCTTGCCACGGCGGCGGCAGCCGTGCCGGTGAGGGTGGTGGAGGTGCTGTTGGGCGCTTCGATGCTGACCGCGCCGCCCTTGCCCGCGTTGGTAATGGCGGAGCTCACGGCGCTGTCGCTCACCGCGCCGTCCGTGCCGGAAGCGGTGACGGTGTCGCCCTTGGTGGCGCCGGTGCCGGTGGAGCCGGAGCCGGTGGTGTCCGTGACCTTTTCAAAGGTGACCTCCAGCGCGTCTGCGCCGTTCACCAGAATGGCCTTGCCGGGGGCATCGTTCACAGAATTGCCCACCACCGCACCGGCGGGAGTGGCAATGCGCACACCGTTGAGCAGAATATCACTGCTTGCCCAAGCGGCAGTTTTCCCGCCCTTTGCGTTCACCGTGCCACCGGCGATATGAAGCTCATTCATTGCGTTGAGACCATTCCCAGTTTTGCCAATGGCCGTGACCGTCCCGCCGGAGATGGTGATGTTCTTCGCACGATTGGCATTTGCGATGCCATAAACACCTCCCGTGGCAAGAACGGTTCCGCCGGAGATGGTCACCGTTTGGCCACGAATGGCCATGTCGCCGCTTGATGTTGCGCAGATGGTTCCGCTATTGATCTGCAGATCACCATCATACGTTTTAATTCCTCCGAGTATCGCGCTGACATGCAGGCTTCCGCTACCGGAGATGGTCATCGTTCCGGTCTGGGAACTTGCACCTTGAATGCCGTCACCACCGCCTGTATTGACGACCGTGTTGTCGCCCTCCAGCACCAGATTGCTCTGGGCGGGCAGCGTAATCGCCCCAGCCGGAGCGGCAGCACTGGCCGTCAGGTGGAAGTTTTTCAGGGTGAGGGTGGCGGTGGCGGCGTCCCAGTGGTAGCCGTCAGTATCCAAGCTGCCCGCGTCCCCGGTTGCACTGCTAAAGTCCAGTGCGGTGGTGGCAATATGGGCTATCTCGCCGTTGTTGCCGTAGGTGTTTTCTCCGATTTTCACCACGCCGGAGCCGGAGAGGTGCAGCGCCTTGATTTGCGCCACGGTGGTGCCCTCGGGTAGGAGGATAGTGCCGTTGTTGACGAAGGAGCCCTGCACGTTCACGGCAGTTGCGGTGACATACTGAGATGCCACGCATAGACCCAGCGTCAGAGTCTTGCCATCTTCCACCGTCAGCTTGGAGCCTTTGGGGATGGTGAAGGAGGCGAGGCCAGTCTCCATGACGCCGCAGGGCTTCTGGTCGCCATAGACGGTGACGTGACTGGCAGGGGGGGCGGTGGAAACGGTCGCCGTACCAATTAGGGTTGCGCCGGGAGCCACGGTCGGTGTTTCACCAACTTGTACACCTGCCCAGTCGCCTTTGGTAGTGAGCTTGGCGGTATCCTGCAGTTCAATTTTGTTATACGCAAACACACCCAGGGAGGTGCGGCCGGAGCCGGTGGACTTCGCCTCCACCTCCACGCCGCCTGTGAGAGTGACGCTTTTGGTATTGGTAATTGCGCTGTCAAGCCCACTGACCGTCAGCTTACTGCCAGCTTCTCCGGTAATCGTCAGGTCGAGCTGTGCGTTATTCGCGTCGTTCAAGCTACAGAAAATTCCTGTACTGTTCGCCCCGGCGTTCAGCTCATTTTCCCCCACCACCGTGAGAGCGACGGGGATGTTGGGCAACAGCAGCGCAGTGCCATTGGATGTAATCGTGGCGTCGGTCAGCTTGAGCTGGGCGGGGGTATCATTTGTCGCCGGAGTCCACACAATGGTGCCATTGCCCGCCTTGTAGGTGGTCTCCACAGTGGGGGTGTCCACGGACAAATCCAGCCCGGTGGCGGTCACGTTGCCGCCGTTTCCGTAACAGGTTACCGTGGCAGAGGTGGTATTCACGGTGGTTATACCATAGGGTCGTGTACCGTACAGCATCACGGCTGCATTCTCGCTGACCGTCAGGCTGGGGGAAACCAGCGCCTGATCCGTACCATCCTTGCCCATCACCGTTACATCGGGGGCCAACAGAGAGACGGGATTTTCAGCGAAAATGACCGTGTTGGGACAGTTTTCCTGCATCACGCGAATTGATGTCCCTGCTTTCATAGAAACGGACTTGGTAATAATTGCGTAGGCGTCGGTGCTGCCGGAGGTGATATCAATCTTGCCAGCGGCGGTGATGGTAAGCGCTCCCCCGGCCGCAATCTGCCCCGCACTGTTCAGCGTCACGTCGCCGTTGATGGAGGTCAGCGTATAGTCGCTGGCCTGATTGGTGCTACCTCTATCGTAGATCAAAGGGCTGGTCATTGTCGACGAAATTGACAACGCGCTACCGGAGGTAATGTTCAGCGATGTACCTGTATAATCACCGCTAAACAGGCCGCAATTCAAAGCGTCGCCAGCCGCATTTTTCGCTATTTTGACGGACTTGCCTGCCAGCTTAATGCTGCTTCCGCCCAATACAGGTGCACCCGTGCTTGCGGTGTACAGTTCTATGTTGCCCTGAAACGCGGAAGCATCCACACTGCCGGACAGCAAGGCTGATCCTGTGCTGTTTGCAGTGAGGTTACCGCTGCCGGTGATAGTGAGTGTACCAATTTCACTCTCGATGCAGTATGCGTTTACACTGTTGGCTGTCAACGCAGCGTTTGCCGCAATGTCGATGGCTGCATCACTCGTCACAGAGATGGCGGGCTTTGCACTGCCGTTGGAAACGGACACGCTGCCAGCCACCTGCACCGTCGCGCCGCCCAGTTTTATGGGTGCGTCGCCGTTGCTGGTAATGGACAGGAGTTCCGTTGCCGTGCCCAACTGGATGGTGCTGCCCTCCGGCTGGCCGGTGATGGTGAGCAGAGTGCTATAATTGTCTGCTCCGCCACCGGTGCCCACGATGATGTAACCGTCCGGGTCATTGGCATTCACTTCCGTGCCCGTGCTGTCATAGCCTGACGCCGTGTCAGCTGTGATCGTGATAGCACCTTTGCTGATGTCCAGTTTGGTAAGGGCGTCGTCGGGCGGTGCTGCCAGTGCTGCCGTGGGCAGCAGGGTGAGCGCCATGCAGATGCACAGCAGGATGCTCAGTACGCGTTTTTTCATGTTACATTTCTCTCCAATTTCTGATTGATTTGTTGAATCAGTTCCAATAAGGACTGAAAAGATGTTTCGGAATTATCGTGACTTTTCAGCCGACCCTGCCACTCGCCGTGCTCTGCAGCGGTGATGGTCAGGGTAAAGGTTTGTTCCATGGTGTTTTCTCCCTCATCCTCTATCTTTTTTGGGCGGGTCTGTGCCGCCGGTATCATAATAGTCGCCAAAATCCAAAACAAATTTCATCGTCTCTAAAGCAGTCGCCGCATCCTCCGGCAGAACGTCATACTGCGCCCGCAGCAGAGCGGATACCGCATCCAGCGGCTGCGGCCCATGGGCCAGCGCCCGCAAGAGTGCGGCCTGCCCTGCGTTTTCCGCATAGCGTAGCTTGTCGCCCAGCCGGATACCGACACGACTTTCTGTCTCAATCAGCTCGGTGCCGGGCTTTAAGGTCAAGAACGTTTTTTCTTTCACGGCACGTCCTCCTATACCAAATGCAGCGTTTCCGCCGCTGTTTTTGCCTCGCTGCGGCGCTTCACATTCAGCTTTTGCAGAATGTGATTGACGTGGGTTTTGACCGTGGCCAGCTTCACACCCAGTGTGTCCGCAATTTCCTGATTGCTCAGGTCGTGGCACAGCAGCTTCAAAACCTGCTTTTCCGACGGAGAAAGCGGCTCGGAGAGTGTCTTGGCAGGGCGGAGAAAGGTGGGATAGTTGACCGCCTGCGTCCTCGTTTGCGCCAACAATCGGTCAAAATAAGCCGCATCCTTCTCCCAGCCGCAGGCGGTCAGCAGCGGCAGAATCGCTCCGCCGTACTGGGCGACAGGCCGAATGAATTGGTATTCCAGCGCGGTATCCAGTGCAGCGGAAAGCGTGTCCTGCCAGCCGTCGCTGCCCATTCGGTACTGACAAATCGCCGTCAAAAGGCGCAAGAGCAGTTCGTCCATAGTACGTCCGCAGGCGGTGCAGTAGGGCATCAGCGGAGCTAAAACCATCTGCGCTTCGTCGTATTCCTCCCGCCGGATGTGTACCATGGCGGCGGTTTGATACTGATAGCGCCACATGGCGCGCATGCGGGGCACACTGGCTGGCGCTTTCTCCCGCAGCCATGCGTCCGCTGCATCCGTTTGCCCGATCCGCAGCCAAATACGGCACCGCATGGCGTCCAGATTGGCGAGGAAGCGGGTCTCGCCGGCTTCCACAAATTCCTCCCGCAGATTATCGAGGGTTTCCAGCGCCGCAGCGGCCTTGCCCTGTGCCACCTGGGAACGTGCCAGCAGCCCAATCACGGCAAATTCAACATCCGGCGTGCCCTTGCGGTGAATTTCCGACTGGCGGGCCAGCAGGGAGAGAAGCCTTTGGGAAACATCCTCGCCCTTTTCAAATTTGCTCTCGCAGATGGCGCAGTCGGCAAGGCCTACGCCGTCCCTGCCCAGCACGGCTTCTACGGGTTTTGCAAGGGTGGCGTAAAGCAGTTCGTCCCGCTTCGACCACTCGCAAAAATCCTTGCCGCCGTTCATCAGGGACGGCAGTGTGCTGGTGACGGAAAAGGCCGGAATTTTGATCTGCCTGTCCGTCAGCACACGGAAAATGCGCACCATGACCTCCGCAAGGCCATCGCTGCCCCGTTGAGGCAGCGCAATATCCAGATAGGCCAGCTTGCCACGCACGTCCCGGTACTCCGCGTCCGACTTTTTCAGCCGGGCGGCGTAGTCCTTCAGAGCGGCGTACCAGCGCTCCGATGCTTCAAAATCCACATTCATGGCAGTCAGCATGCTCATGCCGCACAGTAGCGACGGGGAGCGGAGAATTTCCTCCTCCGGCATGGCGTAGTAGTAGCGCTCCATGTCATAGTAGCGGCCGACGCCGGGGTGAAGCTCGGCGTTTTTCACCAGCAGCGCGGACACCTTGCGGTGCTCGCCGCTTTTCTCGAAGCAATCCAGCGCGTGGGCGTAGTCGTCGCGCAGCTCGTAGTAAAGTCCTGCCCGACTGTAAACCGCCTGCTGCTCCGGAATGCTGTATTCCTGCGAAAGTTCCCAAAGCAGGAACTGCTGAAAAATGGGCCAGAAGTGATACTGGTCACGTCCGTCCGAGAGAAGCATGGTGGTATCCCGCCGGAGATTGCTCAGCAGTTCGCCCACCCGAATCTCTCCGCTGACCATCTGTGCCAGTTCCAAATTAAACTGTTCAAAGGGCGCAAGGGAGATCAGCACCTGCCGCATGGGCAGCTCAAAACGGCGGTAGACTGCCGTTTCAAAGTGGAGAAACAGTTCGCGCCGCACTTTGTCCACCACGGCCTGGGAGAACTCCACGCCTTTTTGCATCTGGTGGCACAGCAGCGCCATGGCCAGTGCATAGCCATTGGTAGCAGTCTGTATGGCAGCTGCCTCGGCGGGCGAAACGGAAATCCCGCACTGCGCCAGATATTGCTCCGTTTCAGACGGTTCCCACAAAAATGCAGCGCTTTCGATGGTACACATGAACCCCGAAAACTGAAACGGCAGCAGCCAGCCTGGTACGATACCCCGACTGAGCAGCACAAAGTGGATTTCGCGGTTGGTGCGCATCCAGCCGCAGAGTTTTTCCTGTTCGGCGCAGTCCCGCAAAAGCTGGACGTCATCCAGCAGGACAACCTCACATTTGGGGTCGAGCGCCGCAGGCAGACCGTCTGCCGCGCTGAGGCTCTGCACGGTGCGACCCTCCAGCAGTGCTGCGGCCACGGTCGTTTTTCCGAAGCCACAGGGCGCGGAGAAAAACAGCACGCGGCAGCGCGCCCAGCCGTCCTGAACCAGCTTGCGCAGTTCAGGCTTTATGATGATGTTGTTTGCGTGTTCCATCTGTGAAACCCCTTTTTTGCATAGAAAAAGGGAGCGTCCGTTAGGTTGTCCACCCCCCTGTTTTTGCCTATTTTACCATCAACCATAAAAATTGTAATCAACCCAAAGGTTGAAACGTGAATGTTTTTACAAAAACTTTTTGCACCCCAATAAAATGTTTGACTGTTTAAAAGCACATGCAGGGCGCTGCCCCTGATTCAGCTGGACAACGGCCATTTATTGACGTACCACCCGCAATTTGCTATAATCAAAATAAGCTAAATCCAAATAACAGGAGATCTTGCATGATGGAAACACTCTCTCCCTACGAATTTTCAAAAGGCGCAGGTAAATACCTGACAAATGTCATGAAGAATCATGAGCATTACCAGATTATCGATGGCGATGTCTCCGCAGTTCTGATTTCTGCGTCCGAGTATGAAGCACTGAAAGAATATGCGACGGAAGTCATGCTGAAAAATAATCGTAATTAATTTTGCATGTAACGTGCCCGCTCGACCGCGAGCCTGCCCGTCAGACAAAAAGCGGGTTTGCGGAGGGAGAATCTCAATTGATAACGGCAATCCGTCAACGACGGAAACATTCGTAGCATTTTAACCATCGTCTTGTGCCGCCATGATCTTCCGTCAGCGCGACCATGTGCTTCGTGCCGAGACCCTCCCGATGGTAGACCGGCAAATCTTTGCGCCCTCCATGCCACGCAGGCATGGAGGGCATTTTTAATGCGGTTCACAGGTGGGAAATCCCTTCCCTTTCGGGCGAGTCTCACGTGAGACTTACTGAAAGCAGAACCGTGTTGCGGGATGAAAGCGATTGTAAAACTCGCTGCAGATTGCGCGGGCGTAATCGTCAAGAATCGCCTTGCAATACGTCACAATCAGTTCGGGAACCCCGCCGTAAATGGCTTCGGCCATAGAACCGGCCACAGCCGCAATGGTATCACTGTCTCCCCCGTATGAGATGGAAATCCGCACAGTTTCCTCATAGGACTCCCCTTCCCACATGGCCATCATGGCCTGCGGCAGAGTATTTTGACGGATTGGAGAAAACGCGTGTGCTGCGCGCAACTGGGAAACGCTCTGATTTAGGACCCACTGAAAAACCTCCAACCCATTAAAAGCAGAGGAAAATTGGCGCCGGATGTGGTATCATATACGTACGAACAAAGCAAAAAATGCCGTTTTTGGGGTGGGAAAGATGTACAGAAAGAGATCACAGGAGCCGCAAATGACGATTGAAGATTTCCAGCTGCCGTTTGGTGGGCGGCTCTCGGCGGAGAACCGCTGGGTCAAGCTGTCAAAGCTTATGCCGTGGGATATGGTCGAGGATCTCTATGCGGAAAAGTTCAAAAACGAGAAGCCCGACGGGCGGCGTCCCATCTCTGCGCGAATCGCCTTCAGTTCGTTGCACATTCGAGCAGCGGAGTGCTTTACAGACGAAAAAACGGCGGAAAACATCACCGAGAATCCATATCTGCAGTACTTTCTTGGGCTGCATGCGTACCAAACCCAACCGTTGTTTGACGCGTCCATGATGACTTATTTTCGCAAGCGCTTTACTGCGGAGGATATCACGAAAATCAACGAGGAACTATATCGCCGTACACATCAACCTAAGGACGAACCGCCACAGGACGATGGGAACGGCGGCACACTGGTATTGGATGCCACTGCTGCGCCGGCCGACGTGCGCTACCCCACAGATTTGTCGCTGCTGAACGAGTGCCGTGAGGATGTAGAGAAGCTGATTGACAGCATCTGGGATAAGGGTGAGCGTAAGGGTCATAAAAACTCCTATAGCCGGAAGCAGGCGCGCAAAAAGTATCTTTGCGTGGCAAAACAGCGCAAAGCTCGTAAAAAAACCGTAAAGCAAGCAATTTCAGAGCAGTTGGACTATGTGGAGCGCGGAATACAAGACATTGAGAAACAGATGGTCACACTACCGGAGAATGCGTTGTCAGACCGTCAAAAAGAGCGCTTGGATACCATTCGCAAGGTTGCGAAGCAGCAACGTGAGCATTTTGAGAATCCCAGTGCATCCATCAAGGACAGAATTGTCAATCTTCGTCAGCCCCATGTGCG
>JALCRR010000020.1 GCA_022652815.1 Oscillibacter sp.
ACAGTCAATCTTAAATTCTTCTAAGCAGTTCTTTGTATACAAAAAAATCACCTCCTCTGCACACGTTCCCGCATACAAAAAAGGTGATTTCAAGACTGTACGTATAGCATCATTCATTCATGATGTATAGCGCAGTTCCATTCATTTATCAAGTGTTAGTTTCCTGTAATTGCTTAAAAAAGTTACTGATTCATTGTATTTTATAGGAAATTCCGTTTTTCTATCTTCTGATCAGTCCTGCTGCCAGTTGTGCCAGACGTTCTGCACGTCCTCATTTTCTTCCAGCATGTCAATCAGCTTTTCCATATTGCTGACGTCGCCTTC
Organism: Oscillibacter sp.; assembly: GCA_022652815.1. Lineage (GTDB taxonomy): Bacteria > Bacillota > Clostridia > Oscillospirales > Oscillospiraceae > Oscillibacter. The sequence continues at coordinate 325 of JALCRR010000020.1, forward strand.
GCCGGTCAGCTGCACATAGTTCTGCGGAACCATCTCAATATCGGCGTTGACGAAGGAGTATCCCTTCTCTTCCAGCTTCTTGACGACATCGTTAAAGTCATCCGGAGTAGTGGTGATCTCCAGAGCCTCGCCATCAGCCTCAAAGTCTGCGGCGCCGGCTTCCAGTGCGTCCATCATGACGGTGTCTTCGTCCAGCTCGCCGTCCTCGTTGTCGATGATGATGACGCCCTTCTTGTCAAAGGACCAACTGACGCAGCCAATGGCGCCCAGATTGCCGTTGCATTTGTCGAAATAATGGCGGACTTCCGGTGCGGTGCGCTGGCGGTTATCGGTCAGCGCCTCCACGATGACAGCAACGCCGGCGGGGCCGTAGCCTTCGTAAGTAACAGCCTCAAAGCTATCGGTATTGCCAGATCCCAGAGCCTTGTCAATCGTGCGCTTGATGTTATCGTTGGGCATATTGACGGCCTTTGCCTTGGCAATAACGGTTGCCAATCTGGAGTTGTTATTGGGATCGCCGCTGCCGCCTTCCTTGACGGCTACAATCATCTCACGTGCAATTTTGGTAAATGCCTGGGAGCGCTTTGCATCAGCAGCGCCTTTGGTCTTTTGGATGTTATGCCATTTAGAATGTCCGGACATAATTATGAATCTCCTTTAACATCATACTGGATTACTTCCTCAAGGGAAGTTGATTTTTGAATGGTCAGATCGGGAAATGTATCTTGCAGTGTTTTGATCAAAACGGCGCAAACCACATTTTCTGTTGGGAAGTGTCCTGCGTCGATCAAGTTGATTCCCTGGGGCACCGCATTTAAAAAGTCGTGGTATTTAAGGTCTGCGGTGACAAACGTGTCGCAGCCGAGGGAACGCGCCTCAGCGGCATACTCTGCGCAAGCGCCGCCGCCAACCGCCACACGGTGAACAGGGATTCCGGCATCAGCGTACCGAACCCCGTTGCAGTGCAGCTGTTCGCTGACACGCTTTGCGTATTCGCCAAGCGGCAATGGCCCGTCTGGGACAGTCCCCACACGGCCAAGCCCATCGGGGGCAAGCGGCCCAGGATCGACCAGCTTCAAAGCGTCCAGCAGGGCATCATTCACGCCTCCACTGGCCACATCCAGATTTGTGTGCATACAGATGGCAGAAATATCGGAGCGGACAAGGCTCCTCAAAAGGTGCCCTTGCGGTGTATCTTCCCGCAGCGTCTGTACCGGCAGCCATGTGCAGTTCATCACCGGATGGTGCGCCACAATCAGTTGTGCGCCAAGAGAAATTGCTTCCCGCACCACCGGCTCCGTAATATCCAGAGCAACTAAAACCCGCGTCACTGCCTGTGCGGGATCACCCACCAGCAGCCCCACGTTGTCCCAGTCCATGGCGCCGGCCTTGGGAGCCAGTTGAAAAAGACGATTTTCGATTGTCTCAACTGTTTGCACAGCGCCACTCCTCTCTTAGCATCATCAGTTCGTATACAAGATCTCGCAGGGCATCCGCCTTTTTGGCATCTGCCGGATCGCTGGACCGTTTCAGTCCGGCAATGGCATTTTGAAAGCGAATAATCCACTCGATCAAATATTGATTTTCCAGGGGGTCCTTTTGAAGCCCAGCTCCGGCGTACATCTGCCCGGCCGTTAGGTTCATCGTCCCCGCCGAAACAAGCAGGACGGGGTAAAGAACACCTCGGTCAAGCACCAGCTGTTCCCGCTCAATCCGGTAGCCATGCTTCATCAGATATTCCCGCAGCACCTCTGCCCTGCTCATCGGTTGCACCAGCAACTGATGCAGACCATCCGCAGTCCATGGTGCAGCAGAGAGAATATCGGCAATATTTTCTCCGCCCATTCCCGCAATTACAATGGTATCGACTTCCTGCGGGGAAATCTCGGCAAGACCGTCGCAAAGGCGGCAGTCAAGCCTGTCTGCAACACCGTATTGAGCAGCATCCGCTTTGGCGCGGGACAAAGGCCCCGGTCGCAAATCGCTGGCAATGGCCGCGGCAATTCTGTCCTGCAGCAAAAGCCAGATCGGCAGATAGCCGTGATCCGTGCCAATATCGGCAAGACGTGCGTTTTGAGGTACCCAGTTTGCTAACAGCTGCAGCCGCGGTGTCAGTTCCAGCTTTTTCTGCACGTTTTGCCACTCCATTCATGGGTAGATTTCCGCGGAAAACGCATACGGAAACCCGTATGCGTTGACCTTGCTTATTCGGATACCTTGTTTGCTTCCTCGTTCACCAAAGCCAGCAGCTTCTCCGTGTCGATGCCGTGAACGGCACAGGCCTCTTCAACGGTCTCACCGCGGGAAGAAGGGCAGCCCAGGCAGTGCATGCCGATAGACATGAAAATGGGAGCCGTCTGGGGAGCGATGTCCAGAATATCACCGATGATGGTGTCCTTCGTAATTTCGATCATGGATTTTTCCTCCGTATAAAGAATTAAATTGTTATTTCATCACAAAATTGAACGGTGGTATTATACCCCATTTCCTGCCACAATTCAATACAAAAACAGAAGAAAACAGGAAAAGTAAAAAAAGGGCGTCCGCAAACGCGGACGCCCTTCGATGATTCGGGAAGAATTATCTCTCCTGCTCTCTCATCTTTGCAAAGCAATCGCTGCAATAGACGGGACGATCAGACTTCGGCTCAAAGGGAACACGAGCCTCGCCGCCGCAGGAAGCGCAGACAGCGGTGAAATACTGACGGGGGCCGCGGGCAGCAGCCTTGCGGGCATCACGGCACTCCTTGCAGCGCTGGGGCTCGTTCTGGAAGCCGCGCTCTGCATAGAACTCCTGCTCACCAGCAGTGAACACAAATTCCTTGCCGCATTCTTTACAAACTAAGGTCTTGTCTTCGTACATGATTTTTACCCTCTCTTTGAAAGAAAAAATATATTGCGTTCAGCTCTTGCTGAAATCGCCGGAAAGAAGTTGCTGTGCCATTTTTCGACGGATTCGCTGCACAGCGTTGTCCACGGACTTTGGGGATTTGCCGACTGCATCAGCAATTTCCCGACAAGAAAGACCGTCCAGATAATACCCCAAAATCTTCGCTTCGAACTCGGACAACTGTTTCCGGACACCGGATAAAAGGCTCTTCGTATGTTCCCTGTCGATCAAAAAATCTTCAGGGCTGCGTTGCGCCAGATCACTGGTACCAGAGGTGTAGGAAGAAGGATCAAAGAAGGGTGTATCGAGGGAAACCGACTGATTTAAGGGCTGATGCTTATCTCGTGCCGCAGCGCGCAGCACCGAATACAGTCGGTTGCGAATGCAGATTTCTGCGAATGTTCGGAAAGAAGCCTCTTTCTCGGCATCGTATTCCCGAACGGCATTCATGAGACCAATCATGCCCTCCTGCGTCAAATCCTCGCTGTCACCGCCAATCAAGAAAAACGGACGGGCACAGCTGCGAACCAAGCGGTTATAACGAAAAACCAGCAGCTCTTCGGCTAAGCGGTCTCCGCTTTCCGCACAGCGGCAAAGTTCCTCGTCTGAAAGGCAATCCAGCTGATTGAATTGGTCTTCATTACTCTTATACATTAGTTATTATACCTGTTCTTTTCAAGAAATGTCAAGCAATTTATCAAAATTTTGGGCTTTTATCCTTCGATTTTTAGTGATTTTATAAAATTTACAAGCCGCTGAGCGACCTCATCTGCCGTTTTGGAGGATTTCGCCTCGACCATCACGCGAATCAGAGACTCGGTTCCGGAGGCCCGTACCAAAACCCGGCCGTCACCGCCCAGAGCCTCTTCTTCCCGGTTGACGGCTTCGCTCAGTTCCCGGGAAGCCATGATCGTTTCCTTCACGCCGCCGGTATGCGGAACCTCTACGTTAATCAGCACCTGTGGGTAAACGGAACAGCAGCCGGCAAGCTCGGATGCCTTCATTCCGGAATGCTGCAACACCTGCAAAAACTGCAAAGCAGTTACTTCACCGTCTCCTGTGGTTTCCAGCTCCGTAAAAATGGTGTGGCCGGACTGCTCTCCACCGATGCGGAAATCGTTGGCCAGCATCTTTTCCAAAACGTTCCGGTCACCCACATTGGTACAGACCAGGTCGATACCGCTGTTGCGGCAGAATTCGTGCAGGCCCAGGTTGGACATAACCGTTGCCACAATGGTATTGCCATTCAGCTTGCCCCGGCGTTTCATATCCCGAGCGCAAACAGCAAGTACCTTGTCGCCGTCAATCGCTCCGCCGGTTTCGTCAACCAGCAGGCAACGGTCTGCATCGCCGTCAAAGGCCACGCCGATGTCATAGTGTCCCTTGACAACACTCTGCCCCAAATCCTCCAGATGGGTGGAACCGCAGCGGTTGTTGATGTTGGTCCCGTCTGGGTCCTTGTGAATAAAATCCGTATGGGCCTTAAACCGTCCAAACAGTTCCGGAGCCGTTGTGGAAGCGGCACCGTTGGCGCAGTCCACCAGAATATGAAGGCCGGAAAGGTCACTTTCAACGGTAGAGGCTAGGAAATTGATGTATTCCTGTTTCAGCTGGCGCATTCCGTGATGCCGACGGCCAATCGCGCCCCGGCTCTTGACCTCCATGGGCTCCGGCGAGAGGATCTTCTCCTCAATCCGCGCCTCGGTAGCGTCCGGCAGCTTATAGCCGTGGCCGTTGAACACCTTGATGCCGTTGTATTCAAACGGGTTGTGCGATGCGGAGATCACGATTCCCGCATCTGCTTTTTCCCGAATGGTCAAATAGGCAACAGCCGGCGTAGGGATGGTACCCAGCGGCTTCACATCGCCGCCCACAGAGCAGATACCGGCCATCAGTGCCGATTCCAGCATATCAGACGAGATCCGGGTGTCCTTGCCGATCATGATAACCGGCTGGCGGCCGGTCTCCTCTGCCAGAACAGAGGCGATCGCCTGCCCGACCCGGAATGCCTGTTCGGCGGTCAGAGTCTCCCCCACCACGCCGCGAATTCCGTCCGTTCCGAATAGTTTCCCCATAGTTCCTCCTTCTGTGCAGTTTTCACCGCACAAATTGATGTCATTCAGTCACTTGGTCAGAGCGTCAGCTGCTCCGGCGCATCAGCGCCGCCGGGAATGACCAGTCCCAGGTGCGTATAGGCTTTTGGCGTCACACACCGACCGCGGGGTGTCCGGGTGAGAAAGCCGAGCTGCATCAAATACGGCTCGTAGACGTCCTCCAATGTGACGGCTTCTTCACCGATGGTGGCTGCCAAGGTCTCAAGACCCACAGGCCCTCCACCATAATTGTCAATAATGGCCTTGAGCATCCGACGGTCAATGGGATCAAGCCCCAGGTGATCAATCTCTAGCGCGCAGAGCGCCTCATTGGCAACCGGCATGGTAATGGTTCCGTCTGCTTTGACCTGTGCAAAATCCCGCACGCGGCGCAGCATCCGGTTGGCAATGCGCGGCGTACCGCGGGAGCGCCGTGCAATCTCCATAGCACCGTCATCCTCAATGGGGACACTCAAAATTCCGGCAGAGCGCTTCACGATCAGCGCCAGCTCCTCCGGACGATAAAGCTCCAGCCGCAGCGTAACGCCAAAGCGGTCCCGCAGAGGAGCGGATAATTGGCCGGCGCGGGTGGTTGCGCCAATCAGCGTAAACTTGGGTAAATCCAACCGAATGGAGTTGGCTGACGGCCCCTTGCCCACAATGATATCCAGCGCATAGTCCTCCATGGCGGGGTACAAAATCTCCTCCACGGAGCGATTTAGGCGGTGAATTTCATCCACAAAGAGAATATCATTCTCCCCCAGATTGGTCAGCAGCGCCGCCAAATCTCCCGGTTTTTCGATTGCCGGGCCGGAGGTAATGCGAATATTGACGCCCATCTCCTGTGCGATGATTCCTGCCAGTGTCGTCTTGCCAAGGCCCGGAGGGCCATGGAGCAACACGTGATCCAGCGGCTCCGTCCGTTTGCGGGCGGCTTCAATGAAGATTGCCAGATTCTGCTTTGCCTTCTCCTGGCCGATATAATCCTTTAAGGTTTTTGGGCGCAGAGAAACCTCCCCGGCGTCCTCTTCCAGAAACGTCTTGGCAACAATCGGCTCTTCATAAATGTCGTTTCCAAAATCAATGCTCAAATGCTCACTTCCTCAATACCGAAGGATAAAGTAAATCACATAGACCCAGCTGAAAAGGCCATGCACAATCGCCCAGCCACCGAATGCCAGGTGGTATAGGAAATCACCATGGCAAGGCATGAACCAAGGGTAATGCCGCTTTTGGCGGCCTGCTTTTTCGTATTGTTTTCCATCTTATTTCACCATGCGTTTGAGGCTCTGGCGGATGATCTCCTCCAGCGAAAGGTTCTGTACATCCAACCCCTTCAGCGCTTCGGACACCTCCTGCGTGGAATAACCCAACACAGCCAGCGCCTGCGCAGCCTCGGTCGCCTTATTCGAGAAGATCGGTGCAGCAGGCGTCCCCTTTCCGCCGGAAAAGTCCAACCCACCAGCGGTTTCTTTTGCCATCTTGTCCTTCAGCTCCAAGATAATGCGCTGGGCAATCTTTTTGCCGATCCCCGGCGCAGCCGTCAGCGTTTTTTCGTCGCCGGTGACGATGGCCATGGCCAGCGTTTCCGGCGTCCCAACAGACAAAATGGCAAGTGCCGCCTTCGGTCCCACGCCGGACACACCCAGTAGCATCTTAAAACTGTTCAATTCTTTTTGGGTCGCAAACCCGTAAAGGTCAAATACGGACTCGCCCACGTTCAAGTATGTATAAAGCCGTCCTCTCTCTCCCTTTTTCAGTTGAGAAAGGGTCTGACTGGTGGTGGCACAGGCATAGCCGACGCCGCCGCAGTCGATCACTGCCAGATTTGCCAGCAACTCCGCCACGGTTCCGTCAAGATAATAGAACATTTTTTGTGCTCCTTATACGGTTTGTTTCACATTCTGATTGGTAAATAGCTGTGAAGTATAACTCCTTGCATGGCAAAGAGCCAGAGCCAATGCGTCCGCAGCATCGTCGGGTCTTGGGACCGCTTTCAGCTTTAGCAGCCGCCGGGTCATATCCATGACCTGGTGCTTCTCTGCCCTGCCGTACCCGACAACGGCCTGCTTCACTTGGGACGGCGTGTATTCAAATAGCGGAATCCCGCATTTTTCTGCAGCATACAAAATCACGCCGCGGCCATGAGCCACGGCAATTCCGGTCGTAATATTGTTGTTGAAGAACAGCTCCTCAATGGAAATAACGTCTGGGTTGAGCTGACCGATCAGCGCCTCCATGTCGTTTTCAATCTGTAGCAGGCGTCGGCTGAGGGGAACGCCTGCCGGGGTCGTGATTGCGCCGTAGCGCAGCATCTGCGCCTGTCCCCGATCAGCATTGATCAGGCCGAAACCGATGGTTGCAACGCCCGGATCAATTCCCAAAATCAGCATCTCGGCTCCTCCCCCATATGACAGTGCACAACTACCCATGATGATACTTCGGTTATTATAGCAAAGTTCCCGTGGAAAGGCAATAAAAAAGCCGCCCTATAGGCGGCTTTCTCATAACAGAAGCAATTTTAAGCTCTTGGATGTGCCTTGTTGTACACATCCTTCAGCTGGTTTTTGATAACGTGTGTATAGATCTGCGTAGAAGAGATATCCGCGTGGCCCAGCATCTCCTGAATGGAGCGGAGATCGGCACCGTTTTCCAGCAGATGTACTGCAAAGGAATGACGCAGCGTATGTGGGGTAATGTCCTTTTCAATGCCGGCCTTTTCTTGATAATACTTGATAATCTTCCAGAAGCCTTGACGGCTCATGCGTTCGCCATTCATGTTCAAGAAAAGTGCCTGCTCCGTATTGGAAGCCACAATCTGCGGGCGAATATTTTTCACATAGTCCTGCAAAGCCTTAATCGCAGTGTGATACATGGGAATCATGCGCTCCCGGCCCTTGCTCTCGCAGCGAATAAAACCGGCTGCCAGATTGAGATCCGAAAGATCCAGTGAAATCAGTTCACTAACCCGGATGCCGGTTGCGTATAAAAGCTCCAGCATGGCGTGATCCCGAAAGCCCTTTGCATCCACGCACTGCGGCTGTTCCAAAAAGAGCTCTACCTCTTTGGAGGTCAGAATTTCAGGATACTTCCGCTCCACATGGGCGGCGGCAATCCCCTTTGTGGGGTTCGCCTTCAATACGCCGGTGGAAACCAGATGCACATAGAATGACTTGACCGATGCCAAAAAGCGCGTGACAGAGGCGGCAGACTTGCCGCGTCCCACCATCCAGTTCATATATTCCTGCACAGTCTCTTTTGTTGCCTGACGCAGCGCGCAGGAATGTTCCTCCTTGAGATAAGTGGAAAACTGGGTAATATCCCGCATGTAAGAACTGACCGTATTGGCGGAGGAATGCTTTTCTTCCAGCAGATATTTTTCATAATCCTGCAAATCAGTCAAAAGCTCCTCCTCCAATCTCATAAAGATAAAATTTTTGATAAAGCAAGGTGCAGTAGAAATGGCGTTAAAAAGAGTTCCGCCATGGATCCGGCCAGCAAAAGTGCGGATGCAATCCCAAGCCGCAGCCACAGATTTGAAGAGTATGCCGGTCTTGAAAGTCGCTTGCCTTTTGAAAACGATGCGCCAGCAAGCATCCACGCTCGTTCCATAGACGGTACCGCCAGATAAAAGAAGCACGGCATGGTCACAAAGCAGCGAATTCCGATTGCGGAAAGGGCAAGCAACACGCCACTCTGGCCGAAAGCCGCCGTAAAGCAGCAAACAGAAAACGACAGAAAAAAGCCAAATGCAGCGGAAAGAACAGGAAGCAGCACAATTCCGGCTGCGACAAGGCCAAAAAGGAATGCCAGCAGCGGATACCGAAAATAGATCAGCAGCGCTGAAAGGATAGACTTCGCTGAAAGCTCCTCTGTCTGTTCCAGAGAAAAGTAGCCCGTTAGGTATTTTGCAAGTTCCGCTGCAGTACCCTCTGGGGCTCTGTCCGATAGAACTCGTCCCAAAATGACGCCGGCGGCAAAAAAAGCCGCCAGCAATACGAGACGAAGCCAAAAGGAAACCCGATCTTTTTTTTCGCCCTTGAGGCGTTGCTGTTTGATTGCCAAGCCGACTCACCTCTGCGCTATCCTATGCGAAGAGTCCGTCGGTTATGTTGCCATCCCTGCAAAAGGATGTTCTATATAATATAGGTCAAAAAGTGAGTTTTCGCAAGGAAAAAGCACAACTTTTCGTTTTTTTGTAAATTATGTCAAAATGTTATGTAAACATAATTATGTAAACTCGCGTAACGAGGCGGCGTTTTGCGTTTGGAACGCCCGTGGAGGGGTCAAGATATGGTGCAAAGCTTCGTATCCATGCACCACATCTTCCAAAAATAAAGAAAAGAGCCAGATGTCCTTTCTTTTTATCAGTAAAGGTCTGCATTTTATAAAAGTTTGTTTGAAATTTATCATTTTTGTGAATATCTCCAAAACTCAAATTCGCCACCTCACGCTATTTTCCGCGTTTCGATCTCTTCTTTTTGCGGCGAACCGTCTTGCTTCCGGCCACTCCGGCAAGGACGCCGCCTGCCGCAGCAGCAAGCAGCAAGCCTCCTCCCTCCCCCGTCCATGCAATTTTGGCGGCAAAGCACAGTCCAATGATAATTTGAAAAAGAATGAAAATTCCCGTTGTCATCATGGACGCCGGAAAGGAACCCATGGGCATTCTGCGCGCAGCAAATAAACTGCCGAGAAACACAGAAGCTGCACAGGAAGCAGCCTGGCAGGGAAACAGCCGGTCGGCAGGCAGAACAGATTTCACAGCCAGAAGTGCCAGAAGTGTCTGGATTCCCACATAAAGGACAATGGACAGCAAAACCCCTTTGACTGAGATCAACGCACATGATCGAGACTTTTTCATAAAAAATCCTCCCCTGCAATAGCCTTTTCAAGCATATTACAGGGGAGGCGCATTTTATGCCTCGATTGGAAATCAGTCCTTGGTTTCCTCAGTTGCAGCAGAATCTTCTGCGGGAGTCTCAGCAACGGGAGCTTCGGCAGGCTCTTCGGGAACCTCGTCAGAAATCTCCTTCTTCTTACCATTGTTGCGGCCATCAGTGGAGGTCTGGACGCCGGTCGTAGAAACGGCCCACTTGGTAATTTCCATGCGGACGCGATCTTCGCCGGTTTCAATCACCATGGTGTCGTCGCCGACCTGGACAACCGTGCCAACGATGCCACCGATGGTCGTGAGCTTATCGCCCTTTTTCAAGCTGCTGCGCATCTGCTCGGCCGCCTTCTTGCGCTTGTTTTCCGGGCGAATCAGCATGAAGTAGAACACGACAAGCAGAAGGACCAGCATTAAAATTGAAGTATAATCCATGAGTGCGTCTCCTTTTGTTTTATCAGAATGAAAATATTATAGCCAATCATGGCCAGATTTGCAAGACCTTTTACACGCGCTCTTCCAGCTTTCCGCTGTATTTCGCGCGAAACTCCGCAAAAGTTCCCTCGTCCAGCGCCTGTCTAATTTTTGCAGCAAGCTCATTGTAAAACCATAAATTGTGCAAAACCGCAAACCGCAGGGCCAAAACCTCATCCGCTTTGAATAGATGGCGCAGGTATGCCCGGGAAAAGCTCCGGCATACGGGACACCCGCAGCTAGGGCTGATGGGGCTGGGATCAGCGATATATTTCTCGTTGAGAATATTGACGGTGCCTTCCCAGGTAAAGAGTTTTCCGTGCCGTCCATTGCGGGACGGCATCACGCAGTCAAAAAAGTCCACGCCTCGCGACACGGCTTCAATAATGTTGGATGGCGTTCCAACGCCCATCAGATACCGTGGCTTTTCCTTGGGCATATACGGCTCCACCGCGTCAACGATGTCATACATGACCTGGGTGGGTTCACCCACGGCAAGGCCGCCGATGGCATAGCCCTCGCAGTCAATTTGGGCGATCTCCTGCATGTGCCAGATACGCAGATCCGGGAAGGTCGCCCCCTGGTTGATCCCAAAGAGCATCTGCCCGGGGTTTACCGTGTCCGGCAAGGCATTCAGTCGGTCATGTTCTTCCTTGCAGCGGCGCAGCCAGCGCAGCGTCCGCTCGCAGGAAGCCTTGGCATACTCGTGCGTCGCCGGGTTTTCCACGCACTCATCAAACGCCATTGCAATATCGCTGCCGAGATTGGACTGGATCTGCATGCTCTCCTCCGGCCCCATAAAAATCTTGTGGCCATCAATATGGGAAGCGAAATGCACGCCTTCTTCCTTGATCTTCCGCAGCGATGCCAGCGAAAACACTTGAAATCCGCCGGAATCTGTTAGTATTGGGCCATGCCAATCCATAAACTGATGGAGCCCGCCCATCTGGCGGACGACTTTGTCTCCGGGACGCAGATGCAGGTGGTACGTATTGCTCAGCTCAATCTGGCAGCCAATCTCCTTCAGATCGTGGGCGGATACGCCGCCTTTGATAGCGCCCTGGGTTCCTACGTTCATAAAAACCGGCGTCTGAACCGTGTCGCCATGTGCGCAGGAAAATTCACCCCGTCGGGCGCGTCCCTCTGTTTTCAGTACTTTAAACATGAATGCTCCTTACTTATGATCAGTGGATAAACATGGCATCGCCAAAGCTGAAGAAGCGGTACTTCTCGCGCACAGCCTCGTTGTATGCATCCAAAATGTGTTCGCGGCCTGCGAAAGCGGAAACCAGCATAATCAGCGTAGATTCCGGTAGATGGAAATTCGTAATTAGGGCATCCATCACCTTGAACTTGTAACCGGGATAAATATAAATGCCCGTCCAGCCGGCGGAGGCCTTCATGGTGCCGTCCTCCGCTGCCCAGGATTCCAGCGTCCGGCAGGACGTGGTTCCCACGCAGATGCACCGTCCGCCGTTTGCCTTGGTGCGGTTAATCAGATCTGCGGTTTCCTGTGAGATCACGCAGTATTCCTTGTGCATCTCGTGCTCTTCAATCACGTCCTCCTTCACCGGGCGGAACGTGCCGAGGCCGACGTGCAGCGTCACATAGCCGATGCCAACGCCCATATCGCCGATTTTCTGCAGCAGATCCTTGGTGAAATGCAATCCGGCAGTGGGCGCAGCGGCGCTGCCGAGAACCTTGGAATAGACCGTCTGATAGCGTTCTTGATCTTGAAGTTCTTCTTTAATGTAAGGCGGCAGGGGCATTTTGCCGAGATGCTCTAAAACCTCCAGGAAGATTCCCTCATAATCGAAGCGGACCAGGCGGTTGCCGCCCTCTACCTCTTCAATCACCTCTGCGGTCAATTCTCCGTTTCCAAAGGACAGTTTTGCGCCAACGCGCATCTTTTTGCCCGGACGCACCAGGCATTCCCAGACCTTTTCGCCTCGGTCAATCAGCAGCAGCACTTCGCATGCTCCGCCGCCTGGAAGCCGCTGTCCCAGAAGCCGCGCCGGAAGGACGCGGGAATCGTTTAGAATTAGGCAGTCCTTCGGCGTTAGAAAATCTGTGAGCTCGTAAAAATGATGGTTTTCTGTTGCCCCTGTTTCACGGTCCAACGTCAAAAGCCGGGATTCATCCCGCTTTTCAATCGGCGTCTGCGCAATCAGTTCCTTTGGCAAATCATAGTAAAAATCGCTGGTTTTCATTCTTTTAAGTCCAATCTGTCACCCGATGGCAACGTTTGTATAGTAAAAATTCAGAATATTCTGATAGGAATCACCATTTTGCGCCATGGCGTAAGCCCCGTACTGGCTCATACCCACATTGTGTCCGTTTCCTGTGCCGGTAATTGTAAATCCGTCGGAAGAAGACACCGTTCCATTGCCGGAGGTACTGCCGCCGGACAGAGCTGACGTGCCGGACGACGTAATCACATATGGGCTGGATGCGCTCAGGGCTCCCACCGTGCCACTTCCGGAAATCGTGTACGCCCCGGAAAGTGTTGCAAGCGAATTGGAACTGCTGTTGACGCAGTACCCGCTGCCGGTGGCAGTCGTACCGCCGTTAATGTCAAAGCGCATGGATCGAACGGATTTGCCATATGTGCTGGAGTAGAAAACAGTCCGGCACTTCTCCCCTTTTACGGTCAGCGTTTTCCCGGAGGTATCCGTGAAGGTGACCTTATAGACATTACCCATATTTGTCCGTTCTGATACAACGACGTTCTGGATCGTCCCGATGGAATAGCCGCTGTTTTGCAGCACCCAGGTCAGCTGGTCAGCCGTATAGTTCACCGTGTAGGCGTAATTGGGAATGCTGATCAGCGCCTCGTAGGGGTCTGGTTTCCCCAGAAGATAGCTCACTGGGCTGCCCCAGACGTTCTCTGCATCCTCGGTTGCTCCACCGTCACAGGAAAAATAGACGGCGTTGACGCCAATCGGAGAACCATCGGCGTAAAGCAGCTGCCCAGCTGTTGCTTCTACGGCCGCATCGCTGGCGGCAGTTGCGTTACCTACACCATAATAAACCTGACAGTCCGTCGTATTGCAGACGTCAAAGCCGTAGGCCGCAAGGTGCTTTGTCTGTCCGGAGGCATACGTCCGGGCGCAGACAGCCTGCGCCTTCAGCGCTTCCGTCGGCCAGTCAGCACTCATTTCATACGGAATCACGCCCTTGATGTAATCCTCGAGGTCTACCACATTCACGATGTTGATGTTTCCGCCGGTAATTCGATCATACTCAAACCCGCCATAGTACTTGTAGCCCTTGAACCAAGTGACTGCACCCGCCCCCTGCGGCTGAACCGCAAGGCTCTGGCTACCCTGGCAGTCAAATTCGAAAAGAATCGTCGCGGTCTTGGTAACCGTCACGGTCACGCCGGTACTGCCGGAGGACACCGCCGTGCCAGAAGCGCCGGAGGCGCTCAGCGCAGCCACTGCCTCTACTTCGGATGCAAAGCTCCCGAACCGGGCATAAAACGTGCCGGAGATATACGCCGGATATCCGCCGGTATAACGTGCAGCGGCAGAAGTAGCCTCATCAAACGAGGAGTACGCCGTGCCCAGTTGGACGTGCCATGCACCGATTGTGGTGTGGCTGCTAATGGGCTCCGTTGCGTAATAGGCACCGCTGGAACCGATGTAAATGATCCCCGCAGCACTCATGGAAATCGTTGTCTCTCCTGTGGAGCCAAACGGCACAAAGCTTCGCTCAGAATTATAATAGCCGAATGTATAACCGCTTCCCACGGCGTTTTCCAGATTGGCTGAAAACAGTGCGCCGGTGCCGTATTTCAGCCCGACCTTCACCATTCCGCCTGTTACCGCGCAGGCCGAAACTGCGCATAATGTAATAAAAGTGACAACAAACAACGTTGTCAGAAGGAATTTTTTCATGCATCCTCCCTACGGTTCTTCCCTTGACGAAAAAAGAAAAGTATGCTACCATACATACAAATGTCCGTGAGATAAAAACACGTTTACTTCATTCACAGCATTTAAATTTATTATAGTACATGACGACGCCATATTGCAACCCAATTCGTCTAAATGCAAGGGGCTTCGCCAAAACCAGAACAATTAGGAGGCACACAATTATGAAGCAGTATAAAGTTGGTATTATCGGCGGCACGGGAATGGTCGGTCAGCGGCTCATTACCCTAATGGAAAATCACCCGTGGTTTCAGTTGACCGTCATCGCAGCAAGTGGCCGTAGCGCCGGCAAGCCCTATGAAGAAGCTCTGGCCGGACGCTGGGCGCTGGACATTCCCATGCCGGAAGAAGCCAAAAAGATCGTTGTCATGGACGCCGAGAAAGATGCCGAGAAGATCGCGGAGCTGGTTGACTTCTGCTTCTGTGCCGTCAACATGAACAAGGATGAAATTAAGGCGCTGGAAGAAAAGTACGTCAAGCTGGAATGCCCCATTATTTCCAACAACTCCGCCAACCGCTGGACGGATGACGTGCCCATGGTGATTCCCGAAATCAACGCTGAGCACATTGCGGTCATTGATGCGCAGCGCAAGCGTTGGGGCACCAAGCGCGGCTTTATCGCCGTCAAGTCCAACTGCTCCATCCAGAGCTACGTTCCCGCCATGCATCCTCTGATGAAATACGGCATTGACCGGGCGCTGGTGTGCACCTATCAAGCAATTTCCGGCGCCGGTAAGACCTTCCAACGCTGGCCGGAAATGGTGGACAACTGCATCCCCTACATCGGCGGAGAAGAGGAAAAGTCCGAGCAGGAGCCTTTGAAAGTCTGGGGTCATCTTGAGGATGGCAAAATTGTCAAGGCCGCAGGTCCTTCCTTGACGGCGCAGTGCTTCCGTGTTGCCTGCCAGGATGGTCACATGGCCGCCGTGTTCTTGAAGTTCAAGGATGGCTGCAAGCCTTCCTTGGAACAGATCAAAGCCGACTGGGCTGCTTTCCGCGGCCCCGCGCAGGAGCTTGAGCTTCCCTCCGCCCCGAAGCAGTTCCTGCACTACTTTGAAGAGCCCGACCGTCCCCAGACGAGACTGGATCGCAATCTGGAAGGCGGCATGGCCATCTCCATTGGCCGTCTGCGTCCCGATACGCAGTATGATTACAAGTTTGTCTCTCTGTCCCACAACACGCTGCGCGGTGCTGCCGGCGGCGGTGTGGAGCTGGCAGAGCTGCTGTGCAAGAAGGGCTACATCACTGCAAAGTAATTGGTTATTAAAAAGGCGGACCTGCCAAAAGGCAGGTCCGTCTTTTTCTTTGTATTATCCGTCAATCTGCGTGAGCATGCGTTCCCGCTCCGACTCGATATACTCGTCATAGGAGCACATCTTGTCAATTAGGGTGCCGTCCGGCAGAATTTCGATGATGCGGTTGGCAATGGTCTGGACAAACTCATGGTCGTGGGACGCAAACAGCACAACGCCCTTGAAATCAATCAGACCGTTATTGACTGCTGTGATGGATTCCAGATCCAGATGGTTCGTCGGCTGATCCAGCACCAGCACGTTGGAGCCGTACAGCATCATGCGAGAGAGCATGCAGCGCACCTTCTCACCGCCAGAGAGCACCTTGACAGGCTTGTAAACGTCGTCTCCGGAAAACAGCATCCGCCCCAGGAAAGACCGCTTGAAGGATTCCATATTTGCCTCTGCCGTAGCCGGCGTATACTGCCCCAGCCAGTCCACCAGATTCAAATCGCAGTCGTTAAAAAAGTCGGAGTTATCCAGCGGAAAATAGCTGGTGGTAATGGTGGTTCCCCATTTAAAGGAGCCCTCGTCCGGCTCCATTTCCTCCATAAGGATTTTGAATAGGGTTGTCTTGGCAAGCTCGTTCTCTCCCACGAGGGCGATCTTGTCACCCCGGTTGACACGGAACGACACGTGATCCAGCAACTTCAGTCCGTCCACGGTCTTGCAGAGATCTTCAACAGCCAGAATTTCCTTGCCCGGCTCCCGATCCATCGTGAATCCCACGAAAGGATAGCGTCGGGAAGAAGCCGGCATCTCCTCCACAGACAGCTTATCCAGCAGTTTGCGGCGGGAGGTTGCCTGTTTGGACTTGGACTTGTTGGCGGAAAAGCGCTCGATAAAGCTTTGCAGCTCCTTCATCTTCTCTTCCGTCTTGCGGTTCTGGTCCTTCATCATCTTCTGCATCAGCTGGCTGGACTGATACCAGAAATCGTAGTTGCCCACATACATCTTGATCTGGCCATAATCCACATCCACGATGTTGGTGCAGACCGTATTGAGGAAATAGCGGTCATGGGACACCACGATGATCAGTCCCTCGTAGTCCATCAAGAAATCTTCCAGCCACTCGATGGCAACAAGATCCAGATGGTTGGTCGGTTCGTCTAGCAGAATGATGTCGGGTTTTCCGAACAGTGCCTGGGCAAGCAGCACCTTCACCTTTTCCTTGGCGGTCAAGGTGTTCATTTCGCTGTACAGAATCTCGTTGGAAAGTCCCAGACCTTGAATCAAGCGGCTGACGTTGGACTCCGCCTCCCAGCCGTCCATCTCGGCAAACTCCGCTTCCAGTTCAGAAGCGTGCACGCCGTCCTCGTCGGTAAACGGGTCCTTTTCATACAGGGCATCCTTCTCTTTCATCACGTCGTAAAGATGCTGGTTGCCCATGATGACAGTATCCAGCACGGTATAGGCGTCGAATTTGAAGTGGTCCTGCTTCAAAACGCTCATGCGTTCCGTTTTGGGGATGATCACCTCGCCGGTGGTGGGTTCCAGATCGCCGGAAAGAATCCGCAGGAATGTCGTCTTTCCTGCGCCGTTGGCACCGATGATGCCGTAGCAGTTGCCGGGGGTGAATTTTAGGTCGACATGCTTGAACAGCGTCTGACCCGTAAAATTGAGACTAACGTCGCTGACAGTGATCATTTGTTGTTTCCTTTGTAAAATCAGATTTCAAGGCAAGCAGCAGGCACCGCCAGTGCGATGTCTGCTGCCCGCAGTGATAGCTTTTTTATGATTTGATAAATGCGCGATGAAATACCTTTTTGCCCTTGCGGATCACGATGCCCTCACCGGCAAAGTCCTCTTGATTGAACGCTGCATCCACTGCGTCGACCTTCTGATCGTTGACGGTCATGCCGCCCTGCTGAATTAGGCGCCGCGCCTCACCGTTGGAGGCGCACAATCCGCATGCCACCAGCAGATTAATGGCGCCGATTTTGCCGTTTTCGAACTTATCGGCAGGAATTTCGGTAGCCGGCATATGCTCGGTAGACCCGTTGCCCGCAAACAGGCCCTTTGCGGTCTCTTCGGCCTTCTTGGCTTCTTCCTCGCCATGAACCAGCTTCGTCAGCTCAAAGGCAAGAATCTCCTTGGCGCGGTTGAGCTGGCTACCTTCCCACTTGTCCATCTCGTCGATCTGCTCCAGCGGCAGGAACGTCAGCATCCGGATGCACTTGAGCACGTCCGCGTCGCCCACATTGCGCCAGTACTGATAGAACTCAAACGGGCTGGTCTTTGCGGGGTCCAGCCACACAGCGCCGCCGACGGTCTTTCCCATCTTCTTGCCCTCAGAATTCATGAGCAGGGTAATGGTCATGGCATAGGCGTCCTTGCCCAGTTTCTTGCGAATCAGCTCCGTACCGCCCAGCATGTTGCTCCACTGGTCATCGCCGCCGAACTGCATGTTGCAGCCATAATTCTGGAACAGATGATAGAAGTCGTAGGACTGCATAATCATATAGTTGAATTCCAAGAAGGAAAGGCCTTTCTCCATGCGCTGCTTATAGCACTCGGCACGCAGCATATTGTTCACGGAGAAGCAGGCGCCCACCTCGCGCAGCACGTCCACATAGTTGAGCTTCAAAAGCCAGTCAGCGTTATTGACCATCATGGCCTTGCCCTCGCCAAAATCAATGAAGCGGGACATCTGCTTTTTAAAGCAGTCGCAGTTGTGCTGAATGGTTTCCGGCGTCATCATGGAGCGCATATCCGTCCGACCGGAGGGGTCACCGATATAGCCGGTACCGCCGCCGATCAAGGCAACAGGGCGATTTCCAGCCATCTGAAGGCGCTTCATAAGGCACAGGGCCATAAAATGTCCCACATGCAGAGAATCTGCCGTCGGGTCAAAGCCGATATAAAAGACGGCCTTGCCGGTATTGATCAGTTCCTTGATTTCTTCCTCGTCCGTCACCTGTGCAATCAAGCCGCGAGCCACCAGTTCGTCATAACAAGTCATTTTTTCTTACTCCTAACATCATTTATTCCGACAGAGTAAAAACGCCCTCTGTCCCGGCAGGACAGAGGGCGTAACGAATTACGCGGTACCACCTCTGGTTCGTGCCGTCCTCACGAACGGCGCCTCACGCCGTGCCAACACACGGCTGCGCGGTAACGGGCGCACCCGGAGCACGCCTACCGAGCCGATAAATGGCTTTTGGGGTGCCAGCTCCACAGTGTATTCGCCGGATTGACCTCTCCCCTTTTCACCGTACAGGGGTTCTCTTTGCAGGCCGAAACCGGGTACTTCTCTGCTTCCTCGCTGTATACAGGGCATAGTTTAGCGGATTTCCTCGGTATTGTCAACTAAAATCGTCTGTCCTTTTTGTATTGTCATTAATTACAGTGTTTCGCGATAAGCCTCCGCCTCATCCAGCAGCTCTCCGGCACTTTTCAGCAGCGCATCGGTTATCTTGCTGCCCCCCGTCAGACGGGCAAGCTCCGCTTTGCGCGCTTCCCGATCCATGCAGGTGACTTGCGTGTATGTACGGCCCTTCTTCTCGCCTTTTTCAACGGAAAAATGGGTGTCTGCCATTGCCGCAAGCTGTGGAAGATGCGTCACACACAAAACCTGTTTGTGGCGGCTGACTTGGGCCATTTTTTCTGCAATCTTCTGGGCGGCACGGCCGGAAACGCCAGTGTCCACCTCGTCAAAAACCATGGTTCCAATCAATTCCTGCTCGGCCAGCACATTTTTCAGTGCCAGCATAATACGGGCCAGTTCGCCGCCGGAGGCCACCTTGGCAATCGGCTTCAAAGCCTCGCCGGCATTGGCGGACATGAGAAACCGAATCTGATCGCAGCCGTCCGCAGCGGGTTCCTTTTCCGCAAACTCAATGGAAAACTGCACCCGATTCATGTCCAAATCCCGGAGTTCCTTTAAAATACGCTTTTCCAGCTCTGTCGCCGCAGTCTTCCGGACATTTGTCAGCTCTGCTCCAGACTGCTTGACAGCCTTTTTTGCCTTGTCCAGCTGACTGTTCAGCTGAATCAGCGTGTCGTCTGCCGTCTCGATCTCGCCCAGTTCCCTGCGGCACCGATCAAGATACGCGAGCATGTCCTCTACCGTGGCGCCATACTTCTTTTTTAACCGATAAAGCTGATCGCAGCGGCTTTCCACGGTGTCCAGTTCCTCCGGCGAAAAGTCATATTCCGCCCGTTTATCTCGAATTGTCTCAGCAAGGTCATATACTTCACAGCGTGCTTCCTGCAGCCGTTTATAGAGTTCTTTCAGATCGCCGCTCAACCCCTTAATCGGAAGCAGGGCATCCTCGGCTCCTTGCAGCAGAGAAACCGATCCGGCTCCTCCGTCGTCGTCTCCGTTTAGGCAGAGATCCGCCCCTTGAAGGGCCGAAAGGTACTTTTCACCGTTGCGCAGCAGGTTGCGCCGATCCTCCAGTTCCTCTTCTTCTCCGGTTACCAACTCCGCCCGCTCCAGCTCGTCAATCTGAAACTTTAGAGAATCGATCTTCCGTGCCTTTTCGGCCTCATCCATCTGGAGTGCGCGGATTTGCTCCGTAAGTGCGTGCATCCCGTCGTATTGTTTTCGATAGGCCGTGAGCACAGCGTCGGTTTTTCCGAAGCGATCCAGATACGCACCATGCTGTTCCTCGTCCAGCAGTCGCTGACCGTCGTGCTGGCCGTGAATATTTAAAAGAGCGCCGCCGATTTCCCGCAGCTGGGCCACGGTGACCGGCCTGCCATTCACACGGCAGAGGTTTCGCCCGTCTGCATAGATTTCCCGCTGAAGGATCAAAGATCCGTCTTCAGCCGAAATTCCGTTACTTCCCAGTTCCGGCAGCTTTTCTGAAACCCGAGAAAATTCCGCACTGACGAAGGCCTTTTCCGCTCCCGTGCGAATCAGATCGCGGGAGGTGCGTCCGCCAAGAACCGCGCCGAGTGCGTCAATGACAATGGATTTGCCGGCGCCGGTTTCACCGGTTAGAGCATTAAAGCCCGGCTGAAACTGGATGTCCGATTCTTCAATCACCGCAATATTTTCAATGTGCAACAGCAAAAGCATCGAATCTTCCTCCGTTTTTTAGGCTGTCACCTGTGCATCAATATCGCCGCCGTAATGAGGATGAGCACAACAATGCCGCCTGCAATTCCGAACATTGTGATACTCATTTACAGCATTTCTTTGATTTCTTTGCAGAAACTGACAGCAGAGTCCGTGTCCTTCATCACAAGGAAAGCCGTGTCGTCGCCGGCCAGACTTCCCAGCATAAAGTTGATGCCCATGTCATCGATGGCAGCACAGGCAGCGGAGGCAAGGCCGGGCATGGTCTTGACCACCACAATATTCTGGGCGCTTTCAATGCTGGTGATGCTCTCGCGGAAGATCGTGCGCAGCTTTTCCGCGAAGTTCAGCTTGGTGCGGTTCCCGGAAACGGCGTACTTATAAACGCCCTGTCCCATGGGTTCCTTAATCAGATGCATCTGCTTAATATCGCGGGAAATCGTCGCCTGGGTGCTCGTAATTCCACGGTCAAGCAGCCGATCGAGCAGTTGTTCCTGCGTTTCAATATTTTCCTCGGAAATAATCTCGAGAATTTTGCTTTGACGGTCATTTTTCATTTTCTTGGCCTCCCGGCAACATTTTTTTTGCAAAAACCTCGCAGAAACTCTTTTCGGAAAGGCGAACCAGTTTCAGCGAATGCTTTGATTTTTTCACACAGACTTGATCATCAGGCCGCAGGGCAAAGGCTCTGCTCTCATCCACGCAGAGGTAAACCGGCTTGCGTCCGTTGCGCACCATGTCAATGGTCAGAAGATGGTTGGGCGAAAGCACATAGGAGGAAAAGCGCATGTTGTGTGTGCAGATGGGGCAGACCACCATGGCCTCCGCAATCGGCTCCACAACCGGTCCTCCAGCAGAAAGCGAATAAGCGGTAGATCCGGTGGGCGTAGAAATAATCACGCCGTCACCGGCAATATCCGCCAGATGATGCCCGTCCGAGGCGATTGACAGGTGAATCACATGGGAAATGGGTCCCTCCCGGATGACAGCGTCGTTCAAGCCCAGATTTTGATAGACCTGCTTGCCGTCCCGCAACACGAGCACATCCAGCATCATGCGGGATTCCATCTCAAAATTCCAGTCTTTTAACTTGCTTAGGGCATTCAGCTCCGTAGCCTCCAACTCCGCAATAAAGCCCAAGCTGCCCATGTTGATGCCCAGAACAGGGATTTTGTTCAGTGCCGCCAGTTTGGCGAGATGCAGGATGGTTCCGTCCCCGCCAAAGGTAATCAGAAGATCACTGGTTCGCAGCTCCTGCGCCAGGGGCTTGATGTCAAGATCGCCGAAGGAGCCGTCCTTCTGATCGCGGAATGGAGAGCAAATGACTGTTTCAAAGCCATTCGCCTTCAAGATTCTCTCCGCTTCCAGCGTGGTTTTCATATCCCGGTCCCGACTGGGATTCGGGCAGAGAACGATTTTCTTTTTCTCATTCATGGGGGGTACCTCCGTGCTCGTTCAATACCAGATGGGACTCATCTACCAGCGCCTTCAAATCGAAGGTCTGCTCCGGAAGTTCACCCTTTTCTAAAAAGCCGAGATATTCAATGTTCCCCTCCGGCCCGCGGATGGGAGAATACGTAAGGCCAAGGACTGTAAAGCCAGATTCCTTTGCGTGAATTAGGAAGTGCTCCAGCACTTCCACATGAACGGCAGGGTCCCGAACAACGCCCTTTTTCCCGACCTTTTCCCGTCCGGCCTCAAACTGCGGTTTGACGAGGCAGGCCACATGGCCGTTTTCTTTCAGAATGCTGCAGACCGCAGGAAGAATCAATTTCAGCGAAATAAAACTCACGTCAATCGACGCAAAATCCAGTTCATCCGGCACCTGTTCGTGGGTCAAAAACCGGGCATTGGTGCGCTCCAGGCAGACAACTCTCGGGTCGTTTCGCAGCTTCCACGCCAACTGTCCATAGCCTACATCCACAGAAAAGACCTTGACCGCACCGTTTTGCAGCATGCAGTCCGTAAATCCGCCGGTGGATGCACCAATATCGGCACAGATGCAGCCGTCCAGCGCAATCGGAAAGGTCGCCATGGCCTTTTCCAGCTTCAATCCTCCCCGGCTGACATATTGGAGCGTATTGCCCCGAATTTCGATTGCAGCGTCGTTTGCAACCGCCGTTCCGGGCTTGTCCACCTTCTGCTGGTTGACATAGACCTGACCGGCCATAATGGTTGCCTGCGCTTTCTGCCGACTTTCCTGCAAGCCGCGCTCTACCAGCAGAACATCGATTCTTGTCTTATTGCTCATGGTCCATCGCCTCCGTGACCGCCTGCATAACACCCTCCGCATCCAGGCCAAAGCTGCGGCGCAGCTGAGCGATGGTTCCCTCGGGAGCAAACGTCTTACCAAGATTCTTCAAAATCAGTTTTTGCGGAGCTTTCCCCTCCTGTGCAAGAAGTGCGGCCACCCGCTGCCCCACGCAGCCGGCTCCAAAGCAGTCCTCCAACACCAAAAGATACTTTGTTTCCCCAAAAAACGGCGCCAGTTCTTTTCCGGAAAGCGGAGAAATTCGGTTCAACTTCAGCACTTCAGCAGAAATGCCCTTCTTTGCCAGCATCTCCGCAGCCGAAAGTACCTCGTTGATGAGAACGCCGTAGGAAAGCAGCGTCACATCGGTTCCCTCCCGCAGCCGGACAATGGGTCTCAGGCCCGCGTCATCGCGATAATCCCCTTCCCCGCCCCGGGGATAACGCACCGCCACTGGGCCGGTGCAATCAAACAAGGCCGTACGGAGCATAGTTCGCGTCTCTGCAAAGCTGGCGGGACAAAATACGGTGAAACCGGGAATCTCCGATAAAAACAGCGCATCGAAGCAGCCGTGATGGGTTTCCCCATCTGCGCCAACCAGTCCGGCGCGATCTACGCCCAAAACAACGTGAAGCTGCTGAAGGGAAATATCATGGATCAGCATATCAAAGCTGCGCTGCAAAAAGCTTGAGTAAACGGCAAAAACGGGAATCAATCCCTGTTTTGCCATACCGGCGGACATGGCCGCACCATGGCCTTCCGCAATTCCGACGTCGAAAAAGCGCTTGGGGTATTTCTTTGCAAAGGCCGTCAGCCCGGTTCCGTCCTCCATGGCAGCAGTGACCGCGCAGATGCGCTCATCCTGTGCGGCGCAGTCGGTTAGAGTCTTGCCAAACACAGAAGAAAAGTTCTCGCCGCCAGACTTCTTCAAAAGGCCGGTCTCCGGGTCAAACGGCCCAATGCCGTGGAACTTTCCGGGATTGTGTTCCGCAAACGAGTAGCCCTTGCCCTTTACCGTGTTGACATGAACCACCACGGGGCAGCGTAACTCCTTCGCCCACTGCAAAACATGGCACAGACGATCCAGGTCGTGTCCGTCAATGGGGCCGAGATAGGTGAAGCCCATATCCTCAAAAAGAGTACTGCTGGGCCAGAAGCTCCGCTTCATTGAGGTTTTCAGACGATGGTTGAATCGGTACAGCCCGTTATCCATGGGTTCTTTTCCGAAGAGATTTCGGTACCATTTTTTAAAGTGATAATACGCAGGTTTTGTCCGCAAATGCCCCAGATGTTTGGACATGGCGCCCACGTTGGGATTGATCGACATGCCGTTGTCGTTCAAAATCACGATCATCGGCTCCTTGGACGCGCCGGCATTGTTCAACCCCTCATAGGCAAGACCGCCGGTCAGCGCACCGTCTCCGATCAGAGCAAGCACACTGTAATCCTTGTTTTCCAACGTTCTGGCCCGTGCCATACCCAAAGCAACCGACACGGAGTTAGATGCGTGGCCAGCGATGAATGCGTCATGTTCGCTCTCATAAGGCTTTGGAAAGCCCGAAAGTCCACCGAACTGGCGGAGGGTGGAAAACAGCTCTCGCCGCCCGGTTAGAGCCTTATGCACATAGCATTGGTGCCCCACATCAAAAACCAGTCGGTCCTGTGCGGTATCAAAAACGCGATGGATTGCCACTGTCAGCTCCACCGTGCCAAGGTTGGAAGCCAGATGGCCACCGGTTTTGGATACGCTGTTTATTAGGAAGCTGCGCAGTTCCCCACATAAAACCGGGAGATCTTCGCTTGGAAGTGCCTTCACATCCTCCGGTGAATGAATATTCTCTAAGATCACAGAATGGACTCCTCTCCGTTACTTGGACGAACGATGAAAAATGTGTAAAAATCTGCCCGCGGCAAAAACGACCTGTGTGCTCTTCTTAATCGCAAAGGTTTTGCCAAGGGCTTTGCCGCCGATGGTCAGGCCAGAAATTAATGCGGTTACGCCGACAGATATGAGTACCGTGTTTAGGCTAAACACCGTCTGCAGCCGCGCAACAATCACCGCGGCGGTGGTGCCGCTGACAATGCCGCAGATATCGCCCACCACGTCATTGCAGAAGCTGGAAACATGGCTGGCGTTGTGCAGCAGATTCAGTGCCTCTGAAGCGCCCTTTTCCCGATGGGCGGCCATGGAGTGAAACGGACGTTCATCCGCCGCAGTCACGGCAACACCGATCACATCAAACAGGATGCCAAGAAGAATAAAAAGGGCAAGAACTGCCACGGCTACGGCAACTCCGGCTCCGTTCAGCGTCGACTGGGAGAGAAATCCCAGTGCCGCTGAAAGGCCGATTGCCATAAAAAAGACCCGCAGAATCCACTGATACTGCGGACTTTCCGCGCGTTTTGCCCTTTTTTTTGGTTTTTCGTTATGGTCCACGAAAACCTCCGATTAAGTCACAATAAAATCAATCAAATCATGCTAAAACAGCGGCAGCAGAAAAAGTAAATCTTACGGCTTAGGTCCGGGTTGGATTTCCCCGCAGCACACCCCTCGTTGCCGATGGAGGCGGTTTCCCCTTCGGCGCTGCGGCACAGCGTCGCCTTCTGTACGACCCGACTGCCACTTAGTCCGCACTGCAATCCTTTTTCCACTTTGTAACAACAGCCTAGGTGATTTCCACCGCAGAAACATTCGTCTCTTAGCCTCTTTTGCAGAAGTGGTTTCAAGGAGCAAAGGAACGGCATTTACTCCGGCCGGAGCGAAAGCCGACTGACCTCCCATTCACCATACCCACGCAAGGCAGGCTACGTCTGCACACAGCGTTACGGGCAAAGCCCGATGCACCGCATTGCAGGTTCCAAATCTGTTTCGTACACAGGCACGGTTACCACAAGGGATTACGTCTATGCACAAGAACAGGTCTCCACGAAAACAGGGTCGGGTTAACCATGCCATTGGAGATCGCCCTGAATTCGCAAGTGCGCAAAGCGCACTTCCCCCCAGCACCCACCCGAAACTGGGCGTATCAAGCAAGCACCAGAGGTTTCATCGATGTGCCCTTTGGAGGATTTTTAGGCCCTCCTTCGGAAACGGCATTTCTGACTAGAATACTGCGCCGCTGTTTAGCACATACAGTATATCACGCTTCTCATAAATATACAACATATTCCGTATATGCAAACTACAATTTTTTAAAGAAAGTGACTGGCAAAAACTGCTGTTTTTGCCAGAATACAACGCAGGAGCAGCTGACCTTTCCGGTCGCCGCTCCTGCTTGAGGTTTCGTATTAATAGTCTCGCTGTGCTAGCTGATCTGCAAGATACCAAAGGAATTCGTGCCCCGGTACCTGCTCCACCGCGCTGCGGGCGCGGGATGTGCAGACGCTGATCGTATTGGCGCAACCCTCCAGTCCCAGCACATCCACAAAAGTGGATTTTCCCTCTTCTTGATCGGAGCCGATGGGCTTGCCAAACGTCTCCTCATTGCCGATCACATCCAGCATATCATCCCGAATTTGGAACGCAAGTCCGATCTGGCCGGCGTAGTTTTCCGCAGCCTCCCACAGCTTCTTCCCGCTTCCGGATGCCGCGCAGCCCATCAAGCAGGCGGCACGAATCATGGCGCCGGTTTTCAAATTGTGCACCTCGGTCAGCTCCTGCGCCGTTTGTGGATTATGAAGCGTATCCAGCACCTGTCCCGCCACCATGCCGTGCTGTCCGGAAGCCTGCGCCAAAACCAGCGCACAGTCCGCTCTCCGGGCCGCATCCAGCTTCGGAGCCGTCAAGATCAGTTCAAACGCGGCCGGCTGCAAGGCATCGCCTGCCAAAACGGCCATGGTCTCGCCGTAAACCTTGTGGTTGGTGGGCTTGCCCCGGCGCAGATCATCGTCATCCATGCACGGCAAATCGTCGTGAATCAGGGAATACGTGTGCACCAGCTCCAGTGCGCAGGCCGCAGGAAGGGCGTCTGCCCAGTTCTCCCCCAGTCCACCCAGACGGGCAAACTCCAGTGCCAGCATCGGCCGCAGGCGCTTTCCGCCGGCTAGAAGGCTGTACCGCATGGAATCATAGAGATCACTGTAATGCGTCTTTTCCGTGAAAAGCCCGCTTAAAAACGTCTCCACTGCGTCCCGGTATTCCCGCCGGCGCAGATTGAATTCAGCCTGTTCCATCTTTTCAACCATTCCCTTCTGTAAAAGAGGTGTTATTCTCCCGGATTGGCGTCTTCAAAGGGCAGTTCCACCGGAGCTCCGTCCGTGCCCTTCATCAGCTTGACCACCTTCTGCTCCGCCTCGTCCAGTTCCTTGGAGCAAGTAGCAATCAGCTTCGTTCCCTCCTCAAAAAGTGCCAGAGAATCCGCCAACTGGGCGTCTCCCTTTTCCAATAGGGAGACAATCTCCTCAAGACGGACGATCTCCTCTTCAAAGGATTTCTTTTTTGCGCTCATTTTGCACGCTCCTTTTCTTCGGCTCGGTCAACCGTACACGCAAGACGGCCTTCCCCCAAAGTCACAGCAATTTGGGAGCCTTCCGGCGCATCCCGCCAGCTCTTCACGATTGCCCCGTCCTTGCCTTGAACCATGGCATACCCGCGGCCCAACACCTTCAACGGGCTCATGGCATCCAGACCTGCGGCCAGTGCCGAAAACTTTTCCTTCTTCTTTGCGAGAGTTTGTCCCGCTACGTCTCCCAACCGCTGCTGATTATGCGCCAGCAGCATCCGCTTGTCCTGCACATAGGCAAGTTGGTCACGCATGACCCTCTTTTGCGCAAGCGCCATCAGCTTCTGCTGACTGCGCTCCAGCTGGTTGTTGGCCGCCCTGTTCAGCCGGGCTGCATCGTCCTGCAAGGCTCTCAGCAGCTCCGCCTGATCCGGCACCGCGATTTCTGCGGCATTGGACGGCGTGGAAGCCCGCGCATCAGCCACAAAATCAGAGATGGTCACATCCGGCTCATGTCCCACGGCGGAGATGACCGGCAACTCAGATTCATAGATTGCCCGCGCCACCCGCTCATCATTAAACGCCCAAAGATCCTCGATGGAGCCTCCGCCCCGACCGGTAATAATCAAATCGCCGACCTTCCACTTGTTCGCATACCGGATGGCTCCCACAATCTCTGGCGGAGCCTCCTTTCCCTGCACGCGCACCGGCAGAAGGATGACCTTTGTCATGGGATAGCGCCGCCGCAGAATGCGGATCATGTCGTGGACTGCCGCACCCGCAGAGGACGTAATGATGGCGATTTTCCCGGGGTATTCCGGCAGCGGCTTTTTGTGTTCCCGATCAAAAAGTCCCTCGCTTTGCAGTTTTGCCTTCAGCTGCTCGTAAGCCACGTAGAGGTCGCCGACGCCTTCCGGCGTCAATTCATTGCAGTAAAGCTGATAGGCTCCGTCTCTCGGAAAGACGGAAATACGGCCAAACGCTACCACTTTCATGCCGTTTTCCGGCCGAAAGCGCAGCTTTCCTGCAGAAGTGCGGAACATCACGCAGCGGAGGGCACCGCCCGCGTCCTTCAGCGTAAAATAGTGGTGTCCCGAGGGGTAAATTTTATAGTTGGACAGCTCGCCCCGGATATAGATGTTGTTCAAGCCCAGCGCACCGTCCAGCAGAGCCTTGATATACTCGTTGACTTGAGAAACTTCATAAATCATCTGTTCAGCCGTACCGTGCACCTCCCTAAAAAAAGCAGAGCCGGACAGCGATGGCCAAGCCACCCTTTGCCCCGCTCTGCGTTCTTGTTATTCTGCGGTTGTCGTCTCCGGCAGTTCCTTGCGGACAAAGCTACCTAGAATGCCGTTGATGAACTTCACCGTCTCCGGCGTTTCATACTTCTTGGCAATCTCCACAGCCTCGTTGATAGAAGCCCCGTTGGGAATGTCCGGCATATAGAGAATCTCATACATAGCCACCCGCATGATTGCGGCAGCCACAAAAGGAATCCGGGAGAAACTCCATCCCACCGCATACTTGCTGATATAGGAATCCAGCTCCGCAGCATGCTCTGCAACGCCGGACACCAGACGGCGGATGTACTCTGCCTGCTTGGCATTTGGCGCCTCGGTATAGAGGACGTCCTCTCCAGCAAGGTCCGCAAATGCGTCTGCTGTCAGCCGCTCATCAAGCAGCTCTTCCGCAGTCTTCTCCGTAAAATTCAGCTCGTAAGCCAGGTGGACCGCGATTTCCCGCGCAGTATTTCGTGTCATCTTTTTCGTTCCTTTATCTTTTGTCAAGCGATGGTCACACCGCCAACATGAATATTGACCATTCCAACGGAGCAGCCCGTCATGGCCTCAACAGCGGCGGCGACTGCCTTTTGTGCGTTCTCGGCAACCTCCGGAATCGGATGGCCGTACTGCACCGTCAGATAAATGTCCAGAGCCATGGCTGTCCCGGTCATGTCGATCTTGACGCCCTTGGTGCCCTTCTGGGCGCTTTTCTTGGCGGTCAGATCCGTCACGCTGCCCATGCTGGTCATCATGCCGGAAACGCCCTCTACATCGCGCACAGCGCCCACAGCGATGGCAGCGATGACTTCTTCGGATATATTGATGCTGCCGTTTTCTTCCGGCAGAGTCATGTATTCTTTGCTTTCGCCCATCTTACATTCGCTCCTCACTCTTCGTATCGTTGGTATAAGCGGACTTTTGCTTTTACTGTTTTGCTATTTTACCATAAAAGGGTCAAAAATACAACAGCTAATTTGCCGCCATAATTTTAACCGTGCTGGCCGGATATCCGGTTTCGCTGACCGTGATATCCTTAATTTTTGCCACATCTTGATCGGTCAGCTCCCCGGAGTCGGTAGAAACCACGACGCTGACGGAATCATCGCCCATAAACGCAACGCAGTCGGCATATCCCTTGGCCGTCACCAGGTTTTCAATCTGTGCCTCTTTCATGGTGTAGGAGGCCAAAACCTGGATGCCCTCCGATGCCTCATTGGCAACGCTCTGGGCTGCGCCGTCTTCCGCCGCGGCCTGCTCCAAAAGACCGATGGCATTGTCCCGTGCCTGCTGGCGGGTCAATCTGGCGGAGGCGAAATAGTCGGAGCCCGTATCGGTATACACCGCTTCTTCGTCGACTGCGCCGGATGCGGTGGCCGCTGCCGCCGCCGCGGAAGAATCCGCCCCGGAGACCAGCGTGGATTCACCCAAAATTTTTCCGCCGGTTTGCTGTGGGGTGTTCCCCGAATACTTCCAGTTTAAAAATGCGGCAGCCCCCACCAGCACCAGCATGGTTGCAACCAAAACGCCCTGCTTCCAGTTCCGTTTCATGAAACCGTTCCTCCTCCAAATTATGATTGACATTTCACCACCGAAATCCGATCCGAGCCAAGCCCCGTCAAGGCGGCAACGGCCTGTGTCACCGCCAGCTTCACATCTGCACGGTTTGCGCCCTGACAGACCACCAGAGCGCCGCGATAAACCGGACCGCAGCTTTCCGTCACAATCGGTTCGTCACCGTTTTCCCCCGATACCACCACCGTCGTGGACTTTCGGGAGTAATCCTCCGGCGCCGCCGTTTCTCCGCTGTAAGAAAGCTCCGTGTCCGCAGCCAACTGTTTTTTGTTGCTGGTTTCCATGGTCAGCATGAGCTGCAATTCTCCCACTCCATCAATTTTTGAAAGAATCTGCTCCATTTTTTCCTCCGTTTGTGCAAGCTGATCGCTGTCCTCTAAAACGGCAGGGGTTGCCGTTTTTTCCGCACTTTTTCGGGAGCCTGTGGGCCACAGCAGCAATACGATGCCGATCAGCAGTACAAGACCCACAAATTTGTAACGGCTCCAGCAAAGTCGAAATTTTTCAGCCGCTTTTTCCCGTTCCATGGTACACCTGCCTTTCCTTGGGAATTCCGAGATTTTTTGAAAGATCCTCTTGCAGCCGCGCATCAAGCGCGCAGTCCAGCTCCACACTGTACGGGCAGGGCGTACCGTCCGCGTCATTTTTTGTCGTGACTACGGGCGTACAGTCGATGCCAAGCGCGGCTGCCTCGTCCTTTATATATGCCTCGGTTTTTTCAGCTATGAGTTTTGACAGTTCTTCCTGCGTGTCACTTTGCAGTTCTTCCTGCCTTGCCGCAATTTTTTCTTCATAGTCTCCGTAATCCAACTTCAAGTCCCCTACATCCAACCCTTTGACCGGCAGCAACAAAACGATGAGCAGGAGCAGCCCCCCAGTCATGGAGGCAATTTTTCGCAGCGTTCCTTCCGGAATCAGACTCTGGGCAAGCGTTATTAGAATGGAGACCGCCACCACGGCCGTCAGCCAAACCCGCACCTTTTCCATCATGGTGTCACCGCCGCCACGAAGGACATAATGGAGACCAACAGCAGCAGTGCGCAGGCCCCGGTCATGCCCAAAACCAGTCCGAACGCACCGCCCAGTCCATCAATCAGCCGGCAAAGTCCGGTGGAGCCAACCGTCCCGGCAAGGAACGCCGTCAGCTTGTACAGCAGGTACTGGATACCAAGCTGTAAGAAGGGGTACGCGCAGATCGAGAGAATCGCCAGCGTACCGAACACGCCGATGGTTCCTTTCAAGACGCCCGCTCCTGCCAGCACCGTTTCGGACGCCTCCGACAGAATGCTACCCACCACGGGCACCGCTCCGGAAATGGCCGCGCGGGCGACTTTGACGGCAGCGCCATCCGCCGTTCCGGCAATCACCCGCACCACGGAGAGATAGACCGTAAAGGCAATCAGAACTGCGCTTAAAATCCAAACCACAATTTTTTTCAGCGCGTCGGCAATGCCTCCCAATCTGTTTTCCGGCAGCATGGCAGCCGCCGTTAAGGCCCCGATGTACAGATAAACCGCCGGCAGCAACAGCCCTTGAATCAGTTGCAGCAAAAGATCAACGAAAAACACCGTCGTCACCTGCTGCACGGTGGCAGAGCCCACCGCGCCCGCAGTTGCAGCCGCTGCCGCCAGCGTGGGGAGCAAAACCTTGGAAAAATCGCTCATCGCGCGAATCGTCTCCGCGCCCAATCCAATCAGAGAATCCAAGCTGCCTGCCGTCAGTAAAGAGATGGACAGTGCTCCTGCCATCGCCGTCAGATTGAGGCTTTTTGCGCCTGCTCCCTGTCCAAATCCGTCCACCA
>JALCRR010000021.1 GCA_022652815.1 Oscillibacter sp.
CACAGTTGTGCTCAGAACGGCCAGAACCAAAGAAACCACGGTCAAGCCGCAGGCCACATACACGGGCAGGGGATCGCCGTCATCGGGAAGCAGACGAAGGGATCCGACCTTGCCGCCGTTCTGATCAGCTTTCCGAAAAAGCACGGCGGCCAGAGCAGCCAGCACAATGGCAACAATCACGCCGATGATGACTTTGGATTTCCAGACTTGTGTGTTCAGCCCCTTCCGGCACACCCACAGGGCAACCTCATCGAGTGCAAGGATCGTCAGCGCCCAGGAACATTCCCGGTCGTACAGAACCCACAAGATGCCCAGCAGCATCACTGCCGGAACTAGGAAGCACAGTGGAGTCAGCGCCGTCACATAGAATTTTCGAATGAGGAGAGTGGCAACGGCCAAGAACGCGCCGGCGCAAAGAACGACCGTTCCCACGGAACGCTTCCAGCCGGAAGCCTTGCGAAAAAGCAATGCCAGCACAATGCCCAGAGCGAGAATTCCCAATCCTGCATACAGAAAATATTGCAGATAGGCGTCCCATGCTAAAACTTCATCCAGTGTACCAAAGACATATTTCTGGCGGATCAGCAGCAGATAGAGCTCTGCGAGACAGCCGCCGATAAAGAAATTCATGGCTCCGTTCCAAGTGTTGTTTTTCTTTTTTGCGGCAGACTTCTTTTCATTATTGGATTTTTGCGACATTTATCGTAACCTCCACGGTAGATTCTGAATCGAAAAGGCGGGACGGACAACAAAGACCGTCTATGCATATTCCGGTATTATAGCAGAACCGCACCGCTTTTGCAAGGGGAGTCCTTCGGATTTCCTGTTGAGAAGTAGAAACAAAAATGGTATACTAAGAGCTGATAAATGATAAGTAAAGGAATCACAGGATAGCTTATGAAAAAAATTCTGTCAATGATTGTGCTTGCCGCAGTGCTCTGCGCCCTTGCCGGCTGCGCAGCTCCTGCGAAAAGTGCCGCTTCCTCCGGGGGCGATGGCGCCTCTGCCGAGATTTTCGCCATGGATACGGTCATGGATCTGACTGCCTACGGCGACAATGGTGAGACGGCTTTAAAGGCAGCGGAAGAAAAAATCAACGCTCTGGAAGACCTGCTTTCCCGGACAAGGGAGGACAGCGAGATCTCAAAGCTGAATGCAGCGGGGGGACAGCCGGTGGAGGTTGACCCGGAGGCATTCAGCTTGATTTCCCGGGCGCAGGGGCTGGGCTATGCCGTGGACAGCACATTTAATATTACGATTGCCCCGGTGGTATCCGCGTGGGGCTTTACCACGGACCACTATCAAGTGCCATCCCAGGCCGAGCTTTCAGAGCTTTTGACCCATGTGGATCTTGCTGATATCGAGCTGAATCCCGATGGCACCGTTGCTTTAAAAAACGGGGCGTCCATTGACCTTGGCGGTATTGCCAAAGGCTACGCCTCGGACTGCGTGTCGGACATTTTTACAGACAACGGCATTACTTCCGGCAAGATTTCTCTGGGCGGCAACGTCTATGTCTGCGGTGGGAAAGTCGACGGAACGCCTTGGCGGGTAGCTGTGCAGGACCCCAAGGACGAAACCGGCTGGGTGGGCGTTTTAAAGCTCAAGGACGCCTTTGCCGTGACCTCCGGCGGCTATCAGCGCTATTTTGAGGAAAACGGCAAGCGTTATCACCATATTATCGACCCCGCCACCGGCTATCCGGCGGAAAGCGGCCTTGTGTCCGTTACGGTGGTGGCGAACGCCTACCAGACGTCTGCCACTGGCTCCGGTACCATGTGCGATGCCTATTCCACGGCCTTTTTTGTCATGGGTGCGGACAAGGCTCTGAATTTCTGGCGCAGCAATCAAAGCAAGGATCCATTTGATTTGGTGCTGGTGACGGAGGATAACCGCGTGCTGGTCACCAGTGGCCTTGCTGATGAATTTGAAGAAAACGAGGGCTCCGATTACACCTATGAAATCGTCCGTTAAACTGCATTTCTGCCGCTGGGATTTGATTGTCGCGGCGGCGATTCTTCTGTTGGCCGGGGGCTTGACCTTCGGTTACTGGGGACAGACCGTGTCTGCTGCCGGCAGCGGATTGACCGCTGTGGTTTCTGCCAATGGGGAGGAGATCGACCGGGTGGATCTCGCCTCTTTGAAAACCGCCGAAGAGCGAACCTATACGGATTTGGGCTATACGCTGACGGTGGAGTTTTCCCCCGACGGCGTTTGCGTGGAAACGTCCGACTGCCCCACGCAGGACTGCGTCCACACCGGAACGATTACCCGCGCGGGACAGAGCATCGTGTGTTTGCCGGCCCGCATTTCCGTGCAGCTCAAGGCTGACGTCGGTCAGGCAGCCTCCTCCGGTGACTTTGACGTGATGATCGGATAGGGGGCGGCAATGTGAAAATAACAACGAAACAGCTGACCCTGTGCGCCGTGCTGACTGCGCTGGCGCTGGCACTTTCCTATGTGGAAAACATGATTCCGCTGGGTCTGCTGATTCCCCTGCCGGGCATCAAGCTGGGCCTTGCCAATATTGTGACGGTGTTTGCTCTTTATGCCCTAGGCCCTGGACAGGCGCTTTTGATTCTGCTGGCCCGGTGTACGTTGGGCGCGGTGTTTGCCGGAAATCTCAACGCTCTGCTCTTTTCCCTAATGGGCGGACTTTCCGCAATGCTTGTGATGATCGCCCTGTCCCGGCTCAAACGCCTTTCCATTTACGGTGTCTCCATGGGCGGCGCGGCGGCACACAACTGCGGTCAGGTGGCCGCGGCGGTTTTGACCCTTGGCAACCTGGCGCCCCTGGGCTATTTGCCGCTGCTGCTGGGCATTTCCCTGTTTACAGGAACCCTAACCGGCCTAATCGCGGGCCTTTTGTTCCGGGCAATGGAACATACAAATCTCATGAAAGCGTGAGGAGAGACGATGGACGAGAGTAAGATCAGCAAAAAGGATCAAATCATTTTGCAGCAGCTGGATGTGATTCGAACCATGACGGAAAATAATATGAGCCGTATGGGAACCGATTTTTGGGGGAATCAAATTCAGCCCTTAAACGTGGGAAAAACGGAAAAAAGCGACCAAAAAGACAAAGAAACTTTTGAAATTAACAAGCCGGATACCCCTGCGGGGTATACCGGAAATTCCGCCGCCTCCACCGGCAACGACGATACCGATGCGCCTAAAACCGAAGAGGCACCCCCAGAGAAAATCGAAGATCTTCAATCGGAGTTGGACAGCTACATCGGCCTAACGGCCATCAAAAAGGAAGTCAAAAACCTCATCAATATGGTGACGGTTTATAAGCTCCGCAGAGACAACAATCTGCCCACAACAGACCTTTCTTTGCACATGGTGTTTTCCGGAAATCCCGGTACCGGCAAGACTACCGTTGCCCGGCTGATGGCTCGGATTTACCATTCTCTCGGCATCCTGTCCAAGGGTCAGCTGGTGGAGGTGGATCGCAGCGGCCTTGTGGCCGGCTATGTGGGCCAGACGGCCATCAAGACCTCCAAGGTGATCGACTCGGCCATCGGCGGCGTGCTGTTCATCGACGAAGCTTACGCCCTCAATGGCCGGGCGGAGAACGACTTTGGCCAGGAGGCCATCGACACCATCCTCAAGGCCATGGAGGATCACCGGGACGATCTGGTGGTGATTGTGGCGGGCTACGACGGGCTGATGGACGATTTCGTCCACTCAAACCCGGGCCTTGAATCCCGCTTCAACCGGTTTTTGCACTTTGACGATTACAATGTGGACGAGATGATGCAGATTTTTAAGTCCCAGTGCAAAAAGGGCTGCTATACACTGGATGATGCGGCGGAGAAGGAAGTGCGGGAGTTCATTCAGGTGTCCAACACCAACTCCATTTCCTTCGGCAATGCCCGCGGCGTGCGCAACATCTTTGAGCAGGTGCTGGTGAATCAAGCGAACCGTCTGGCGGTGCAGGAACAAGTCAGTCGGGAGGACTTGATGAAGATTGCCCTTTCCGATGTCCGCATGGCAGAGGGGAAGCCGAGCGAAGCGCCGCCTGTGGCGGATGAAGCGAGCCGACTTCGAGGAAGCGGCGTGATTAGCGCGCCCGAAGGAAGCGGTAATCACATTGCCCCGACGGTGTTATCCGCCGAGGCGGACGAAATAGAGAAAGCCGCAGATCAGACGGCGGCAGACAAAACCGAAAAAAAGCCTGCGGCAAAGCCGAAAAAGAAGCCGACAGAAAAAAAGGGCGAGGAAACAAGATGAAGGTTCTGGTACTGGCCCCCAAGGCGCGGTATGACGCCTATTCTGCCGACAACCCCACTCGGGCAAAATGCGAGCTGGTTTTTTGCGACCGCGAGGCGGACGAGAAAACCTTTCTTGCAGCCGGTGCGGATGCTTCGGCGCTGTTTGTCACGCCGGTGACGGAAGTTTCGGAGAGCCTAATGGCCCAAATGCCCAATTTGAAGCTGATTCACTCCGAGGGCGTGGGCTTTGACCGCATTGATCTAGCGGCGGCTAGAGCGCGGGGCATCTATGTGTGCAACAACGCCGGATGCAACGAAAAAGCCGTGGCGGAAATGTCCGTGATGATGATGTCCATGCTGGTTCACCGGATCCTCTGGGGAGACCGGATGGTGCGCACAGGCCATCAAGACGAGGCCGTTCACGAGCTGGAAGTGAAGATTCCCAAGGATCTTGCCAACTGCACGGTGGGGCTGGTGGGCTTCGGCCACATTGCAAAGGCCACGGCCCGTTTGCTGAACGTGTACGGCAGCAAGGTTTTGTACTGGACCCGCCACCGCGCATCTCCCGAAGTTGAAGAGGCGTATCACGCGGAGTATCGGTCTCTTACGGACCTTGCCCAGCAGTGCGACATTGTGAGCTTGCATCTGCCGGCGAACCCGGAGACGAGACACATCGTGGATGCGGCGTTTCTTGCCCACATGAAGCCGGAGGCGTATCTCGTCAACACGGGGCGCGGTGCTCTGATTGACGACGAGGCTTTGTGCGCGGCGATCCGCGCGGGCACCATTGCCGGCGCGGCGGTGGACTGCTATGAGCCGGAACCTGCCACGGCGGATCATCCGCTGGTGCGTCTTGCGCAGGAATATCCGGACAAGCTGGTGCTCTGCCCCCATCAGGGCGGCATTGCCCAGTCGGCGTTTCACCATGCCCACGAAATGCTGTTTTCCGATTTGCAAAAGGTGATGGACGGCGAAAAGCCCGACCACATTGTCAACGGACTGTAACGAAAAACTGCCCCCATTTCTCCGGCCCTGCCGGGGGCATGGGGGCAGCTTTGATTCAAGAATCAAAGCGAACATAAAAGGAGGGAGCACTCATGAAGCTGATGCATCTTTCTGACCTGCATCTGGGATTGCGGCTGAACGAGTTTTCCATGCTGGAGGATCAGACGTATATTTTGCGGGAGATTTTGACGATTGCAGACCGGGAACACCCGGATGCGGTTTTGATTGCCGGAGATATTTATGACAAGGCGGTTCCACCGGCAGAGGCGGTGGTGCTGTTTGACGAGTTCCTTTCGGAGCTGGCGCGGCGGAATCTGGCCGTGCTGATGATCAGCGGCAACCATGATTCCCCGGAGCGCATTGCCTTTGGCAGCCGTCTGCTGCGCCACAGCCGGGTGTATCTTGCCCCGGTCTATGACGGCCGGGTGGAGCCAGTGACGCTGGAGGATGCATTCGGCCCGGTGGACTTCTGGCTGCTGCCGTTTTTGCGCCCCGCCCATGTCCGCCGGTTTTATCCGGAGGAAGCGACGGACACATATACGCAGGCTATGGCCTGCGCCGTTGGACACATGGCAATCGATCCGCTGCGGCGCAACGTTCTGGTGACCCATCAGTTTGTTACGGGAGCCACCAAGTGCGAATCGGAGAACGTCACCGTGGGCGGCACGGACAACGTGGACGCCGCCGTATTTTCCCCCTTTACCTATACGGCGCTGGGACATATCCACTCGCCCCAGAACGCAGGCGGGGAGCGGGTGCGCTACTGCGGCACGCCACTGAAATACTCCTTTTCCGAGGCGGCACAGGAAAAGTCCGTCACCATGGTGGAACTGGGGGAAACGGGCGGCGTGCTTGTCCGCACTATTCCGCTGACGCCACTGCGGGATTTGCTGGAAGTCCGGGGAACGTATCTGGAGGTCACCGCCCGGAGCTTTTATGAGAAATTTGACCAGAATGCCTACCTCCATGTGACGCTGACGGACGAGGAGGACATTCCCGACGCGGTGGGCAAGCTGCGCAGCGTCTATCCCAACCTGATGAAGCTGGACTACGACAACCGGAGAACCCACTGCGGCGGAACGATTACGGGAGCGGAGAACGTGCAGAGCAAATCCCCGATGGAGCTGTTTGACGAGTTTTTTGAAGCCCAGAACGGGCAGCCCATGCATGACGAGGAGCGCTCTTTTATTCGTCGGCAGATTGAGACAATTTGGGAGGCGGAAGTATGAGACCGATCAAACTGGTGTTATCCGCCTTCGGGCCTTACGCAGGACGGACGGAAATTGACTTTGGCGCCCTCGGCGAGCAGGGACTGTACCTAATTACCGGCGATACCGGCGCGGGAAAGACCACCATTTTTGACGCGATTACCTTTGCCCTGTACGGCGAGGCCAGCGGCGGAACCCGGGAGGTCTCCATGTTTCGCAGCAAGTATGCCTCCGCCGGGACGGAGACGTTTGTGGAATTGACCTTTCTCTACGCGGGCAAAGAATACCGGGTGAAGCGAAACCCGGAATATGAGCGCCCGGCAAAGCGGGGAGACGGTACCACCGTCCAGAAAGCGGACGCGGAACTGACCATGCCCGACGGGCGGGTGGTCACAAAGTCCCGGGAGGTGACCGCCGCCATCCGGGACATTGTGGGCATTGACCGGGGGCAGTTCACCCAGATTGCCATGATCGCCCAGGGAGACTTTTTAAAGCTGCTGCTCGCGCCCACAGAGGAGCGAATGAAAATTTTCCGGCAGCTTTTCCGCACGGAGCGTTACCAGCAGCTTCAGCTGAAGCTGAAAGACGAGTCCGGCACGCTGAACCGACAGTGCGAGCTGCTGCGCAGCGGCCTTGCCCAGGTGGTGGATGGCATCGTATGGGATCGGGACGATCTGCTGTTTCCACAGGTGGAACAGGCGAAACACGGCGCGCCGCTGGAAGAGATTCTGACGCTGCTGGGCCAGCTGACGGCGCTGGATCAGGCGGCGCTGAAGGAGCAGACCACAGCGCTGGGGCTGGTTGAAAAGCAGCTGCAGGAGAAAACGGCAGTTCTGGCCCGGGGCGCAGAACATGAAAAGCTGAAAGAGCAGCTGGCGGGGGGAAAACACCAGCTGGAACAGTGCTCTGCCCGGTTGACTGCGGCGGAGGCACAGCGAACTGACGCCGCGGGAAAACAGGGACAGATCGACACGCTGACAGAGCAATGCGCAGCCCAGCGCAGCACACTGCCCCGCTACGACGAGCTGGAGAGCCTGCGGGCAAAGCTGCTGGCAAATCAGCGGGAACAGGAAAAGAAGGCCGCTGGGTATGCAAGCGGAGAAAATGCGGTCAAGACCCTTTCGAAGGAGCTGGCGCAGACCAGGGAGGAACAGGAATCCCTGCGGGGTGCGGCGGCACAGAAAGAAAAGCTGGAGGCGGAACAGAAGCTTCTCTCCCAGCGGATGGCGGCACTTCAAAAGCTGCAAAGCAGTGAGCGGGCGCTGAAAGCGCTGAAAGAGGAGTGGACTGCGGCGCAGCAGACCTACTGCAAGGCGCAGGAGACAGCGGAGACTTTGCAGCGGACGTATGAGCAGAAAAACCGAGCCTATCTGGACGGACAGGCGGGAATTCTGGCAACAACTTTGCAGGCGGGGCAGCCCTGCCCGGTCTGCGGTGCGCTGGAACATCCCCAGCCTGCAAAAGCGGCGGACACCGTGCCCAGCGAGACAGAGCTGAATGCTGCGGCAAAAGCGGCATCCGCCTCCCGAAAGACGGCGGCGGATTGCAGCGCCCGGGCGGGAACGCTGGGCGGCGAGGTGAAATCCAGAGAAGAGGAGCTGTCTGGGCGCAGGGCGGAACTGCTGGGGGACGGCGATCTGCAAGAGGCGCTGACTGCGGCAAAGCAGCGGGACGGAGCACTTACACGGGAGCTGGAGGCGGCAAAACGCGGCACTGCCCGGGCAGATGCGCTGGCCCGGCTTCTGCCCCAAAAGGAAGCGGCGCTCAAAGAGCAGGAGACGGCGATGACGGCTCTGCACGCAGAGTTTGCAGGGCTGAAGAGCGCACGCGGCGAGCTGGCGGCACAGGAGCACACTCTGGCGGAAAGCCTGCCGTGGGCCAGCCGTGCTGAAGCCCTTCAGAAAACGGAGACACTGGAAAAAGAGCGGGACGGGCTGAAAGGCGCACTGGCAAAAGCGGAGGCGGCGTATCAGTC
Source organism: Oscillibacter sp. (assembly GCA_022652815.1). Lineage (GTDB taxonomy): Bacteria > Bacillota > Clostridia > Oscillospirales > Oscillospiraceae > Oscillibacter. Next base: position 8,406 of record JALCRR010000021.1, read on the forward strand.
CTGCCGGGTGGAGGCGGACACCCTGCGCGGTCAGATCAAGAGTTTGACGGAATCTTTGGAGGGTGTCCCCGAGGTGGACATGGCAGGAGAGACGGCGGCGCTTTCCACGCTGACCGGGCAAAAGACGGAGCTGACACGGGACGTGCAGCGCCTAACCTCCCGACTGGAGCGAAATCGGGAGACGCTGGACACCATCCGAAACCGCAGCGGCGAGCTGGCAGCGCAGGAGACGCGTCTTGCCTGGGTGCGGACACTTTCCAATACTGCAAACGGAAATCTGCCCGGCAGGGAGAAAATCATGCTGGAAACCTACGTGCAGATGAATTTCTTTGATCGGATTCTTGCCCGGGCAAACACCCGCTTTATGGTCATGTCCGGCGGACAATACGAGCTGAAACGGCAGGTGGAGGCGGCCAATAACCGCTCCCAGAGCGGGCTGGAGCTGGACGTGATCGACCATTACAACGGCTCTGAGCGCAGCGTGCGCACGCTCTCCGGCGGGGAGAGCTTTCAGGCGTCGCTGTCTTTGGCACTGGGACTTTCCGACGAGATCCAGTCCTCCGCCGGAGGGATTCGGCTGGACACGATGTTTGTGGACGAGGGCTTTGGCTCGCTGGATGAGGAGTCGCTTTTCCAGGCCATGCGGGCACTGAACAGCCTTTCTCAGGGGCATCGACTGGTGGGCATCATCTCCCATGTGGCCGAGCTGAAAGAGCAGATCCCGCGGCAGATTGTGGTGAAAAAGGACCGCTCCGGCGGCAGCCGGGCGGAGGTCGTCTGCGAATAAAAGAAGGACCGGGACACGAATGTGTCCCGGTCCTTTGTTTATTTCGGCGGGGCGGATTTGTCGGGGGTTGCGGTAGCGGACTTGTCCGGCGCGCTGACGGATTTTTTGCGCTTGCGGCGCTTTTGCAAGACCAGCAGGACGATCAAAATGACGCCAAGGCCTGCAAAAATGGGAATCACGAGCTGACATAGGTGGCCGGCGTCTGTGGAGCGCACGCAGAAAGTGCCGCTGGTGCCCTGCATGGTCAAAAGAAGATAATGGCCGCTCTGGGTGGCATCCACCTCTTGCCAGACACCGTTTTCATACAGCCAGACCGTGCCCAGATCGCCTCGGCAGAGAAGCCGCAGAGGGACGGAGTCGGTTTCGGCAACATCGGACCCGGTGAGGGTGATTTCGTACACGGAGGTATCCTCCACATCGGCGGCAATGGATTCCGGCGGTGTGAGGGAACTCTTGGTGACATGGAGCGCGGCATCATCCGTAAACTGACCGTCGCACAGGGCGAGGGAAAGATTGCCGGACGTTTCCGCACTTGCCACCACCGTGACCCACTTGGTGTAAACGGCGTCGATGCTCAGGTCAGAGAGCTTGCCGGAAACATCAAATTTCGGCCAGACACCGTAGTAGCCGTCCTTTTCCGGGACATCGGGGAGCTTGAGCAGGGCAAGATCCTCACCATACTGGAAGGGGAGTATGTCTACAATTTTATCATCCGCCCGGAGCGTCAGCGTAAAGGAGACAAGCTCGGCGGGGAGGTCACTACGGGTGCGCAGATCGTCAAAACGGACACTCTGGGCGCAGTTTTCGTAGCTGATGCCGTCCACGCCGGCGGTGCCGGTATCCACAAAGACATTGCCGCGAACGCGGCCGGAGCCCACATCCGCATTGCCCGTGATGGCACCCACGTATTCGCTGCCCTTGTCCACCGTGACGATGGCGCAGCAGGTCAAGAGCGTTTTACCGCTGCCTGCAATGCCGCCCACGTTATCCCCGCCGGAAATCGTGCATTTGGCGTAGCTTTCCCGTACCGTGGCGGAGGAGAGGCCGGCTACGCCGCCCACATCATCGCCGTTGGTGCTTTCCACATCCCCATAGTTTTCGCTGCGAAACACGGTACCCAGATCCATGCGGCCCACGATGCCGCCGATGCAGTCCTTTTTGCCGGAGACGGTTCCCCGGTTGAGGCAGCTTTGTACCACGGCCTTGGTTTCGTAGGTGCTGTTATAGGAGATGGTGCTGTCATCCTCGGGGTCGGTGTCGTATTCAACGGCCATGGAACCCGCAATGCCGCCCACATTTCGATCGCCGGTGACGGCGCCGGTGCTGCGGCTGTCCGCAATTTTGCCCTGCCGGACGGCGTCGGTGTCAATGTCAGAGGTGTCCTCCAGATAATCGGAGAGATTTGTGGAGAGATTGGGGTGCTCCAGCTGATCCATCATATCCAGCAGCAGGTCAAAGACCACGTTGAACTGGTTGCTGATGGCTCGGATGTCTGCCGAGAGAACTTTGCCGGAGGAATGCACCTCGCCGTTCAGCACGTCCATTTGCTCGGAGAGACTGGCGAGAGAGGCGTAGAGATTGTCCCCTGCGGCGCGGTAATCGTCGCCCAGCGTGGCAAACGTCACGCCGCCTTTGGTAAGCTCGTCCAGGGCACCGCTCATGTTTTTAAAAGCGCTGGACATGGAGCGGCTGACGCTTGCGGCGCTGTTGGCTACCTTTTGCAGCTGCTCCGCCGCATCACCCAGCTGACCGGAGAGGGTCTTGCTGTATTCCAGCGCCGAGGAGAGATGGGTGAGCGCGGAAGAGGCGTCATCGGACGCGGTTTTCAGATCGTCCATGGCGGAGGAGAGCTCCGTTAGGGCGGACTGCATTTGATCCCAGTCAATGTCGATGTTGGCATCCAAATCGGCGAGGGCTGTGCTGATTTTTCCAAGGGCTTTTGCAGCATCGCCGGTTGCCGAGACCAGGTCGGTCAGCGCGGTCCGCGCATCATCGGTGACAATTTTATTCCAGTCTCCGCCCAATGCGGTATTCAGCGCATCGAGGGCGGTGCTGACTTTGCCCATGGCGGTGCTTAACTCGCCAAAGCCGGCGGAGAGTCGGGCAACAGCGTCATCCACCGCAGATTGATCTTTGATGATGACGGCGGCCTTGAGATCGTCCATGGCGGTGCCGATTTTATCGGCGGCGTTGCCCATGGCGGTGGAGGCGGCTTTCAGATCATCCGTGGCGCCCTTCAGCTCCGTGAGCATACTGCCGGCGGTGTTGGAGGCCTTATCCAGCGTGCCCAGCGCCGTTTCCAGCTGATCGGAGAGGGTAGCCAGATTGTCGGCGGCGTCGCCCAGATCGTCCACGGCGGGCTTCAGTTTATCCAGCGCATTGGTGACGTCGGCGCTGAGCGTGTTGAGGGAGTTCACATTGCCGTCCACAAAGTCGGCGGTCTTGTCCAGCAGCGTTTTGGAGCTGTCCCGGGCAGAATCCGTACAGGTGCCGATGTCGGTCAGACGGGCGGAAATGGTGTCGTTGGCCCCGTCGGCATCGTCAAGCGCTTGATTGACCAGCGCATTGAGCTTGTCTAGCTCGGTGCGCAGACGGGTGACGGTATCGGTGTCGCCGGAGACGATCAGATCAGGCTCGGCCTGACCGACGATGCCGCCCACATCCTTGCGGCCCTGCACCGAGCCGGAATTTACGCACCCGGCAAGATAGCCGCTCTGACGGCCGACAATGCCGCCGACGTTGTAGCCCACATGGGGATAGCCCACGGAGCCGGTGTTGGTGCAGCTTTGCACAATGCCGGAGGAATACCCCGCAACGCCGCCCATGTCCGTGCGGCTGCCGGGAAGGTTTTCGGAGTCTCCGCTTTCCCCGGAAGAGGAGGAAGAGAGGTCGGAGAGGTTATCCAGTGCAGAATCCACGTCCAGATCATCGAGGGAAATCGTGGAGTCGGCACTGCTGGTGTTAACGCTGCAATGACTGAAGCAGGAGATCAGCGTGCCCAAATTTCGCCCGCACACGCCGCCGGCGCTGGTGTCGGCCAGCACGTTGCCGTCTGCCCGGCAGGAGAGAATCTGACCGCTTTCCCGGTTGACGCCCACGATGCCGCCCACGGAGGAGTCACCCTCCACCGTGCCAGAGAAGGAACAGCTTTCAAGGGTGCCGGAGTTGTCACCGCAGATGCCGCCGATGATGGTGCGGCTGCCCTGGGGGGCAAGCGCGCCCTGCACCACCAGATTTTTCACCACACCGCCGGACTGCACATAGCGGAAAAGCCCCTGATGAGAGCCGCTGACGGTGAGTCGATAGCCGGAGATGGTGTGACCGCCGCCGTCAAAGGTGCCGCCAAAGGTGGGAATGGAGGTGAAGGAGCTGCCCGTCAGGTTGAGAGAGCAGGTCAGCGTGACGGTTTTGCCCTGCGACCAACTGTCCAGCGAGCAGCTTTTGGCGAAGTCCTCAAAATCCGATACAGAGGAGATGACAACGGTGCTGCCGGACTGGGAGAGCGCCTGCGCGGCAGGAGCGGACGAAGAGAAAAGCAGGAGAACGACCATGGCAAGGGCGCACAGTTTCTGTTTACGCATGGAGAACCTCCTCCTTTCCGTCTGCTTCCGTTGCCACAGACCCCTCGGCGGGAACCGTGGGCTCCGGCAGAGCCTCGGGGGTCAGCGGATGGACGCCGCCGGCTTCCAGATTTGCATTGATGGAGCCGACCAGCGTGCCGGTAAATTCTGCGTCCACAACGCCGGAGACATAGCCCCGGACATGGCCGGACAGGTGCATGGCTCCCGTGTGGGACTGAAGCACGCCCCGGTGTTTCATGGTAAAGGCCGTCTTTTCGATGATAACGTCGCCCAGCAGCAAGATCTGGGGCAGAATGGCCATGACCAGAGCAATGGAGAGAATGGTGCCGCGGCCCAGACACACGCCGATAGATGAGATGGCCGGGTCGGAGGAGAGCTGCCCGATTAGGATACCGGCGGATGCCAGAATGGTGCCGGAGGTGACGATGGTGGGGAAGGACTGGTTCAGCGTCTCCACAATCGCGTCCTTCAGCGGGAGCATGGTCTTGAGCTGGGTATAGCGGTTGGTGATGACGATGGCGTAGTCGATGTTGGCGCCCATCTGGATGGACGACACAATTAAGTAACTTAGGAAAAACAGGTTGGTATGGGTCAAATAGGGGAAGGAGAAGTTGATCCAGATACTGCCTTGAATCACCAGAATTAGCAGCACGGGAAGTCCCGCGGATTTGAAGGTGAACACCAACACCAGAATGACAAAGACAATGGTGAGAATACTGATGAGGGTGTTGTCAGCGTGGAACGACGAGGAGAGATCATAGTCGCTGGTGGAATTACCCACCAGAAGCACACCGTCCGGATAGTATTTCGCGGCGTTATCGTGGAGCGTAGTCAGAAAATCAAAGGTCTCCTGACTTTCCTCCGGCAGCGTCAGCTGCAGAACGATGCGGCTGTAATCCTTGCCCTTGAGCTGCGCTTCTGCATCGGAGAGTTGGGAGTGGAGGTCGGTGATTTTCTCGGCGAGGTCGGGCTCCAGCGTGATGTAGCCCTCCTGCATTTGGTCGTAGACAAACATGAACATGTCCACCAGCGGGACAGAGTAGTTGTCCACGCCGGAGACCAGCTTGCCGTACGTTTCTTGATTTACCGCGTAGGCGGAGTAGAGAAGCCGGGACAACTCAATATCCAGATCGGCAAGCTCGGCGAACTGCCGGGGCGTCAAGCGGTCGGTCAGCACATAGCCGTCCATGGCCTCAATATTGGCAAGGCCAAGGGCGGAATCCACCTCGCTCATGGCGGTAAAGTCCCGGATGAGCGCGCCTTCCTTTTCGTAGTCCCCCGCCGGAACCAGAACGGCCAGTGTGTTGGTGGAGCCGAAGGTGGCGTTGACCGTTTCCTCCGCGATCTGGCTGGCGTTTTTCGTGGCGGTGGTCAAGGTGGAATAGCCGTAGACATACGGGCATTTGTTGGAGAGAATGAAGCCGGCGATCAGCAGTACGACAAAGATCGGGGGCATGATGAACCGGGTTTTGACGGTGAAGTGACCCCACGCGGTGATTTTCGGCACAAAGTTTTTGTGGTGGGTTTTGTCGATCAAGCCGGAAAAACTCATCAGCAGGCCGGGCATCAAGGTAAAGACGCTCAAAAGACTTAAAATAATGGCCTTAATCAGCACAATGCCCATGTCGTAGCCGATGCGGAAGTGCATGAACATCATGGCAGCCAAACCGGAGAGCGTGGTCAGACTGGAGCCGGAAATTTCCGGGATGGCCTTACTCAGCGCGGCGATGACGGCCTCCCGGGGCTCCTGCGTCAGCCGCTCTTCCGTATAGCGGTGGCAGAGGATGATGGCGTAGTCGATGGCCAGAGCCAGCTGCAGCACCACCGCGATGGAGTTGGAGACAAAGGAGATGGTGCCGAAGATGTAGTTTGTGCCCATGTTTAGCATGGCTGCGTTGATGAAGGTCAGCAGCAGCACCGGAATTTCCATGTAGGTTTGGGAGGTGAAGAGCAGTACGAGCAGAATGATGACCACGGCGATGACCATGACCACCTTCATTTCCGAGGCGATGGCGTCGGAGCTGGAATCGCCGGTATCGCCGGTGACGTATGTATCGTAGCCGTCCAGATGGTCGCGGATCTGTGCCAGAGCGTTCAGACTGACGGCATCCTCCGCCGCACCGTCGTAGGTGACGGTGAAGAGCGCGGCTCCGTTTTGATAGTGCTTCTCCGTGTCGTCAAATTCCACGGATTTGACGCCGGAGATTTTCTCCAGACGGGTTTGCAGTCCCGCTGCCTGATCGTAGGCGATATTGTCCACCATGATGCGGTTAGTGCCGAAGGTGGTGAATTCATCGGCCATGATGGTGAGACCCTGCCGGGTCTCCGTCTCCTCCGGCAGGTAGGTGGTGATGTCATTATTGACATGGACCCATCCCATGGAAAATACGCAGAAAATGGCGAGACCGATATACAGCAGATAAAACGCCTTGCGCTTGTCCACAATAAAGGCGGCCATCTTTTCAATGGCGGAGGGTCCTCCGCTAGCCTTGGGTTCACTGCTCATATCAGCACTTCCTTTCCATGGCGGTCAGCAGGGTCAGAACACCCTGCGAGAAAAGTTCGGAAAACGCGGGAATTTCGTCGATGGCGCCGATTTCCCGCAGCGCGGCGGTCTGCTTGTCGGAAAGACTGGTCATTGTATGCAGTCCCAGACACAAAGCGACTACCTGAAAGCGGAAATCCCGCCGACTGCGCTGGGAGGCGAGCGGGAAAAAGCGGTCCACACTTGTGTCGATGCAGACAAAGGCCTCCTGCACAACACCGTAAAAATCCCGAAGATTTTCAAGGCGACAGTTGTCTTCCATCGAGGAAAAGAGAAACGCCAGCAGCCGAAAGAGATTGGGATGGGGCTTGACGCTCTGCGTCAGGTACCGGCAGTAATCCTCCCCCGTCATGCAATCAACAGCGGCAATTTTGGCAGTAAATTCTGCCTTCCAGCTCACAAGCTCCCGCTGCAGCAGAGCCAGCAGAACCTCGTCCTTGTTTTTATAGTAGTTATAAATCGTGGGGCGGGTAAAGGTGGCCAGATCCGAAATGGCCTTGAAGTTGACGCCATTGTAGCCGGAACGCTGGAAAAGCGTCTCGCCGGCGGCCAGAATTTCATCTTGACGGCTGACAATCTCCTCCTCCGACCGGGCGCGGAGAAAACTCATAAAATCCCTCCAGACTGACACAGTGTCGACTATTTTCGGAGATATGCTAACACCGTGTCAGCTAAAAGTCAATGAGAAAGCGGTGCTCTGCGCAAAACAGGAAAACTTTTGCGAAATTATGGTGCCAGCCGTCGAAATTCGGGAAAATGTCTGGTATAATCATGGACAGAAAAACTTGAATTTGACTTTTGACGGGAGCAGAGCATGGAGGAAACGCATTTACCCACAGAGCAGGAGCGTGTAGCCCGCCGAATTGAACGGGAGCAGCGGCGGCGAAAAAAGAGAGCGGCACAGCGGCGCAGAATGCTGCGGCGGTTGCTGCCGTGCCTTCTGATCGTGGTATTGGTCGCAGTGGTGGCGGGTACCGTGCGCCTGGCCAAAGGGCGGGGACACGCGCAGGACAGTTCCGCCTCGGCGGAGGTGCTGCCGGCGGAATCGGCGGTGCAGACACCGCAGGAGCAGACCTCGGACATTTTTGAGGCGCAGGAGACCGCTTCCACCGTGGAGCTGGGTGAGGATTTTTCAAGCGAGTACGCCGTGCTGATTGACCTTGAAACCAATACCATTCTTGCCCAGAAGGGCGCGCAGGAGAGAATTAACCCCGCATCCATGACGAAAATTCTGACGGTTTTGGTGGCGGCGGAGCATGTGACGGATTTGGATGACGCCTTTACCATTACCCTGGATATTACGGATTATTGCTACCGAAACGAGTGCAGTGTGGCGGGATTTGAAAACGGGGAAACTGTCTCCGTCCGGGATCTCTTTTACGGAACTGCGCTGCCCTCCGGGGCGGACGCGGCGCTTGCGCTTGCGCAGTACGTGGCCGGTTCCGAGGAAGCCTTCGTGGCGATGATGAACGAAAAGGCGGAGGAGTTGGGCATCGGGGCTACCGCCCACTTCACCAACTGCATTGGCGTGTATGACACGGATCACTATTGCTCCGTTTACGACATGGCGGTGATTTTAAAGGCTGCCGAGGAAAATGAGCTGTGCCGGGCTGTCTTGTCCGCCCGCACATACACCACTTCCGCAACCACCCAGCATCCCGAGGGAATGGTGCTTTCCAACTGGTTTCTCCGGCGCATCGAGGACAAGGACAACGGCAGCGTGGAGGTCGTCTGCGCCAAAACCGGGTATGTGACCCAGGCGGGCTCCTGTGCGGCCAGCTATGCCGTGGCGCAGGACGGACACGAATATCTGTGCGTGACCGCAAAGACTTACAGCTCATGGCGGTGCATATACGACCATGTGGCGCTTTACAAGCAGTTTACGTAAAGATCCGGCCTAATGGCCGGGAGAACTGCGGTGTTTCGCCGCAAAATCCGCGCTGATGCGCGGAGGGAACTGCAACCCCCATTCTTTTTCGGCTTGCATGGTGGAAGAAAAATGCGCTTTGACGCACCCCACGGCAAGGTTTTGCCGCGGGGACCTCGTGTCCGGGGAACGCGCGGAGAAGCTTTGAAGTTATCCGGGCTCTCTCCCGCGTCTCGCGGGGAGTTGCTGTAATTTGCGGTATAAACCTAAAATGCCCCTACGCCGTGCCCCGCGCGTTCCGCTTTGCTACGCGCTACCCGGAAGGTAGAAGGGGAACTGCTGCTGACTGATTGCAAAACGGGTAAGAGTAAGCGGTTATAGAAGCTTAAGACAATACAATTTTCTGCCCCCAGCTTGCACGAATGAGCATTACCGCGTCTATTGGATGCACCAAAGGCTTGCGGAAGACCAACTTGAAGCGGCTCTCTCTTACACCGTGCGGGGCGCGTTCTCTCTGGTCAAGACCAGAGAGAATGGGGCCGCATCCCCTGCGGCGGAACGCCGTATTTCCCACGGCAAAACCGTGTGCTTATCACGGAAGATCATAAGTGTCAATATCTTGAAACAGAAAAGGATGGAGCTACATTGAGAAAAACTAAAATTGTTTGTACGCTTGGCCCTGCCACCGATGGCGAGGGTATTGTCCGGGAAATGATGCTGGCGGGCATGAATGTGGCCCGATTCAACTTCTCTCACGGCTCCCACGAGGAGCACAAAAAACGGCTGGACACCGTGAAGGCACTTCGCACGGAGCTGAAGCGCCCCGTGGCGGCGATGCTGGACACCAAGGGTCCGGAAATTCGGCTACGTACCTTTGAAAAGGGAAGCGTGCTGCTGAAAACCGGACAGGAGTTTACCTTGACCACCGAGGAAATTTCCGGTGACGAGAAACGGTGCACCATTTCTTATGCCGAGCTGCCTCAAGACGTCCGGGCGGGAGATACGATTTTGCTGGATGACGGGCTGGTGCGGCTGACGGTTTTGGAAACTACGGCGGCAACGATTCGCTGCCGGGTGGAAAACGACGGCGTGATGAAGAACCGCAAGGGCGTCAATGTGCCCGGTGTGCGGCTTTCCATGCCGTATATGAGCGCGCAGGATCGGGACGACATTCTCTTTGGCATTGAGCAGGACTTTGACTATGTGGCGGCCAGCTTTGTGCGCTCTGCCGCAGACGTTCGGGAGCTGCGCCGGATTCTGACGGAGCACGGCTCCCACATCCGCATTATCGCCAAGATCGAAAACCAGGAGGGTGTGACCAATCTGCCGGAGATTCTCTCCGCCGCAGACGGCATCATGGTGGCCCGGGGCGATATGGGCGTAGAAATCGACTTCACGGAGATTCCCGTGATTCAGAAAAACATGATCGCCCAGTGCGTGGCTGCCGGCAAGCCGGTCATTACCGCCACGCAGATGCTGGACTCCATGATCGACCATCCCCGGCCCACCCGGGCGGAGATTACGGATGTGGCCAACGCCATTTACGACGGCACCTCCGCCATTATGCTCTCCGGCGAGACGGCTGCCGGCAAATACCCGGTGGAGGCTGTGAAAACCATGGACGCCATCGCCCGCCGCACAGAGGCGGACATCAACTATCCCAAGCGCATGGACCGCACGGCCATGGGCTCCGGCAAGCTCTCCATCGCGGCGGCGACGGCTCATGCCGCCTGCACCACGGCGCAGGACGTACGGGCTGACGCCATTCTGACGGTCAGCCATTCCGGCGCAACAGCCCGGCTTGTCAGCCGGTTCCGCCCCTCCACCCCGGTGATTGCCTGCTTGCTGGATGAGAACGTTCAGCGGCAGATGGCACTCTACTGGGGCGTGACGCCAATTTTGATGCCGGTTGTGGACGACACGGACGCACTGGTGGAACAGGCGGTACATGCCGCCGAGGACGCCGGACTGGTGTGCCCCGGCGATCTGGTGGTGCTGACAGCCGGCGTGCCGGTGGGCATTTCCGGCACGACCAACATGATTAAGGTTCACATGGTAGGCGGCGCCCTGTTAAACGGCGTGGGTGTGGGAACGGCCAACGCCTCTGGCAAGCTTTGCATCTGCCGTACGCCGGAAGAGCTGGCGGAGAAGTTCCGCGACGGCGATGTGCTGGTGGTGCCGTATACCAGCAACGAGATGATGTCCTATGTCCGGCGTGCTTCCGCCGTAATCAGCGAGGAGTCCGGCGACGACAGTCATGCCGCCACGCTGGGACTCGCCTTGAACAAGGCGGTCATTGTGGGTGCGGCCAACGCAACCCGCGCTTTAAAAGACGGCATGTATGTGAGTGTGGACTGCGCCCACGGCGTTGTGCAGCTGCTGCCGCAGTAACGATAGAATCTATTGCCGAGGGGGATGCCAGAGTGCCGGGAGAAAAGCTCTTTTGCAGCCCGGCGTCCCCCTCGGCGGCATTTTTCGCGAAATTCGCTCAAAAGGTTGAAAAAAAGCCGTCATTCTGATACACTATCAGCATTTGCAGGAAGCGGAGGCAGCACAGTTGGACGAGATCAGAGTAGAGCATCTTCAAAAGATTTATCAAACAGAACAGGCAAAACGCAAGATATTTGGCGATTTAAATCTGAACATTCCGACTGGGAAACTCACCGTTTTGGCTGGCCGGAGCGGCTGCGGCAAGACGACGCTTTTGAATCTTCTGGGCGGGTTAGACAAGCCCGACGGCGGTGAGATCATCTTACCGGACGATTATCACAGCACCATGCTCTATCCGGAGCCCTATCTGATTACCTGGACCACCGTGCTGAACAACATTTCCCTTGCCTGCGGCGCGGGACTGACCCCGCTGGAGCGGGAGAAGCAGGCGCGGGGACTGATGGAGCTGGTGGGACTTTCGGACTGCGAGACGATGACGCCGGCGCAGATGTCCTCCGGCATGAAGCAGCGTCTGGCACTGGCGAGAGCCCTTGCAACCCAATCACAGCTCCTTTTGATGGACGAGCCGTTTGCTGCGCTGGACTTTATTACCCGGGCGGAAATGCAGCGCCAGCTGCTGCACGTGCAGCAGGAAGCACCCCGGACCATCGTGTTCGTGACCCATCAGCTGGACGAGGCCATTGTGATGGCAGATCAGATCGCGGTGATACACGCCGACGGATCGGCGGTCATGCTGAGCGTGGACGCTTCCGCCCACGAGGAGGATTCCCCAGCGTTTGGTGTGATGAAGAAGGCGGTCATGGCCGAGTGTATGAAGTGAGGAGAAAATCATGAGATTTCAGATTATGTGCAAGCGGGACGACGAAGCGGAGTTTCAGGATTTGTTTGACGCAGACAACATTGATGATGCCCAGCAGATTGCCATTCGTGCCTGTATGCGCCCAGGCTACACGGTTTATGTTTACGACGTGAAGCTGCAGGAGCGGGTCATGAATTTTGATGACGCAAAATATCGGCAGTAAGCAAAAAAGTGGCCGTTGCTTTTTGGGTGGCGGCTGGTTATAATATAGTCTGCTGCGGAGAATCCCGCGGCCGGTATCTGGAGCGGTATCGAAGTGGTCGCAACGAGCCTGATTCGAAATCGTGTGGGTCAATGTCTGCTTTCATCTCAAAACCCCTTGATTCATCGGGTTTTTCCGGTTATTTGAGTGTTTTAAAGTTGCTGTATTTCTACGCAATTTCTACACTAAATCCGGCTTTTGGATTTGCGTTTTGGAGAGGCATCGCCACTCCAGCATGGAGGACGAACTTCTCCTAAAAACTCTTTGATGAGCTAAACAGAGTAGCGTGTCCATAAAACTCGAAATCATCCTCCCACTTGGTCAGCTGTGAACGCTGATTTCCTTAATTTTCAATGCTTTGCAGGCTTTTTAAAACCTGCTTTTTCCGAATTTCTTCACTCTTTTGATTGCACTACCCTGATTTTCTTGGTAGATTTTAGGAGTGTAAAAATAAATATGGAGACGTATCGAAGTGGTTATAACGGCCTCGACTCGAAATCGAGTAGACGGTGATGAGCCGTCTCGTGGGTTCGAATCCCACCGTCTCCGCCACGTTTGCAACGTCCGTCTATTTTGGCGGGCGTTGCTTTTTTGAAAGTACGGTGATAAAATGTATGCGCTTGGAGAGTTACCGAAGTGGTCATAACGGCGCAGATTTGAAGTCTGTTGTGGGGCAACCCACGTGGGTTCGAATCCTACACTCTCCGCCACGTCGGAGCAAGCTTTGTATCGCTTGCTCCGACTTTTTTGCAAAAGTCAGAGTGCACTCACGCCGCTGCTCATCCTTTTCAAACAGCAAACGCTTCGCTGGTTTGCCGTTTGAGAGAGACGGAAGCGATGGATGATAAATGGCGCGATTTCCCAAAGGTTCTTGAACGCGTATGCATTTAGGAGCCTTTTTTGTTACGAAATGTTCTTATGCCGGTCATTGACGCGGCTTTTTAGAAATGCTATATTGTCAATAGAACCGTGTCTGACTGCACCCAACGGCAATTGGAGCCTGAGGCTCTACAGTCAGAGATGGTTCTATTTTTCTGCCCCTTTCTCCACCGATGGCGCGGTCAGCAAATTCGCAATACAGTTTGCCGGCTCGTCCATGGCAGCGGTGCTTAGGTGGGAGTAGATGTCCGCCGTGGTGGAGTAGTTAGAATGTCCCAGCCAAAGCTGAATCTGCTTCATGGGGACGCCGTTGGCCACCAACATGCTCGCCGACCCGTGCCGCAGCCCGTGGTAAGTCACCTTTTTCAGGTTGTGCTTTTTAATGAACTTTGCGAAGCCCTCAGTGACCGCGTCGGGGCTGATGATGTCTCCGGTTGGCGTGACGCACACGCAGTTGATCCAAGCCTTGTTGTAGTGACCACGGAACGTCTTGCGGTACTCTTCCTGCTTTGACTTGTGCTCCAGCAGCGCCCCCCGCACCTGCGGAATGAGGGGCAGGGTGCGGCGGCTGGCGTCGGTTTTCATCTCGTCAGAGATAATCACCTGGGCTTTGCCCTTTTGGCTCATGACGTAGGCTTTGTGGTCAATGCGAATCTGATTGGTCTCAAAGTCCACGCTACTCCATTGCAGCCCAACCGCTTCGCTGCGGCGCAGGCCGTAATAGACGCCCAAGAGGACGGGAATATAGAGCAGGTCGTCTTTGACAAGCTCCAGCAGCTGCATTGCTTCCTCGCGGGTAAAATAGGCGGCGATGTACTTGGCTTTCTTTGGCCTGTCCACTTTGTCCATGGGGTTTCGGGCAATGTGGTCTTTCCGGAGCGCATTTTTCAGACAGGCACCAATGACTTGATAATACCGTAGCTGCGTGGTGCCGTTGTAGCCTTCGTCGGCGATGCTGTCCATAAAATCCTCGATGATCTGCGGAGTCAGCGTGCTGACGGTGACGCCCAGCGGATCAAAGAACCGGCGAATCCTCCCCTGCGCCATGCTGATGTATCCGGCATAAGTCACCGGGGAAATCGTCCCCTTTTTTCGCTCGATATACTTGATCAGGTAATTGCTGAAAAGCATGGAGTTCCCTTGCTGCCGTTCCTCCATGGTGAGCATGCCGGACAGGCCGTGCAGGTCGTATTCCTCCTTACGCTCTTCTAAGATTTTCTGCGCGCGCCGCAGATTGTTTTTCACTGGCAGCCCGGTGGTGCGACTGATGGGTTTTCGTTTCCCATCCACATAGGCGTTGATGACCGTGTGGTAGTAGCCCCCACGCTCTGCCAGAAAGCCAGCCACAGGTTTATTTGCCTTCATTGTTTCAATCTCCTTTCTGGATTCTTTGGAGTACCGTGCTTTGTTTTCTGCCGATGCTGCCAGTGTAGCAGGGAAAAAGCCGATTTGCGATTATGCCGATTCACCCTTCGGCACAGTTGACAACAAGGGCGTGAGCAGCCCTGAGATGCAGGATGCCGGTTCGTCCATATCCGCCGTGCTGAGGTGGGCATAAATATCCGCTGTGGTGGAGTAATTGGCGTGTCCCAACCAAAGCTGAGTATGCTTCATGGACATTCCGCTGGACACCAGCAGACTTGCATTAGAGTGTCGAACGGAGTGTAGATGTCCTTTTTCGAGGTGAATCTTTTTCAGCAGCTTTCCAAATTGCTGTGTCAGCGTGTCAGGCTTGATCAAATCTCCCGTGGGCGTAACGCAGACAAAATTTGACCAGTCCCGATTGTACGCAGAGCGAAAGCTTTTCGCGTATTCTTTTTGTTTAGCCTGATGCTCCAGCAAGGCATCACGAACACAGGGAATCAAAGGGAGCGTGCGACGTGTGGCCGTTGTCTTTAACCGGTCGGTGATAACGGTGCGCGATTCCCCGTTTTCGCGGGATTTATATGCCTTGTAATTGACGGAAATGGTGTTATGTTCAAAATCAATGCTGCTCCATTGCAGCGCGATGATTTCACAACGGCGAAACCCGTAGAAAGCGCCGATTAAGATGGGAATGTAGTAGGGCGTCTTTTTGACGGATTCCAGAATGGTAAAAAGCTCGTCGCGGGTGAAATATGTAGCAGGATGGCGCTGCAATTTAGGGCGGTCCACTTTTTCCATGGGATTGCGGAGAATCTGATCTTTTTGAACGGCATGTTTTAGGCAGGAGTTCATGCGTTGGTAATAGCTGATCTGGGTGCTGCTTCCGCAGCCGTCGGCACGAATCGTGTCCAAGAAATCCTCAATCAGCTGTGGTGTCAGCGTGCCGAGCGTCACCTCACGAGGGTCGAAATAGCGACGGATACGCCCGCGAATCTGGGACATGTAGCCATCAAATGTTGTCGGTGCCAAGTTGCCTTTCTTTCGATTGAGTTCCTTTTCCATGTACTCGCTAAGCAGCATGGTATTGCCCAACTGGCGACTTTCCAACGTGAGCATGCCGGACAGACCCTGTTCGTCATACTCGCGCTTACGCTCCTCCAGAATCTTTCTGGCGCGGCGTTCGTTGTTTTTGATTGGCAGGCCGGTGGTGCGACTGATGGGCTTGCGCTTTCCGTCCACATAGGCGCAAATCACGGTGTGGTAGTAGCCTCCGCGCTTTGCCAAATACCCGGACACGGGCTTGATTGCTTTCACAGTAGCAACCCCTCCTTTTTTATCATTTGAGATGCTGTTCAGGCTGACCGATGATATATTCAATGAGCCGCAGCTTTGGGATTTTATAGGAACCGGAAAGCTTGAGACCAAACAGTTCCCCACGGTCAATCATTTTATAGACCTGATGGCGGCCAATGCTCAGAATTTTTGCGGTTTGCTCCGCTGTGAGAATATCGGGATATTCCGTCAGCATGAGCGGATAGGCACGTTCTGCTTTTGTCATAGGCAGTGCCTCCTTTTCTTTGATCATATGTAAAATTGCCGCGCTACCCGCATCCCGTTCCTGGCTATGGGTCTCATAGCCGTATGTCCGGTCTTGGTATGCTCTCTTGGCCATACAAGGTAATCGCATACTTCCCCAACCTCGGTATCCAATGCGGGCGGTCATGCTGTTTTCAAGGTTCAAATGTGTAATATTAAATAAATTAGATTTGATATTACACGGCCATTATATAGCAGATTGCTTTACATTGCAAGATGTGTTAAACTATTTCCTGTCAACAATAAAAGTACACAGTGTGTAGAGGGGGGGATTGCGATGAGTTGGTATCGTATGGCGCTTGAAAATGGAACAGAGCTTTTGGAGACTTGGGAAGGCAATCGTGTTGAACGAAAAGCCGGCCTGTGTATCATCGCTTTCTTGGATGTAGATTGGGCATATTGGGAGCAGCAATGTGATGAGCTTCGATCTGGAAATACAAAGAAAGTGTGGAAACCGGCGGCGCTCCTCTATCAGCGACTTTGCAACGAGATCGGCTCGCTACATCCTGTACTGGAAGTTTTTGCGCGTAATCAGCTGATTGGCGATATAAAGAACCTTTTGATGGAGCGCTTCACAGCAGACACGAATATCCCTGAGTGGCGTTATGTGGACGCGCTGGAAAAAGGACAGCCTCCGGTCAAAATACAAGAAGAGCTACCGAGACTGTTTTTGCGGCAGTGGTCTGGTCGATTTTCTGCCTTTACAGCGATTCAGAAAAAGATAGTGGTGCTGTTGGACGCGGTGTATGACAACACAGAGAAGCGAAAGGATCTGTCTGTGCTGCAACGCTATTATTTGATGCGGCAGGAAAACCGGGAGTATCCAATCATGTCTCGCCAGTTATATGCCACGCTGAAAACGCAATTCCGTCTCTCGATTGACGGGAAACTTTGCGAGGATGAAGATCCATGCGTAGTCGCATCTTTCGATTGGGCGCGTTTAGCAGAAAAGAACATCTCCGCCCACACCTATCAGACGACCGACCATCTGGAGGCGCTGGTGTTGTGGGAGTTGGACGATATGGCTGCAAACGGCAGGCCCATGCGCCGATGCGACTACTGCGGTCGTTATTTTCTGCCGTACTCCGTGGCAAATTGCTACTGCGACCGTCCAGTGGACGGAAATCCCGAAAAGACCTGCAAAGAGGTGGGCGCAGCCACAAAGCACCAGAAGGAAGTCAATGCGGATGCTGCCAAGAACCTGTATAGGAAAGTTAATAATCGAACGCAGCAGGCGGCAAAGCGGTATGAATCAAAGCACCCGGATGTGCGGAAAGTCAACTATCGAAACTGGCAGTATGAGGCCAGACAGCTGCTGGAGCAGGTGGGCGCCGGTACGCTGGATTATGAGACCTTTGCTGCGGCAATCGATAAAACGCCGAAAGAGTTGCTGGGAATATAAAAAAACAGCACTCGCCGCAGGCGGGTGCTGTTTGCAATGTGCCGATAACATGATACTGCGGGAATGCCCTTGGAACCGGCAAGTTACATTGACTTTGCAGATTGATTCCACTACAATAACAATAAAATATCTACAAAAATATTGCATTTTTTACATAAACATTGCTGCTTTCACCGGACACGCAAAAAGCGGCGGGACAGATGAAAATAAAAAACGATTGCGGGGAGAAAACAATCATGATTGATAACAAAAAAGAGCAGGAGCGGGACGAGCTCCACCGCGCCATTTGGGCCATTGCTGATGATTTGAGAGGCAGCATTGACGGCTGGGACTTCAAGTCCTATGTCCTGGGCATCATGTTCTACCGTTACATATCCGAAAACCTGACCAGCTATATCAACGCCGACGAAATTGCGGCGGGCAATACTGATTTCAATTACGCCAAGCTCACCGACGCGGAAGCCGAGGAAGCGCGGGCGGATCTGGTGAAAACCAAGGGCTTTTTCATCCTGCCGTCGCAGCTGTTCCAGAACGTGCGAGCAAAGGCCAAGAGCGATGAAAACCTGAACATGACGCTGGAAAACGCCTTCAACAGCATCGAGGACTCTGCCAAGGGCAGCGAGAGCGAGGACGACTTCGCCGGTCTGTTTGACGACATCGACGTCAACAGCAACAAGCTGGGCGGCAGCGTTGCCAAGCGCAACGAAAAACTGGTGAAGCTGTTGGACGGCATCGGCGACATGAAGCTGGGCGACTACCAGGAAAACACCATCGACGCCTTTGGAGACGCCTACGAATATCTCATGAGCATGTACGCCTCCAACGCCGGTAAAAGCGGCGGCGAGTTCTTCACGCCCCAGGAGGTTTCCGAGCTTTTGACCCGCATTGCCATTGCCGGAAAAAACGAGGTCAACAAGGTCTATGATATGATTTTGCAGAGTTTGATACAATTTAATTATTTTCTTGACAGTCTGCCCCTTACAGGGTAAGTTGAGCTTATGCAGGGCAAGTTTGTAGAAGCCGGGACTGCCCGGCTGTTTTTATATTGGGAGGAAATGTGGATGGCATTTGCAAAGAAGCAGATCGCGGATTATGAGTAGTCCTGCCACCTGCGCGACATCAAAAACAACCCAATCCGATGACATGGACTCTTGCGTGTTATCTGACCCGCCTTAGCGCAATATTTTGGTTTTCAACGTCCACTTAGACTATGGTGACAACTGTGCCGATAATCTACTCTATAAGACCGTGTTCAAGATGGTGTTTTGAGCCTTTTGAGCAAGAGCAGAATTGTACGCAATATAGCATTTATGGGAGGGCTGAAAATGGAATTTGAAAAAAAGAAAGTAGGGGAAAAGAATTTTATTGCCCACGCTCCGGAAGGAACTGACTGGATAAGTGCAGACGATATTCTAACTTCATGGAGAAACAATAGCTTCAACCTTCCAGAGAGTAGGTCTGATACCGATGCAGGCTTCCGTTCGGCTCAGTTGGGTGCCATTTATGCGATTAAGTCGCATTGGACGGTATCTTCTTCTGCTGCAACAGTTGTTATGCCCACCGGAACGGGAAAAACCGAGGTCATGATAGCCACGGTCGTATCAGAATGTTGCGCAAAAACCTGCGTCGTCGTTCCAAGTGACCTATTGCGAAAACAAACTATTAAACGATTTTGCACGCTTGGAAAACTGCGGGAAATCGGCGCTATTAACGAAAAATTTGAAAATCCGGTAGTTGGATGTCTTATATCCTCTCCTAAAGATATCGCTGAACTACAAGATTTACTCAGCAGAAGCAACCTGGTTGTAACAACAATGTCGTTGCTGAATTCAGGATTCTTTAAGGATGAATTCACCCGACTTTTGGCCTCGACTTGCGATACGTTAATTATTGATGAAGCACATCATGTCCCTGCCAACTCTTGGAAACAAGTAAAAAAAGCGTTCGAACGCATTAGATGCTTACAGTTTACTGCCACGCCATTCCGTAATGACGGAAAAAAGATTGATGGCGATATCATCTATAATTTTCCGCTTGCTCTTGCCCAGGAACGTGGATACTTCAAACCGATAAACTTTTACCCAATCTACGAATTTGATAGTGATAAAAAAGATTTGTCGGTAGCGTCAAAAGCAGTTGAACTTCTTGAAGCTGATATTGCAAAAGGTTTCCCTCATTTGTTATTGGTTCGAGCCTCTACTCAGGGGCGCGCAAGAGCATTATTTGAGAGTGTATACCAAAAGAACTATGCCCAATACTCGCCGGTTCTAATTGTTAGCGGAAACTCAGCAACTAATAACAAGGCAGCGCTTCAGAGTGTTAATGATGGAATCTCAAAGATTATAGTTTGCGTTGATATGTTTAGTGAGGGAATAGATATTCCGCAGTTGAAAGTATGTGCGATCCACGACAAATACAAGTCCTTACCTATAACAATGCAATTCATCGGTCGCTTTGCCAGAACCCAGACCGACCTCGGTGAAGCGTCTGTCGTCGCAAATATTGTTGATGATGATATTCAGGAGTCTTTGGAGGACTTGTATTCACAAGATGCAGACTGGAATAAAGTTCTTAAAAACACATCGGATGAGAAAACTGGGCGCGAGGTCGAACTTCAGAAACTTGCTCGTGGGTTCACTGGTACGGAAGTAATACCGCTGAACCAAATCAGGCCCAAAGTCAGTATGTTTATGTACACCACGACTGAAAAAGGGTGGCATTGGCAGAGGTGGAGCAGGGTTTTTAACGAGGAGAACAGTCATCATTTTGTAAATGAGCAAGAAAAAATACTGATAATCACTGAACTCTGTACAAGCAATGTGGATTGGACGACGTGCCAAGATATTACGGACAACAATTGGAATCTGCATATTCTCTACTGGGACGAAAAGAAAAATGTGTTTTTTATCAATACAACTGATAAGGGTATCGCGGACTGTTTAGCTGAGGCTGTTTTTGACAGTTGTAAACGGATATCGGGAGAAGTAGTATTCCGCTGCCTATACGGAATCAACCGCCTTATGCTTTCTACTGTTGGACTTAAAACCGCTGTTTCGAATCATCATATTCGTTACAGAATGTTCGCGGGCGTTGATGTTGCCGAGGGAATAGCTGGGGCGACTACAGGCACTGCAACAAAATCAAACCTGTTTGGTGTGGGATATGAAAATGGGAATAGCATAAGCATTGGTTGTTCCTACAAAGGGACGATTTGGGCTAAGTGGGTTGAGACTATTAATTACTGGAAGAGCTGGTGTGATAAACAAGCTGAAAAAATACTAAATTCAGCTATTGATACTTCAGACGTTCTAAGAGGTGCACTCGTTCCAGAAGAAATCACAGCGCGACCTGCAGTTGTTCCTTATCGAATTGACTTTCCACCAGAAATCGAGACGGATTGGAAAGGTTCGATCACCGTCAAAACAGCATTATATGATTCCAAATCATTTCTTATGGATATCGGGCTGATTACATTTGATGAGACGACGGCATTGAGTTTTTTCGTAGGTAATGATAGCTTCAAAGAAGAGTTTACACTTAATATAACAACGGCTGGATATTCAGTTAGTCATAAAAGCGGTTCAATCATAAGCATACGTTTCAGCCGTGGCAGAGAAATGCTCCTTAAAGACTTTTTCAAAGAAAGCCCTCCAACAATATGGTTTGTGGACGGATCGTCTCTTGAGGGAAATCTCCTTGTCAAGCTAAAAACAGCTCGCCCAGTCATATTTCCAACTGCTTGTATTATCCCGTGGGACTGGTCTGGAGTCGATATTAGCAAAGAATCCCAAGGAACAGGCAGATCAGCGGATAGCATTCAATATAAACTGATTTCAGAACTGAAAGCGTCGGGCAAATACTGTCTTATCTTCGACGATGACGGCTCTGGAGAAGTGGCTGATGTCATTGCAGTTCAAGAAGACGCTACCAATAACAAACTCCTGTTTGAGCTATATCACTGCAAATATTCAGGAGCACCGCAAGCTGGGGCAAGAGTCGGCGATTTATATGAAGTTTGCGGGCAAGCAGAAAAATGCATAAAATGGGCAAGCGACGCAAAGTTCATGGTGGAACGCCTTATGAAACGCGAAAGCGACAGAATCAGCATTGGAAAACCTACGCGATATGAAGTTGGTAATAACAAGTTAATGTTTACTCTCAAAAACAAACTGAAGGTCTATTCATCAACATTTAGCGTCTATATTGTTCAGCCGGGTGTTGACAGCGCCCAAATCACCCCTGCAATGCATCAGGTGCTTTGCAGTGCGGAAGCGTACTTAAAGGATACATATGCAATTCCTCTAACGCTGATTTGCTCATAAAAGGTATTTATAGGTATCGTTCTTCCTGAGCCGGGCTACGCTTTATTTTCGAGGCGTGCAACTAAGCCGTCGAGTTCATAAGCAAACGTGTGCAAAAATAACACGAGAAAATTCAAATAAGGTCTTGACGGGGATAATGTCCCCGTAGTGTACAATGCTTTTTGAAAGGAGGTGCTGCGAAGATGCAGACCCAAGATGTCACAAAACTTCTCGGTATCAACCGGGAACGTATCAAGTATTTCAAAAAGCAGAATGTTTTCACTCCTGAAAACCTGTCTTATGATAGTAAAAATGCAGAGTACACGGAGAAAGATGTCGAAGCGCTCCAGAAATTAGTTGTACTCACAAAATCCGGACTAACCTGCGGGGATAGCCTTATGCCTTTATCTCGGTCCCGTTTTTAAATGTGATCCGCACATCGTCCTTGCTGTAGACCGTGACGAAATCCACAAGGCTGACCCAGAGCATCGGGTCGAACTCGGTGATCATGCCGTCCAGCGTCTGCAGTTCTTTCAGAAAGTCCTCGATTGTCGCTTGCCGGGTGGCTTTGTCGCTTATAGCGGCAGTCACTTCCTCAAGGCGGGCCTTTGCTTTGCCGAAGCGCTCCGTCAGGCCGTCGTAGTGTTTCTGGTATGCGGTCTGGTCGAGGGCAACACGGGCATTTTCGTAGATGCTCTGCTGCATAATTTCGGAAATGACCACCATTTCCTGTTCGAGCGCCGTTTTCTCAGCGTCGAGGTCGCTGGTGTCTAAAACGGTAGATTTATCCTTTATGGCCTGGCATTGCTTTTCGCGTCGCTCCGCAGACCATTTGACGCCGCGCCGCTTGTCCTGATATGTATTGAAAATCTTATGCCCATCCCGAAAATGAAAGGTTACGGTGCCTTCAAGAATGCTGGCGTATTCAATCTGCGCGTCCATCACCTCCTCATCGAAAGCTGGGAGGTCAAGTGCCTCGGTAACCAGAGCTTTCATAGTTTCATCCCGAATTGCTGTGTTCTGGCATTTATCCTTTGGCCCGGTGCAATACCAGGAACGTGTGCGTGTGCCGTCCTTGCGAACATTGGACTGGCAGCGGTAGTTGGCACCGCAGCAGCCACATTTGATGAAGCCTGTGAATTCGTAGTACGTGGACTTGTTTGGGTTGGTATCCTTACGCTTGTGGCGCTCGCCCCAGAGGCGTCTGCGCTCCGGCGTCCACCAGTCTGTCTTGGCGGTGGATTCCCATGTGGTCGTAACTTCGCGTCCGTCGTAAAACCGGAAGCGCAGCGTATCCTCGGAAACCACAAGGATTTCCTCAACCTGCACAGTAAAGGCTGTTTCATCGAAATCAGCGAGGCCCATAACCTTAGCGGCAACATTTTGGAGCATCTTTTCCGGGATGTTCTTTGAACTGCAGACATTGGCGCCTTTTTGGCTTTTTGTCTGGCAGGTCCAGATGTAGTAAACCTCGCCGGCTGTATTCCGCTTTCCGCTCCGGCGATAATGCTTGCCACAGATGCCGCAGGTTATTTTCGTGGAAAAAGCCGTCAGATGCAGGGACTTGTTTCCGAAAGGCCCAAGGTCGCGCCTGCGCTTGAATTCAGCTTGGACCGCCTGAAATTCCTTCATCGGGATGATGGCCTCATGTGTGCCTTCGACAAAATACTGCGGAAGCTCTCCGCGATTTTTTTTACGATGCTTGGCAATAGGGTCTGCAACATATTCCTTCTGGAAAAGCATATTTCCGGTGTAGGTGATATTGGTAAGGACCACCTTGACGTTGGAATCCACCCATTCTTTGCCTTGACGTGTGTAGATGCCTTTTTCGTTGAGTGTCCGGCCAATCTCGATTCGTGATGCGCCCTTCATGTATTCCCGGTACATAAACCGGACGGTTTCGGCCTCCTCCGGGATGATCGTGAGCCGTCCGTCAATCCATTCATA
>JALCRR010000022.1 GCA_022652815.1 Oscillibacter sp.
CAAGTTGCCTCAATTTCAACAGAGGAAACAAGTGAAATAATTTCAATCAACACCCTGTACGGCGGCAAATTAGAAAAGGGCACATACCGACTGATTGCTCCGTGTTATACTTCCGAAGAAGATTTGAATACTTTTCAAAACCCTGTATACATTGCTGCTGAATTTGTAATTGACTAATGGCATGGAGCATTCTTTCCTTGCAAGATTATGCTCCAACAACTTCCAGTTTATAGGGTAGATTATGAGCACGACCACAACTTCGCCTTCTTGCGCTGAGACGACCTCGACAGCTTCCAGCTTGTCGGACTGACCAGAAATCTGTATCATTGCTCTCGCAACCTCTCCCACGCAACTATATACTATATTGCAAAGTCAGCTCCATGGATGTGACTCAACGTTTCCATGGAGCTGACTTACGCTTTCTTGCAAGGTTAATTTCCAGATAATAATTTGCAAAACTAATTTCCACCTGTACCCTGCTCCTACTGGAATTTAAGTTTTCAATTGAGGTCTTTGAAAAATTCGTAAGAAATTGAGAAATCCCCCTTGACAATCAAGGGGGATTTCTACTATAATAATCAAGCGCGTGTTAGGGTGAACTTTGCCTAAAAGCGTGCAAACTGCGATGAACCGGGAGATTGCGGACGTTTTGTCCGGTAACTTCCGGGGAGTATGTCCGATAATCGGGCGGCTGAGAAGGATCTGTACGTCGCGTAGATCGCTGCGACATGAACAGTTTACCGGCCGTATGTCAATCATGCGCCGGTATTTTTCATGAGCCAGAATGATACGCACGGTTAAGCGTATAGAAAAGTTCTCTCGCCGTAGGTCGTCGAGACTGAGTAAAAAACGACGTACGAAATCAGGAGGAAAACAACATGGCAGCACAGAAACAAATGATCCGCATTCGTTTGAAGGCCTATGACCACCAGGTCATCGACCAGAGCGCAGAGAAGATCGTCGAGACCGCCAAGCGCACCGGCGCTGAGGTTTCCGGCCCCATCCCTCTGCCCACCAAAAAGGAGATCGTCACCATTCTTCGTGCAGTGCATAAGTACAAGGACAGCCGTGAGCAGTTCGAGCGCCGCACCCACAAGAGACTGATCGACATCACCAAGTCCACTCCCAAGACGGTCGAGGCCCTTATGGCCCTGGAGCTGCCCGCCGGCGTGGAAATCGAGATTAAGCTGTAATTGCTTCTTCTCGCCGGGTTTTCCACAACCCACATTATTTAATATGTTTGCTACCCATTGTCCGCTGAACTTGCGAAGGCGGACGGGTCACGTCGGCAGAGCAATGCGGCAACCCCCGTATCTAAGCCGACCAATAACCTTTAAGGAGGAAAATACATGAAAGCAATCATCGGCAAAAAAGTTGGCATGTCCCAGATCTTTGATGAGAACGGCCATGTGATCCCGGTCACCGTGATTGAAGCGGGACCCTGCACCGTCGTTCAGAAGAAGACTTCCGAGAAGGACGGTTATGAATCCGTTCAGCTCGGTTTTGAGGATGTCGCTGAGAAAAAGCTCAGCAAGCCCGAACTCGGCCATCTGAAGAAGGCCAACGCAGCCCCCAAAAAGCACCTGCGCGAATTCGACCTGGAGAACGCTTCCGAGCTGAACCTGGGCGATATTGTGAAGGCCGACACCTTTAAGGCCGGCGACTTCGTTGATATCACCGGCACCAGCAAGGGCCACGGCTACCAGGGCGTTATCAAGCGCTGGGGTGCACAGCGTACTCCCACCAGCCACGGCGGCGGCCCTGTTCACCGTCATGCTGGCTCCATGGGCTCTTCCACGGATCCTTCCCGTATTTTTAAGGGCAAGATCGGTGCCGGCCACATGGGCGTTGACCAGGTCACGGTGCAGAACCTGACCGTCGTCAAGGTTGATCCCGAACTGAATATGCTGGTCGTTTGCGGCGCAGTCCCCGGCCCCAAGGGCAGCCTTGTCACCGTCAAGAGCACGGTCAAGGTCCACAAGGTCAAGCAGGCTGGCGCTGACATCAGCAAGAACCCGCAGAAGGCTTCCGGCCGCAACCCGCAGAAGGCTTCCGCAAGAAATAAGTAAGAAAGGGGTGCTTAAGTAATGTCTACGATGAAAGTTTTGAACATGGCCGGCGCAGAAGTCGGCAGCGTTGAACTCAGCGACGCCGTCTTTGGCATCGAGCCCAATGAAGTCGTTGTGCACGAGGTTGTCAAGAATCATCTTGCCAACTGCAGACAGGGCACCCAGAGCGCCCTCACCCGCGCCGAAGTTTCCGGCGGCGGCAAGAAGCCCTGGAAGCAGAAGGGCACCGGCCACGCCCGTCAGGGCAGCATCCGTGCTCCTCAGTGGATTCACGGCGGCATCGTGTTCGCACCGAAGCCCCGCGACTATTCCTATGTGCTGAACAAGAAAATCAAGCGTCTGGCTCTGAAGTCTGTTCTGTCCGCTAAGGTTGCCGACGGCAGCTTGATCGTGGTTGACAGCATCAAGATGGATGCCATCAAGACCGCTGATTTCCGCAAGTTCCTCTCCGCTGTGAAGGCTGACGGCAAGACCGTCGTCGTCACTCCCGAGAAGGACGACACCATTGTCAAGAGCGCCCGGAACATCCCCGGCGTGATGACCACCACGGCCACGATCCTCAGCGTCTATGACATCTTGAATGCCAAGAATCTGGTGGTCGACCAGGCTGCGATCGCAAAAATCGAGGAGGTGTTCGCATAATGGCTAACGCATACGATATTCTGATCCGCCCGATCATTACCGAGCGCGCCATGTCCGGCGCCGCCGATAAGAAGTACGTCTTCGAAGTCGCTCCCTCCGCCGGCAAGATCGAGATCAAGAAGGCAGTTGAGACTGCTTTCGGCGTCAAGGTCAAGTCTGTCAACACCCTGACTGTCTTGGGCAAAGAAAAGCGTCAAGGCGGCGGACGTCCCGGCATGACCAAGAAGTGGAAAAAAGCCTATGTCCAGCTGGCTGCTGATTCCAAGACCATCGAATTCTTCGAGGGTATGGTCTAATAACGGAAGGAGTGTAAAGCGAAAATGTCTATTAAAACTTTTAAGCCGACGACGCCTTCCAGAAGACAGATGACTGTCTCCGGTTTCGATGGCATCGACAAGCAGGCTAAGCCGGAAGCGAAGCTGACCGAAGTTCTGCAGAAGAACGCAGGCCGCAACAGCTATGGCCGCATTACCGTTCGCCATCGCGGCGGCGGCAACAAGAAGAAGTACCGCATCATCGACTTCAAGCGCGACAAGCAGGATATGTTTGCAACAGTCCTGCGTCTGGAGTATGACCCCAACCGCTCTGCCAACATCGCTCTGGTTGAGTATGAGGACGGCGAGCGCCGCTACATCCTGGCTCCTGTGGGCCTGTGCGTGGGCGACAAGGTCATGTCCGGTGCAGGCGCCGACATCAAGGCCGGCAATGCACTGCCCATCGAGAAGATCCCTGTGGGCACCATCATCCACAATGTCGAGATGCATCCCGGCAACGGCGCTCAGCTGGTTCGTTCCGCTGGCGTTGCTGCTCAGCTGATGGCTAAGGAAAACGGCGATGCCCAGATCCGCATGCCTTCCGGCGAAGTTCGTATTGTCCGCACCAACTGCATGGCTACCATCGGTCAGGTCGGCAACATCGAGCATGAGAACATCAACATCGGCAAGGCTGGCCGTAAGCGTCACATGGGCTGGCGTCCCACGGTTCGTGGCTCCGTCATGAACCCCAACGACCATCCTCACGGCGGCGGCGAAGGCCGCGCACCTGTCGGCCGTCCCGGCCCTGTGACTCCCTGGGGCAAGCCGGCTATGGGTTACAAGACCCGTAAGAAGAAGAATCCCACCAGCAAATTCATCGTGAAGCGTCGCAACGAGAAGTAAGGAGGCAAGTGAAATATGAGCAGATCTGTTAAAAAAGGCCCGTATGTTGCCCCTGAGCTTCTGAAGCGGGTCGAGGAAATGAACAAGAAGAACGAGAAGAAGGTTCTCAAGACCTGGAGCCGCAGCTCCACCATCTTCCCGGCCTTTGTTGGTCACACGATCGCCGTCCATGACGGCCGCAAGCACGTTCCTGTGTATGTGCAGGAAGACATGGTCGGACACAAGTTGGGTGAGTTCGCTCCCACCCGCACGTTCCGCGGCCACGCCAAAAAAGACGCCCCACAGCAGTAAAGAAGGAGGATGCAGAACATGGAAAACAAAATTGCTAAAGCATATCTGCGCTATGTCCGCATTGCTCCCCGCAAGGTTCAGATCGTCTGCGATCTGATCCGCGGCAAGGACGTTGCAACGGCCATGGCCATTCTGATGCAGACCCCCAAAGCTGCTTCCGAGCCTCTGGCAAAGCTGCTGAAAAGCGCTGCTGCCAATGCGGAGAACAACTTTGGCATGGATCCTGCAAAGCTGTATGTCTCTGAAGTCTTTGCGACTCCCGGCCCCATCCTGAAGCGGATGATGCCCAGAGCACAGGGCAGAGCATATCGCATTAATAAAAGAAGCTCTCACGTCACACTCGCTGTGACGGAAAAGGCATAAGAAAGGGAGGAGACAGTTTTATGGGACAGAAAGTTAATCCCCACGGCATGCGTGTGGGCGTCATCAAAGACTGGGATTCCCGTTGGTATGCCAGTGAAGAGAAAGTCGGCGATCTGCTTGTCGAAGACAAGAAGATTCGTGACTATCTGAAGAAGACGCTGTATTCCGCCGGCCTGCCCAAGATCGAGATCGAGCGCAGCGGCGAGGGTGCAAACGAAGTCGTTACCATTTTCCTGCACTGCGCACGTCCCGGTGTCGTCATCGGCAAGGGCGGTGAGCAGATCGAGCAGTATCGTCTGACCGTCGAGAAGATGATCGGCAAGAAGACCAAGCTGAATATCGTCGAGGTCCGTAACCCGGACATGGACGCGCAGCTGGTTGCCGAGAACATTGCAGGCCAGATCGAGAAGCGTATCAGCCATCGTCGTGCCATGAAGAACGCCATGGGCCGCGCAATGCGCGCCGGCGCCAAGGGCATCAAGTGCTGCTGCAACGGCCGCTTGGGCGGACGCGAGATCGCCGGCACTGAGCACTATCATGACGGCACCATTCCTCTGCAGACCATCCGTGCCGATATCGACTACGGCTTCGCAGAGGCAGCGACCACTTACGGCCGCATCGGCGTCAAGGTCTGGATCTACAAGGGCGAAATCCTGAGCCAGACTCTGCGCACCACTCCCCGCACGATGGACACCACGAAGCCCTATCAGGAGCGTCGTGAGCGTCGTCCTCGCCGTGACGGTGATTTCCGCGGCGGCAATCGCAGCAGCGGCTTTAACCGCGGCAACGGTCAGGGCAACGGCTTCAACCGCAACGGCCAGTCCGGCGGCTTCAACCGCGGCAACGGCCAGGGCGGCTTCAACCGCAATGGTCAGACCGGCGGCTTCAACCGTGCCCCCCAGAACGGCGGCTTCCGCCCCAACAACAATTCCCGCCCGGCAGCTGCTCCTGCAGCACCCGCGGCACCCGCAAAGGAAGGAGGAGCTGAATAATGCTTCTGCCGAAAAGAGTCAAATATCGCCGCCAGCAGCGCGGTCGCATGACCGGTAAGGCCACCCGCGGCAACACCGTTTCTTACGGTCAGTTCGGTCTGCAGGCTATGGAGCCTGCATGGGTCACCAGCAACCAGATTGAGGCGGCCCGTATCGCCATGACCCGTTACACCAAGCGTGGTGGTCAGGTCTGGATCAAGATTTTCCCCGACAAGCCCGTTACGCAGCGTGCCGCCGATTCCCGAATGGGTTCCGGCAAGGGCAACGTTGAATACTGGGTCGCAGTTGTGAAGCCCGGCCGTGTCATGTTTGAG
The DNA here is from genome assembly GCA_022652815.1 of Oscillibacter sp. Taxonomy (GTDB): domain Bacteria; phylum Bacillota; class Clostridia; order Oscillospirales; family Oscillospiraceae; genus Oscillibacter. Next base: position 5,829 of record JALCRR010000022.1, read on the forward strand.
ATCGCCGGCGTACCCGAGGAAGTTGCCCGTGAGGCTCTTCGCCTGGCCAGCTATAAGCTGCCCATCAAGACGAAGATCATTACTGCAGCTGCTTCGGAGGCACAGGAAGCAGGTGAGTAAGATGAAGGCAACAGAAGTTCGTAAGATGAATGCTGAGCAGCTCAATGAGAAGCTGACCGGCCTGAAGAAGGATCTGTTCTATCTGCGGATGCAGCACGCGACAAATCAGCTGGACAATCCGCTGAAGATCCAGGAGACCAAGCGCGATATTGCCCGAGTCAAGACCGTTTTGCGGGAGCTCCAGGCAGCTTCCGACAAACAGTGAGAAGGAGGTAAGCGAATATGAATGAAGATATGAGAACTTCCTCCCGGAAGACGAGAATCGGCAAAGTCGTTTCCGACAAGATGGATAAGACCGTGGTGGTGGCCATCGAAGACCGTGTGGCCCATCCCCTGTACAAGAAGATTGTCGGCCGTACCTACAAGCTGAAGGCACATGACGAGGAAAATGCCTGCAGCATTGGCGATAAAGTTAAAGTGATGGAGACCCGCCCCCTGTCCAAGGACAAGCGTTGGCGCGTGGTTGAGATCATTGAAAAAGCGAAGTAAGGAGGTACCGAGTTATGATTCAGCAAGAAAGCTATCTGAAGGTTGCCGATAATACCGGTGCCAAAGAGATCAAGTGCATCCGTGTACTGGGCGGTTCCACCCGCAAGTTCGGCAATATCGGCGATGTGATCGTCGCTTCCGTCCGCAAGGCGTCTCCCAATGGCTCTGTGAAGAAGGGTGAGGTTGTTAAGGCCGTCATCGTTCGCTCTGCCAAGGGTGTCCGCCGCAACGACGGTACCTACGTTCGCTTCGACGACAACGCCGCCGTCCTGATTAAGGACGACAAGAACCCCACTGGTACCCGTATCTTTGGGCCGGTTGCAAGAGAGCTGCGCGACAAGGATTTCATGAAGATCCTGTCCCTGGCTCCCGAAGTCATTTGAGGAGGGTGCCGAAATGTCTATGAATATCAAGAAGGGCGACACGATCGTCGTCCTGTCCGGTAAGGACAAGGGTAAGCAGGGCAAGGTTCTGGGCACCGTTCCCGGAACCAGCAAGATTGTGGCCGAGGGCATCAACATGGTGACCTGCCACGTCAAACCCAAGAAGCAGGGCGAACAGGGCGGCATCGTCAAGCGCGAGGCAGCCATCGCATCCTGCAAGGTTCAGGTTGTGTGCCCGAAGTGCTCCAAGGCCACCCGCGTGGCTCACAAGAGCGTTGACGGCAAGAACGTCCGCGTGTGCAAGCACTGCGGCGCAGAACTGTAAGAAAGGGGAGTAGACAATTATGGCAGCAAGACTGAAAGAAAAGTACAACGCCGAGGTCGCTCCCGCTCTGATGAAGCAGTTCGGCTACAAGAGCGTCATGCAGATTCCGAAGATCGAGAAGATCATCGTGAACTGCGGCTGCGGCGAAGCCCGCGAAAACGCCAAGGTTCTGGAGAATGTTGTTGGCGACCTCGCCAAGATCACCGGCCAGAAGCCCATCATCACCAAGGCTCGCAAGTCCATCGCAAACTTCAAGCTGCGTGAAGACATGCCCATCGGCGCGAAGGTCACTCTTCGCGGTGCCAAGATGTGGGAGTTCCTGGATCGTCTGTTCAACGTGGCTATGCCCCGTGTGCGTGACTTCAACGGCATCAATCCCAACTCCTTCGACGGCCGCGGCAACTATGCCCTGGGCATCAAGGAACAGCTGATCTTCCCCGAGATCGAGTACGACAAGATCGACAAGATCCGCGGCATGGACATCATCATTGTCACCACCGCGCAGACCGATGAAGAGGCCCGTTTCCTGCTTGAGCAGGTCGGCGCTCCCTTCGCCCGCTAAGGAGGAAGATAAAAATGGCTAAAAAGTCTATGGTTCTCAAGCAGCAGGCTCCCGCGAAGTTCTCTTCCCGGAAGTACAACCGCTGCAAGATCTGCGGCCGTCCTCACGCCTATCTGCGCAACTACGGCGTCTGCCGTATTTGCTTCCGTGAGCTGGCTTACAAGGGTGAAATCCCCGGCGTTCGCAAGGCTTCCTTCTAAGGAACGCCTCCCACGCCAAATCATTACACGCTGTAAGCAGGATTTCCTGCTATGGTGATACGGACAGCGAAAGGTCACTGTGAATTGGACACCATGCAAATGCAGAATGCCCCATTCATAGTGATACCTCGCCGCCGAAACGACCGGTCAAGGTCGTAACTCTAAAAACAGGAGGAATTATTTATGCATATCACCGATCCAGTTGCGGATATGCTGACCCGCATCCGCAACGCAAACAACGCAAAGCACGAGACCGTTGATGTCCCCGCCTCCAATATGAAGAAGAGCATTGCTCAGATTCTGCTGGATGAAGGCTACATCAAGAGCTTCCAGATCGTCCAAGACGGTCTGCAGGGCATGATTCACATCACCCTAAAGTACAACGCCGGCAAGGAAAAGGTCATCACTGGCCTGCGCCGTGTCAGCAAGCCGGGCCTGCGCGTCTATGTGGGTGCCGATGAGCTTCCCCGCGTGCTCCGTGGCCTGGGCACCGCTATTGTTTCTACGTCCAAGGGCGTCATGACCGACAAGAAAGCCCGCGAGGCTCATGTCGGCGGCGAAGTCCTGGCATTCATCTGGTAAGGAGGGTATTTGAACAATGTCTAGAATTGGCAGAATGCCCATTACCGTTCCCGCCGGCGTAACCGTTTCGGTTGCCGAGGGTAATGTGGTTACCGTCAAGGGACCCAAGGGCGAGATGACCAAGGCTCTGCGCCCTGAAATGATTATCAAACAGGAAGGCAACACGATCACCGTAGAGCGTCCCACTGAGGACAATCTGCATCGCGCGCTGCACGGCCTGACCCGCTCCCTGCTCCACAACATGGTTGTGGGTGTCACGGAGGAGTTTTCCAAGGAACTGGAAGTCAACGGTGTTGGCTACCGTGTCGCCAAGGAGGGCAAGAACCTGGTTATGAACCTGGGCTTCTCTCATCAGGTGATCGTTCCTGAGGTTGACGGCATCACTATTGATGTCCCCAACCCCAATAAAATTGTGATCCACGGCTGCGACAAGCAGGAAGTCGGTCAGTTCGCTGCCGAAGTCCGCAAGAAGCGCCCGCCCGAGCCTTACAAGGGCAAGGGAATCAAATACGCCGATGAAACCATCCGCCGCAAGGTTGGTAAGACCGGCGCGAAGAAGTAAGGAGGTGTGCCGAAATGATTAAGAGACCGAATACGAGTGCTCAGCGTTTAAAGCGTCATCAGAGAGTGCGTGCAAAAATCTCCGGCACTCCCGAAACTCCCCGTCTGAATGTGTTCCGCAGCGAAGCCAACATCTATGCCCAGATCATCGATGATGTGAACGGTGTGACCCTGGCTTCTGCTTCCACTCTGGATAAAACCATTGAGGGATACGGCGGCAACGCTGCCGCAGCGACCGAAGTGGGCAAGCTGCTTGCAGAGCGTGCTAAGGCAAAGGGAATCGAGAACGTGGTGTTCGACCGCGGTGGTTACCTTTATCATGGCCGTGTGCAGGCTCTGGCCGATGGCGCCCGTGAGGGCGGCTTGAAGTTTTAATCGGAGGGAGGAACAACAAAATGCCTAGATATGAAAGAGAGCCCAGCGAGTACGCTGAGAAGGTTGTTGCCCTCAACCGTGTTTCCAAGACCGTCAAGGGCGGCCGTGTGGCAAAGTTTGCTGCACTGGTTGTCGTCGGCGATCAGAAGGGCAAGGTCGGTTACGGCCTGGGTAAAGCTGCCGAGGTTCCCGAAGCAATTCGCAAGGGCCTGGAAGCTGCCAAGAAGAACATGATTACGGTGACCCTGTCCGGGTCCACCATTCCCCACGAGACGATCGGTGTTGCAGGCGCCGGCCGCGTGCTGATGAAGCCCGCTGCCCCCGGTACCGGCGTGATCGCCGGCGGCGCTGTGCGTGCCGTCGTCGAGGCTGCTGGCATCAAGGACATTCGTACGAAGTGCCTGCGCTCTAACAACGCGAACAACGTGGTCGCTGCTGCTTTTGAAGGCCTAAAGTCCATGCGCGGCCCCGAAGAAGTTGCAAAGATCCGCGGCAAGAGCGTTGAAGAGATTCTTGGTTAAGGAGGAGCTTAAAATGGCAAACTTAACAATTAAGCTCGTCAAGAGCCTAAACGGCCGCCTGGAAAAGCAGATTGCGACCGCAAATTCCCTGGGCCTGCGTAAGATCGGTGACGTCACCGTGCAGCCCGACAACGACCAGACCCGCGGCAAGATCGCCAAGATCGGCTATCTGCTGCAGGTCTCCGAAGAGGGAGGTAACAACTAATGAAATTGAGTGAACTGTCTCCCGCCGAGGGCTCTGTCCGCAGCGCATACCGCAAGGGTCGGGGCGCCGGCAGCGGTAACGGCAAGACCGGTGGCCGCGGTCACAAGGGCCAGAAGGCCCGTTCCGGCGGCAAGCTTCGTATCGGATTCGAAGGCGGCCAGATGCCTCTGGCACGTCGTGTTCCTAAGCGCGGCTTCAATAACATCTTTGCCAAGCCCCTGGAGATCGTGAACCTGACCTCCCTCGACAAGTTCGAGGATGGCGAGACCGTTTCTGTCGAGACGCTCCTGCAAAAGGGTATCTTGACCAAGTGCGAGTATGGCTTCAAGGTCCTGGGCAACGGCAAGGTCACCAAGAAGGTGACAGTCAAAGCAAACGCCTTCTCCAAGTCTGCCAAGGAAGCAATCGAGGCGGCTGGCGGAAAGGCAGAGGTGATGTAACGTGATCCAGACGATTCGCAAAGCATGGGGCATCCCCGAGCTGCGGAAAAAGATCATCTTTACACTCCTCATTCTGCTGATTTTCCGCATTGGTAATGCGATTCCTGTGCCCTATGTGGATGTCTCCAAGCTGACCCTTTATTTGGATCAGATGAGCACCACGGTGCTGGGTCTTTACAACGTCATGTCCGGCGGTGCTTTTGCAAACGCCACGTTGTTTGCTCTGTCCATCCAGCCGTATATCAACAGCTCCATTATTATCCAGCTGTTGACCGTGGCCATCCCCGCTTTGGAGCGGCTGGCACGTGACGGCGGCGAAGAGGGCAAGAAGAAGATTCAGTCCATTACCCGCTATACGACCGTTGCGATTGCAATTCTGCAGGGCTTCGGTTACTTCATGCTGATGAAGAACTACAACCTCCTGAGCGTCGCCGATCCCTCGATCTGGAACGCACTGGTGATTATCGTGTCCTTTATCGCCGGTTCCTCCTTTGTGATGTGGATGGGCGAGCAGGTCACCGAGTTCGGTATTGGCAACGGCATTTCCATCATCCTGTTCGCAGGCATTCTGGCCCGCGTTCCCACCATGGTGTCCTCCGCCATTTCCTATGGCGCACAGGCATCCATCAACTGGCTGTGGGTCGCTCTGCTGGTGGTTGCGATTCTTGCTCTGATTGTGTTCATCGTGTTCATCAACGATGCCGAGCGTCGCATTCCGGTGCAGTACGCAAAGCGTCAGGTGGGCCGGAAGATGTACGGCGGCCAGAGCACCAATCTGCCCATGAAGGTGAATATGTCCGGCGTTCTGCCCATCATCTTCGCCCAGAGCATTGCATCTCTGCCTGCCACGGTCGCGGCTTTCTGCAAGCAGCCGGAGAAGGGGACGTTCATGTACTCCTTCCTGCAGGCGATTGACACCAAGTCCGTGATCTACTTGATCGTTTATTTCCTAATGATCATCGGCTTCAGCTATTTCTACTCTACCATCCAGTTCAATCCTGTTGAAATCGCCAACAACCTAAAAAAGCAGGGCGGCTTTATTCCCGGCTTCCGTCCGGGCAAGCCGACGGTGGACTTCATCAAGAGGGTTCTGAATAAGATTACGCTGTTCGGCGCCATCTACCTGGGCATCGTGGCTATCTGCCCGCTGATTCTGGGCAAGATCGTCGGCAACAACAGCCTGTCCATCGGCGGTACATCCGTCATCATCGTGGTCGGCGTTGCTCTGGAGACTGTTCAGGCTCTGGAGTCCCAGATGCTGATGCGCCAGTACAAGGGCTTCCTTGAATAAGCGAGGCGCGTTACGATGAATCTGATTTTATTGGGCGCCCCCGGCGCCGGTAAAGGCACACAGGCCGAGCGTCTGTGCAAAGAGCTGAACATTCCCACCATTTCCACGGGCAACATTCTCCGTGCCGCTATCAAAAACGGTACGCCTACCGGCTTGAAGGCAAAGTCCTTCATGGACGCAGGCAAGTTGGTACCCGATGAGGTCATTATCGACATCATCACGGAAAAGCTGGCTGAGGATGACTGCAAGAACGGCTTCATTCTGGACGGCGTGCCCCGCACGATCGCACAGGCCGAGGCCATGGAGAAGGCCGGAATTAAGATTGACGCTGTCGTTTCCATCGAGATCGCCGATTCGGAGATCATGGAGCGCATGAGCGGTCGCCGCGTCTGCGAGAACTGCGGTGCCAGCTACCATCTGGTGGCTGTGCCTCCCAAGACTTCCGGCGTCTGCGACAGCTGCGGCGGCAAACTGGTTCAGCGCAAAGATGATGCCCCCGAGACGGTGAAAGCCCGCCTTGAGGTCTATCATAAGGAGACGGAGCCCCTAAAGGACTTCTACGCAAAACGCGGTCTCCTAAAGCCTGTTGAAAATCAGCCCGCTGTGGCTGAGACGACACAGGCAATCCTCCACACACTGGGGAGATGAGTGATATGATTACACTCAAATCCCCGCACGAGATCGAACTGATGCGCCGAGCGGGAAAAATTACCGCGGCTGCCCGTGCTTATGCAGGGGAATTGGTAAGGCCCGGCGTTACAACCCAGGAGATCGACAGTGAAGTGGAGAAGTTTATCCGCAAGCAGGGCGCAGTCCCGTCATTCCTTCATTACGAAGGATTCCCGGCATCCGCCTGCATCAGTGTCAACGATGAGATCATTCACGGGATTCCGGGTCACCGGGTTATCAACGAGGGTGATATTGTCAGCATCGATGTCGGCGCGTATATCGGTGGATATCACGGCGACTGCTGTGCAACCTTCGGCTGCGGCAAGATCTCTCCCGAAGCTCAGAAGCTGATCGATGTGACCAGACAGAGCTTTTTCGAGGGCATCAAGTTTGCAAAAGAGGGCTACCGCCTGCAGGACATCTCCGTAGCAATTCAAAATTACGTGGAGAGCAACGGCTTTTCCATCGTCCGGGAGTATGTCGGCCACGGCGTCGGCACCCAGATGCACGAAGCGCCCGAGGTCCCGAACTACGGTCATCCTGGCCGTGGTCCGCGGCTCCTCCGCGGAATGGTTATTGCAGTGGAACCCATGGTGAATGCCGGCTCCCCTACCATCAAACAGATGCCGAACGGCTGGACCGTTTGCACGCTGGATGGCAAGTGGGCGGCGCACTATGAGAATACGATCGCGATCACGGACGGTGAGCCCGAAATTTTGACGGCTCCCGCAATCTGAAAGAGAACGTATGGATATTGCAGCAGCAAATATCGTCCGGTCCAACGCCGGCAGAGACACAGGAAAGCTGTTCTTCGTCCTAAAGGTCGAAGGAGAGTACCTGCTGCTGGCGGACGGTCGGGCGCGGAAGGTGGAAGCGCCGAAGCGGAAGAAGGCCAGGCACGTCCTGTTCGTCTCCGCAGAAGGTGGCCGCCTTTCGGAAAAGATCCGCAAAGCGGAAAAAGTAACAAACAGCGAGCTTCGCAGAGCACTCGCGGCATTCCGCGAGGAAGATTATCCGAACCAGGAGGGATAACGTTTGGCAAAATCCGACATGATTGAAGTGGAAGGCGTGGTTGTGGAATCAATGCCCAACACGACGTTCCAGGTAGACATTGGAAATGGTCACACGATTTTGGCGCATATTTCCGGAAAGCTCAGAATGAATTTCATCAGGATTCTGCCCGGCGATAAGGTGACGGTGGAGATGTCCCCGTATGACCTTACCCGAGGCCGGATAACCTGGCGTAGTAAGTAGGAGGTTAACGATTATGAAGGTAAGACCGTCCGTGAAGCCCATGTGCGAAAAGTGCAAGGTGATCCGCCGCAAGGGCCGTGTTATGGTCATTTGCGAGAACCCCAAGCATAAGCAGAGACAGGGCTAAGAAGAAAGTGGAGGTGCTTTAAGAGTATGGCACGTATTGCCGGTATTGACCTGCCCAAGGATAAGCGAATCGAAATCGGTTTGACTTATATCTACGGCATTGGCAGAAAGAGCGCCAAGGATATCCTGGCGCAGACAGGCATCAACCCCGACACCCGCGTGAAGGACCTGACCGAGGATGACGAAGCAAAGATTCGTGAAGCCATCGATCAGACCTACATGGTGGAGGGCGACCTGCGCCGCAACAACGCACTGGACATCAAGCGTCTGACGGAAATCGGCTGCTACCGTGGCATCCGCCACCGCAGAGGCCTGCCCGTGCGTGGACAGCGCAGCAAGACCAACGCAAGAACCCGCAAGGGCCCCAAAAAGACCATTGCGAATAAGAAGAAGTAAGGAGGGAGATTGAACAATGGCAACAGCTAAATCCGCAGCAACCGGTAAAAAGGTTGTCCGCCGCCGTCGCGAAAAGAAGAACATTGAACGTGGCCAGGTCCACATTCGTTCTTCCTTCAATAATACCATGGTGACCGTTACCGATACCCAGGGCAACGCAATCTCTTGGGCTTCCTCCGGTGGAATGGGCTTCCGCGGAAGCAAGAAGTCCACTCCTTTCGCCGCACAGACCGCCGCTGAGGTGGCCGCCAAAGCTGCACAGGAGCATGGCCTAAAGACCGTCGAGGTCTTCGTTAAGGGCCCCGGCCAGGGCCGTGAGGCTGCTATCCGCGCTCTGCAGGCAGTGGGCCTGGAAGTGACGATGATCAAGGACGTCACCCCCATTCCCCACAATGGCTGCCGTCCCCCCAAGCGTCGTCGCGTCTAATCGAAAGTAGGAGGTAAAAGCAATATGGCAAGATATACCGGAGCAGTTTGCCGCCTTTGCCGCAGAGAGGGCCAGAAGCTCTTCCTGAAGGGCGACCGCTGCTATACGGATAAGTGCTCCATCGAGCGTCGTGGTTACGCTCCTGGCATGCACGGTAATGCAAGAACCCGTAAGATGTCCGAATACGGCATGCAGATGCGCGAAAAGCAGAAGGCTAAGCGCTATTACGGCGTGCTGGAGAGCCAGTTCCGTGATTACTTCGAGATGGCCAACACCAAAGCCGGCATGACCGGTGAAAACCTGCTGGCAATCCTGGAGACCCGTCTGGATAACGTGGTGTACCGCCTGGGCTTCGCTATGAGCCGCGCGGAGGCACGTCAGCTGGTTCGTCACGGCCACTTCACCGTCAACGGCAAGAAGGTCAACATTCCTTCTTACCTGGTGAAGAGCGGCGATGTGATTGAGCTGAAGTCCTCTTCCCGCAGCCTGGACAAGTTCAAGGGCTCTCTGGAAGCCAACGCTTCCCGCGTGGTCCCCAAGTGGCTGGAGAAGGATCAGAACAATGTGGCTAAGGTTATCGCAGAACCCGCCAGAGAAGATATCGATCTTCCCATCGAGGAGCATCTCATCGTCGAGTTGTACTCCAAGTAATCAGGAGGGAACCCTCGAGAATGATACGAATTGCAGGCGGCGCGCCGCGTAATCGCGCCGCAATGAGAAGATGAAGGAGGGTAACTGCATGATCGAAATTGAAAAGCCCCAGATTGAATGCATTGAAACTCCGGGCGACGTGACTTACGGCAAGTACGTAGTCGAGCCGCTGGAGCGCGGATATGGCACGACTCTGGGCAATGCGCTGCGCCGCATTATGCTTTCCTCTCTGCCCGGCACTGCTGCGACCTCTATTAAGATCGCAGGTGTCCAGCATGAGTTTTCCACCGTTCCCGGTGTGAAGGAAGACGTCACAGAAATCGTCTTGAACATCAAGGGCCTGCTGACCAAGCTGCACGCAGAGGGAACCAAGACCGTCTATATTGAGGCGGTCGGTCCCTGCGAAGTGACGGCTGCGGACATCAAGGCTGACGGTGAAGTTGAGATCCTAAATCCGGAGATGCACATCGCAACGCTGGATAACGGCGCGACGTTGAACATGGAGATCACCCTGTCCCACGGCCGCGGCTATGTCTCTGCAGACCGCAACAAGCCTGCTCAGACGATCATCGGCGTCATCCCCGTCGACTCCATTTACACGCCCGTTTACAAGGTCAACTATACGGTGGAGCCCACTCGCGTGGGCGCATCCAGTGACTTTGACAAGCTGACGCTGGAAGTCTGGACGGACGGCACCATTTCTGCGCGTGATGCGGTTTCCCTGGGAGCCAAGATCCTGTGCGATCACTTCACTCTGTTTACGGACCTGTCCGAGGATATGTCCAACAAGCCGACGATTGTTGATAAGCCCACCGGAAACGAGGGCAAGAAGCTGGATATGACGATCGAAGAACTCGATCTGTCCGTCCGCAGCTTCAACTGCCTCAAGCGCGCCAACATCAATACCGTTGCCGATCTGATTTCCAAGACCGAGGACGAGATGATGAAGGTTCGCAATCTGGGACGCAAGTCTCTGGAGGAAGTCATCAACAAGCTGGCGATGATGGGCCTTTCCCTGGCCAGCGACGACAGCAACAACTGATTGAACCTTTCCCGGCACCATTGCCGGGGGGAGAACAAAATTCCCAATAAGGAGGAATACCGAAATGCCCGGAACTCGCAAACTCGGCAAGACCACCGATCAGCGGATGGCCATGCTGCGTCAGCAGGTCACGGATTTCCTGGATCAGGGCAAGATGGAGACCACCATTACCCGCGCCAAGGAGATCAAGCCGCTGGCTGAGAAGATGATCACGCTCGGCAAGAAGAGCGATTTGGCAGCCTATCGTCAGGCGATGAGCTTCATCACCCGCGAGGATGTCTGCAAGAAGCTGTTCAAGGAGATCGCTCCTACCTATACGGAGCGCAACGGCGGTTATACCCGCATCATTCGCACCGGCGTTCGCCGCGGCGATGCAGCCGAGACTGCTATCATCGAACTGGTGAAGTAAGTTTTATTTCAAGCATAGAAAAGCCCTTTGCAGTGTGTTCCATGGACGCGCTGCAAAGGGCTTTTTTGTTGCATCTTCACTGAATGTATGATACGCTTAAAACACAAAAGGAGGGACGGCTTATGCGGATGGTTCGCTGTGAGGACTGCGGCAGACGTTACGATTATGAAGAGGATGGCTTTTGCCCGCGGTGTGGTGCGTTCAACCAGCCGTCACGGTCTGCTTCCATCAATGCAAACGGCGAAGTGGTACGGGTGGACGGCCTTAGCGAGGCGGGTCATGCGGACTCCTTCGTGCATCAAGAGTTTCATGAGGAGGAAAAGGCGCGTCGGCGCAGCGGCCTTGATAAAGGTGTGCGGAGAATTCCACGCCCTCGTCCGACTGTATCGAAGCCTCAAACCGATCGGGATAAGCGGGCGCAGCCGGTAAAAACGGCGTCCAATATCGTCTCACTTGTGATTTTTCTGGTTGTTGTTTTGAATCTCCTGCGTGCTTGTATGTATATGGTATAAAAAGAACCCCACGCCATTTGGCGTGGGGTTCTTTTTAAGCATTTCAAGCTGCGGGATACAGGCGATCTATTTGGCCGAGCACGTGGGCATATACCTGCGCAACGTGAGCGGAAAAAACCTCTGCGGAAAAGCTGCGTGCATTTTCGGCAGCGGCGCGAGACATTTGTTCTCGCAAATCCTGATTGCCGAGAAAACGCTCCAAATCCTCTTGAAAATCTTCTGAAGTATGGAATTGCCAGCCGTTCATGCCGTTACGGATGACACCCGTCAAGCATGGATCTTGTCGGCAGAGCGCCGGAAGACCGGAGGCAAGCGCCTCAATGTAGGTCAGCCCCTGCGTCTCGCTGTTGGAGGCACTGACAAACAAATCGCCCAGACGATAATAATCCGCAACTTGAGACGGGGGAACCATACCGGCAAAGATGACCTGCTGCGTAAGTCCCAGCTCCTGCACCTGCTGCATCAGCTGGCGGCGGTAGGGTCCGTCACCCACCAAAAGCAGCGTGACGTCGTCCCGATGCAGCTCGGCAGTGCGCCGCAGCAGTTCGTCCACATTCTTCTCCTCTGCCAGGCGGCCGACATACAGCAAAATGAAATTGTTCTCCGGAATGCCAAGCTTGTTTCGCAGCGCTTTCAGATAAACACTGTCAGAAATTCCGGTATACTGCCGCAGATCAATTCCAGTGGGAACTACAAAAATGGGGCGATCAACGTGATAATCTTCCAGCAGCGCCCGAACCTTGGCCGTGGGGGCGATTACAGCAGATGTGCGCTCAATGATCCAGCGGGAAAACGCGGCCACGGCCTTTTTCCCCCATCTGCGGCTGGGGGAAAAGTAATGCGTGTAGTCCTCATAGACTGTGTGGTAGGTGTGCACAATGGGCGCGCCGGTGGCAGCAGAAATTCTGCGCGCCATGAGGAACGTGGAAAATTCGCACTGTGTGTGAATGATGTCCGGAGACCAGTCCTCCAAATCTTGAAGCAGGCGGCGGGCAGGCGCTGTGCGAAGTCGGGCGCCCGGATAGATCTTTCCGGCACTGACAGCACCGATGCGGGTGACATTGCCCTCTTGATAGGAGCGGGGAGAATCGGAAAGTGTCAGGATGCGCACATCATGGCCCAACGCCGCCAGTTCCCGCTGCAAATTCAATACCGAGGTTACAACACCGTTGATAGTCGGCGCATACCAATCCGTTGTAATTAAAACCTTCATGCTTTGAAACTCTCTTTCTATATGGGGATTGCTGCATAACTGTATTACTTAAATTAATACAGTTAGTCTACATGTTTTTTCAACATTTGTCAAGGAAAAATCATCAAACTGTCTTAAACAAGTAATACAATAACACAATAATACAGTCGTGTCAAGCATGAAGGGGTAAAATACTGGAAAAAACAATTTTACAAGCGACGGAGGAGATCCAACAGGGGAACCATTACAAAATGGGGAATAAATTTTGCCGCCAGACGGTGAACCATGCATACCGGTCCGGGGGTGGATACCCAGAGATTCATGCGACTGTCGGCAAGCGCCCATCGCACCACCGTGCGTGCCCGGGAAGCCAGCGGAAAATGCCGAAAACCACTCTGATCTACTTTTTGCGCGGTGGGAATGAACTCCGTGTCCCGAATCCAATAGGGACAAACAGCGGTGACATGGATGCCGGAGGTTAAAAGCTCGTGGTGCAGCGCTTTTGTATAGCTTTGCAAAAAGGCTTTGGTGGCAGCGTAGACGTTCAGACCCGGCATGGGCTGGAAGCCTGCGGTGGAGCAGATTTCCAGAACGCGGCTGCCGCTGCGCAGATATGGCAGCACGGCGGTGGTAACGGCCACGGCTGCCTTGCAGTTCAGATCAATCATGGCGTCGTTGTCAGCGGAGGGGATGGCGCGGGTCAGACCGATTCGGCCAAAGCCGGCGGCGCAGACCAATATGGCAACCTCCGGCTGCTGGGATTGCAAAAGGGCGGTTAGGGCATCAAAACTCTCCACTTTCGTCAGATCTAGAGGAATGGGGCGCACAGGAACAGAGCAGAGCGTTTGCAGTTCCAGCAGCCGATCCTCTCGTCGCGCAATCGCCCAAATTTCATCTAAATCGGAATTTCCGCCCAGTTGGCGCACAAATTCCCTGCCAAGACCGCTGGAGGCTCCGGTGATAATCGCAATTTTCATAAGCCAGCTCCTGCATCAAATAATATTTGCTTCATTATAGACGTTTTCGTTGAAAAAGTAAGCCTTTGCCTACAAAAATAAGGGCGCAGCCAAACGCTTACCGTAGATTTGATGATAGCGGGACAGATATGAAATACACGAATCTGTGTTTAACAATCTGAAATCATGAAAACAACATAAGGACTTCCCCCTTCCGCATAGAGATAGACGGGAGGGGGAGTTTTTATGCTGACCGCAGCATTGCTGCTGTTTGCCAACAGTCTGCTGCTGTCTCTACGGCTGAACGGCGGAGGCTCCTTTCCGAAGCCGCTGAATGCGGCGGAGGAGCAGGAGTATTTGGAACGCTACGCCAAAGGGGACATGGAGGCTCGGAATGTTCTGATTGAGCGAAATCTGCGTCTGGTGGCGCATTTGGTCAAGAAATATTATACGCAGAGCGGGGATCAAGAGGATCTTATTTCCATCGGAACCATCGGTCTAATTAAGGCCATCTCCAGTTTTGATGCAACCAAAGGGGCACGGCTTGCCACTTATGCCGCACGGTGTATTGAAAACGAAATTCTGATGTACTTCCGCAGCCAGAAAAAGCTGCAGGGCGAGATCTCCCTATCCGATTCTATCGATACCGACAAGGAAGGCAATGCGCTGCAGCTGATGGATGTGGTGGGTGTGGATGACACCATGCTGGACGATCTGCATGACCGGGACAGCGCCCTAAAGGTACGAAAACTGGTAAAGGAGTGTCTGACGGAGCGGGAAGCGGAGATCGTCCGGCTGCGCTACGGACTGGGCGGGACGGTGCCGCTGACGCAGAGGGAGATCGCGGCATCCTTCGGTATCTCCCGCAGCTATGTATCGCGCATTGAGAAAAGAGCCTTAAGTAAGCTAAAGGACGAATTTGAAAAAGGAAGCAAATGAACAACTGCCGCAGCAGTGCAGGCAACAGACAAAAAGCAGACGCGAACAGCGTCTGCTTTTTGTTATCGGTTCAAAAGCCAGGTTATACAGTTGAGGTAGCCTGCAAATCCCACCCACAGGAGATAGGGAATCTGAAGCCAGGCAGCGGCTTTGTCCACCTTGCGGAAAGAAAGAATCATCAGAAGAATCAAAATCCACAGCAGAATCAGCCACAAAAATGCGAAGCCAAAGGCCTGCAGATTGAAGAACAGCAGGCTCCAGCCAAAGTTGACAGCCAGCTGGAGGAAGAACAGAATCAGACTGCGTGTTCGCTCTGTTGACGGCGGCGCTTGATAGACCCGGGCGGCTCCAATGCCCATTAAGGCAAACAACGCGGACCAAACAATGGGGAATACGGTATCCGGCGGTGTTAAGGAGGATTTCGGCACGCTTTTAAAGGCTTTGACGCCCTTACGGGTTAGAAATCCCGCAAGTCCGCCGACGGCCTCTGTGATTGCAAGAAAGCCCACATATGATTTCCATTTTGCCTTTTTCATTTCATCACCCGGCAATAGGATATGCAGTGTACAAAAAAATATGAAAAAAAGCGCTGCCGCACAAAGCGGCAGCGTTTTTTTAAGTCTTATGCGTAGATCGGGAAACGAGCGCACAGCTCGTTGACTTCTTTGCGAACCTCGTCGGCAGTGCCGTCGAAGTCCTTGGCAACCATGCCCATCATCTGGCCAATCTTGACCATTTCCGGCTCCTTGAAGCCGCGGGTGGTGGCGGCAGGAGTGCCGACGCGGATGCCGCTGGTGACGAAGGGCTTCTCCGGGTCGTTGGGGATGGCGTTCTTGTTGACGGTGATGTACACCTCGTCCAGGCGGTGCTCCATCTCCTTGCCGGTGATCTTGAAGTTACGCACGTCCACCAGCATCAGATGGTTGTCAGTGCCGCCGGAGACCAGACGGAAGCCCTGCTTAAGGAGCTCGTCAGCCAGGGCTGCGGCGTTCAGCACGATCTGGTGCTGATAGGCTTTGAACTCCGGCTTGAGTGCCTCGCCAAAGCACACGGCCTTGGCGGCGATAATGTGCTCCAGAGGACCGCCCTGGGAGCCGGGGAACACGGCGGAGTTAATCTTCTTGAACATGTCGTCATCGTTGCACAGGATCATGCCGCCGCGGGGGCCGCGAAGGGTCTTGTGGGTGGTGGTGGTCACAATGTCGGCATAGGGAATGGGGGAGGGATGCTCGCCTGCGGCGACAAGACCGGCAATGTGGGCCATGTCCACCATCAGCTTGGCACCGACGCTGTCGGCAACTTCGCGGAACTTCTTAAAGTCAAGGACGCGGGGATAGGCGCTGCCGCCGGCCACGATTAGCTTGGGCTTGCACTGCTGGGCCAGATCGTACAGGGCGTTATAGTCGATGGTCTCGGTCTCATCGTTCAGGCCGTAAGGAACAATGTTGAAATACTTGCCGGAGATGTTGACGGGGCTGCCGTGGCTCAAGTGGCCGCCGGCAGGCAGGCTCATGCCCATGACCGTGTCGCCGGGATTGACAACAGACATAAACGCGGCCAGGTTTGCGCTGGCGCCGGAATGGGGCTGCACGTTGGCGTGGTTGCAGCCAAAGAGCTCACAGGCGCGCTTGCGTGCAATTTCCTCGGTGACGTCCACGGCGTAGCAGCCGCCGTAATAGCGGTGGCCGGGATAGCCCTCGGCGTACTTGTTGGTAAGGCACGTGCCCATGGCCAGCATGACGGCCTCGCTGACAATGTTCTCGCTGGCGATCAGCTCGATGTTGCGGCGCTCCCGGGCAAATTCCTCTTTAATCGATGCACCCACCTCCGGGTCCATCTTTTCAATATAATCCATCGTTTCTTGAATCATTGGAAATCTCCTCCTTCTTGCGGTGAAATCAGTAAAAATCAGTCGAAATTGTAGCGGACAATGGCGTGCCGCGCGGCGGCAACCTCGTCCAGCCGACGTACCGGCGTGTGCAGCGGTGCATCGTGCAGTGCCTGGGGATTGGTCTTGGCCTCCTCAAAAAGCTGCAAAAAGACGTCGCAGACCTCGTCCATGATCTCCTTGCTTTCGGTCTCGCAGGGCTCAATCATCAGCGCCTCGTGGACGATCAGCGGGAAATACATCGTGGGCGGATGGATTCCGTGATCCAGAAGTCCCTTGGCAATGTCCATGGCGGCGATACCGGTCTCCTTGTGCAGACCCTCCAGAGACATGACAAACTCGTGCATGCAGAATGTATCATAGGCCATGGTATAGGACGTTTTCAGCCGCGCCATCATGTAGTTGGCATTCAGCACGGCGTTTTCCGCAACATGGGGCAGCTCTTCCTTGCCCAGCGTCAGCAGATAGCACAGCGCCTTCACGACCACATCAAAGTTTCCGGCAAAGCCGCGGACACGGCCAATGGAATACTTCGGCGTGACAAATTTGTACTTGCCGCCCTTTTCCTCCACCTGGGGGCCGGGCAGGAACTGAGCAAGCTCTGCCTTGCAACCCACAGGACCGGCACCGGGACCGCCGCCGCCGTGAGGCGTTGCAAAGGACTTGTGCAGGTTGAGGTGGCAGGCGTCAAAGCCCATGTCACCGGGACGGACAACGCCCAGAACGGCATTGAGGTTGGCACCGTCATAGTAGCACAATCCACCGGCCTTATGGATGATTTCCGTGATCTTCAAGATGTTCTTGTCGAAGATACCCACGGTGTTGGGATTGGTCAGCATCAGTCCGGCAGTGTCAGGGCCGACGGCGGCCTTCAGAGCCTCCAGATCGACGCAGCCATCCGGGCCGGAGGGGATATTCACCACATCAAAGCCAGCCATCCGTGCGGAGGCGGGGTTGGTGCCATGCGCAGAATCGGGGACGATAATCTTGGTGCGGGCGAAATCCTTGTGATGGACGTGGTAGGCCTTAATCAGCAGCAATCCGGTGAACTCACCGTGAGCGCCGGCTGCGGGCTGCAGCGTGAAGGCGTCCAGACCGGTAATTTCGCACAGATTCTTTTCCATGGTGTGCAGGACTTCCAGACAGCCCTGGGCGGTTTCGGCGCTTTGCAGAGGGTGAATCTGAGTAAAGCCCGGCAGCGCGGCCAGCTCCTCATCAATCTTGGGATTGTACTTCATGGTGCAGGAGCCAAGGGGATAAAACCCGTCATTCATGCCGTGCACGCGGTCGGAAAGCTGCTTATAGTGCCGGGTCAGCTCGTTTTCACTGACGTGGGGCAGACGCAGCGGCAGCGCGCGCTCCTCCTTGAAGGAGACTTCGGGCACATCGCATGCGGGCAGCAGAGAAAGATGCTGATCGGGAGCGCCTTTTTCAAAAATCAGTTTCATTTGCTCAGCACCTCCTTCACGATTTCCGCAGTCTTGTCAAGCTCGGCTTTTGTGACGACTTCCGTGGCGCACCACAAAATGCCGCCATCGACGCTCAGACCGCCCAAAATGCCGACTTTTTCCAGAGCCTTTTCAATGGACTTGGCCGTCTTTTCATCGCAGGCCGTCACAAACTCGTGGAAGAACTCACCCTTGTAGGCAAGGGACAGTCCGGCTTTTTGCAGGGCCTTTGCCAGATAGTGCGCCTTGGACATGGAGAGCGTTGCCGCCTGGCGCATGCCGCTTGCGCCCATGGCGGCCATGTAAAGACCGGCGGTGAAGGCGCACAGCTGCTCGTTGGAGCAAATGTTGGAGGTGGCCTTTTCGCGGCGGATATGCTGCTCACGTGCGGTCAGCGTCAGCACATAGCCGACCTTGCCGTCCACGTCGTGGGTCTCGCCGACAAT
This sequence comes from Oscillibacter sp., assembly GCA_022652815.1. Classification (GTDB taxonomy): domain Bacteria; phylum Bacillota; class Clostridia; order Oscillospirales; family Oscillospiraceae; genus Oscillibacter. The sequence goes on from JALCRR010000022.1 coordinate 24,238, forward strand.
ACGGCCGGGAAGGTGGCGCATCATGTCGTGGGTGGCGGTCATAAAGCCCAGATACGGGCCGCCGAAAGCCACGTCCAGTCCGAGGGGCTGACCCTCGCCAACGGCCACATCGGCGCCGCACTCTGCGGGCGTTTTCATCAGTGCGCAGGCGATGGGATTCACGCCCATGACGTACTTGGCACCGGCAGCGTGGACGATTTCGCCGATGGCGGCGGCATCCTCCATCAAGCCGAAGTAGTTGGGCTGCTGAAGATAGAAGCACGCGGCATCCTCGCCCAGCGCAGCTTTGAGCGCCTTTTCATCCGTCTTTCCGTTCTTCGCGGGAATGACGGTCAGCTCCACGCCGGAGCCGAAGCAGTAGGTCTGCATTGTCTCGATCACCTGGGGATTGGCGGTGGCGGAGACATAGGCCTTGGTGCGCTTGCGGTCGCGGCACATGGTAATGGACTCCGCGGCGGCGGTGGCCCCGTCGTAGACGGAGGCGTTGGACACGTCCATGCCCGTCAGCTCGCACATCTCGGTTTGATATTCAAAGATCGACTGCAAAATGCCCTGGCTGATCTCCGCCTGATAGGGGGTATAGGCGGTCACCAGCTCTTCCCGGGAGGTGATGGACTTCACAACGGCCGGAATGAAGTGGCGGTAAGCGCCGGCACCACGCAGGCAGGTTTTGAAAACGCGGTTTTTCTCCGCAATTTCGATGACGGCGGCGCGGACTTCCAACTCGCTTTTTTCACTGGGAAGATTCAGCTCTTTGACAAACATCTTCTTGGGAACGTTGCAGTATAAATCCCGGACGTTTTTTACGCCGATAACGTCCAGCATTTCCTGCTGCACCCGTTCCGAATTGGGAACATAAGTGCCCATGCTCAGGCCTCCTTGGTGAAGGCCTCGTAGGCTTCCGCATCCAGCAGCTCGTCGGTGTCGGTGATGTTCTCGATCTTGGCAATCCAGGCACCGTAGGGATCTTCATTCAGCTTCTCGGGTGCATCATCCAGCTCGTTGTTGACCTCGGCAACCGTGCCGGAGACGGGGGACATGACGTCAGAGACGGCCTTGACGGATTCCACGTCGCACATGGCGTCGCCGGCAACCACGTCGTCGCCCACGATGGGAAGATTCACAAAGACCAGATCGCCCAGCTCATCCTGGGCAAAGTCGGAGATGCCCACCAGAGCGGTGGTATCGTCCAGCATCTTGACCCACTCATGGGTCTTGGAGTATTTCAGTTCGGCGGGAAAGTTCATAAAGCAATTCCTCCTATAAAAAATTCAATTTGAATGGGTTGATGTGTTAGCGGTCAATCTTGTAAAACGGCAGGGGAACGATTTCAACTTCGACTTTGCGGCCCCGGACGTCCACGTCCAGCTTTTTGCCGATCTCGATCTCGTCAATGTCGATATAGCCCATGGCAACGCTCATTTCCATAAAGGGGCAGTATGTACCGGAGGAAGTCCATCCAATTTTCTTGCCGTCCTTGGTGTAAATGTCCAGATGCTCCCGGATGATGCCGCGGCCCGTGACCTTCATGCCGATGCGCTTGATCTTGGGTGCGCCTTTTGCGATGATGGCGTCCCGGCCAATGAACTCCTTGCCGTCCAGCTTGCAGGGCAGGCCAGCTTCCTTGGGGGTGATGCCGTCGTTCATCTCATGGCCGTAAAGCGGCATGGCGGCTTCCAGACGGAGCGTATCCCGGGCACCCAGGCCGCAGGGGATCAGCCCGTCGTCCTTGCCGACGGAGAGCAGCGTGTTCCAAAGATCCGTGACGTCGGCGGAGGAACAGTAGATCTCGTAGCCGAACTCGCCGGTGTAGCCCGTCTGGGAGATGATGGCGGTGATATCTCGTCCGCCTTCCAGATGCAGTACGCAGCCCTCACAGAAGTGATAGTATTTTTCGGGAATGTCGCTTTCAGCGCAGATTTTGCGCAGAATCGCGGCGGAGGCGGGACCCTGCAATGCCAGCTGTGCCACCTCGTCGGAGACGTCGCGGTACTTTACATCGCCGGAGAGGTGGGACGAGACCCACGCAGCATCCTTGTCGTGGTTACCGGCGTTGACCACCAGCAAATACTGTTCGGGGCCGCGGCGATAGATGACCAGGTCGTCCACGATGCCGCCTTGATCGTTGCAGAGCATGGCGTATTTGACCTGCCCGTCCACCATCTTGGAAATGTCGGCAGTCACCAGATGCTGAATGTTGGCGACGGCAGCGGGGCCTTCCATGGCAAGCTCGGCCATGTGGGAGACGTCAAAAAGACCGGCCTTGGTGCGCACGGCCATGTGCTCGGCAATGACGCCGCTGGGATACTGGACGGGCATCAGATAGCCGCCGAACTCGACAATCTTGCCGCCAAGGGCCACATGGGATTCATAAAGCGGGGTCTTCTTTTCCATAAAAATACCTCCGTACTTAAAATTTCCAGAAAAAAAATATAAAAAAATACAGCGACATAAGGATAGTAATTCCAAACCCTCCTTACGTCTCTGTTTCTTTACCTGAGAGATTCCCGACTGCGCCTTTGCAGCCATGGTTGCCCCTTCGGTGCATTTCTGCTCTCCAGAGTTTCGTCCCAATTCAGTTCTTTCACCGTTTCCAGTGCCGCATCTGAATTGTTCATACGATCATAAAGCCACAAAACAGCGGCTTGTTTTTCCTTATTTAGAGTACCAAATGGAGAGGCTCCTGTCAAGGACAGAATAGGTATTACCCCTACAAAAATTACCTGCCAATTCTGAAATATTTCCGTGGTTTCGACAGAAAAACGGAAGTAATCGTGTAACTACTTATTCAATACGGGCGGGAATTCCGTCCTCGTAAAGGGCTCGTTCGGTCAGAACCCAGGGGATGGGGCAGTCAAAAGGTTCCACCGGCAGTTCTTCGTGGATCAGCCGTTCCCGGCAGACCATCACTGCGGCGGAACGGTAGGCCGATAAAAAGCGGTCATAGTAGCCGCCGCCCTGCCCCAGTCGCTTGCCGGCATGGTCGCAGGTAAGGCAGGGAATGACCGCGAAATCCACGTCATCGGGAGAGATGCGGGGGGAATCTGCCCCCGGTTCCAAAATTCCGTAGGCGCCGGGAGCCAGCTCCGAAAGAGCCGCAATTTGCCGCAGCTCCATGATGCCGTCACCGACGCACAGCGGGACGCACAGTCGCTTTCCCTCGGCGAGAGCGTGGGTCAACACCGCGCGGGTGTCGATTTCCCGGGCAGAACCCACAAAACAGAAAACGGTTCGCGCCGCGTGGTATTCCGGCATGGCAAGAAGCCCGGCGCAGATGGCGGCGGAGGACGCGGCCTTATATTGTTCGGAGAGCTGCCGTTCTTCCGACCGCACCAGCTTCCGCAGATTCTGTTTTTCCTCAGCTTTTGTCATGGTTACGATTTCTCCTCGTTTTTAATGGGGTTTCCAAATCGGATTGCATCGGTTCCAAATTTTCCGCGAATGGCGTCCATGGTGGTTTCCAGTTTTTCCTGCTTTTCCTTTCTGGGTACGGAGTCTCCGGCGAACAGATCGACCTGCTCAAAGGCGACATCTTCCGGCGAGAGATTGATAGCGGTGATGGTGAGCATCCGAATAGGTTCCGGCGGCTTCCAAGAGGCGGCCACCAGCTCCATGGCACCGTCTGTTAGGTCTCGCATCAAATGCGTGGGAGCGGGGAACTGCTTTTGCCGCTGCTTGTTTTTAAAGTCCGGCGTGCGGATGGTGACCTGCACGCCCCCGGCATACAGCCCCGCGGCGCGCAGCCGCATCGCCACACTGTCCGCAAGAAGGGCAATTCCTGTGCGCACCTGATCCCGGGTGGTGAGATCTTTGCGGAAGGTGGTGCCGTTGCCCACGGATTTGACCGGTTCCCGGTCGTCTCTTGCCCGAACCGGGGCGCGCTCCAGCCCGTTGGCATAGTCGTAAAGCTGCAAACCCATCTTGCCGAGCAGACTTTCCAGCATGTCCGGCTTGCAGGCGGCAAGCTGTCCAATCGTTTCAATGCCGTATTGATGCAAAACCGTCTGCGCGGCCTTTCCCACGAACAGTAGGGCACCGACCGGCAGCGGCCAGACAATGCTTTTCCAGTTTTCCGGGGAGATCACGGTGGTTGCATCGGGCTTTTTATAATCGCTGCCCAGCTTGGCAAAAATCTTGTTGAAAGAAACGCCCACCGATACCGTCAGCCCCAGTTCCTCCCGGATGCGGCAGCGGATTTCGTCGGCTACGGCTTTGGCATCCCCGCCAAAAAGGTGCAGGGAGCCGGTGAGATCCAGCCAGCTTTCGTCAATGCTGAACGGCTCCACCAGATCGGTGTAACGCTCATAGATGTCGTTGACCTTTCTGGAATAGATGTGGTAACGATCGTGGTGGGGCGGCAGGAGTACCAGATCCGGACACTTTTTCTTTGCCTGCCAGATCGTCTCGGCCGTCTGAATGTGAAACTTCTTTGCAGGCTCGTTCTTGGCAAGAATGATGCCGTGACGGGATTGGGGGTCTCCGCAGACGGCCACGGGAACATCTTTCAACTCCGGATGGGACAAAAGCTCCACAGAGGCAAAAAAACTGTTCAGATCGCAGTGCAGAATGATGCGATTTTGTGCCTCCATCAAGTTCCCTCCATTCTGTTCTATGCCGAAAACCTGCCCGGCAGACCCAACTTTATTCCCAGGTTTCCCAGATCTCCGGATGATACCCTACGGTGGCCTCTTTCCCATTGCGGACGATAGGCGCGTTGAAAAGCTCTGGATGCTCCAGCAGCTTTTCCTCCTGCGCATCGGGCGTAATATAGGCCATGAAGAGGTTGTCATAGGCCTTGCATTTGGTGTTTACCAATGCCTCGAAGCCGACCTTCCACCGAACAGAGTCGTATTCACGGGGCGAAAGCCCTTTGGAAACCAGGTCAATATACTGATATTTGATGCGGCGCTCTTTAAACCAGCGCTCCGCTTTTTTGGAGTCAAAGGATTTGGTGGAGCCAAAAATTTGAATATTCATTGAAATTCTCCTCGCGGTATCTTAAAATAAAAGCTATCCGAAGATGGAAAGCAGGCATTGATGATGAAAGAGACCATTGCAAAGCTCAAGGAACTGGTGGATGGCAGCGACAATATCGTATTTTTCGGCGGAGCCGGCGTATCCACGGAAAGCGGGATTTCCGACTTCCGCAGCACCGGCGGCCTATACCACCAGGAGTGGCAATATCCGCCTGAGACAATTTTAAGCCATACCTTTTATGAAAGCAACCCCGAAGAATTTTTCCGCTTCTATCGCGCCAAGCTTCTGGCACCGGATGCCAAACCCAACGCGGCTCATCAAAAGCTGGCGGAACTGGAGAAGGCGGGAAAACTGAAGGCAATTTTGACCCAGAATATCGACGGCCTGCATCAGGCTGCCGGCAGTCGCGAGGTGCTGGAGTTGCACGGCAGTGTCCACCGCAATTACTGCGAGAGATGCCATAAATTTTACAGCATGGACGAAATCCTTTACTCCGAGGGTGTGCCCACCTGTTCCTGCGGCGGACGCATCAAGCCGGATGTTGTCTTGTATGAGGAAGGACTGGACGGCACGCTTCTTGATCGGGCTGTGCGCTATCTTGCCGAGGCTGATATGCTGATCATCGGCGGGACGTCTTTAAATGTCTACCCCGCGGCGGGACTTATTAATTATTATAGCGGCCACAAGCTGGTGCTCATCAACCGGGACGCGGTAGCTCGCGATCTGGATGCGGATCTGGTAATCACCGATCCCATTGGTGAGACGCTGTCTCAGATTTGACCGCCAGAGAAAAATCATACAAACCGAGAGATAAAAATGACACCGTTCCTGCGTGGATGGTGTCATTTTTACTAAACCACGACAAAATTTGCAAGATTATTTTTATATTATGCAAAAATAATAAAAAAATTTAAAAATATCCCAAAATTAGGGGTTGAAAATGAAAGAAACAAGTGGTAGTATTGCAAATATAGCCGGGAAAGCCGGGAGAGGAGTGCTGCTGCGATGATCTGGAACGAGAACAAGGAAAACGCATACTGCGAGATTACGCCCACAATTATGGGACTGAAAGAGCAGTGGGAGAAGAAGAATTACATCGATCCCAAGCTTTATAAGGAGTACAATGTCAAGCGCGGTCTGCGTGACGAGGATGGCCGCGGTGTTTTGACCGGACTTACCCGCGTGGCAGAGATTCAGTCTTATAATGTGACACAGGGCGAGAAAATCGTTCCGACGGACGGCGTGCTGTACTATCGCGGCATTGACTGCCGGGAGCTGGTTCGCGGTTCTGCAGATCGGGGGCGGTTTGCTTTTGAGGAGGCGGCCTATCTCCTGCTGTTCGGGGAGCTTCCCACGGATCAGCAGCTGCGGGATTTCTGCATTCAGCTGGCCTCCTACCGGACGCTGCCGACCAACTTTTTCCGAGACGTCATTATGAAGGCGCCTCCCAAGGATTTGATGAATACCATGCAGCGCGGCATTTTAACGCTGTTCTGCTATGATGACAAGCCCAACGACATCAGTTTGACCAATGTGCTGCGCCAGAGCCTGCAGCTGATCTCCAACATGCCGGTACTTGCCATCTACGCCTATCAGGCCTACCGATACAACCGGGGCGAGAGCCTCTTCATCCACCGTCCGCTGCCGGAGCTTTCCACGGCGGAGAACTTTCTGCGGATGCTGCGGGAGGATCGGAGCTATACAGAACTGGAAGCCCGCACGCTGGATGTGGCGCTGGTGCTGCACGCGGACAACGGCGGCGGCAACAACTCTACCTTTACCAACCACGTGGTCACGTCCTCCGGCACAGATACGTATTCTGCCATTGTGGCGGCCATGTCCTCACTGAAAGGTCCCCGCCATGGCGGCGCCAACAGCAAGGTTATGGAGATGATGGATGACATCAAGACCCATGTGGTGGACTGGGAAGACGAGAACGCCCTGCAGAGCTATCTGACCAAGATGCTCGACGGCGGCGCCTTTGACGGCTCCGGCTTGATTTATGGTCTGGGCCATGCGGTATATACCAAAACCGACCCCCGCTGCGAGGTATTCCGGGACTATGTGAATAAGCTGTCCCGGGAAAAGGGACGGGAGCGGGAGCTGAACCTATACGGCAATGTGGAGAAGATTGGCAAGAAGCTGCTGATGGAACGCCGCCACAAGGACGCACTTTCTACAAACATCGACTTTTACAGCGGCTTTGTTTATGAGATGCTGGGACTGCCCAAGGAACTCTATACGCCGCTGTTCGCCGTGGCTCGTATTTCCGGCTGGAGCGCCCACCGTATGGAGGAACTCTGCACCGGCGGCAAGCTGATTCGTCCCCGGTACGAGTGCGTGGAGGAACACCGCTCTTACGTTCCCATGGACAACAGAAAATAAGGTACAGAAATCTTTCCCCGGGGGACGACCGTCGGGGAAAGATTTTTTCTTTGTTTTTTGGGAATTTGAGGTTGACAAACCTGCCTGTTCTGGCTATAATAATTAAGCAGTCTTTCAGAGGGAACATCGATTTGCGGCTGTGCTGGAACTGGTAGACAGGCAAGCTTGAGGTGCTTGTGTCCGTATCGACGTGTGGGTTCAAGTCCCGTCAGCCGCACCAGTTTTCCCGAAAGTGTTCCATTATAAATGTGCGCGAGTGGTG
>JALCRR010000023.1 GCA_022652815.1 Oscillibacter sp.
GACTGTGGTGGTTGCCGGCGTCATGTCCGTCGGCTTCTTTACCTGTCCGATGGCAATGCTGCCCGCAATGGCCAAAATCATGATGATGGCCGCTACGCTCCGTTTTTGAAAAAATTTCATTCTGTACTCCTTACGTCAAGAAGTCAATTTTCATGCATTCCGCGTTCTCTCCGCTGTATTCTGTCCGCACGGCGCAAAATAAGCGCCAGCGAAATAGAAGCAGAGGCAATACAGGTTTCCTCCCCGAGCTTAAACGGCTGAGCAGTTCCGCGTGTATTGGATGCGCCAAAGATTTGCAGAAGAGAACAGCCCCAAAGCGGTTTTCTTTTGCACCGTGCACGGCACATTTTCTTTGCCCAAGAGCAAAGAAAATGGGGGGTGCTCTTTACTTATGCAGCTCCATCAGCTTCTGCTTCAGCTCGCCTTCGATCTTGCCCAGCTCCACCTCGGCGCTCTTGCGCTTGGCAGCGCCCTCACGCTGAATGTTCAGCACTTCATCGAGGGTGGAAATCAACTGCTGGTTGGTGTGCTGCAGCGTCTCGATATCCACAATGCTGCGCTCGGACTCCTTGGCCACAGCCACGGTGCCCATCTTCAGCATATCGGCGTTCTTCTTGAGCAGATTGTTGGTCATCTCGGTGACGGCGCTCTGGGCAGCCGTTGCCTGGCGGGAATGCTCCAGGCCCAGCGCCAGAACCATCTGGGACTTCCACAGCGGAATGGTGTTGACCAGAGAGGACTGGATTTTCTCCACCATCAGCGTGTCGTTGTTTTGCAGCAGGCGGGTCTGAGGGCCCATCTGAATGGAGATCATCCGGGTCAGCTCCAGATCATGGATCTTCTTCTCAAACCGCTCGCACATCTGCACAAGATCGTTATACTTCTGGGCATCCTCCTGTGCACCGGAAGTCTCCGCCTTCTTGCGCAGATCCTCTAGCTCGCCGCTGCGGACTTCGTTCAGGCGCTTCTTGCCGGCCAGAATGTACATGGTCAGTTCCTTGTAATACTTCAGGTTCAGCTCATACATTTGGTCGAACATGGCCACGTCCTTCATCAGCGTGACCTGATGCTGTTCCAGCTCGTGGGCGATCTTGTCCACATTGGTCTCCACCTTGGAATACTGGGCCTTCATGGTCTCCAGCTTGTTGGTGGATTTCTTGAAGAAGCCTGCGATGCCCTTCTTCTCGCCGTCCTCGCCAAAGCCCTTCAGCTCGACAACCAGCTCGGAAAGGGACTTGCCCACCTCGCCCAGATCCTTGTTGCGGACGGAGGACAGTGCGTTTTCGGAAAAGCCCGCCACATTCTTCTGGGCGGCGGCACCGTACTGCAAAATCATGTTGGAATCGGAGACATTGATCTTCTTGGAGAACTCGTCAACTGCCTTTTTCTCCTCGTCGGTGAGGAGCTTTTCATCCATCTCCACCGGCACAACCTCCGGCTTGGGTGCCTCGGGGGCGGGAGCTGCGGGGGTGGGGATTGCGGTGTCCAGCGTCAGTTCGGGAGCCGCCTGGGCAGCGGCTGCGGTATCGCCGCCATCCAGTGTCAGTTCGGGCATCTTATTTACATCGTCAGCCATATTTATTTCCTCTTTTTCCTGTTTATTTGAATGAATTTCATTTAAAGATCCAGCTTGATATCGTCTCCACCCTTGGGTGAGGTCTGTGCGTGCATCTGCTCGCCGGTCAGTCCCTCCCGGGCCATCATGTTCTCCAGAACCGTAATGTCGGTGGAGATGTCCAGCGCCGTATCGCCGAACAGGGCATCCAGCTGCTTTTCAAAAGCCGAGACAATGGTCTTCATCATGGCCTCCACTTTTTCCATGGTGGAGGTGATGTTCTCTCCTGCCACACCGGCGGAGGATGCCCGGTCATAGGCATTGAGCAGCTTCAGCGTTGTGGGCAGATAGTAGTCCATAAACCGGCGGATCTGGGGCAGCTTCTTGGGATCGTCCCGCACCTGCCGGAAAATCTTCTCGCTGACTTCCTCAAGCCGGACAATGTCGGCAGAAATGCCCGCGTCTTCAATGTTCTCGTCCAGCCGCTTCATCTCTGCAATGGCGAGGCGTCCGTCTTTGAGCATCTTGTCCAGTTCCGGATTTCCGGTGGGCTTTTCCTCTGCCTTTTTCTTCTCAGCCGCAGCCTTTTTCTCCTCGGTCTGCGGTTTTCCGGTATTGCGACACAGCAGGCTCACAGCCACAAAAACCACCACCGATGCGCTGGCGGCAATGATAAAATGAACCGGCTGATACATCGGGAAAAACAGTGCATAGGCAAGCCACACCGCGCCGGCAGCATAAAACTGCGCCACGGATTTGCGTGCGGTCATCAAAACTCCCCCTTTATTCAGGAAAAATGTACAATCGAAATCGATTTATTATACCGCCGCAATCATACTTGCGTCAAGGGATGCGCGGGCGCTGTCAACGAAAATTCACGAAACTGCAACATTTTCATGCTCTAACCGTTTGCAATTTTTCCCTCGGGTCTGCCGGATGCAAAAAGGCAGGCACGAACGTGCCTGCCTTCCATTTTTATGGAATGCCGTACAACTGGGTGACGGGGTCCTGCCATAGCGGCAGGTGCGGCGGACGATAGGTGCACCACACGAAGGCAAACAGCAGCGCCCACAAAATGATAAAGCCCATCACCTGCTGCCAGGGCCGCGTCATGGCTCCCCGCTCCGTCCAGGCAAGGTCTGCTCCCCACATAAGAGCCGCCGCCAGCACGAAAATGAGAACGTCCACCCACGTTGCATGGATGCCCAGCGCCCCGGTATAGGTGTAATACGCCACAGGGATAAACAGGGTGCCCAAAAGGACAGACACTCCCCGCACGGCAGAAAATCCGGGCCGTCCCCTGCCCGAGACGGCCCACTGTGCGATGGAAAAAACGAATGCCGGGATGAAGAGCATCTTCATGTGCTCCCAGACGGATTCGTTCACCGCCATCACCGATGCGGCAAGGCGGCTGCGCCCGCACCAGTCCCAGGAAAAATGCAGCGCCGTGCCTGCCGCCAAAGTAAAGAGGAAGCCCCAAAGCCCCCATCGGAACGTCTGTTTCCGCATTTCAGTGCCTCCCCCGCATGATCTCGGGGTTATTCTATGCGCTGTTCGTCGGCTTTAGCCGCGAAAATGTGGAAATATTTTCACCGATACGACGGCACCAGAATCTCCGGCAGGTCGTCTGTGACGGTAAAGCTGCAACCCGGCAGTGTTTTTACGCTGCCGGAGCAGAACAGCTCCAAAAACCGCTCCACCCCGCCGACATTGGGCAGTCCATAGGGCGCATGGCGGTAGTGCATGGGCACGGCGCACTTCGGCTTCAGTCGCCGGATGACCTGCTTGGCCTCCTCCGGCCCGATGGTGTAATACCCGCCCACAGGCACAAGCAGCACGTCCACCTCTCCGATTTGCGCGGTCTGCTCGTCCGTCAGCAGATGTCCCAGATCGCCCAGATGGCACACGGACTTCCCGCCAGCGGAAAAGACGTGGATGGTGTTGGTGCCCCGCAATGCCCCGCTTTGCTCATCGTGGAAAGACGCAATTTCCCGCACGGCAAACGGGCTATTCTTTTGCGGTAGCAGCGTAACGCCCTCACGATAATTGTGATCGTGGTGCTCGTGACTGCAAAAGACTGCATGTGCCTCGGTTTTAAGGGTCGGATAGCCCTCCACCCCGGCATAGGGGTCAATCACGAGGCGGTATCCGTTCTCCTCCAAGATAAAGCAGGAATGTCCCAGCCAGGTAACGGTCATCTTCATGCACTCCCTTTCAAACAAATGCGGAGGCGGGAAAATCCCCGCCTCCCGCAATTTTATCACTCCACCTTGTTTTTGTCATCCTCTGCCGTCGTTTTTGGCAGCGCATTTTTAGATCTGCGGCGCTTTTTGACCGTGACCACCGCAGCAACAGCGACTCCCGTAGCAAGCACGACCCACACCCAGCCATAAGCCAGCGTCACCAGTGCACCCTGTAAGCAGGCCACAAAGCCCTTGGCTCCGGAGGAAAGCGCCGTGCCCAGACGACTTGTAAAGCTGTCTGCCGGTTCCTCGGTGTTGGAGAGCTTATAGACCTCGTTGAGGGAAATGTTGACCGTGGCAAAGTTGACCTGCTGGTCGTAGTGCTGCACGGTGCCGGAGAGGTCGTCAATGGCCTGCTCCGTCTCGGAAATGGCGGATTCCAGCGCGATGATGTCCTCCATCTTGTCCGCCTTGGAAAGTAGGGTCTGCAACCGTTCGAGCTTGGTCTGCTGCGTTTTCAGCCGCCCCGCAGTATCGTAATACGCCTCGCTGATATCCTGCACGGAGGTGGATTTTCCCGTAACATGGCACAGCTCCCCCACCTGGGTGCAAAAGGCGGAGAATTTTTCCGCCGGAACCCGGACGGTATAGGAGCCAAAGCGGTAACCGCCTCCGCCTGCGTAGACGTCGCTTTGCTCCACGTAGCCACCCAGACTCTCCGCAAGAGTTTCCAGTCCCTCTGCCGCAGCGTCAAAGCCAGTGGTCTCCAGATCCAGTCCCGCCGTGTAGATGAGCTTTGCGCCGTTTTCCGGCTGTTCCGGCGATGAGACAGCCGCGGAATCTGCCGTCCCGGTCAGCTTGTCGTTCGTCTGGGAGAAGGATTCCATTCCGTAGGTTTCGCCGGTGGCGGCATCCATCTCCATCCCGGTAGCTGTGGAAGAAGACGCTGCGCCGCAGCCTGCCAGCAAGGTCAGCGCCGCCAGAAGCGCGCATGCAAGGGCAAACATTTTTCTTTTCATGTCTCATTCCCTCCAGATCGTTTCAATTTGAGGTCTTTGCAACTTTGGACGGCTTTGCTTCCAAAAAGTTCCCGCGGCGGGAAAAAAGCCGCAGCAGTTGCGCTTTGAAAAAAAATGGGGTAAGATGGAAAAGCCTAAAAACGTCAAAATTCCCGCATCAGATTTACATAGGAGGAGAAACACAATGACATATCAGGAAATTCTGGAAAACGCCCGCACCTGCATGGGTCCCTATTGCAAGGCCTGCCCGGTCTGCAACGGCAATGCCTGCAAAAACACGGTTCCCGGCCCCGGCGCCAAGGGCATCGGCACCGGCTTCATGCGCAACTATCAGAAGTGGCAGGAAATCTGCGTCAACATGGACACCATCTGCGAAAACAAGCCCGTGGACACCTCTTTTGAGCTGTTCGGCCAGAAGTTCGTGCTGCCCGTATTCGCCGCCCCCGTCGGCGCCATGACGCTGCACTACGGTGATAAGTTGAATGACCTTCAGTACAACGATATTCTGGTCGCTGCCTGCGACCAGGCTGGCATCGCCGCCTTCACCGGTGACGGCACCAATCCTGCCGTGGTGGAAGGTGCCGTCAAGGCCATCGCCGCAAACCATGGTCACGGCGTGCCCACCATCAAGCCCTGGGATATTAACACGCTGACTCACAAGATGGAACTGGCCAAGGCCGCCGATCCCTTTGCCATCGCCATGGACATTGACGCGGCAGGTCTGCCCTTCCTAAAGAATCTGACACCTCCCGCCGGCTCCAAGACCGTGGCAGAGCTGAAGGACGTTGTGAAACTGGCCGGCAAGCCCTTCATTCTCAAGGGCATCATGACCGTTTCCGGCGCCAAGAAGGCGCTGGAAGCCGGCGCTTCCGGCATCGTCGTTTCCAATCACGGCGGCCGTGTGCTGGATCAGTGCCCGGCAACTGCCGAGGTTCTGCCCGAGATCGTGGACGCAGTGGGCGGCAAAATGACCATCTTTGTGGACGGCGGCATCCGCACCGGCATGGACGTGTTCAAGGCTCTGGCTCTGGGCGCAGACGGCGTGCTGATCGCCCGTCCCTTCGTCACCATGGTCTACGGCGGCGGAGCGGAAGGCGTGCAGCTTTATGTGGACAAGTTGAAGGCGGAGCTGGCCGACACTATGGCTATGTGCGGCGCACATAGCCTCTCTGACATCAACCGCTCCATGATTTTCTCCAAGTAAATCGAAGCAAATTGATGAGCCGCCGGACGCCAAAACGTCCGGCGGCTCGTTTTCCCCGACACATTCCCGGCCCTGTCTATTGACAGGGCTCTTCTCCGTCCCTATGATGGTGGTATTCTGAGAAAAGAGGACCTTTCCCATGCTTAACATTGTCTTTCTCGGCCTGGTTAGTTTCTTTGCCGACGCCAGTTCGGAGATGGTATACCCCTTGATTCCGCTGTACCTAACTGCCGCCTTCGGCGCAACCCCGGCTCTGGTCGGCGTGATCGAGGGCATCGCCGAAAGCCTTGCAAGTCTCTTGAAGGTCTTTTCCGGCTACCTAACAGACCGGTTTCAGCGCAAAAAGCCCCTGGCCTTTTCGGGCTATGCCACAGGCCTTCTGTACAAGTTGGCGCTGCTGTTTGCCGGCGGCTGGACGGGGATTTTGGGTGCCAGGGTCATTGATCGGCTGGGCAAGGGCATTCGCACCGCGCCCCGGGACGTCATGGTCAGCGAGAGCGCCGAGGGTGCGCACATGGGCAAGGCCTTTGGCGTACACAAGGCGCTGGACATGGCCGGTTCTGCCGCAGGTATCCTCGCGTCCTACTTTCTTTTAAAGCATCTTGCGTCCGACACAGCGTCCTACCGCACGGTGTTCACCCTCTCCATCATTCCGGCGGCGCTGGCGCTGGTGATGTTTTTCTTTATCAAAGAAAAACATGAAAACCGGGTGCAGAAAACCCGGGAACCGTTCTGGAAAAACGTCCGTTCGCTGGATGGACGACTGAAGCTATACCTGGTGGTCTCTGCTCTCTTTACGCTGGGCAACTCCTCCAACACGTTTCTGCTCCTGCGCGCAAAGAGCGTGGGCTTTACGGACACCTCGGTCATTCTGCTGTACTTTCTCTACAATCTGACGGCTTCCGTTTTGTCCATCCCTCTGGGCCGTCTTTCCGACCGAATTGGCCGCAAGCAGCTGCTGGTGGGCGGCTATTTGCTCTTCTCCGCCGTGTATTTTGGCTTTGCCTTTGCCTCGAAGAGCGGCACCATGATCGTCATTTTCGCCGTATACGGCATCTACACCGCCATGACCTCCGGCGTGGAGCGCGCCTTCATCGCGGAGATTTCTCCCGCCGATCTGAAGGGCACCATGCTGGGACTCCAGTCTACGCTGACCGGTGTTGCCCTGCTGCCGGCCTCTGCCGTGGCAGGATTGCTGTGGAATCAGTTCGGTGCTCCTGCTCCGTTCCTCTACGGAGCTGCGCTGAGCTTGACAGCTGCCGTGCTTCTGTGCATTTTTCTGCGCAAGCCCGCCGCTGTGTGAAACGGTCCCATTTTCCTGTGAAAAAGCACCCTCCGGAAATTTCGGCGGGTGCTTTTCTTCTGAATCAGTTTTGTATTCCTTCCTATTGGAACTGGTCACATTTTATGTTTTCTTTGTTCTCTCGTGCTTGGAATCTGTAACTGGCCGCGGTGTTTTAAACCGTGCGTCGAGAAATATGGATTTCAATGCCTCGCACAGGTCATCATCCGAAAGCAGATTGCGTGAATCCTCTGCGGCAATAAATGCCTTCAGTTGGCGCTTGGCGCTATCCGTTGAAACCGTTTCGCCATCCCCGTATCCGATTGATTGTGTAAAAAACTCCCGCAGGTAGAGCTGTACCTCCTAAAACTCCGGCTGGTTGCACATGGCGCAATTTTGGGGCGTCAACGTCACCTTCAGTGCCATTTTCTCGTTCATTTGCACCACAACCCGATGGTTTTACACGCAGCTGGAGGGTCAAGATTCTGTACAACATCAAAGAGCCTACTCCAGTTTGAATGTACTGCGTGCAGTTCATTTGCAAGCTCGGAAAGAGAGCCGTCCAAATACCCGGCATAGTTCAGACAGCCGATCAAATAGCTGCACAGCGCTCTTATAGCCGCGTCAATCATTTTCATTTGGTCGATCTGCTTTTCCAGATGCTCTGAAAAAAGCTCCAGGCGGAATGAAAAAGCCGCAGAATTGGGCTGCGTCCCCTCTCTGGTCTTTTCTGATCCAGATGACATTCTCCATTCGAAAAATTGCTCATCCGCCGCATCAGCAGCATATTTCCTTTGACTCGGCGACCGTAGGTTTGCATTATTACAGGGTAACACTAGATTGCGAGCGCCAAAAAGGGCACGGCCTTCAGCCGCGCCCCGAGACGGGCATCTTCCGTTATTCCGCAAACACGCACTGGCAGGTGAAGCAAACACCGTCGCCGCATTCCGCGCCGGCAGTCAATGTGCTACCCTCCAGATTTCCCAAAATCCGCATCACGTCACCCTGTGTGGCTTCGTGGCTGTAATTGATGGAAAAATCCCGTACTTCCCGCGTCTGCAATTCCCTCGGCAGGGCATCCCACAGGATGTTGCCGTAATTGCCGGAGTAGACGTGGCCGTTGAAGTCCAGATCGGAATAAACCACCGTATGCGTTCCAAATTCGGTAAGTCCCTCTTTTGGCAACACGATCTTCCGGCACTCTGGCGCATCAAATTCCCGATCCGTTTCATGCAGCAGTTTCCCCGTGAAGGCAGACGGGCGCACAATGCGCCGATCCTCCGGGTCCACGATGATCCAGTCGCTCTTTGCGCTTACACACTGTGCGCCAAACTGATCGGTCAACTGGTAATTTCTGCGGACAAAAACTCCCTTGCTTCCGTTTTCCCATGTGGAAACAGTCAAGACGTCACCCGCCACCGGGCGCCGGTGAACTCGCAGGGCGATGCGGGACAGCAGGAACACCTGCCGCAGCTCATAAAGTTTATGGTAGTCCAGACCCGCCGCATCAAAATCATGTCCGGCGGTGGACGCCAGCAGGGAGAGGATTGTCCCCAGCCGCACCTGGCCGGAAGCGTCACAGTCCCTAAAAATCAATTCCTCCCGGCGGGAATATCCGCCGTCCGGTGTGTTCCATTCAAGTTCCATGCCGTTCTCCTTTTGTCTTGAATCTAAAAAAATACGATATGATGTGGTATAGCATACCACATCATATCGTATTTCGCAAGATCCTAGACTTCCTTGGTGAAGTAAAAGAAGGTGTCGTCCTGGCCTGACGGGCGCATGCAGGACGTGAGCATTTTCCGCGACGCCTCATTTTCGTGGTAGCACTTTGCCAATACCCGCGTCAAGTGCACCTTGTAAAGTGCCCAGTCCGCCACAGCGGAAAATGCCTCCGTTCCGTAGCCGTTTCCGGCATACTCCGGCGCAATCCGGCAGCCCAGCTCGGCGTCACCCCGATAGTTGAAGCGGTAGAGAACCGCCTCGCCAATCAGCTTTCCGGAAAGCCGCACGGCAAAATTGACAGCCGTGCGGTTTTGAAAATCGGTCTGCGCCACCTTGTAAAAGCTGTCCTGCTCCACCGGTCCGCCCAGTCCCGCCACATCGTCATAGCCCCACCAGCGGTTGCGTTCTCCGTCCAGTACCAACGCATTGTAAGCCGGAATGTCCTCTTCCTTCAAGGCGCTGAGCGTCAAACGCTCCGTGGTCAGCTCCGGGATTTCTCTTACATGGGAGAGAAGTTCGTTCTGCGGTTCAAAGCAGTATTTCGGCGCCAGGAACGCCGGGCCGTACTGCAATTTTGAGGTTCGCAGCCCCCGGTCCGCGGCGTCATCCTCCCGGTTGAGGTATTTGACGTCCTTTCCGAATTCCTGCGCAAAGGCCTGCACCATGGCCGGATAGACCCCTTGATAGGAGTACAGGGCCTTTTCAATGTGGATCACGAGCGTTTCGCCGCACTTCTCTGCCAGCGCCAGCGCAATCAGCTTCTGCCCGTCAAACATCCCGCCGCAGCGGAACCACGGCTTTCCCGCCATGCGCAGCATATGCTTGGAGCTTTTCAGTTCTGCGGCAGCCGAGGGATTGTCCGCCTTGGTAAACTCCTGCTCATAGTCCGTCCAAAACTGCTCAATCGCCGGAGCGTCCTCCCCGGTCAACACGCGAAACGCCGCATCGGGGCAGGCCTTGAAAAACTTTTTGATATGGTTGCGCTGTCCGGCGTAGCGCCGCCCGGTAAAATACTGCAGGTCCTCCGTATAATAAAAGTAATCCCGCCAGGTCCGCACATCGCTGACCCGAACATAGGGATAGCGCTGGAGCAGCACAGGGGCCTTTTCCGCCGGCACCACGGAAATGATTGGTGGGACTCCCGCCTCCATGCAGCACTCCTCAATGGCGCTCAGCGCTGCATCTTCGTCTCCATCGGGTCCGGGAACCGGGTAATCGTAAACGATCCTGTCTTTAATATGGTTGCGGATAATCAGGCAGCCGGCGGCCTCCGCCCATTCCGGATGCATCGCGTAGCGGTACATGATTTTCACGCCCACCGAATATTCACACAGCCCATAAGAGCAGGACTGGTAATATCTTCGTAACTTTGTACGATCTTTTTGTGTGATTGGCTGAAATGAAAGCATATTCTCTTTCCTATTCTTCTGTTTTTTATGACAACTGTCCTTGTTTTGTGAACAAATATTGCACAAATGACGCAGTTTTCACAAACATTTTTATTTTCTACATTCATTGTATCTCTTGACTGAATGTTTTGAATATAGTAAAATTCGCATAGAATCCAATTTAAGAGGGGGGTAATTTTGTGGAAAATGAACGAGGTTCGTGGGGCAGCAACATTGGTTTCCTGCTAGCGGCAATTGGGTCGGCCGTTGGTCTGGGCAACATCTGGGGCTTCCCGTACAAAATGGGTAAATCCGGTGGATTTACGTTCCTGCTGGTATATCTGGCATTGGCGGTCTTTGTCGGCTTCATTATCATGATGAGTGAGTTGGCGCTTGGCCGTAAAACTGGGGCCAGTGTCGTGGGTGCCTACCACGCGGTATCTAGAAAGTTCAAATGGATTGGCTGGCTTGCCATGCTGGCGCCGTTCCTGATTATGAGCTTTTACTCCGTGCTGGGTGGTTACTGCATCGAGTACATGTCGCTGAATCTTTCCAATCTGGCATTCAGCGGTGCAGAGGTGAAAACCGGTTCGGATCTGTTCGGCGCCATGCTGACCAATCCGTTCGGCTGTGCCATGTTCACGATTCTGTTTTTGGTGGTTTGCCTGCTGATTGTCAAGGGCGGCATCTCCGGTGGTATTGAAAAATTCAACAACATCGGTATGCCGGCGCTTTTCATCATGCTGGTCATTATCATTATCCGTTCCCTGACCCTTCCCGGTGCCACAGAAGGTCTGAAGTTCATGTTCGTCCCCGGCTATGCGGTGAAGGCCGGCTTCATTTCGGAAGCTCCGGGTCTTGTCACCGTCCTGTCAACAGCCGGCGGTCAGATGTTCTTCTCCCTGTCTCTGGCCATGGGTGCCATGGTGACTTATGGTTCTTATCTTGACAAGAAGGAAAATCTGGTCAAGAATTCCGCCGTTATCGTGGTGGCGGACACGCTGGTTGCTCTGATGGCCGGCGTCGCCGTCATTCCCGCCGCCGTTGCAAATGGCATTGCCCAGGGCATCGCTCTGAGTGACATCAAGCTGGGCGGCCCCAGCCTGCTGTTTGTCACGCTGCAGGATGTGTTCCAGGCGATGGGCCGGGTCGGCCCGCTGTTCGGCGTGATTTTCTATCTGCTGGTTCTGATTGCGGCCATCTCCTCCGCCATCTCTTTGATGGAGGTTCTGGTGACCTTCTTCCTGGATCGTGCCAAGGTCAAGGGCAGAACCGGAAGCCGCAGCAAGATTACTTTGTGGGTGTCTGTTGCCATTCTGGCAGAGGCTCTGCTTGTCGCCGTTGACGGCTTGGGTTCCAACGGTCTGTGGCTGCCCGGACAGGGCGGCGGTGCCACGATTGCCGGATGGAACGACTGCTGGCTGGACTTCATGGACTGCTGGTCTGAAGGCATTATGATGCCCCTTGGCGCCATGCTGATGGCTCTGATGATCGGCTGGGAAATCAAGCCCAAGAGCACGCTGGAGGAAATCAATCACGGCGTTGCCGGAAGCACATCCGGACTCGATGCCTTCTATTCTGTGTGCATCAAGTTTGTAGTGCCCGTGGCCATGGCCTTCATTCTGGCCGGCCAGATGATCTCCTTCTTCGGTGAAGCCAACAGTGTCGTATGCTATATCATCAGCATCGTGATTCTGTTTGCCTTCTGGGTCGTTGCGCTACTGGGACATTCCAAAAAAGAAAACTAACGCATCACCTCATTCGGGGCGGGGCACCTTCGGGTGCCTCGCTTCTTTTTTCTATCTGTGCAAGAAATTCCCGCATCCGGCTAAGTGCCACCCGTGCCTGTTTGCTCCCGGTCAGCGGGTAAGTGTGTCCTTGATCCGGCGCCTCAGTCAGTTCGGCGCTGACCCCTGCAGCGTTCAGCGCCGCCGTCATGCGCTTGGCATCTGCGCGCAAAAGCTCTGCACTTCCGGCAAGAATCAATGTCGGTGGAAAGCCGGACAGATCTCCGAAAACAGGAGAAAGCTCCGGGCTGCGCAGCTCCGCCTCTCCCCGGTATGATTCCGCCCAGCTTTTCAGCAACGGCACATCAAGCATGCCGTCCGTCGCATCCGGGCGATATGCCTCCATCGTCAGATCGCACCACGGGGAAAGGGCAATCACCGCCGCAGGCATGGGCAGTTTTTTCTCTTTCAGCCGCACAAGCAGCGCAAAACACAGCCCGCCGCCGGAGGAATCGCCGATCACCACCAGCTTTTCCGGTGGATTTCCTGCGTCCAGAAGTGCGGCATAGGATTGCTCCGCATCATCCACAGCCGCAGGGTACGGGTACTCCGGTGCCAGGCGATAGTCCGCCGCGCACAGTCGCACCCCCAGCTTTTCAGCCAGCAGCGCCGCAACGCCCCGCTCATATTCGCCGTCGCCGGAGACATAGCCCCCGCCGTGAAGATACAGTGCCGTCAGATCAACGGTCTTTTGAGACGGCTCGAAAAAGATGCCTGCCTCCCGCTCATCCCGAATGACCTTTCTGCCGAGCCGACCAACCCGTGTGCCAAAGTCAGACTGTCCCTGCCGCACGGCGGACAGCGTCGACGTATCGGCAAAAGGCATTGTGCCCGGTGCGCTTTTTCTTTCCACGGTATTTCCCTCCCGACGACGTACAATATCTTTATGATATGCGGTTTTCTAAAAAAATCAATGTTATTTGCAACATTTAACGCAGCAAAGCCCGCGCCGGCACTTTCAGCCGAACGCGGGTCTTGACTCAATTTTCGCTGGGGAATTGCAGGGTAAACGTACTTCCTTTTCCAAGCTCACTCTCCACGCTCACCGTCGCACCGAGATAAGCACTTCCGTGCTTGACAATGGAAAGTCCCAGTCCGGTTCCTCCGGCGGGATGGGATTTGTCTGCCCGGTAAAACCGCTCAAAGATGCGGCTTCGGGCACTTTCCGGAATGCCGATGCCGGTATCGGTCACGGTGAGCAATGCCGCCTTCGGTGTCTGCTCCGTCCGGACGCAGACACTGCCGCCGTCCCGGTTATACTTGACCGCATTGTCGCAGAGGTTGTAGACGATCTCCTCCAGAATCTGGGGCACGGCGCGTGCTGTGCAGGGGCTTCCCGTCAGCGTGAGCGTAACGTGCTTTGCCTCCGCCGCCGCTCCAACCTGTTCCAACACGTTTTTCGCCGTCTCCTGCACGTCACAGTCCACCCACTCGGCGGTAAAGCCGCCCTCATCCAGACGGGAGAGCTGAATGATGTCGTTGACAAGTCCGATCAGCCGTAGGGCTTCTCGATGAATATTGCCGGCAAAGTGGGGCACATCCTCCGCCTTCACAAAGCCGTTCTCCAAAATTTCCGCCGTGCCGGAGATGCTGGTCAGCGGGGTTTTCAGTTCGTGGGAGACGTTGGCGGTAAATTCCCGCCGTAGGTTCTCCCGCTGTTCCTTTTCCGTCACATCCAAAATCACCAGCACCGCGCCGGAAAGATGCTCGTCCTGAAAGACCGGCGAGGCGATTACCTGCCGACAGGCATCCTCCGATTCCAGCAGCTGCTCCGAGCGACGTCCCGCCAGTGCCTCCTCCACCGCCCGGCGAAAGCCGGCGGCGCGGTTAAGGGTGTAAACGCTGGTCTCCGCCGGTGCTTCGGCCGCATCCAGCAGCCGAAGCGCCGCCGTGTTGTGGGAAAGCACATGGGTTCGGGTGTCGATCACCAGAAAGCCCTCGCCCATATTTTCCGTGATGGCGGTAAATTCCTCCTGCCGTCGGCGGAGCTTTACCATCTGTCGGTCAATCTCCCGGTTCTGGGATCGGATTTTAGCCAGCAGCGGCGTCAGCTCGTCATAGCTCACGCTCTCGCCGGGATTGGCAAGGTCAATTTCATTGATGGGCCGCACGATCTCTCTGGACGCCCGGGAGGCGAACACCGCCGCCAGAACGCAGGCGCACAGCACAATGATGGCCGCCGGCTGCAAAGCCTGCGCCACCAGCGCCCAGACCGAGTACTGCGTGTCGGAAACCCGCAGCACCGTTCCGTCCGAAAGACGCAGGGCATAATAGATGGTTTTCTGTGCCAGTGTCTCGGAATACCGCGCAGAGCGCCCCTCTCCGGCGGCGATGGCCTCCCGGATTTCCTCACGGTCGGCGTGGTTTTCCATGTGGGAGGCGTCCTCTTTGCTGTCATACAGCACGGTTCCGTCGGCATCTACCCAAGTAATCCGGCTGACGGAGGAAAGCCCCTCGAAGTAATCCATTCCCGCATTCTCTACGCCCTGGGCTATGTACTGGGTCTGGCTCTCCAGCTCGGATTCCACCCGGGTCTCAAAATACCCGTGCAGCACAGCCACCAGCAGCAAAATGCCCACCAGTAAAACGCTGAGGGACACCGTGAGAATGGAGCGAAAAATTCGTTTCGTCATGCTTTTTCCCCCGCCCCCTCGCTGATCTTATAGCCATAGCCCCGGACGGTTTCAATGCAGTCTCCCGCCGTGCCCAACTTCTGGCGCAGCGTCCGGACGTGGACGTCCACCGTGCGGGTCTCTCCGGCAAAGGCATAGCCCCACACCTGCGAGATCAGCTGCTCCCGGGAAAACACCTCACCGGGAGAGCGCATCAGCAGGCACAGCAGCTCAAATTCCTTCTGGGTCAGCGTTACACTCTGCCCATCCGTTTCCACAAGGTGCTTCCCCGGCATCACCCGCAGCGCGCCGTGTGTCAACACGGTTTCCTGCTGATCCGCCGTCCGGCGCAGCAGCGCCCGGATGCGGGAGAGCAGTTCCATCATGCCAAAGGGCTTTGCCACGTAGTCATCTGCGCCGCCGTCCAGTCCCAGCACCTTGTCGTACTCTGTGGACTTGGCGGTCAGCAGGATAATCGGCGTTCGGGCGGTCTTGGCGCCCGCGCGCAGTTTTTTCAAGATGGAGAGTCCGTCCTCCTCGGGAAGCATGATGTCCAGCAGGACGAGCGTAGGTGTCTCCTCTGCCACAGCTTTCCAGAATGCGGACGGTGCGGGAAATCCGCGAGCTTCCAGCCCCTGACTTGTCAGTGTATAGATGACAAGATCGCGGATGCTGTTGTCGTCCTCCAGTAAGTAGATCATGCCTCTGCCTCCCATGTTTTTGATTTGCGGAAACCAGACCCGCCGCCTGCCGGGCGGCAGGCGGTGCGGCGTGGTGTTTATTTTGATTCTTGTCAGTTGCTCTGGGGGTGTACGCCGGTAATGGAAAACTCCACCCATTCGGCAACATTTGTGGCATGGTCGCCGATCCGCTCAAAATACTTGGCAACCATCAAAAGATCCAGTCCCAGTTCGCCCTTGGCCGAATCGCCGCCAATCATGGCAATCAGATCAAATTTCACGGCGTCAAACAGGGCATCCATGTGGTCGTCGGAGGCCATCACCGCCCGCGCCATGTCCAAATCCCGCTTGACAAAGGAGCCGACGCTCTCACTGACCATCTCACAGGCGGCACGGGCCATATCGCCGATGTGGCCGGTGGTGTCACCGGTAATATAGGGCGTCAGCTCGGCAATATCTGCGGCTTGATCGCCGATGCGCTCCAGATCGGAAATCATCTTCAGCGCCGAAGAAATCTCCCGCAGGTCGCTGGCCACGGGCTGCTGCTGCAAAAGCAGCCGCAGGCACCGGGTTTCCACGTCGTGTTCCTTGTCATCGATGGCCTTTTCGCACTCTTTGGCGCGTTTGGCCATTTCGGGGTCGCTTTTCAGCAGGGATTCCGCCGCGGCGGAAATTGCGTCCTCACACAAAGCGCCCATTTCAATCATTTCGATGTGCAGCTGGTCAAGCTGCTCGTTGAATTTATCACGCATTGCGCACACTCCTTATCCGAACCGTCCGGTGATGTAATCCTCGGTCTTTTTCTCCTTGGGATCAGAGAAGATCTGCTCGGTGTCACCGAATTCGATCAGTTCTCCCAGCAGGAAGAAGGCCGTTTTGTCGGAGACACGGGTTGCCTGCTGCATGTTGTGCGTGACCATAATCACAGTATACTTGCTTTTCAGTTCTGAGGCAAGATCTTCAATTTTCGATGTGGAGATGGGGTCTAACGCGCTGGTGGATTCGTCCATCAGCAGAATGTCCGGCTCCACAGCCAGTGCCCGGGCAATGCAAAGGCGCTGCTGCTGGCCGCCGGAAAGTCCCAGAGCGCTGGTTTTCAGCCGATCCTTGACTTCGTCCCAGATCGCCGCGTCCCGCAGGGACCGCTCCACGATCTCATCCAGCAGCACGCGGGACTTGGTGCCGTGGGTTCTGGGGCCGTAGGCCACGTTATCGTAAATGCTCATAGGAAACGGATTGGCCTTTTGAAAAACCATGCCGATCTGCTTGCGCAGCCAGGTGGTGTCCACATCAGGGGCGTAGATGTTCTGGCCGGCGTAATTGACCTCGCCGTCGATGCGGACGCTGGGGATGAGGTCGTTCATGCGGTTTAGGGTTTTCAAAAAGGTGGATTTTCCGCAGCCGGAGGGACCGATGAGGGCCGTGATCTGGTTTGCGGGGATTTCCACGTTAATATGGTGCAGCGCCTGGTGGTCACCGTACCAGAGATTCAGGTCCTTTGTCTGGATGATGGAATCGGGCATGACGCGGCCTCCTTACTTCTTTTTGAGTTTCCGACCGGCAAAATTGGCGGCCAGATTGATGAGAAACGTTAAAACCATCAGAATGGCGGCGATGGCGAAGGCCACGCCGGTCTCGCCCCGCTCGCTTGCGTAGACATACAGCGCCACCGTCAGCGTGGCGGAGGAGGACTGGAGCGACGTTAAAAAGCCGTTGAGCACCAGGCCGAAGCCCGCCGTGAACAGCAGTGCCGCACTCTCGCCCACGATTCTGCCCACCGCCAGAATGCAGCCGGTGACGATGCCGTCCACGGCGTTGGGCAATACGACGGTGCGTACCGTGTGCCATTTGCCTGCGCCCAGCGCCAGCGCGCCCTCCCGGTAGGACTGGGGCACGGTTTTCAAACTCTCTTGGGTGGTACGAACAATGGTGGGCAAAATCATAATGACCAGCGTCAGTCCGCCCGCCAGAATGCCCTGTTTCCAGCCCATCAGCTGTAAAAAGAACAGCATGCCCACAAGGCCGAAGATGATGGACGGGATGCCGGTCAGAGTCTCCGTTGCAAACTCAATGATCGCCACAACCTTGTGGTTGGACGCATATTCCGTGAGGTAAATGGCCGCGCCCACACCCAGCGGCAGCACGATAACCATGGCCACCAGAATAATATACAGCGTGTTGAGAAGATTGGGCAGAATGCCGATGGTATCTTTTAAATAGCTGGACTGGGTGGACAGCAGCTCCCAGGAAATGTTGCCCAGACCCCGGTAGAAAATATAGCCGATTAGGAAAATCAGCAGCACGCAGGTAATGCCGGCGCAGACGTACAGGGCAATGCGCAGCCCCCTGTCATAAACCTGACGGCGGGTGGAAAGACGCTCCATGCTTACCCCTCCCTCTTATTTTTGATAAACACGTTCAAAAGCACATTAATGAGCATAATGAACAGGAACAGCGTCAGTCCGATGGAGAAAAGTGCCTGACGCTGCAAGCTGCCGTAGGCAGCGTAGGACATTTCCGAGGCAATGGCGGTGGTCAAAAACCGCACGGAGGTAAACAGCCCCGGCATGTTGGCCACATTGCCCGCCACCATGATGATGGCCATGGCCTCGCCAATGGCGCGTCCGATGCCCAGCACGATGGCCGTTGCCACACCGCTGCGGGCGGCGGGAACGCTCACCCGGAAAATCGTCTCGATCTTCGTGGCTCCCAGCGCCAGCGACGCCTCCTCGTATTCCTTCGGAACCGCCTGGAGCGCCGTTTCAGATACGCTGACGATGCTGGGCAGGATCATAACCGCCAGCACCAGAATCGCCGCCAGCAGGCACGCACCGGAGCTGAGGCCAAACAACCTTTGAATCCCAGGCACCAGCACACACATACCCACAAGGCCGTAAACCACGGAGGGGATGCCCGCCAGCAGCTCCACCGCGGTGTGGATTGCTGTGGCAGCCTTGGGCGGCGCAATTTTTGCCAGGAAGATGGCGGTCATCAATCCTACCGGCACACCAAGCACCACGGCGCCCGCAGTTCCGTAAACAGAGGTCAGAATAAAGGGCAGGATGCCATAACTTGGGTCGGTGGTCGACGCTGTCGGTGCCCAGGTCTTTCCAAACAGAAAGTCAAGCAGGCCGATTTTCCGGATGGCAGGCACGCCAGAAATGATCAGATAAACACTGATAAACAGCACAAACGCCACAGCCACGATGCCGCACAGCAGGAAAATCGTGTGCATCACGGTCTCCAGCGCCTGCTTCGCGTCCTTTTTATGGGGAATGCGGGTCGGGTCCATCCGGGACGAATGCTCGGATGGTTGGGCGCTGCCCTTGTGTTGCGCCGATGCTCCCGTTCTCCATGCGCCAATCGTTTTTTCCATGGTCGTAGCTCCTTCTATCTTGCAATCGTGATATGGGAGCGGCCTCCGCCCCACTGGATCACGGGGCGAAGGCGTTTCCCTTGAGAGGGCGTTTTTTACTTTGCGACAGGCACCGCACCGGCAGCCTTGATGAGATCACCGGCGGCAGTGGAGGTTGCATAGTCGAACCATGCCTGCGCCGCGTCAGAGAGTGCTGCGCCGTCCATGGTAACCAGATTGAAGGGGCGCTGGATGACGTAGGTGCCGTCCAGAACGGTTGCTTCGGAGCACGCAACGCCGCCCACCGTGACCGCCTTGATGCCGTCCTTGCCTTCCACTGCGGAGAGGGAAGCATAGCCGATGGCGTTGGGGCTGTTCTTCACAGCCTCGATCACTGCGCCGGTGGAGGTCAGCTCTTGAGAGAGCTTGCACTGGTCGGACGTGCCGGTGATGGACTCGAAGCCATCGCGGGTTCCGGAGCCGGATTCACGGCCAATGCAGGCGATCTCGCCGGCGTTGCCGCCCACGGCGCTCCAGTCGGTAACCGTTCCGGTGAAGATGGAGGCGATCTGCTCAACAGACAGATCGGAAACCGGGCTGTCAGCGTTGACGATGATGGCGATGCCGTCCAGAGCCAGTGTGGTAGCGGTCAGACCCTTGGCGGTTTCCTCGTCCTTTAGGGCACGGGAGGCAAGGCCGACGTCACAGGTGCCGTTGGAAACAGCCTCGATGCCGGTGCCGGAGCCGGTGGCGTCATAGCTGACGTTCACGCCGGTGTTGTCAGCCATAAACTGTTCGTTGATGGCGCCGATCACCTTTTCCATGGAAGTGGAGCCGTTGGTGGAAACTGTGCCGGACACAGTCGATGTCGGCTGATCTCCGCCTGTGGCGGCGGAAGAGGATGGGGCGGAAGAAGAGCCGCAGCCGGCCAGCAGGGCGGCAGACAGCGCCAGAGTCATCATAGTTGCAAAAAACTTTTTCATCGAAACAAATCTCCTTTTGTTCTTTTTCATTTCTTAATTTTCCCTTGGTATGCTTTGAGTATACGGCAGGCCATATAAAATCCGTTATCATCCCTTTGTAAAGTCCATGTAAAATCAAAAACGGGCGCGCAAATTCGATGAAACGAATCTGTGCGCCCGTTTTGGGGTTCACTTTATATTTTACATTTGGCTATTTCTCCGGGTTTCATGGCTTTGTCCGCGGCTTATCGGCGCTCGCCAAGAAGCGGTTTTCACCGTCGCGGCTTTGCGGTTTCCGTCCCCTTCGGGGCCGCAAACCGCGCCGCTCCTCGAAAATAGGCTCGCTTTATCCGCCACTGGCGGCGCTCGCCTATTTTCCCACCATGATGTGGAGAATTTCGCTGTCTGTTCCGCGCATTCCCTCCCGTGCCAGACGGCCCACGGAGGAAATCGTGTTCTCCACGCCCTTTTTGATGATGCCCTCGCCGCCCACAAATTCATGGTGGCCGTTCAAGTACATCTGGTAGCCCATCAGCCCCGCCTCCACAGCAGAGGCAATCTTTGCCGCGCAGGACGGCTTGGCTCCGTCGCAAATCATGCCCGAACAGATAGCCAGCGTGTTGGCAATGGTGTGGGCAATCTCGTCATACTTTCCACCGTATAGATACGCGATGCCCGCCGCTGCGCCGCAGCCTGCGCTGACAGCTCCGCAGAAGGCAGACAGCCGCCCGATGGGCGTTTTCTGATGAATCGTAATCAAATCTGCCAGCGCCACCGCCCGGATGGTCTCCTCCTCGCTCCTGCCCAGCGCCCTCGCGTACTCCACCACCGGCATGGACGCTGTGATGCCCTGGTTCCCGCTGCCGGAAACGATCACTACCGGCTTGTCGCACCCGCTCATGCGGGCATCGGAGCCGGCAGCCGCAGCTGCGGCTGCCCGGGCAGGCAAATCGTCCTCGCCGTGCATATTCCGCAGGGTCTGTCCCACGGCAGCACCCCAGTTTCCCTGAAGCCCCTCCCGGGAAATTGCGGTATTATACGCAATCTGCCGGGTAATCTCGGGGCGCAGATCTTCCACGTCCGCACAGTCGGCAAAGTCGACGATCTCCTGCACCGAGAGCACTGCGCGATCCGTCTCTGCGTCCCCGCCACCGTGTTCTCCGCCGCGAAACAGCACTTCCCCGTCCCGCTCCAGCAGCGTGATATTGGTGTGTGCATCCACAATTTCGCACGCCGCGGTATGCCCGCCGCCCGATACAAGGACCTTGATATAGAATACCTTCCCGTTTTCCGCCGGCGTCACGGTAATTTCATGCGCTTTTAAGTAGGTGCCGATCTCCCGGGTCTGCTCCTCCGTGATTTTGGAGACGACCTCCAGCAAAAGATCTGCCTGCCCTGCAACCAGACCGGCAGCGGTGGCCGCCTCCAGCCCCTTGAGTCCGCCGGTATTTGGGACGATCACGCTTTTGACGTTCTTAATAATGTTGCCGCTGACAATCAGCTCGGTCATTTCCGGCACGAAGCCCAGCGTCTCCCTGGCTTTCGCCGCGCACAGGGCAATGGCGATGGGTTCCGTGCAGCCCATGGCGGGCAGCAGTTCCTCTCGCAGGATCTGAAGATATGCTTCGTAATGCGGATTTTTTTCCATGACAGCCCCTCCCTTTTGCGTATTTATTTTCTAATTGTAGCAAATCCTATTAAAACTGCAAGAGGGCCTTTTTTGCCTTTTTCTGTCAGTCAGCACTTTTTTCATAGTGTCAAGTCAAACTTTTCAATCGTATTTTTTTATTTTTTGCGCATTTTGCTCTTACATTTTTCGAGAAAAGCGTGTAAAATAGAATCACGGGTTCAATTTTTGAATTATTTCTTTTTTTGATTGGACACGCAATTTTAAACAAGGAGGGGATCGTCGGATGTATCAAAACGGAGACCTGGTGGTCTATGGTTCCACTGGCGTATGCAAGGTAGAGGGTCTGGGCAGTCCTGACTATCGCGGAGTAGACCGCGAGCGTAAGTATTACCTGCTGAATCCACTGTACCAAGATGGTGTCATCTATACGCCGGTAGACGGCGGAAAGGTTCCCATTCGTCCCGTCATGAGCGCAGACGATGCGCACAAGCTGATTGATCTCATTCCCTCTGTCCATGCGGAGGCCTGCCACGAGCGGACGCTGCAGCTTCTGGCACAGAAGTACCAGACGGCGCTGCAGTCCGGTGACAGCCGGGATCTTCTCAAGCTGACCATGTCTGTTCATGTCAAGCGCAAGCAGGCTGAAAAACAGAATCACCGTTTGGGCATGGTGGATGAGAAATACGGCAAACAGGCAGAACGCCTGCTGTTTGGGGAGCTGGCCGTTGCGCTGGATATTCCCTTCGAACAGGTGCCGACCTATATTGCTTCCCGCGTCAACGACGAGGAAACGCTTTCAGTCGGCTAAATCCGGTTGAAAATTTGGGCCGCTGCATTTTTTTGCAGCAGGCCCTTCTTTTTTTGCATTCTTTGTCACATGGGCATGATCTGTCCATGGACGGTCAGAGCTCCTTCTGTTATACTTTCTTCAACGAAAATCCAAACTTTACCGGGAGGTCTCCCATTTATGTCAGACATCATTGAGCAATTCGGCGCCCGGATCGGCCATGAAAGCGTCGAGCACCCTGCCCAATCCCGCCGTTTGCTGCTAGCCGGTCTGCGGGCGTTCGGCCTGAAGCTCCGCTATCGCCCCGACCCCCGCCTGCCCGAATCCCGGCAGGAGATTGCCGTTCTTTTAAACCGCGCCGTGGTCAGTACGCTGGCCCATCCCGAGACGGCGGCACTCACCAGCGTGTTTCTGCCCTGTGAGCAGCTGCATGTCATGGGGATCCGCCCCATGTGCGCGGAGCTTTTCTCCGCCTTTTTAAACGGCTGCTGTGCCGAGCGCTCTTTTGCCGAGGCGGCAGAGAGCGCCGGTATTGCGGAAACTTACTGTTCCTACCACAAAATACTGCTAGGCAGCGCCTTTACCGGTCTGATGCCCAAGCCGCGCTTTATTGTCAATACCTCGCTGGTTTGCGATGCCAACAACCTGACCTTCCGCACCCTTTCGGAATTATACGGGATCGAGCAATTCTATGTGGATGTGCCGCCCCGGCGGGATGAGGCCAGTCTTTCCTATGTGGCGGATCAGCTCTGGGAGCTGACCGGCTTTCTAGAAGATCAGACGGGGAAAAAGCTGGAGGAGGAGAAGCTTCGGCAGGCCATGGTGCTCTCCAAAGCCGCCATTGACAACTTTCGCTCCGCCATCCCTCTGCGCCGGGATCATTTCTTTCCGGGAGACATCACCTCGGAGATGTATGAGATCTACGCCACGCACAATGCTCTGGGAACAAAGGCAGCGGAACACTATTCCAGTCAGCTTCTTTCGGATCTTGCAGCAGCACCGGCTCCCCGGGGTCTGCGGATTCTCTGGCTGCACACCATTCCCAACTGGCAGGCGCCGGTTCGAGATGCCTTTAACTTTACAGACCGCGCCCAGATCATCACCTGTGACATGAACTTTGAAAGTCTGGTGGATATCGACCCGGACAAGCCCTATGAATCCATGGCTCGTCGACTGGTGGGCAGCACCTTTAATGGCGGTGGGGAAACCCGCATTGCCGCTGCCCTCGACATGGCAAAGGCCGTTCGTGCGGACGGCATCGTGTGCTTTTGCCACTGGGGCTGCAAGCAGACCATGGGCCTTTCCGCCCGCTTTAAGCAAGAGCTGGAGGCTGACGGCTTCCCCACCCTGATTCTCAGCGGAGACGGCTGTGACCGCGCCAACTCCTCCGACGGTCAGGTTGCAACCAGACTGAACGCCTTTTTGGAAATGCTGGAGGGACGCGGCCATGCCTGAAAACAAATTCTATTATGTCTGCAAATACACGCCGCTGGAGATGCTCTCTGGCTTCGGCGCGGAGGCTGTCCGACTGGACGTGGCTCCCGCGAACTTCGACTGTGCAGACGAATGCTCCCATCCCAACCTCTGCGGCTACGGAAAATCCGTCATCGAGGCAGTAGCAGCACAGAACATCCGTGCTCTGATTTTGACGGACTGCTGCGATGTCATGCGCCGGGTATACGACGTTTTGAAGGCCCGGGGCACCTTGGATTTTCTTGAGCTTCTTCCCCTGCCCCACAAACGAGGCAGCACGGAATCAAAGCTTTTTGCCGATGCGCTGGAGCGCCTTGCCCAGCGCTGGGCAGCTTATTCCGGTCAGTCCTTTGACTCGGCAGTGGCACTTTCCGCATGGGAAAACGGGCGGGCAGAAGCCGTCCAGGCCCAGATAAACGGCCCCCACATTTCCCTCACGGGCGCCCATGGCGGAAAGCTGCTGTATGATACGGTGACCTCCCGGTTCCGTCTCCCCGTGACCGATGACACCTGTACCGGCCGGCGGGAACTTCCCCCCTGCGCATCGGGAAAGTCCGACGCGGCGGCCTTTTACTCCGTTTACGCCCCGGCTCTTCTGGGGCAGGCGCGGCCCTGTCTGCGGATGCTGGACTGTCAGGGGCGGGCAACTGATGAAACCGCCGTTGGTGTCATCTGCCACACCGTTAAATTCTGTGATTATTACAGCTTTGAATACCGCAACTTAAAAGCAAATAAGGAGGTTCCCCTCTTGAAGATTGAAACCGACTGCACCCCTCAGAGTGCGGGGCAGCTCCATACCCGGCTGGACGCTTTTGCCGAAACCCTTCACGCCGTGTCAGAGAAAGTTGCGTCTTCCGGCCCCGTGCACTATGCCGCCGGCGTAGACAGTGGCTCCACCAGCACGGACGCGGTGGTCATGGATGCCCAGCGCCATATCCTCGGCTCTGTGATTCTCCCCACTGGAGCCGGTGCCGCCCACGGAGCGGAGCAGGCGCTCACCCAAGCGCTTGCCCAAGCCGGTCTTAGCCGAGATGAACTGGACGCGGTGGTCACCACCGGCTATGGCCGGGAAACCATCGGGCTGTCGGACTCTTCCGTGACGGAGATCACCTGCCACGCAAAGGGCGCCCATTTTCTGCGTTCCTCCGCGCGGACGGTCATCGACATCGGCGGTCAAGACTCCAAGGTT
Source organism: Oscillibacter sp. (assembly GCA_022652815.1). Taxonomy (GTDB): domain Bacteria; phylum Bacillota; class Clostridia; order Oscillospirales; family Oscillospiraceae; genus Oscillibacter. The sequence continues at coordinate 24,832 of JALCRR010000023.1, forward strand.
ATCCGCATCGATGAAAACGGAAATGTCCGCAATTTCATTATGAATGACAAGTGTGCCGCCGGCACAGGCCGGTTTCTGGATATGATGGCTCGGACGCTGGGGCTGACGCTGGGCGAAATGAGTGCGCTGGGGCTCCAGTGGAAAAACGAGGTCAACATCTCCAGCATGTGTACCGTGTTTGCCGAAAGTGAGGTTGTCTCTCTGGTGGCAGACAACACCTCCACCGCCGACATCATTCACGGATTGAACCGGGCAGTGGCGGGTAAAACGGCGGCGCTTGCAAAGCGTCTGGGCGGCGAACCCGAGTACATCATGACCGGCGGCGTGGCGCAGAATCAAGGCGTTGTGCTAGCTCTGGGTGAAAAGCTGGGATGTGAGGTCTATGTACCTGCGGAAGCCCAGCTCTGCGGCGCCATCGGTGCCGCGCTGATCGCGCTGGGTGACTAAGCACTTTATACCCCCGCAAAGAAATCCGCCGCTGACCACTCATTGGCAGGTGCACAGACCCCCTGTGCAAAACCTCGACCAACGGAAAAAATGACGAAAACTCTGCGTACCGGAAAATCCGGTGCGCGGAGTTTTGAAACTTTTTCTCGTTTTTTTGAATTCGCCGTGGTATACTGTTTTTCATAAAATTGACTCTATCGAGGTGAAGGACCTTGCATTTCTGGGCGCATCTGAAAACCGTCAATCATCACCGCAATCTGGTGTGTAAATACTGTTTCCGGCTGGGACTTTACTGGCAAGGTCTAACCCACGATCTGTCCAAATACTCCCCCCAAGAATTCCGGGTAGGTGTCCGCTGCTTTCAAGGCGACCGCAGCCCCAACGATGCGGAGCGCCGGGAAAAGGGCTATTCCGCCTCCTGGCTTCACCACAAGGGCCGCAACAAGCACCACTTTGAATACTGGACAGACTACGCGCTGGACGGCTCCGGCATTGCAGGGGTGGAAATGCCGAAAAAATACATTGCCGAGATGTTCTGCGACCGACTGGCCGCCAGCAAGACGTATCGCGGCAAAGATTACTGCGACGAGGACCCCTACAAGTTTTTTCTAAAAGGGAAAGATCGGCGGCTGCTCATTGCGCCGGAAACCTCCGCCCTACTGGAAGCCATGCTGCGAAAGCTGCGGGACGAGGGCGAAGATGCGGCGTTTGCCTATGTGAAGCACGACATTCTGGGAAAGTGAGGTCTCTGCCATGTTGGACCGAAAATCCCTGCTCGCAGAGCTTGCCGCCCAGCCGCTGGACTTTTCGCGCTGCTGGCTCACCGCAGGCGGTGCGCTGGTGCTCTGGGGGCTGCGTCAGGCCACCCACGACATTGATCTGGGGTGCGAGACCTCTCTTGCCGACGAGCTGGAGCACGCCGGTTTTCCGGAAGCACAAAAGCCCGACGGCAGCCGCAAATTCCATCTGCCGCCCAATACGGATGTGTTTGAAAACTGGGGCCGCGGCACGGTGGACGTGATCGACGGCATCCCCGTGGTATCGCTTGCCGATCTGCTGGCCCTCAAGCGTCAGCTCAACCGGGAAAAGGACCAGGCGGACATCGCCGCGCTGGAAAAAGCCTTGGGGAAAAACCGCACTTGATATTCCCCACCTAATAAAAAAGCACCGCTCCCACGGGAGCGGTGCTTTTGATGTATCCGGGGAAGGTTTACTTGCTCAAGGCCTCGTCGATGGCCTTGGCTGCGGTCTTGCCTGCGCCCATGGCCAGAATGACGGTGGCTGCGCCGGTGACGGCGTCACCGCCGGCATAGACGCCCTCGCGGGAGGTCAAGCCGTCTTCGTTGACGACGATGCCGCCCTTCTTGTTGATCTCCAGTCCCTTGGTGGTGGACTTGATCAGCGGGTTGGGAGAGGTGCCCAGAGCCATGATGACGCAGTCCACGTCCATCTCGAACTCGCTGCCCGGGATCTCCTCGGGACGGCGGCGTCCGGATGCGTCGGGCTCGCCCAACTGCATCTTGATGCAGCGGATGGCACGGACGTTGTCGTTCTCGTCAGCCAGAATCTCGATGGGGTTGTTGAGGGTCTTGAACTCGATGCCCTCTTCCTGGGCGTGCTCAACCTCTTCGTGACGGGCGGGCAGTTCTTCCATGCCGCGGCGATAAACCACGGAAACCTCAGCGCCCAGACGCTTGGAGCAGCGTGCGGCGTCCATTGCCACGTTGCCGCCGCCGATAACGGCGACCTTCTTCGGGTGGACAATGGGGGTGTCGGAATCGGGCTTGTATGCCTTCATCAGGTTAATACGGGTCAAGAACTCGTTGGCGGACAGAACGCCCTTGTAGTTGATGCCGGGGATCTTCATAAACATGGGCAGGCCTGCGCCGGAGCCGATGAACACGGCCTCGAACTTGTACTCGTCCATCAGCTCATCGATGGAGACGGTGCGGCCGACGACCGTATCGGTGGAAACGGTCACGCCCAGAGCCTTCAGGCCGTCCACTTCCTTCTGCACAATGGCCTTGGGCAGACGGAACTCGGGGATGCCGTAGACCATAACGCCGCCAGCCAGATGCAGAGCCTCGAACACGGTGACGTCGTAGCCCTTCTTGGCAAGATCGCCCGCGCAGGTCAGGCCAGACGGGCCGGAGCCGATGACAGCAACCTTGTGGCCGTTCTTCTTGGGCTGCTCGGGAGCAGCGGTGACGTTGGCGTTGTGCCAGTCAGCCACGAAGCGCTCCAGACGGCCGATGCCGACGCTCTCGCCCTTGATGCCGCGGACACAGTACTTTTCGCACTGACTCTCCTGCGGGCAGACACGACCGCACACGGCGGGCAGAGAGCTGGTCTGGGAGATAATCTGATAGGCTTCCTCGAACTCGCCGGCAGCAACCTTGGCGATAAATTCGGGAATGTGGATCATAACGGGGCAGCCCTTCATGCACTGGGGATTCTTGCAATTTAGGCAACGCTGTGCCTCGTCCAGTGCCATTTCCTTGGTATAGCCAAGGGTGACCTCTTGAAAGTTCTTATTGCGGACATCCGGTGCTTGAGAAGGCATCGGGTTCTTCTTCAAACTCATGTTTGCCATCGTTATTTGGCCTCCTTTTTGTACAGGTTGCAGGTCTCCTCATGCTTGTGCATTTCGAAGTCCTTGTACATCTGGTTGCGCTTGACAGCCAGATCCCAGTCAACCTTGAAACCGTCAAAGTCCGGGCCATCGACGCAGGCGAACTTCATCTCGCCGCCAACTGCCAGACGGCAGCCGCCGCACATGCCGGTACCGTCAATCATGATCGGGCTCATGGAGACGGTGGTGGGGATGCCGTAAGGCTCCGTGGTCTTGCAGACGAATTTCATCATAATCATGGGGCCGATGGCGAAAATCTCGTCATACTGATTGCCGGCATCGATCAGCTCTTTCAGTGCCTCGGTAACGAGACCCTTCTGGCCGTAGGAGCCGTCATCCGTGCAGATCTTTAGGACGGAGGAAGCGGACTTGAACTTGTCTTCCAGAATCACAACGTCCTTGCTCTTGAAGCCAACAACTGCATGCACTTCGGCACCGTCGTCATGGAACTTCTTCAGAACAGGATATGCGATGGCGCAGCCGACGCCGCCGCCAACCACGCAGACCTTTTTCTTGCCCTCGGTCTCGGTGGCTTTGCCCAGAGGGCCGACAAAGTCGGCAAGGCAATCACCCTGGTTGAGGTGGTTGAGTTTTTCGGTAGTTGCACCAACGATCTGGACAATGATGCTGACAGTGCCCTTCTCGCGGTCGTAGTCATGAATCGTCAGAGGAATCCGCTCGCCGTTTTCATCCACGCGCAGGATGATAAACTGGCCGGGCTGTGCCTTCTTGGCGATCATGGGGGCTTCGATCTCAAACAGAACGACGGTCGGCTTGAGCGCCTCTTTTCTCACGATACGAAACATAGTTTTCCTTCTTTCCCTTATGTCTGAATTTTGGAGTATTTGTATCCATCAATCGACACATTGATTTTATTTTAACACACCATGCTCTCTACGTCAAACAGTAATCCCCGCTTTTTCCCCATTTTTTCGCTGCTTTTTTTGTGCATTTCGTGAATTTCCGCACGTTGTGCAAATTTATCTCCGTAGCGTGACCAGATGGTCTTTTCCGGTCTCCACAATTCCCTCGTCCCGGAGCTTTTTCAGCTCCCGCATCATGGCGCTGCGGTCAGAGGCAATGTAGTCCGCCAGCGTGGTCAGAGAGAAGGGCAGGCGGAAGGTATCTCTGCCGGTTTTCTCTCTCTGCTGGGAAAGGCAGCACAACAGTTTTTCCCGAATTGTACGTCTGGAAAGTACGTCAATGCGCTCGGAAAGTGCCTGCGCCTTGTCCGACATCAATCGGAGCATATTCTGCACCAGAATGCTGTGGTGGGTGCAGGCCTTCTCGCATCGTTTCAGAATATGGGCGTAATCAATAAACAATACCTCGCACGCCGTGCAGCACACGACCTGCAGGCTGTCGCCCCGGTTCCCGGCAAACGCCAGCGTTCGGCCAAATACCCCGCCGCACTCCAGATTTTCCAGCACCGTCTCCACGCCCTCTTCATCCGTGCGGATCACAGCAGCAGAGCCGCGCTCGATCACGCCCACGGCGTTGCCGCCGGAGGCAAAATCATAGATCACGTCTCCCTGATGGAACGATTTGCACACAGCGTGAAAGCAATCGTACATGGCAAGATAGCTTTCGTAACTGATATCATAAAATAGCGGGCTTTCCCGCAGCTCCTCCGGTGTCAGCATGAAATCCTCTCCTTTGTTGCAAAAATCACATTATCATTCTAACAGTTCTCTTTCAGAAAGTAAAGGAAACCTTTGGTGAAATTTCATAGAATGTTCATGCTTTTCTCCGCCTTCTCGGTTATACTGAACATGCAAGAAACCGAGAATCAGCAAAAGGAGGTTTCGGCGTTGAACATCGCATACTTCTTGATTCCCAAAAGCAGCGTGGCTTTCCTCTATGATGACTACACCTTCCGGCAGGGACTGGAAAAAATGCGGCACCATGGCTACACGGCGATTCCTGTGATCTCCCGCACCGGCCAGTATATCGGCATCGTCAGCGAGGGGGACTTCCTCTGGCGAATGCTGGCCTCTTCCGACGATGAATCGGAAAAGGCTTTTTCTATGAAAAATATGGAAAAGCTTCACATTCGGGATATTCTGAACGCAAATCATCCTCCCGTGCGCATCACTGTCTCCATGGAGGATCTGCTCTCCAGCGCAGCAAATCAGAACTTTGTCACTGTGGTGGACGATCTGGGCAACTTTACAGGCATTGTCACCCGAAAAGACATCATTCGCTATTTCTCCGAGAAACGGGCCGGAAACACGCAGCCAGAGCTGCTCAGAAAAATCGTATAAGCACACCGCAAAACAGGCGGAACGCACAGCGTTCCGCCTGTTTTTTTTGAATTTACTTCATCGTTGCTTTCAGCGTCTCCAAATTCTGCTCCATGAGGGAAACGTAGGTTTCCCCCGCGTCCAGCTGCTGCTGGGAGACATTGTGGCAGGAGTTGAACAGTGCCGTCTGGGTGTTGGTTGCCTCGGCGATGCTGTCCGCCACCAGGTGATTGGAAAACTCAATATAGTAGACGGTGGTCAGTCCCTCGCTTTTCACCTTGTCGGTCAGAAACGCGATGGTGGCCGCCGACGGCTCAGTCTGGGTGGAGCAGCCTGGAAATGCCGCGTAGCAGTTCAAATCATAACGTTCTGCAAAATACCGAAGTGGAAAACGATCGCCAAATACCATCGTCTTATTGGAAATCGTCGCAAAAAAGTCGCAAAATGCGCCGTCAAGTTCGTCCAGTTTTTGTAAATAGATCTCGGCATTGGCGCGGTAGGATTCCTTGTTGCCCGGGTCAAGCTCTAACATCTTCCCCCGGATTGCCTGCACGATCAACTCGGCGTTGGCCGGTGACGTCCACACGTGTTCGTCGATCTCCGTCACCTCTCCCTCGCCAGGCTCTTCCTCTTCTTCGGTCATGCCCTCGGTGGTCTCTTCGTCCAGTGTGTCAACGCAGTCCAGCATTTTCAAGGTGTTCGCGGACTTATCCAGTGAGGAAAGAATGGTATCCACCCAGGCGTCGGACTCGCCGCCCACATAAATAAAGAGGTCACAGTCCTGCACGGTCAGAATATCTTTCGGCGTCGGCTCATAGGAATGGCTCTCCGTTCCCGGTGGCAGCAACAGCGTCACATCTGCCTGATCGCCGCAGACCGCCCTCGCAAAATCATATCCAGGAAAGTTGGTGGCAACCACCTGCAGCCGTCCGCTACCTTCGCCAGAGGATGCTGCAGTCGATCCCGCTGCGCCGCAACCGGTCAGAATCGTGGCCGCCAGCAAGCAGGTCATTAAAATGGTAAACAGTCTCTTCATGTAATCATGTCACTCCATCGCGCGTTCTAATTTGAGAATGGTTCTCATGTTTGGAAAGTATAGCACAGTGCTCAGTAAAATGCAAGGCAAAAAAGATGCACCGCAAAAGCGGTGCATCTTTTTTAATGAATGAGGGTTAGATCTCGCCGCACTTGGCGAGGAGCTCTTCCCAGTTGCGGTCGACTTCCTTCTGAACCTGCTCAAGCATCCACTCATTGCCGGGCTTGAACATGTGGGCGAAACGGCCCTGCATCTTCAGATACTCGGTGACAGGCAGCTTATTCT
>JALCRR010000024.1 GCA_022652815.1 Oscillibacter sp.
TCAGAATTGCCACTGCAATCTGAGGCAGGCCGCTGGAAAAATTCAAAAACAGGAACGCGCCCGCCACCGTACCAAGTGCTGCGGCAATTCCGTCCGCGCCCGGTCCGGCTGCCGCCAACCAGCCAAGGGCAAACGGCGCGCCGCCGCCCGGCAGCCGTGCCGCCGTCAGCACCGCCGCCAGCAAAAACCGGATTCCCCAGCCAAGAATCCGGGCTGATCGCTCCGGACTCAACGTCATCTTTTCACGCTGCAAGGCTTGTCCCTCCTGCCATTGTTTTTCACCATTTTACGAGGGCGAGCGGGAAAAAGCCGTCGGGAAAAGGGAAGTCCCTCCTATTTTTTCCGCAAAGCGGTCAAAACAGGAGGGACTTCCCCGAAGGTCGGTCTAAACGCGTGGTTTAAACGCGAACGATGTAGTTTTCCTTGCGGGGCTTGGGGGCGGGAGCTGCTCCCTCCGCATAGCCCAGCACACAGTTACCAATGCCGATCAGCGTTTCGGGAAGGCCCCACTTTTTAAGAAGCGCCTTGCCCTCCGGCTTTTCAAAGGTCTCCTTAGCGCGGTTGACCCAGCAGGAGCCAATGCCAAGGCTCCACGCGGCATTCATCAGATTTCCCATGACCAGCGCGCCATCGTGGTCGGCATTGACGGTATTGCTCGCGGTCGGGTCGGCCAGCACCACCAGAACAGTGGGTGCACCGTAAAACAGATCGATCCCAGGCTTGCCCATAATCTCCGCATTTAAGCGGGAGAGTTCGGCAATGGTCTCCTTGTCCTGCACGACCACAATGGTCGCAGACTGTTTGCCCATGGCGGAGGGGGCGTAAACGCCGGCTTCCAAAATGGCGTCTAACTCTTCTCCTTTGATCTGCTGCGCCTTGTAGTCGCGGATGCTCCGGCGTTCTTTTAGGATGTTTAGGGTTTCATTCATTATTACAGCTTCCTCTCTTGTTTTGGCATAGACGGGAGAACATTCTTAGGCCTCAAACACGCTTTTCATAATCTCGCAGCACTTCTGGTACATTAAAATAGTATCGATGCCGTAAGCCAGGAAATCAAGTCCTGCAGCAAAGAGCCGTCTCACAAACGCCGCATCCAGTCCCAGCGCACCCACCGGAACGCCTGCGGCATTGGCCTTGCTAATCATTTCAAACAGCGCCTCCTGCACCTGGGGGTCTGCGATGTTGCCCTTGAGCCCCATGTCCACGGACAGGTCAACCGGACCCAAAAAAACTGCCGTCAGTCCCGGCGTGCGGACAATGGCGTCAAAATTCTCCACGCCCTTGCGGGACTCTACCAGTGCCATGACGTCAACATCCCGGTTGGCGTTGTCGTAATACTCGCTGCCGCCAGCGCCATAATGGTTTGCCCGAACCCCGGGACAGGCCCCGCGGATTCCCGCGGGTGTAAAGCGGCACAGCCGCACGGCCTCGGTGGCCTGTTCCGGCGTATCAATATTCGGAACAATGATGCCGGAAGCACCAAAATCCAGCGATTTTTTGATCCACGTGGCATCCAAGGCCGGAACGCGCACCAGCATGGCAAGGTCGGCGGCTTCGCCGGCGCGAATCAGTTCGGCGGTCTTTTCAACGCCGTAATAGGTATGCTCCAGATCGATGGCCGCAAAGCGGAAGCCCGCATAGGCTGAGGCCTCCACGAATTCCGGGGCTGCGGACTGCACGAAACTGCCGAGAAACGGCTTTTTCAGGTTCAGCAGGCTTTGAAACGATACTTTCATGGGAACTTCTCCGGTTTCTTTGAGATTTTGGCACTGGATGGCTTTCTTTTTGATTTAATTTTATCACACTTCCCGAAAAAATCCAAAGGAAATCCACAATATCCGACAAAATTGATGGAAATTGATCGTGACATTTCCTGTCGCTTTATGATATACTTCTGCACATATCATTCTTGTTTCCCAAATTCCATTTTTTGATTGTTTAAGGAGTGAAGTTCCATGCCGCAGCCGCTTTCTGATCGCACCGCTAGCTTTACTGATTCCGTGATTCGCCGAATGACCCGTGTCTCCATGAAATACGGCGCGGTAAATTTAAGTCAAGGCTTCCCCGACTTTGACCCGCCCAAGGAGATTCTGGACCGTCTTGCCGAAGTTGCCCACGAAGGCCCCCACCAGTATTCCGTCACCTGGGGCGCTCAAAACTTCCGGGAGGCACTGGCGAAAAAGCAGAGTCATTACATGGGCCGGGAAATCGACCCCAACACCGAGATTGTCGCCACCTGTGGCTCCACCGAGGCCATGATGTGTGCCATGATGACCGTGGCCAATCCCGGCGACAAGGTGATCGTTTTCTCCCCGTTTTATGAAAACTACGGCGCGGACACCATTCTCTCCGGCGCCGAGCCGATCTATGTGCCGTTGCATCCGCCCGCCTTCAACTTTGATGTAGATGAGTTGGAGAGTGCTTTCCGTCAGCATCCCAAGGCGCTGATCCTCTGCAATCCCTCCAACCCCTGCGGGCGGGTCTTTACCCGAGAGGAGCTACTGACCATTGCCGAGATGGCCACCAAATATGATACGTATGTCATCACGGACGAGGTTTACGAGCACATCGTCTACGCACCCTATGTGCACACCTATTTTGCAACGCTGCCGGGCATGTGGAACCGGACGATCTCCTGCTCGTCCCTGTCCAAGACCTATTCCATCACCGGCTGGCGTCTGGGCTACATCATTGCCCCGGCGGACATCATCGACCGGGCCAGAAAGGTCCACGATTTCCTCACGGTAGGCTGCGCCGCACCGCTGCAGGAGGCCGTCATTCCGGGTCTCAATTTTGGGCAGGACTACTACGACGCTCTGCTTGCCAAGTACACCCACAAAAAGGACTTGTTTCTTCAAGGTCTGGACGATCTGAACATCGTCCACAATGACCCGGAGGGTGCCTACTACGTCATGCTGGACATCAGCGAATACGGCTACGACAACGATCTGCAGTTCTGCAAAAATCTGGCTCGGGAGGTCGGCGTTGGAGCCGTACCCGGCTCCAGCTTCTTCCGGGAGCCGGTGAACCATCTGATTCGGCTGCATTTCGCCAAAAATGATGACACGCTGAACGAAGCACTCAATCGACTGGAAAAAATTCATAAGCTGAAAAAGTAAGTGCAATGCGCCGATTCTGCTGGGCAGAATCGGCGCATTAAACGTTTACATTTGAAAAATTGTATAAAATTCACGAATTAGTTTTGTGGAATGAGACGATTTTGTGAAAAAGGCAAAATAACCTTTGCTTTTTCTTGCGTAAGGGGCTACCATAAAAGCAGACGATCTGGAAACGTTTCCAGTCGAAATGAAACGTTTCCAGGAAAATCATGTCACAAGTTTGTCTCTTGTGCCAATTATTATAACAGGAGGAAAAGAACATGGAAAAAAGATGGATTGCATTGGCTCTGACTGCCTGCCTGTCTGCCTCTTTGCTGGCCGGCTGCGGCAGCACGGGCGACAAGTCCGCAGCAGCATCCGCCAGCGGCACTCAGGCCGCCGGCAAAGTCTATTACCTAAACTTTAAACCCGAGCAGGATCAGCAGTGGCAGGATCTGGCCGCTGCCTATACCGAGGAGACCGGCGTTCCCGTGACGGTTGTCACCGCCGCTGAGGGCACCTATGAGACCACGCTGACCGCCGAGATGGGCAAGTCCGACGCCCCCACTCTGTTCCAGGTCAACGGCCCCGTGGGTCTGCACAACTGGCAGGATTACTGCTATGACCTGTCCTCTTCTGATGTGTACGGTCAGCTGACTTCCGACGACTTCGCCCTGAAGGGCGATGACGACGCCGTCTACGGCATCGCATACGTCATTGAGACCTACGGCATCATCTACAACAAGGCTCTGCTGGAGAAGGCCGGCTATACCCAGGACGACATCACCAGCTTTGATTCCCTAAAGAAGGTCGCCGACGACATTCAAGCTCGCAAGGACGAGCTGGGCGTCAAGGGTGCTTTCACCTCTGCCGGTATGGACTCCTCCTCCGACTGGAGATTTAAGACCCATCTGGCCAACCTGCCTCTGTACTATGAGTACGAGAAGGACGGCATGACTGAAGGCTCCGTCACGGGCTCCTTCCTGGACAACTACCGCGCAATTTGGGATCTGTATGTCAACGATTCCACCTGCGCCGGCAGCGAGCTGTCTGCAAAGACCGGCGACGACGCTTCCAACGAGTTTGCAAACGGCGAAGCCGTGTTCTATCAGAACGGCACTTGGGCCTATGACAGCATCAAGGGTCTGGGCGATGAGAACCTGGGCATGCTGCCCATCTACATCGGCGCTGACGGCGAAGCTAATCAGGGCCTGTGCACCGGTTCCGAGAACTTCTGGTGCGTGAACAAGGATGCCCCTGAAGAGGACATTCAGGCAACTCTGGACTTCATGAACTGGGTTGTCACCTCCGATGCCGGCACCTCCGCCCTGGCCAACGACATGGGCTTTGTCAGCCCCTTCAAGGCCGCCAAGGAATCCGCCAACCCCCTGGTCAAGATCGCCAACGAATACATCTCTGCCGGCAAGACCTCTGTTGACTGGTGCTTCGCAACCATGCCCTCCGAGGAATGGAAGAACACGCTGGGCTCTGCTCTGACTGCTTATGCAGCCGATCAGTCCGACGCCAACTGGGATGCCGTCAAGTCCGCATTCGTGGACAACTGGGCAGCCGAGTACAAGCTGGCGAACGGCTAATTTGATTTCCCACTGAAATGGGGGAGCGCATCGCTCCCCCATTTCTTCTGAAAAAGAAAGACGCATTTTCGCATTTCTCTTCCCGCAACACCGTATAAGAGGGAGTTTCGTCATGGAAAAAACATTAAAGAAATATTTCCCCGTTTTTGTTCTCCCCACGCTGGCCGCTTTTATCATCGGTTTCATCATCCCCTTCGGAGAAGGACTTTATCTCTCCTTCTGCCGCTTTACCACTGTCAACAATGCCAAATGGACCGGGATTTCCAACTACGTCCGTGCCATCACCGACGCCACATTCTCCCATTCCTTCTGGTTTACCGTTGCCTTTGCCGCCGTGTCCACCGTTCTGATTAACGTACTGGCGTTTTACATTGCGCTGACGCTGACCCGGAATATCAAGGGCACCAACGTGTTCCGCACGATCTTCTTTATGCCCAATCTGATCGGCGGCATTGTGCTGGGATACATCTGGCAGATCCTGTTCAACTGCCTGCTTTCCAACATCGCCCAGCCCCTGCTGGCTCTGAATACCATGGCCGGCTACTGGGGTCTGATCGTGCTGATGTGCTGGCAGCAGATCGGCTATATGATGATTATTTACATTGCAGGACTGCAAAACGTCCCGCCGGAGCTGCTGGAAGCCGCCGAAATTGACGGTGCTAGCCGCTGGCAGACTCTTTGGAAGGTCAAGATCCCCATGGTCATGCCCTCCATCACCATCTGCCTGTTTCTCACCATCACCAACTCCTTCAAGCTGTTTGACCAGAATCTGTCTTTGACAGGCGGCGATCCCAACCACGCCACTGAAATGCTGGCGCTGAACATCTACAACACCTTCTACGCCCGCTCCGGCGCCCAGTGGAAGGGCATCGGCCAGGCCAAGGCCGTGGTGTTCTTCCTTCTGGTCGTGGTCATGGCACTGATTCAGCTGAAGGCCACCCGCTCCAAGGAGGTGCAGCAATGAACGCAAAACGCAAAACCCCCGGTCTTGTGTGGACCGTTGTTCTCAGCGTGATCTGCGCGCTTTACATGTACCCCATCGTCATGGTGCTGCTGAACTCCTTCAAGGTGGAGTCCGCCATCTCCACGGGCACGGCCTTTCAAGCGCCCACAGCCGAGACCTTTGCCGGATTTTCCAACTATGTCAACGCCATTGCCTCCAAGGGATTTTTGCAGAGCCTTGGGTACAGCCTGTTCATCACGGTGTCCTCTGTGGCGCTGATTCTTCTGTGCTGCTCCATGTGCGCCTGGTATATCACCCGGGTTCACAACTGGATTTCCAAGCTGATCTATCTTTTGTGCGTCTTTTCCATGGTAGTGCCCTTCCAGATGGTCATGTTCACCCTCTCCCAGACGGCGGACCAACTGAAGCTGAACACCCCTTGGAACATCTGCGTGATCTATCTGGGCTTCGGCGCAGGGCTTGCCGTGTTCATGTTCTCCGGCTTTATGAAGTCCATCCCGCTGGAGATTGAGGAAGCCGCCATGATTGACGGCTGCAATCCCATTCAGACGTACTTCCACGTGGTGTTCCCGATTCTCAAGCCCACCATGATCTCTGTGGGCATTCTGGAAACCATGTGGGTGTGGAACGACTATCTGCTGCCCACGCTGGTGCTGAACATCAAGAAGTACAAGACCATTCCCATGCTGATTCAGTATTTCCGCGGCAGCTACGGCAAGGTGGAAATGGGCCCCATGATGGCCTGCATCGTGCTGACCATTCTGCCGGTGGTTATCGTGTATCTGCTGGGCCAGAAGCACATTATCAAGGGCGTTGTCGCCGGTGCTGTGAAGGGATAACAGCCGAAGCGCCGATAAGTGGCGGATGAAGCAAGACAGGGAACCCCGTAAAAGCCCAGCGAAGCGGGTTTTGCGGGGAGAGGAAAAGCAGCGAAGGATATGGAGCTTGCTTTGACGACGAGGAAGCGGCGCGGTTGGCGGGCGTGAAGCGCATGCAAACCACAGTGCCGCGACGGTGGCAGTTACGCTCGCCGCAGCGGGGTACGACGGGCGGATGAATAACTAAATTTTACTTTGGGGAGGTGCAGGCCGTGACGATCAAGGATATTGCAAAGGAATCCGGCTACGCGGTAGGCACCGTCTCCCGTGTGCTGAACGACCACAAGGACGTCAGTCCCGAAGCGCGGGAAAAGATTCTGAAAATTGTCGCACAGCACGATTTTACCCCCAATTCCAACGCGAAACATCTCAAGCAACAGGAGTCCCGGGGCATTGCCATTGTGGTCAAAGGCACGCGGAATATGCTTTTCGCCGGAATTTTGGAGCTGCTGCAATCCGAAATTCACCGCCGCGGCCACTCCATGTTTGTCACCTACCTCGACGAGGAGGACAACGAGGTTCTGGCTGCTCAAAGGCTCTGCCGGGAGCGCAAGCCCCTCGGGATTCTCTTCCTCGGCAGTAACTTGACGTACTTTTCCGAGAGCTTTCCCGGTATCAGTGTCCCCTGTGTGTTGATTACCAACAGCGCAAAGGATCTAAATTTCCGCAACCTCGCCTCCGTCTCCACGGACGACGTGTCCGCCGCGGCTTTCTGCATTGACTATCTGATCAAACGCGGCCACCGGAGCATCGGGATTCTGGGTGGCATCGCCTGCGGTTCGGATGCCAGCTGTGCCCGTCTGGAGGGCTGCGAGCAGGGCTTTGCTGCGGCAAATTTGCCCTTTGACCCGGAAAAGCAGTATCAAATTGCGCGGTTTTCTATGGAGAGCGGTTATGCTGCCATGGAAAAGCTGCTTGCTGCCATGCCCGACATGACGGCGGTCTTTGCCTTTTCCGACGTGATGGCCATTGGTGCCCTACGGGCGCTGCGAGATCACGGGAAGCGGGTGCCGGAGGACATCTCCGTCGTCGGCTTTGACGGAATTGACCTGGGCCAGTACGCCGCCCCTCGTCTGACTACGGTGAAGCAGGACGATGTGGTGATTGCCCGTCGGGGCGTGGAGTTGCTACTCTCCCAGATTGTGCGCGGATCTTCCGCCGCCTACGAAACCATCCCCTTCCGCCTTTTGGAGGGCGAAAGTGTTCAAGACCTGAAAAAAAAGAAAGAGATGAAGGCTCTATGAGACGCGGAGGCATTCTGATGCACCTTTCCTCCCTGCCCTCGCCTTACGGCATCGGCACGATGGGAGCAGAGGCTTACCGATTCGTTGATTTTCTCTCCGACGCCGGGCAGAGCATCTGGCAGCTGCTGCCCATCTGTCCCACCAGCTTCGGAGATTCCCCCTATCAGTCCTTTTCCACCTTTGCCGGCAACCCCTATCTGATTGATCTGGATGCGCTGGCCGAGGACGGATTGCTGGACGAGGAGGATTACCGGTTGATCGACTGGGAAAGCGCCCCGGACAGCGTCAACTACGGTGCGCTGTATGAAAAGCGCTACCCCGTGCTGCAAAAGGCGGTCAAGCGGCTTTTGTCCGTTCGCCCGCCAGAGTATGATGAGTTTTGCACAAAGGCGAAGGCCTGGCTCCCCGATTACGCCCTCTTTATGGCGATAAAGGATGCGAACGGCGGCAAGCCGTGGAAAGACTGGGCGGAGGAACTTCGCCGGCGAGCACCTTCCGCGCTAGAGCGGTTCCGTGCCGAGCACCGGGAGGAAGTGGAATTCTGGCAAGTGATCCAGTTTCTCTTTTTCCGCCAGTGGGGTTTCCTCAAAAGCTACGCCAATCAAAAAGGCGTCTCCATCATCGGCGATCTCCCCATCTACGTTGCCGGAGACAGCGCCGAGGTTTGGGCGCACCCCGAAGAATTTCAACTGGACGAAAACCTAAACCCCACTGAAGTCGCCGGCTGCCCGCCGGACGGCTTTTCTGCCGACGGTCAGCTCTGGGGCAATCCCCTGTTTGACTGGGACGCCATGGAGCGCAGCAACTTCTCCTGGTGGAGACAGCGGGTGGCCTATCAGAAATCCATCTATGACATTCTGCGCATTGACCACTTCCGGGGACTTTCCGGGTACTACGCCATCCCTGCCGGGGATACAACCGCCAAAAACGGTCGCTGGCGCAAGGGTCCCGGCATGAAGTTGCTGCGGGCGCTGGGTGAGGAATGCGGATTTGACGACGTGATTGCCGAGGATCTGGGTTTTCTGGACGACGACGTGCGCGCGCTCCTGCAGGAGTCTGGGCTGCCCGGCATGAAGGTGCTGGAATTTGCCTTTGACAGCCGCGAATCCGGGGACTACCTGCCCCACAACTACGAAAAACACTGCGTGGTCTACACAGGTACCCACGACAACGACACAGCCCTGGGCTGGATGGACTCCGCTCCTCAGGCGGATGTGCAAAAAGCCGTGGAATATTTGAATCTCACGAAAGAAGAGGGATTTAGCTGGGGGCTGATGCGGGGTGCGTGGTCCAGCGTAGGCGAGTTGGCAGTGGTTCAGATGCAGGACGTGCTCTCCCTGGACGGGAAGGCCCGCATGAACACGCCCGCCACCGTGGGAACCAACTGGAAATGGCGGATGCTGCCGGGAGCTGCCACTCCCGCGCTTGCCGCCAAGCTCCGCGGTCAGATGGCGCTTTATCAACGACTGCCCCGCTAAACCCCATCGATTACAAACGGAGGGAACCACACCGCCATGTTTGCAAAAGCTACGCCGGATGATCTGCCCCGGATTTCTGAAATCTATGCGGAAATCCACACGGAAGAGGAAGCCGGACGGACAACCACCGGCTGGATTCGTGGCGTCTATCCCACCGAGGACTCTGCCCGGGCCGCCATTCTGGCGGGTGATCTGTTCGTCGAAAAAGCTGACGGTCAGTTGATCGCGGCAGGGCGAATCAACCACCAGCAGGTGGCGGAATACGTCCACTCTCCGTGGCGCTTTGACGCGCCGGCAAACGAGGTCATGGTGCTCCATATGTTGACCGTCTCCCCCCGCCTAAAAGGCTGCGGATACGGCAGCGCGTTTGTCTCCTTTTACGAGCGTTATGCGCTGGAACATGGGTGCCGCTATCTCCGGATGGACACCAACGAACGAAATCTGGCGGCGCGGGCGCTGTACCAAAAGCTGGGCTATGCGGAAATCGGCGTTGTGGACAGCGTATTTAACGGAATTCCCGGTGTTCGGCTGGTCTGTTTGGAAAAGTTTCTGCCGGACGAAATCGCCGCTTTCCAATCATAAGCGTGCAAAGGAAGTCCTTCGGCGCATTGCCGAAGGACTTCCTTTTTTCAGATATTCCAAGGTAAAATTTCCGTTGTGCTGCCGCTTGATTTTGGTTTTCTGTCACACACTACCTCCAAATGGGATTTTCACGGCTCCGATTCATGGATTCAGCAAAATTTCGATTCCTTTCCCGCAAGGAAAATACCTTTCCCTTCCGACTTAGGTGTGTTATGATGGGAAAAAGCAATTTTTTGACAAGGAGATTTTATGATGACTCTCACAATTCCCTGCCTCTTCGGTCTGGAAAGTCTGGTGGCAGACGAGATGAAGCGTCTCAATTTAAAAGACGTTCGGGCGGAAAACGGTCGCGTACACTGTGAAGGCGATGCCCTTGATATTGCCCGCCTAAACATCAATCTGCGCTGCGGTGCCCGCGTCCTTCTGGAGCTGGCTCGCTTCCCCGCCTCCACCTTCGAAGAGCTGTTTCAGGGCGTTTATGCCATTCCATGGGAGGAGTATATCCCCCGGGAGGGTGAGTTCCCGGTGAAGGGCTATACGCTGAATTCTCAGCTGCACTCCGTTCCTGCCTGCCAGGCCATCGTAAAGAAGGCCAGTGCCAAGCGTCTGGGGGAGAAATACGGTGTGGAGACGCTGCCGGAAACCGGCAGCCGCTACCACATTCAATTCTCCATCGTCAAGGACGAGGCCGCCATCTATCTGGATACCTCCGGTGAGGGGCTTTACAAGCGCGGCTACCGCGCTCAAGGCGTTGTGGCTCCCTTGCGGGAGACGCTGGCCGCTGCATTGGTGACACTGGCCCGCTATCGGGGCAGAGATCCGTTCTGCGATCCCTTCTGCGGCTCCGGTACCATTCCCATTGAGGCCGCGCTGATCGCCAAAAACCGGGCGCCGGGGCTGGATCGCAGCTTTGCCGCTCAGAAGTGGAAGAACATTCCCTCCTCCATTTGGATGACCGCCGCAGACGAAGCCATGGACAAGGAGTTCCACGGAAACTACGACATCTGGGGCGGCGACATTGACCCCGAAGCCGTGGCGCTTTCCAGACACAACGCCCAGCTTGCCGGTGTGGATGAGTGCATTCGCTTTGAGGTGTCCGATGCTGGGAAATTCCACCGGGACAGCGAATACGGCCAGCTAGTAACCAACCCGCCCTACGGCGAGCGTCTTTTGGATCGGCAGCAGGCCGAGGCTCTTTACGCCTCTTTCGGCGCAGCCTGTCGGGAGATGCCCCCCAAGTGGCGCATCATCGTGCTCTCCTCCCACACGGAGTTCGAGCGCAGCTTTGGCAAAACCGCAGACAAGAAGCGCAAGCTCTATAACGGCATGATTAAGTGCGATGCGTTTATGTACGGGAAGTAATATTTTGTCGAAATAATACTCATTGTGGTTAATTTCCGCAAATTCTGACAATGGGAGGCGGCCCCATGAAGCATATTTTTATCATCAACCCGAACGCAGGCAAACGTGACCGAACCAGTGCCGTGCTGGCGATGGCCGATCATCTGCGAAAGGAGCATCATTTAAACTGTGAGTGTCTGTTAACCCAGCGGCCTGGTCACGCTACCGAGCTTGCCCGAAAAGCGGCGGAGACCGGGGAGGAGATTCGGGTCTATGCCTGCGGCGGCGACGGTACAGTTTATGAGGTAGCCAACGGCTTGGCCGGTTTTGAAAACGCAGCCATGACCTGTATTCCAGTGGGCACCGGCAACGACTTTCTCAAAAACTTCGGCACGGATATGTCCCGCTTTTCCGATGCGGAAAACCTCTGGGATGGCGATGTTTTTCCGCTGGATTTAATTAACTGCAACGGAAAATACTGTACAACCATTGCCTGCTCCGGCATTGACGCCCGTGTAGCCAACGACGTGCATCAGTATTCCGGCAATCCCCTGCTCTCCGGCCGGGGCAGTTATCTCACCGCCGTGGCCGCTAATTTCCTATTTAAAAAGATTTCTCAGCACTGGACAGTCACGCTGGATGGGGAGGATTTTTCCGGCGACTACGCCCTGTGCGCCGTGTGCAACGGCCGCTATTATGGCGGCGGCTCCAGTCCCCGCCCCGAAGCCAGAATGAATGACGGCGTTTTGCACACCATCCTCATCAAAAGCGTCAGCCGGGTGGCGTTTGCCCGCCTGTTTAACGCCTACTCCGCCGGAAATTCCAGCAAACTCTCGGATTTGGCCGTTCTCTCCACCGCAAAGGTAATCCGTCTCCACTCCGACGGTGAGGAGATCGTCACCTGCCTGGATGGAGAATGCTTTTCCAGCCAAGATGTGACAATTTCGCTGGCAGATCAGCACATCAACTTTTTTGGTCCAAAGGGTTGTGACTGCAATCAAACGGCGCGATAATGCCCAATTTACATATTTTTTGAGCACTTTTCCAAGATTCACAAATTCTTCACAGAATTTCTTGCCCTACCCCCTTTACAAATCCCGATTCCTGTACTAAGATAACAGCGTTAGCACTCCTAGATGTTGAGTGCTAACGCTGAATTTGTTTTCCAAATATTTTATTTTCTATAAGGAGGCTCTTTCCCATGAAACTTACCCCGCTTGCTGATCGTGTCATTCTGAAGATGGTTGAGACCGAGGAAACCACCAAGGGCGGCATTATTCTGACCGGCTCTGCCAAAGAGAAGCCGACTGTTGCTGAAGTCATTTCCGTCGGCCCCGGCGGCGTTGTGGACGGCAAGGACGTTGTCATGACCGTGAAGGTCGGTGACAAGGTCATCACCGACAAGTATGCCGGCACCAAGGTCGAGCTGGACGACGTGGAGTACGTTGTTGTCCGTCAGCACGACATTCTCGCGATTGTCGACTAAAAGCCGCAAAGCGGCTTTTAGTCGCGTAACACCAGTCTGAGAACTGGTGTGTGCGCCCAAGGCGCACACGTCAAAGTATTTTCGGCAGGTACACGCCCTGCCGAAAATGATTTTAATTTATTTCCGCCAAAGGCGGAAATTCGGTGAAACCCAACGCAAACTTTTTTCAAAACAATCTTCTATATTGGAGGTAATTCTTATGTCTAAACTGATTAAGCGCGGTGAGGATGCCCGCAAGGCCCTGCAGGCCGGCGTGGACACTCTGGCCGATACCGTTAAGGTCACTCTGGGCCCCAAGGGCCGCAACGTGGTGCTGGACAAAAAGTACGGCGCTCCCCTAATTACCAACGACGGCGTGACCATCGCCAAGGAAATTGAGCTGCCCGATCCCTTTGAGAACATGGGGGCCCAGCTGGTGAAGGAAGTCTCCACCAAGACCAACGATGTGGCCGGCGACGGCACCACCACTGCAACGCTGCTGGCTCAAGCCATGATTACGGAAGGTCTGCGCAATCTGGCTGCCGGTGCAAATCCCATCGTCGTCAAAAAGGGCATGGCAAAGGCTGTTTCCGCTGCGATCGCAGAGGTCAAAAAGCAGGCCAAGAAGGTTGACGGCTCCAAGGATATCGCCCGTGTTGGCGCAGTCTCTTCCGGTGACGATGAGATCGGCAAGCTGATTGCAGATGCCATGGAGAAGGTCAGTGCCGACGGCGTTATCACCATTGAGGAGTCCAAGACCGCCGAGACTTACAGCGAAGTCGTGGAAGGCATGCAGTTTGACCGCGGCTATATCACCCCCTATATGTGCACCGATACCGAGAAGATGGAGGCCAACATCGATGACGCCTACATCCTCATCACCGATAAGAAGATCTCCGTCATTGCCGACATTCTGCCCCTGCTGGAGCAGCTGGTGCAGGCTGGCAAGAAGCTGCTGATCATCGCCGAGGACGTTGAGGGCGAGGCTTTGTCCACTCTGATCGTCAACCGTCTGCGCGGCACGCTGAACGTGGTGTGCGTCAAGGCTCCCGGCTTTGGCGATCGCCGCAAGGAAATGCTGCAGGATATCGCCACTCTGACCGGCGGCACCGTGGTTTCCCAGGAAGTCGGCCTGGAGCTGAAGGACGCCACCGTGGATATGCTGGGCCGTGCTCGCCAGGTGAAGGTCACCAAGGAGAACACCACCATCGTCGACGGTGCCGGCGACAGCGCCAAGATCAAGGATCGCGTTGCCCAGATCCGTGCGCAGATTGCCAACACCACCTCTGACTATGACAAAGAAAAGCTGCAGGAGCGTCTTGCAAAGCTGGCTGGCGGCGTGGCCGTCATCAAGGTTGGCGCAGCCACCGAGACCGAGATGAAGGAGAAGAAGCTCCGCATTGAGGACGCTCTGAACGCTACCCGCGCTGCTGTTGAAGAAGGCGTGGTTGCCGGCGGCGGCACGATCTTCTGCAACATCATCCCCGCAGTGGAAGCTCTGATCCCCACGGTTGACGGCGATGAAAAGACCGGTGTACGCATCGTGGTCAAGGCGCTGGAAGCCCCCATCCGTCAGATTGCTACCAACGCAGGTCTGGATGGCTCCGTGATTCTGGAGAAGGTCATGAACTCCGGCAAGAACGGCTATGGCTTCGATGCCTATAAGGAAGAGTACTGCGACATGGTTGCCTCCGGCATCATCGACCCTGCCAAGGTGACCCGCTCCGCTCTGGAGAATGCAGCTTCCGTCTCCGCCATGGTTCTGACCACCGAGTCTCTGGTTGCTGACAAGCCCGAACCCCCCGCTCCCGTTGCCCCTGCAGGCGGCGATATGGGCGGCATGGGCGGCATGTACTAAGCCAGGCCCAAAAGCCATTGAAAATGCTGGATTTCATGTGAATACCGTGCCTTACTTGCACCAAAGCCACATGCGTTCGGCACTTCATTAGCAAAAAACGATCGATGCTCAAATGAGCATCGATCGTTTTTACTGCATGCCGTTGCCCGTATCTACGAATGATCGGACCGTGTGACCACAGATGGCGCCACCAATCGCACGTCTGCCGTCATGGAGCCGCAGACGCCGCTTTCCGTCCAACGCTGTGACACCCTCTCAAAAGTCTTAAAATTTTCATTTTTATGGGATTGTATTTTCCAAAAAGTCGTTCTTTTCTGTTTGAGCGAGACAAAATTTTAACGTGTGCATGTAATAAGTGCCCTGTCCAGATGAATGGACAGGGCACTTATTGTAGCAGGCCGGATACTTTCCGCGTTCTTTTATGGATTCTGCTATCGCTGCCCATGAGCCGCCATCAGCGCCTTAAGGCTCCGCTCCAACCCCTGGACAGACAGGGGAAACATGGGAACCTCCCGCATCACCGTATCGATGGTGGAGCGGTAATAGCTCCCCGACCAGAAATCCTCCGGAATCGGATTGAGCCAGACCATTTTCTGATAGCGCTTTGTAAACTTGCGAATCCAGGTAATGCCCGGTTCCTCGTTGTTGAAATAGTAGTCGATGCAACCCCCGGGAGAGAGCAACTCATAGGGGGACATATAGGCGTCTCCCACCACAATCACCTTATAATCCTGCGGCAGATTTTGCAGCACCCATTCTGTGGGGATTTGCGCACTGCGCAGGCAGAAGGGATCGGTGTAGAGATAATCGTAGAAACAGTTGTGGAAGTAGTAAACCTTCAGATCTTGAAACTGGTTAGACTTATTGGCCGCCTGGAAAAGCGTGGTGCAAAGGCTGGCGTACTCATCCATAGAGCCGCCGGAGTCGAACAGCAGCAACACCTTCACCGTATTGCGCCGTGGCCGCGTAAACATCAGATTCAGCTGTCCTGCATGGTCGCAGGTTTCTTGAATGGTGGCGTCCACATCCAGCACGTCCTTTGGCCCCAGCATATCCGCAGAAAACTGGCGCAGACGGCGGAAGGCAATCTGGAATTGGCGCAGTTCCAGCACGGAGTCTTCCCGGTAGTCACGAAATTTGCGCTCGGAGGCAATCTGCACGGCGCTGCGGTTGCGAGAGGTTCCGCCGATGCGGATTCCGTTGGGATTGTATCCCCCATGGCCAAACATGGACGTGCCGCCGGTGCCGATCCAGTAGCTTCCCCCGTTATGGATTTCATGCTGTTCCTTCATGCGCTCTTCAAACTGGCGCATGATTTCCTCCAGGGGCATTCCACCGAATTTTTTGTCCACCTCGTCCTTGTCATAGGGACGCTGGGTAATGGGCTGGGCAAGCCAGTCCTCCAACTCCTTAGGCAGTTCCTTGATGGATTCAATGCCCTTGAAATACCGGGCAAAGGCGGCGTCAAAGCGGTCAAAGTCGGCCTCGGACTTCACCAACACCGCCCTAGCAAGATAGTAAAAGCCGAGCAGGCTGTCACCGTGGAGGTCCTGTTTTAAACCCTCAAGCAGCGTCAGCCACTCGTTGACGGAGACCTTCAGTCCATACGTGCGCAGCAGCTCCAAAAAATCATAAAACATGGCGAATTATCGGTGGCCCCATCGTTTTGACAGGGTGTCCAAATCCTCGTTCTTCTTCATCAGAACGCCGGAGAACGGGACCTCCCGCTCCACGCTCTCCAGTGAGACACCGGTGATACGCAGCGCTTGAATCCAGTCCAGCAGCTCGGACGTGCTGGGCTTTTTCTGGATACTGCCCACCTCCCGGATGCGATAGAAGGCTCGGAGCACCTGCTCACAGAAATCCCGCTCAAGATCGGGGTAATGCGCCTGCACAATGTCCGCCATCATCTGCTCATTTGGAAAGGCGATATAGTGGAAAATGCACCGGCGCAAAAATGCGTCCGGCAGCTCCTTTTCCGCGTTGGAGGTAATGATGACCACCGGGCGCTGCTTGGCCTTGACGGTTTCCTGCGTCTCGGGAATATAAAACTCCATGCGATCCAGCTCCCAGAGAAGGTCGTTGGGGAATTCCAGATCAGCCTTGTCAATTTCGTCAATGAGCAGGATGACCTTCTTCTCACTGCGGAATGCCTCGCCCAGTTTTCCCAGCTTGATATATTTGTGAATGTCGCTGACACTCTCACCAAACTGGCTGTCGTACAGGCGCTGCACCGTATCGTAGACATACAGTCCGTCCTGCGCCTTGGTGGTGGATTTGATATTCCAGATCACCAGTTCCATCCCCAGCGCATCCGCCACGGCCTGGGCCAGCATGGTTTTTCCGGTACCCGGCTCGCCCTTGATCAGCAGCGGCTTTTCCAGCGCCATGGCAATATTTACGCTGCGCATGAGATCTTCGGATGCGACATAGCTGCTGCTGCCTTCAAAATAATTCATAGGTTCCTCCAATTTTACTTCCACGTAAAAACGCCGCGGTTCAAAACCGGCTTTCCGGTGGTCAGATTAATAAACTGAAAATACGCGGTATGCTCTTCCATGATCCACAGTCTCAGACGCACTGGCGTATCGGGATACAGCACGGAGGTCATCTGCGCCGCCATGCGCGTCATGCGCTCCGGCTCGCCGGGAATGAGATGGCCGATGGCCATACGGCAGACAAAGCCGAAGGAGCAGAGGCCCTGCATAAAGGAAGTTTCAAATCCCATTTTGCGCGCGTAGTCGGGGTCCACATGTACCAGATTTGTGTCGCCGGTCAAGCGGTAGAGCAGATTCTGCACAGGACTGATGTAATCATCCTCCTCGTAATCCGGCTCCCGCTCGGGAATAACCACCGTGCTTTTCGGCATGGGAGGTCCTCCGAAGCCGCCCGCTTCATGAAAGAAGGTGGTGGAGGTATTGGTGCACACCAGATTGCCCGCCTCATCCCGCACATCCAGCTTTGTTTTAACGACAGCGCCCTTTCCCTCTCCCCGGTCATACACATCCGTAATCTCATCTTGATACTGAAACGTGCCCTTGATCGGATCAATGGGACGATGCATAACAAGCTCATGATCCATATTCAAAAAAGAAATGGTGGGCTTGATGATGTCGTTTGCCAGCATAGAGGCTGGAAGCGGCATCCACTGATAGGGACGGACATTGATAGTCCCCCAGTAAGGTATTGTACCATAGGTTGGGAGCGCTTTCATGTTTTTTTCATAGGTATAGAGCAGATCCTCCCGCTTGGCGCCGACAGCCAGCGCATAAAGGGCCATGTCGCGCCAGTTATATTCCATCCAGCGGGGCTCCATTTTCTTCCCCACCAGAACTTGCGCCAGATCCGTTTTATTCATGGCGATCCTCCTTGAATCAAAATGCCGGAAAGGAGCACCACAGATGTGGTGCTCCTGTTTGCTCCGTTTTACTTCAGCAGCTCTCTGGAGATAATGATCTTCTGAATCTCCGAGGTTCCCTCGTAGATAGGAATGATACGGGCGTCGCGGTACATCCGCTCCAGCGGATAGTCGCGCATGTAGCCATAGCCGCTGTGTAGCTGCAGTGCCTTGTCCGTGACCTGCACGCCAATTTCAGAGGCGTAGTATTTGGCAATAGCAGCAATTTTTCCCACGGGATCGCCCCGGTCCATGTCGCTGGCTGCCTCATAGATCAGCGCGCGGGCGGCTTCCACCTTGGTGCCCATGTCCGCCAGAT
Organism: Oscillibacter sp.; assembly: GCA_022652815.1. Taxonomy (GTDB): domain Bacteria; phylum Bacillota; class Clostridia; order Oscillospirales; family Oscillospiraceae; genus Oscillibacter. The sequence continues at coordinate 18,220 of JALCRR010000024.1, forward strand.
ACCACTGCAGGCCCTGCTGCTTGGAAAGGGGCTTGCCGAACTGGACACGGACCTTCAGATACTCGATGGACAGATCCAGCGCCTCTTCCGCAATGCCCAGCGCCTGAGAGGCCATGCCAATGCGGCCGCTGTCCAGTGCTTCCATGAAGTAGCCGAAGCCCTTTCCTTCCGCACCGACCAGATTGGCCTTGGGGACACGGCAGTCCTCGAAGATCAGCTCGCTGACATCCGCAGCGCGGATGCCCAGCTTTTCCTCGCGTTTGCCGATGGTGAAGCCGGGAGTTCCGCGCTCCACAACGATGGCGGAGAAACCCTTGCTGCCCTTGGAGGGATCCGTGGACACCAGGACGGTGACAAAGCTTCCCTCCTGCGGACCCATGTTGGAGATAAAGCACTTGGAGCCGTTGATGATGTAATCATCCCCGTCCGCGACGGCAGTAGTCTGAACGCCTGCGGCGTCAGAGCCGGCGGAGGGCTCGGTCAGTGCGAATGCCGCAATGCCGCCCTTGGCTGCAATGGGCAGGAACTTCTGCTTCAGTTCCTCAGAGCCGTGCTTCAAAATGGCGAGATACGCCATGTTATGGACGGACATGACCTCTGCGGTGGCGGCGTCCTTCCGGGCTAGTTCCTCCACGACAATGGACTTTTCCATCATGCCCATGCCGGCTCCGCCATATTCCACCGGAATGCCCAGGCCCATAAAGCCCAGGTCACCCAGCATTTTCAGCAGAGTGGGGTCCATGCTTTCGTTGCGGTCCATTTCTGCGGCCCGCGGGCCGACTTCCTTGTCCGCAAACTCCTTTACCAGAGCGCGGAGCATTTTCTGTTCCTTCGTATACTGTAAAGCCATTTGGCTGACCTCCTGTTCAATAATGCAGTATGTTGCGTTCGATTGCTTACTTGCTCTGCTGTTCTTCCTTAAAGGACTCAATCAGCAGCGGCACGACCTTGAACAGGTCGCCGCAGATGCCATAGTCCGCAATTTCAAAGATGGGAGCGGCGGAGTTTTTATTGACGGCAATGATGTTTTCGGAGTCCTGCATGCCGGCCTTGTGCTGGATGGCGCCGGAAATGCCCAGTGCAAAGTACATCTTGGGATGCACCGTCTTGCCCGTCTGTCCGACTTGATGATCGGCAGGCAGCCAGCCGGAGTCGATGGCAGCGCGGCTTCCGCCCACAACGCCGCCGAGAACGGAGGCCAGTTCTTCTGCCAGGGCGATGCCCTTTTCCACGTCCTTGCCAATGCCGCGGCCAACGGAGACAACCACGTCTGCGCCGGTCAGATCAACCAGTTCGCGGGTGGCCTTAACCACTTCGCGCACGCGGGTCTTAAGATCGCTGTCGCTCAGTGCAAATGCCGGACGCTCCACGCTCACGGCGACAGCCTTTGCCTCGTCGTAGGCGGAGAGCTTCATCACGCCGGGGCGAACCGTAGCCATGGCGGGACGGAAGCGGGGGCAGATGATGGTGGCCATCAGATGGCCGCCGAAAGCGGGACGGGTCATTTTCAGGTCCCGGGACACATCGTGCTTTTCGCCCAGCACCAACGCGGTACCCAGACCATCGATCTTTTCGGGAGCCAGCGTGGAGGATTCCTTTAGGAAGTCCTTGTAGATGGGCATATCCACGTCCAGATGGGTGCAGTCTGCGCACAGACCGGTGTGCAGGCGAGCTGCGCAGCGGGGTGCTAGATCGCGGCCGATGTTGGATGCACCGAACACCATGATCTCGGGCTTATACTCCTCGACGCAATCCACAATCACCTTCGTATAGGCATCGGTGGTGTAGGTCTCCAGCAGCGGAGAATCGCACAGGTAAATCTTGTTGGCACCGTGACCGCCCAATTCCTTGCACAGGCCTTCCACGTCCTTGCCCAGCAGCAGACCGCACAGATCAACGCCCAGTTCGTCCGCCAGCTTGCGGCCTTCGGAAATCAGTTCCAGAGTTGTCGGCATGAGCTTTCCGCCGCGCTGTTCGCAGAAAACCCAGACATTTTTAAATTCAGAAATATTCGTGCTGTTATAGCTTTCCATGGTTGTTTGCTCCTTTCTCTCAGATCACGTGCTTGGCAGCCAGCATGCCGACCAGCTGGTCGGTTGTGCTCTTGCCAGTACCTTCCAGCATCATACCCACGCCCTTGAGAGGAGGGGTAAAGGAGGTCAAAATATTGGTGGGGGAACCCTTGAGGCCAATGGTGGTCGGATCGATCAAGGGATCGTCCTTGAGTGCGTTGTAGTCATACACGGTAACAGGCTTGGTGTAGCAGTCCTTAATGCCCAGGATACTCATGTAACGGGGCTGATTGAGCTCCTTGATGCACGTCAGCAGGCAGGGGGTCTGGGTCTCAACCATCATATAGCCGTCTTCCAGCATCCGCTTGCAGACAATGACGCTGCCTTCCTTGTGAATGTCCGCCACGTAGGAGATCTGGGGCATGCCCAGCTTCTCGGCGATCTGGGGGCCAACCTGTGCGGTGTCACCGTCGATGGCCTGACGGCCGCAGAATACCACGTCGTCAGGATCGAGGCCCATCTTGTTCAGGGCTGCCGCCAGAATCTGGGAGGTTGCGAAGGTATCGCTGCCGCCGAATTCACGGGCAGAGACCAGAACGCCCTCATCGGCGCCCATTGCCATCAGCTGGCGGAGCATGCCCTCAGCGGGAGGGGGACCCATGGTCACGACAACGACCTTGCAGCCAGTTTCGTCCTTCAGCTTCAGAGCAGCTTCCACTGCGTTCATGTCATCGGGGTTAACGATCGTCAGCATGGAGGCACGATCCAGCGTGCCGTCCGGATTCACCGCTACCTTGCCAGAGGTATCGGGAACTTGCTTTACGCATACAATTGCTTTCATGGTTCTTTGCACTCCTTATTTATATCGTTCGGCCCTTATGCAAGGCCTAGTTCTTTCAAAACTTCTTCTGTGTGCTGTCCCAAAGAGGGAGCGGGCAACGCGGTGACATTCACTGGGGTTTTGCTCAGCTTCATGGGACTGCCCACCAGATACAGATCGCCCATAACGGGATGGGTTGTCTCCACAATCATATCGGTGGCCCGCGCCTGGGGATCGTCGATCAGCTCGGCAACGCTCTTCAAGGCACCGCCTGCCAACTTGTTCTCGCCCAGCAGCGTGACCAGCTCGTCCTTTTTCCACTGCCCGGTGATCTTGCCCATTTCCACAATCAGCTCGTCCAGATGGGCAATGCGAGCGGCGTTGTCCGCAAAGCGCGGATCGTCCGCCAGCTGCTCTGCGCCCACAAGGCCGCAGAACTTTTTCCACTGTCCCTCCGAGCTGATGGCGATGGCAACATGGCCATCCTTTGCGGAAAAGGTTCCCAGCGGTGCCACTTCGGTATCCTGATTGCCGTTTTTCGGTGTGACGGTTCCGTTGATGGAGTAATCCATCACGAACAGCTCCAGCATGTAGAAGATGCAGTCCAGCATGGAAACCTCCAGCCGGGTGCCCTCGCCGGTGACGGCCTTGTTGTAAAGTGCCATGGCGATGCCGGACAGCGCCGCCACGCCGCTGTATGTACAGCCAAAGTCCACGCCCGGCATCATGGGGTCTTCGCCCCTGCGCCCGGTACGGTCCATCATACCGCTCATAGCCGTGATCACCAGATCATCCACAGGATGATCTTTCAGCGGTCCGGTCTGTCCGTAGCCGGTAATGCTTGCATAGATGATGCCGGGATTCACGGCTTTCACAGCCGCGTAGTCCAGACCCAGCTCTGCCAGGCGGCCGGGAGCAAAGTTTTCCACCAAAATGTCGCATTTGGCGGCCATTTTCAGAACCGTTGCGCGGCCTTCAGACGTTGTGTAGTCGATGCAAACGCTCTTTTTATTGCGGTTTACGCCTGCAAAGAAGGCACTGAAGCCATTTTTCATGGGGCCGCGTGCTCTGGAGCAGTCGCCTGCGGGGGATTCAATTTTGATGACTTCCGCGCCATAATCGCCCAGATTCATGGTGCAGTATGCGCCTGCCAGACCTTCTGTCAGATCCAACACGCGAATTCCGTTGAGAATTGCATTCATATCTTTCGTCCCCCTTTCTCAGATAACGCCCTGTTCGACAAGCTCCGCCATGCGGCTTTGCATGTCGTTGGGAGCGACGCCCTGTCCGGCAAGCGCGGCGCCAATAATCTCGGCGTTGTCCTGCCCCAGCAGAGGTGCAGTGGTAAAGCTGTCAGCTTCAAATGTCTCGCCGTAGTGAATCACCTTGCCCACCGTCAGCACATCGCCGATGCGCTGATCTGTGACAGCCGGTTCCATGCAGCGTGCCTTGATCTGATCGCTGTTAATGGCCTCCTCCATGGTGCTCACCGGGCCTGCCGGAACTCCGGCAGCGGCGCATTTGGAGTCAATTTCATTCCGGGTCATGCCGGAAAACAGTTCCGTCAGTTCACCGCGCAGCGTGGAAAGATACTTTTCGCGGCGCTCATCATTGGTTGAATACCGGTTTTCCAAGCCGAATGCGGCACAGAACGCGGACCACTGCGCATCCGTAGTCACAGCCAATGCGGCATAACCATCCTTGCAGGGCAGAATGTCGTAAGGTGCAAACGCGTCGTGCAGGTGTCCCGTGCGGGAAGCGTTTTTGCCGCAGTTGTAAGCGGCGATCTTCTCCCCCATCACGCTGAATACCGATTCAAACATGGAAGCCTCCACGCGCTGACCCTCGCCGGTCTTTTTCGCGTGGTACAGGGCCATGACAATGGCCGTGCCCAGATAGGTGCAGGAAAGATGGTCGCTGACATAGCAGCCCACGCGGGAGGGCTCGTCCTCCGGCTGGCCGGTGGCATCCATGATGCCGGTCTGCGCCTGCACGGCAATGTCGTAGGCAATGTAGTTTTTCTGGGGGCCGGTGTTGCCGTAAGAGGACAGTTTGCCGTAAACCAGAGCGGGATTGATCCGGGAGAGCTCCTCATAGCCAAGACCCATCTTTTCCATGGTGCCCGCCTTGAAGTTTTCCACCAGAATATCCGCATTCTTTACCAGTTCCTTTAGGATTTCCTTGCCCTCATCGGAACGCAGGTTCAAGGTAATGCTCTTTTTTCCGCGGTCTGTGTAGCAGTGATAGACACTGACTCCATCCTTAAACGGGGGATAATCCCGGATGGAGTCACCGGAGCCGGGACGCTCCACTTTGATGACCTCTGCACCGTAGTCTGAAAACTCGGTGTCCGTAAACGGATTGATGGTGGTTAGGTCCAGTACCCGTACGCCTTTCAATGGTTTCAGATTCATGTTGTGGTCTCCTTTCCTCTGAGATGCTGAGACAGAGGTTCTATCTTTTATTTAGCAATTTCTGTGCCAAATCGGGCACAGGTGACTATCATTTTTAATGTGTTATATTGTAACATATTTCTAAGATTTCTGATCTTTTTTTGCTTTTTAGCTTTTAAAAAATCACACGCGATATGCAGCGCAAAAAAATGCATATGCAAAACGAACCAAAGGGAAAAACACACATAGAATTATTTGAAAAAATGATTCATTTCGTGCGGGGAAAACTCACAGGCATTGTGAAAAGATGTTGATGTCCTTTTCTGCCAGAGGACCGGGGAACGCACAACTTTTGAATGTGCGTTCCCCGGTGCATCGGGTAAAAGTCAAGGGTATGTTAAATGCCGGTACCACCGGGAATCAGCCACTTCCACCAGGGCTGCTTGTCCTTCTTATCCTTCTTTTCCTCGTCGGCAGGACGGCCGTTCTCCACGTAGTTGTAACGGTCGGGGTTCTTCATGATCTTGAAAACACCTGCAATGATCAGAATTTCGATCACCATGCAGATCCAGCCGGAGAGGTTTGCAAGAATACGGGCGCCATCGACGTTGGCCTGAGCGACCATGATGCTGGTCAGAAGAATCAGCACAGCGCCCAGAACGATCTTAATGAATGCACCGGCAATGGGATTCTCTTTGACCTTGTCGCCGTCGTCGCCGGGATGGGTACAGGCCAGCTGGCTCATAGCCGTCAGAGAAGAGTCTGTATAAGTGATAAACGAAATCACAATGGCAATTAGATACAGGCCAATGGAGAACTGCGGCCAGGGCAGGGTATCGAACAGCTTGTAGGGAAGCACGTTGCTGCCCAGTGTATTCATTGCCTCGGTCAAGCTCATGCCGGTAGCGATGTCCTGATAGATGGCAGTGCCGGAGAGGAAGGTCATCCACACGATGCTGAACACGATGGGGCCAAAGAAATTGACCTGAATGACTTCCTTGAGGGTGCGGCCCTTGCACAGAGAACCCATGAAAATGGGGGCGAAGCAGATGGCAGACATCCACACTGCGAAGTTGTAGTTAATCCAGTCGGGGAAGAAGGCATCGCCGGAGGCAACGCCGGTTGCCAAAGACTGCTGGAAATATGTGGTGATAAACTCGCCCAGGCCCTCATAGCCGAGGTTCAGAACGTAGGGCACATTTGTGGTGAAAATCAAGAACAGCACCAGAATGATGTAAAGGCGCATATTCAAATCGGAAAGCATGCGGATGCCCTTAAGAACACCGGAAATCGAGGAGATGATGGCCGGAATCACGAACAGGCAGCCGATTGCAATCAGCAGCTTGGTGGTCGTTTCCCAGTTCAGCAGATACTTGGCGGCGCCGGACAGATTAAACATGCCCTGTGCCAAAGAGGCGCACATAGCGCAAACGTTGACGAACAGCAGCACACAGGAAATCGGAGTAAACCACTTGCGGCAGCGGCTTTCGCCAAGGGATGGCGCCAGGGTGGACACGATGCCATAGGGCTGCTTCATGTTAAAGTACACAAATGCAAACATGATGGCGGGCAGGGAGTAAATGCCGTAGGGCTGTGCGGTCCACTGCAGGAAAATGGTGGCCATGGTCTTGACGATTGCCTGCGGACTGTTAGCCACGACGCCCCACATGATGGGGGGATCATTGACATGCAGAATAGGCTGAACAATGCCCCAGTACACGCAGCCGGTTGCAATCGTGGTACACAGGGTGATGGCAAACCAGTTCCACTTGTTCATAGTGGGTTGTGCATCCTTGCCGCCAATTTTGATCTTGCCCAGCGGGGAGAAATAGATCGCAATGACGGTCAGCACACACAGCAGGGACACGAAACTGGCGGTGCCGCCCAGATAGGAGATCGACACAGTCTGGACCTTGGACAGTGCCGCGACGAACTGCTCCGGAATGATGACGCTGGTGGCGGTCAGAGCCACAAGCAGAATCAGCGCCGGCCAAAGCAGCTTGTGGTTAACGCCTTCGGTTGCTTTTTTGAACATTTTCTCTTCCTCCTAATTTCTTTTTACATTTATATAATATGAGCTTCCCGATAGGCCGCGATGGTATCGGCGGAATATCCCAGTTCCTCCAGGATATGATCGGAATCCTGTCCCAACAGCGGAGAGCCGTTTTTCAGGGCCGCGGGAGTCTTGCTCATTTTGACGGGATTTGCCATGTTCTTATGCAGGCCGATTCCCGGGTCGTCGATTTCCAGGAACATGTCTCGGGCAATCAGCTGCTCGTCGTGCATGACCTCGGGAATATCCTGTACCATGCCACCGGCCACATTGGCAGCCGTCATGACTTCGTCTGCCTGGGCGCGGGTCTTGTCTGCAAACCAAGGACGCAGCTGCGCCATCATGGCATCGTAGTTTGCGAGCCGCGCATCATTGGTTGCAAAGCGGGCATCCTCTGCCATGGCAGGCTTGCCGATAGCATTGCAGAACACGGCAAAATCACTGTCCGTTGTGACTGCCACGGTGTAAAGGCCGTCGGTGCAGGTAAACACATCATAGGGGGCAAACAAGGCGTTACGGGTACCCAGACGAGCCAGATCCTTGTTTTCCACCGTCTTTTCCAGAATTGCATTTTCCACAATGCCAAACAGGGCGTCCAGCATAGCCACGTTCAAGCACTGGCCCTCGCCGGTTTTCAGCTTGTGCTGATAGGCCATCAGAATGCCGTTGCACACCAGAAGTCCGGTAAAGCTGTCGCCGATGCCGGGGCCGACACGGCAGGGATCTCCGTCGGGATAACCCGTGATATCCATAATGCCGCACATGGACTGCACCACGTTATCATAAGCGGCAAGCTTCTTCAGCGGGCCGGACTGGCCGAAGCCGGACAGAGAGGCAAAAATTAGACCCGGATTGATCTTCTTCAGTTCCTCATAATCCAGGCCCATTTTGGCCAGCGTACCGTACTTAAAGTTCTCCAGCACGATGTCAGCGTCCTTGACCAGGGCCTTGACAATGTTCTGGCCCTCCTCGCTGGCAATGTTCAGAGACAGGCTCTCCTTATTTCGGTTGATGGATGCGTAATATCCGCTGTAATCGTTGCGGAAGGGGGTCCATTCGCGGGACTGGTCGCCAACACAGGCACGCTCGATCTTGATGACGCGCGCACCGAAGTCGGCCAGCTGCATTGCGCAGAAGGGACCGCTATATGCCTGGGTGAAGTCAATGACTGTTACACCCTCCAGAATCTTTTTCATGTTCTGTCCATTCCTTTCTACATTTCCCTGACCGGCCGTACCGCTCAGGCTTGTTTGATGATCTTATCGGCCGTAAGTTCAGCGACCATGGCATCGGTATAGCCCAGATTGAACAGCTCTTCTCTGGTATTTTCACCTGCCAACGGAGCGCCCTTTTCCACGCCGCCCGGCGTGCCCATCATCTTGATGGTCGTACCGGGGATGGTCACCTTTCCGGCTCCCTCATCATCCACGTTGACCAGCATTTCGCGCACGGCAATGTGCTCGCTGGCCATTGCTTCAGGAACGGTATAAACTGCGGCGCAGGCCAGCTTGGCTTCCCGCAGCTTGCTCTCCAGCTCAAACTTGTCATGCTGTGAAGTCACGGATTCCAGTTCCTGCTTCAAGCCGGTTTCATAATTGTCACCGCGGGACTCATTGGTCATATAAAGCTCGTTCTGGGCAAGATCGGTCATATCCAGTGCTGCGCAGAACTTTTGCCACTGGTTGTCCGTAGAAATGCCGACAGACAGATAGCCGTTTTTCGCTTTCAGCGTGTCATAGGGAGAGATGGAGGGATAGGAGTTGCCCGTGCGGGGCAGCACTTTCCCGGTAATGCTGTATACCCAGGGGCCGGTTTCCATCATGGCAAACAGGCAGTCCAGCTCGGACAAGTCCAGCTCTTGGCCTTCTCCGGTTTTCTGCTTGTGGATCAACGCCAGATTGATGCCCATGGCCAGATAGACTGCGCTGATATGATTGCTGACACGGCAGCCCACCGGAGTGGCGGGGCCATCTGCAAAGCCAGTGCGGTCCATCATGCCGCCGATGGCCTGCAACGTCAGATCATCTGCCTTCTTGTCCTTGCGGGGACCGGTATGGCCGAAGGCGGACAGCGATGCATAGATGATCTCGGGGTTGACGGCCTTGAGTGCCTCATAGCCCAGGCCGAGCTCTTCCATCTCGCCGCAAGGGAGACTCTCGCAAACCACGTCAGCCTTCTTAACAAGATCCATAACGATCTTTCGTCCGGCCTCCGTTGTGTAGTCCACGCTCATACTTTCTTTTCCGCGGTTCAGGTAAGTAAAATAAACGCTGTGCCCATTCTGCATGGGCGCCCAATTTCTGGCCGGATCTTCCGAACCGGGACGTTCAATCTTAATGACTTTTGCTCCGAAATCCGCAAGAATCATGGTTGCCACGCTTCCTGCATGTCTCTGGGTAAAGTCAACTATTGTCACACCATCCAAAGCTTTCATGTCAGATACCCTTCTCCTTTGTAAAATTTATTGGTTAGACAGAAAAAATTGTCTCAAAAATAACAAGAAGCAATTTACGTGCCAATGACGCTTTCTCAAAAGCTTCTGCTTGTTAAAAAACCGACAGAGTTCCTGCGGCGCCAAAGATAAAGAATTTTTTAACAAGCACTGCTTAGGCGCTTAATTCCCCGATGAATTTCGCTGTGGAGAACAAGCGCGAACCATTTTTTAGAATCATTTTGTGCGTTTTTTCATAATTGGTTCACTTTTATAGGCATTTTTTGTTGAAAATTGTACAAATCTGGTTGAAACCGAAAAATGATTGTGATACCATAAAGCGACTAGATCATATCCACTAAGCCATACTTCCCTCCGCACGTCCGGGGACTTTGCACTTCCAGCGAAGCATTCGCCAAGGGAATTTATCCAAGAAATTCGTCCCGGCTGTGCGTACATGATAGACTTAAGGGCACCTCAAAAATACCCGTGTTGCGTCAGACCAGTGGAGTTTGTTCCTACCATGAGGCGGAGCTTTGGCAGGAATACTGACGTATTACAAGCAAAAAGCCACGCACAATGGAGAAATAGATTCATTGGGTGATGTCCCACGAGTTTTTAGAGATGCCCTTAAAATATAACAGAGAAACAGGTTCCTTCCTGTGAATGAAAGGAGCGCTTTATATGGTAAACCGCGAAGTATTCAGACACATGCCTCGAGAGATGCTCTCGATGATTCTTGCGCAGGTCCCCTCGCCCATCGTTGTTGTGCGGGAGGATCTGACCGTATTATACACGAATCGGACCGCGCAGGAAACTCTGCATATTGACGCAGGCGACGAATTGATCAACCAGAATGGATTGCTGGTGGATGCGGACTGGGAGCAGCCGACGCTGCTTTCCAGCGATGAAGAATTGTCGCAGGACGTCTGCCGCTTTTCAAGAGACGGCACCGCATATCTGTGTTTTCAGAAGCACCTTGATATGCAGGAGGATTCTCCGGGGCTGTTTGTCTTGAGCATTCAAGATGAGGACACGCCATATGATCTCTATTTTGACTGCAAGGATCCCAGAAAGTCCGCAGACAATTTCCCCGTCTTTGAAGATTCCTCTGAAACTGGGGCAACTGATTTTCTGGCGGCTTCTGAGCAAATGGCGCCGGTAGTTCGAAGCTGCGCCCGCTGCGCCGGCAGCGACATGACGGTACTATTTCTCGGCGAGTCCGGTTCCGGAAAAACCATGCTGGCGGAATATGTTCACAAGCACAGTCCCCGCCGCAACGGTCCGTTCATTGTGCTCAACTGTGCAGCCATTGCAAAAGATCTGCTGGAGTCCGAGCTGTTTGGCTATGCACCCTACGCGTTTACCAACGCCAATGCCAAGGGCAAAGTGGGTCTTTTTGAGCTGGCTGACAAGGGCACACTCCTGCTTGATGAGATCGGCGACATGCCGCTTGATCTGCAGGCCAAGATCCTCAACGCCGTGGAAACGCAGAGCATTTTGCCGATCGGCGCTCAAGAATACAAGTCGGTGGATGTCCGAATTTTGGCAGCTACCAACCATGATTTAAAGGATCTGGTTCGGCGTGGAGAATTCCGTGAGGATTTGCTTTGGCGTCTGAATACGTTGGAAATTAAAATTCCGCCTCTGCGTGAGCGGCGCGATGACATTCTGTTCATTGCAGACCATTTTCGCAATTCCTACAATGAGCAGAACGGAACTGATTTGCGCTTCACGCCGGAGCTGGAGCAGTTTCTTCAGAACTACGACTGGCCTGGCAACGTCCGCCAGTTGAAAAACACCGTAGAAAAAATGCTCTTTATGGCCCATGAAACCGAAATTCCGCTGTCTTCTGCCAGGAATCTGTTCAGCTCACAGGAAAACGCCCAGTCCGCTTCCTATGCAGAGCGAATTGAAGCGCGGGAGCGCCGCTTTATCCAAAATCAGTACCAGAAATATCCTTCAACCAGAAAATTGGCTGCGTCTTTGGATATCAGCCAGTCCACGGCTACCCGCCTCATTCAGAAATACGTCAAACAGGGAGCGGAAAACGGTGCAAAGACTGCCATTGCCATGCACACCCGCACAGAAAATGACAACGGGCGTCTGACGCAGGAGCAGCTTTTTCAAATTCTCGATTGCGTACCGAACCGCATCTGTGTCGTGGACCGGGATCTGATTTGTCTTGCAGACAAAAAGCGTGCTCTGGAGCCCTGCGGCTATCCCTCCCGGGCATCGTCCGGCTCTCCGACAACCGTGATGTACCGCGCCGGCTACAAGATGGCTCAGGTGAAAAAGCGCCCGATTACGCTATCTTACACTACCGCAGCCGGCAAGCACCGCAAAACCATTATCGCGCCCGTCATGAATGAGCAGGGGTGCGATGAGCTGTACACCAGCATTTCCCAAATTCATTTCAGCGTTCGGGCACTGGAGCATCAAAAGGAACTACGCAAGTGCAAGCAGCATCTGCGCGTAGGCAACAAGAACTGCGTATTTTTCTGCTCCTCTCCGGAGATGCGCCTTTTCCTGCAGGATGCGGATCGGGCTGCCTGGCAGGATCTGTCCGTGCTGATTCACGGAGAATCCGGCACTGGAAAGAGCGTGTTTGCCCGATACCTCCACGAGGTCGGCAGCCGTAAGACAGGTCCCTTTGTCTCCATCAACTGTGCAAGTATTCCCCATGATTTGATCGAATCCGAGCTTTTCGGCTATGAAAAAGGTGCTTTTACCGGCGCATGTCCCAACGGAAAAATTGGCCTTTTTGAACAGGCCAACGGTGGTACCCTGTTTCTGGATGAAATTGGTGACATGCCACTCTCCGCGCAGGCGAAATTTTTGGATGTCATTGAAAACAAGCGTTTCATTCCCATCGGCGGGAAACAGGTGATTCACTCTGATGTCCGGGTAATCTGTGCCACGAATCGCAATCTCCGTCAGCTGATGGCAGAGAAGCGGTTCCGTGAGGATCTTTACTGGAGAATCAACGTCATCGAGCTCGATGTTCCGGCTTTGCGCAGCCGCCCGGAAGATGTGGAGTACTACACGGAGTATTTTCTGAAGCTCTGCAATCAAAAATACGGCATCAAAAAGAGCA
>JALCRR010000025.1 GCA_022652815.1 Oscillibacter sp.
ACCATCCCCCGGCAGGGCGGCAGCAAAAAGCAGGTGCTGAACGACCGGGAGCTGGACGCCTTCCTTGCCGTCATCAAGGGGGACAAGATCTGGCACGATTTCTTCTATACCGATCTGACCACGGGTCTGCGGCGAGGTGAGATCTGCGGTCTCATGTGGCGGGACTTCGACGGGAAAGCCGGTACACTGAAGGTGTGCCGCACCCTCCACAGCAAGAAGCTGGGCGTGTTCTCTCTGGGCGACACCAAAACAGGAATGGGCATGCGCACCATCGTCCTGCCCCAAAGTACGGCGGAGCTTCTGCGGCAGCGCAAAAAGAATTCGATCAGCCAGTGGATCTTCCCCAATCCCATCAAGCCGGAGCTGCCCACATCGCCAAACTCTGCCTACAATCACCTGAAAGCCCTGCTGAAGCAGGCAAAGCTGCCGGACATTCGCTTCCATGATTTACGGCATACATTTGCCACCCATGCCCTGGCCAGCGGCGTGGACCCCAAAACGCTCTCCGGCATTCTCGGCCACACCAACGCCAGCTTCACGCTGGACACCTACACCCATGTGACGCCGGATATGCAGAAAACCGCCAGCGGCATCGTGGGCGGATTCATGGAAGATATCTTCGGGAAGGAGCTGAAACCGTGGCAAGAAAGCGGAAAAACGGAGCTGGAACCGTGAGGCTGCGCAAGGACGGCCGCTGGGAAGGCCGCATCGTCGTCGACTACGATGACAATGGCTATCCCAAAACCAAAAATGTCCTTGCCAAAACGAAAAATGAGTGTCTGGAAAAGCTCCAGACACTCAAGGAAACCTGTGGCGGTTCGAAGTCCACGAAGCTGCGCCCAGAGATGCCCTTCGGGGACTGGCTCACATACTGGTACGAAAATCACTCCAAGCCGAAGCTCCGCCCCACCACCCAGGCAAATTACGAGAGCCGCATCCGCCTGCACATCGTGCCGGAGATCGGCAAAATCCCGCTGAACAAGCTGACGCAAAACGATTTGCAGCAGTTTTACGCACGGCTCAAAAAGGCCGGCCGCCTGCGCTTCACCGACCAATACGGCGAGGGGCTGTCCGACCGGATGGTGAGAATGTGCCACGCCGTATGCCGCACCGCGCTGGAAAAGGCGATGCAGGATGGCCTCATCCGCACCAACCCCGCCATCGGCTGCAAACTGCCGCCCAAGAAGGCGCGGGAGATGCAGGTGCTGGATCGAGAAGAACTCCAGCGGTTTCTCATTCAGGCCGAGGCGGAGGGCTACTATGAACTCTTCCTTCTGGACCTCGCCACCGGCCTGCGCCGCGGTGAGCTGATGGCGCTCCAGTGGGACGATCTGGACTTCAAGACCGGGGTGCTGAGTGTGAACAAGCAGATCTACGACGTGAAGGGCGAGCTGCAGCTGAGCACACCGAAAACCAAGACCTCCATCCGTAAGCTGGCTCTGCCGCCGGCGGTGGTGGCGGTGCTGAAGGAGTACCGGAAGACCACTAACTCCCGGTGGATGTTCCCCTCCCCGGTAAAGGCGGACCGCCCTATGACTCCCTGCGCGATACGCAAGCGGCTCCAGAAAATTTTGGAGCACGCAGAATGCAGGCATGTGCGCTTCCACGATTTAAGGCACACTTTTGCCACCCTGTCCCTGCAAAACGGCATGGATGTAAAGACGCTCTCCGCCATGCTGGGTCATGTGTCGGCGGCCACCACGCTTGACATTTACACCCATATCACGGACGATATGCGTCATTCTGCCGCCGCCAACATCGACCGGGGCATCGGCAAGGTGGAACCCAAGCAGGATGATCCGACGGCGGCCACCACCCAGCAGAAAGCGCCAAGGATGACCGACTTCAAGCCCTACCTGGGCCACACCCGCAAGCCCGGCACCGGCTGTATCAGCGAGATCAACGACCACCTGTTTGAAGGGCGGTACTCGCCCGTCTGGCCCGACGGCAAGAAGCATGTCAGGAATGTGTACGCCAAAACACGTGAGGAATGCGAAGAAAAGTTGGGCGGGTTGATTGCTAAGATGAAGGCTGAGATCACCATGCTGAAAGCAGTGAAACAATGTTCAATAAAACAGTGATAACCAAGGTAATACAGACGGCGTAGAGGCTATTCCGAATTAATGTCCACTGAACAAACCGAAAGCCTTACAACGCAAGACATTATGGCCTGTTTCTGGTATAATAGGTGCAGGAAAAATGGACAAAACGGGGTAAAACCCTTGCACTTGGAGGCCGATATGTATCGCTACGACAACGGACAACTCAGCCTGTCAGATTTTAAGCAGCCAGTGGGCGTGCATCTGAAGGAGGAGAACCGGTGGGTGAAGAAGGCGCAGACCATCCCATGGTTGGAGATTGAGAAGCGCTATGCTGCCCTGTTCACCAACCGAAAGGGCAACGTGGCCAAGCCGCTGCGTCTGGCGCTGGGCGCCTGCATCATCCAGGCGGAATACGGCTTTTCGGACGAAGAAACCGCACAGATGATCCAAGAGCACCCGTATTTGCAATACTTCTGCGGCTATGCCGGCTACGACGACTCCAAGCCGCCCTTTGACCCGTCCCTGATGGTGTACTTCCGCAAACGGCTGACCCCGGAGATCCTGGGGGAGATCAACGAGATGATCGTGCGGGACACCAAAGCCCGTGAAGAAGCGAAAAAGCAACACGACGATCACTCAGATGACGATCCCGGAAACGGCGGCAACAGCGGGACGATGATCGTGGACGCCACCTGCGCGCCGTCCCGCATCCGGTATCCGCAGGACGTCTCCCTGTTGAACGAAGCCCGGGAAAGCGCGGAAAAGCTGATCGATACCCTGCATGAGCCCTCCGACGGCAAGAAGCCCCGCACCTACCGCAAACGCGCCCGCAAGGATTACCTGAAACACGCAAGGAGCCGCAGACACACGGAGAAAACCACGCGCAAGGCCATTGGTAAGCAGCTCCATTATCTTCACAGGGATCTGGAAGCCATAGACGGACAGCTCGGGCTTGGGCGGGAACTGACTTTCCGTCAGACGGAGCGGCTGGATGCGCTGCGTACCATCTACGAACAGCAGAAAACCATGTATGACCACCGCTGTCACTCGGCCCCGGACCGCATCGTCAGCGTCAGCCAGCCGTTTGTGCGGCCCATTATCCGGGGCAAAGCGGGAAAACCGGTGGAATTCGGGGCGAAGCTGGACATCAGCGTTGTGGACGGTTGGACCCGGCTGGAGTGCTTTTCCTTCGACGCCTACAACGAGGCCGGCAACCTGCCGGCGATGGCGGAACGCTTCCGGGAACGGGAGGGGCACTATCCCAGCCGGATTCTGGCGGATAAAATCTATCGAAACCGGGAGAATCTGCGGTTTTGCAAGGAGCGCGGCATCCGGCTCTCCGGTCCGGCGCTGGGCCGGCCGAAGAAGGACGAGGTCCGAAACAAAACACAGGATTATCTGGACGAATGTGAGCGGGTGGAAGTGGAACGGCGGTTCAGCCTGGCCAAGCGCAAGTGCGGCTTGGGGCTGATCACCGCCAAACTGCGGGAAACAGCCGCCCACGCGCTTGCCATGTCCGTTCTGGTGCTGAATCTCCGGAAGATTCAGCGCGCCCTGCTGCGGCTGCTTGCCCTTTGGGCACTATGGCTGCTCCCGCAAAAAAACAGCCTTTGTTCAGTTGACATGAATTAGGCTATCAGGTAAAAATCCGCGAGCAGGATGACAACACCAGCAAAATTTACGACAGTCAGGAGTACGCCGCCGCCTTTGCTGAAGACCTGTCCAATGCCGCAAGAAGCATTCTGATTGTCAGTCCCTACATCCAGGAAAACCGCATTACACGACTTCTACCTATTCTGGAAAGCGCGGTGTCGTCCAGCGTTCGCGTTACCGTTTATACGAAAGCCCTCGAAAGCTATAAACCCGATCAGGAGCCCAGAATTGCGTCTGCAATTGCCATGCTGAAAAACGCAGGAATTTCCGTTGCTATGCAGGCAAATCTGCAACAGCACTATGCCATTATTGATGAAAGTACCGTTTGGTACGGCAATATTAATTTCTTGGCATTCGGAAGAAAGGACGCGGATACTCTGCGGTTTGAAAATGCTGAGATTGCCGGAGAGCTTTTGGAAATATAATAAGGTATACTAAGGGGCCTGTTGACACTACCGGAAATATCTGCTGAATCTCTCCTACCGAATCAAATTCTGCGTTGCTGTAAATAAAGGAAAACGCCATCGGGAGCATACATGCAACCGATGGCTTTATTCTGTAAATCTCACTCACAATCGTTTGCCTTTTATCTGAGTGAGATGCGTGATGGTAATGAACCTTAAGGGAGATTCCTCAATAGCCCAGCGAACCATTCATGAGCGCAACACAAGGATATAGCATACTTTAAATTGATTTCAACTCAAGAGGATAATGCCGGTAACGCCACTAAAGTTTGTAGACTTCTTGAGCGGGACGAACTCATTTGAAGGCAATGAACAGATAGCTGGCACATCTCAGCACGAGATTAATCAAATTTAAAAATTTTGCATAGTCAAGATGGGGCTGGCACCAAACGTCAGTTGGAGAAACCTTGGCAAATTTATGATTGTCTCCAATATAGTGCTATACAGCTGTAGCTACGCGATCATATGTAGCAGCTATTCACATTTCAAAAAAGTAATTGAGATATGCCTGAAGCATCTGATCTTTGTCCAGCAGTGGAATATCCCTGGCATCTGCTGGATTGATCGGATCGCTCTGATTGCGAATCAGAAAGTCTGCAAGGCTTTTTAAAGAACCGCAGACCCGTTTAATGCCCTCACCGCCCTCGTCATCATGAACCTTGTCTTTGCTTACGCATTTTCCGTTTTTATCCAATGTATAGGATGCCAAATAACTGCTGAATCCATAATTATAATCAGGATGCTTTAGATCTTTGAGAGCATCTCCCAATCCATAAAAGTTTAGCTCTCGGAACGTAACAACATAAGTTGTCGTTCCATCATCATTTTCCTGACTGCCTAAAAGCGTAAGGGCGGGAAACACGAGGTCTGTATTACCCTTACCCAATTCGTCCTCTCCTAAAACAGAATTGCTAAATTGATCCACAGCCAAGTTATAGAGAGTAGCGTCTGTTCCGGTCAGGCCGAATGTATCAGCCGTTGGAATTGGAAACTCAGTTGAATAGATTTTTCCGCTCACGTGAATCTTTTTAGGCGTATTTTGCTGTGCCGGAGTGCCTGACGATACTGAATTTGACGCTGCATTAGATGAAGAAGTCGGTTCCATAGATGTGCTTGGTTCTGTTACGCCTGATGATATACCAGACGAAGAATTTGTTTGATCGGCGTTGCTTCCACAACCCGCGAGAAAAAGAATACCAATGGTTAAAAGAAGAACGACACTTTTTTTAAAAAAAGTCTGATTAAGCACAATTAGCAACAACCCTTCCTTTTTTATTCAAAGCTCAATTGTTTTTTACATGACAGTACACTACTTCTGATCAAGGGCCTGTACCGATGTTATCATAATGGCTACTTCTCTTTAAAAAACATCTATACTGCGATTCCTGCGATACCGTAACGTAGCCACATCACAATTTCAAAGCTGTTAAATCTTTGGTACAAAATGTAGTGATGGGAGATGGCAAATGATCATCTCCCATCACTCTTTAGAATATTAAAAAATTACTGCGGAGTCCACGTGCCAGTATGAGAATCCCAAACCGGAATATAGAAATCCATAACCGTTTTGTAATAATTGCTCATTTTTATATTGCAATGGTCAGTCGTATGCGCACTATAATAGGCAGTTTGCCCATCATTACTTGTGATAATGCCGACATGAGCCTCATCAGTGAGAGATGATGGAAAATACATGATGCTCCCGGCGAAAGCGCGATTCCACGTACCAGTTCCAGCATGGAACACAATATCATTATCGAGCATATAGTCAGTAATCCCATAGTGACCCGGTGATTTTCTGGGGCCACCAGTCAATCTCCAGCAGCTTGAATCATCATACCACACACCATCCTGTGCTACTCCTCCTGCGCTATAGCACTGAGAAACAAAGTTTGCGCAGTCCGAAGAATAGTGCGCATATTTGCTTCCGTCGGGCCTATGTCCAGTCGGGAAATTGCTCGGTTGTTTTGCGTAATAGGCCGCATCTACACGATCTAATTCTTGTGCTCTTGACGTGCTTGACGCTCTGACCCCTCTGGCCTGATTGCTGCTACTGCCAGAGATGATATTGCTTACGTCATTACGAGCATTTTCCATGACCTCCTGCGCGGTAGGTACAAAAGAAGACAACGGCTCATCAACGTAAACTGCACGGCTAGCAGAAGAGTGAAGTTCATCGTATGTATGAACCTTGACTTCCGCATTTTCGACTGAAAGTGTGTTCAAAAATTCATTGGAATTAATATCGGAATTGCTGGATTTCAGCAACAGCGGAACAGACACAATAAATTCTGCATTGTGAGAAAGTTCTTTTCCGATATGTTCACGCTCCAATTCTCCACGCCAAATGGTCAGATAATCGTTAGCTCTTTGAAGCTCGCTTTCATCGGTCAGGTCCTCCATTGCGGCCAAAATACCCTGAATATACGGAGCATCATCCGGGGTTTTCGCTTTGATTTGAGTGGTATAAGAAACACCGACTACATAATTTACTTCGCCCGAGGTCGCTTCAACATTTGTGATTTCTCCAGAAACGTTGGTAACGTCATAGTAATCCTCAAGAAGTTGTGTTGCAGTATTACATGCCAAATTAATAACATTGTTCTGGGTTACATGGGGTGCACTATCGTTTTCTACTGCAAACGCCGGAACGCACAGGGACAGGCACATAACCACTGCCAGAGCCAAACTCATCATTTTCTTTTTCATGTTATACCTCTTTTCTCATTTTGTAAAGAATCCGCCGGAATAGAGATAGGCAAAATGTCTTTGCTATAATACTTACTGCATTGGCCTGCTCCTTTCCCACCCCCGGTGGCGTGGGGTCGTCAGTTTTGGTTTGCCTTCGTAATAATAGTGTCTGGAAAACCGAAAAAGCGGACAAAAATTTTAAAATATATTATTTTTTTACATTGGGCGCTTTTACATGTTATACTATGTGTGGAAATAATTGAGAATTCAGCGGATGGGAGGCAATCCCTGTGGATGTCAATCAAAAGAGAATGCTTGTTGAGCAATGGTATCGGCAATACTCAAAACTGCTGTTTCATGCCGCCTGTTTGCTGGATATCCCTGACGCGGCAGAGGAAATTGTGCAGGAAACATTCCGCATTGTGATGGAAACGGACAATCTGGAGCAAGTGGAATATCCTAAAACATGGCTGCGGAAAATCGTCTATAACGTTGTGCGGAATCGACAGCGAAGTCAGGAACGGTTTGCAAGTGTGCCGATTGATGACGACGAGGGAACATCTGTTGAGAAATTGGGAAGCCACGAAGACGAGACGGACGTTGAGCTTGAATATGGGGGTATTGTGTCCGCAGAAGACTTACACTTGCTCCGGCTCTCTTCGGTAGAACAACATACATACTCTGAAATTGCGGAGGAATTGGGTATATCCACAGAAGCTTGTCGAAAACGAGTTGACCGGGCAAAGAAAGAATTGCGTAGAAAGCTGGAGAAAGGCAAAAGTTGAAACTGCTAAAAAATTTTCAACTTTTGTCCGCTTTTTTCATTTTTCAGACACTATTATAGCAAGGAGGTTTCAATATGCCTGACCTCGATGGTAAGAAAAGCGATCAATACCAATTTCTCGAACAGATGAGTACTGAGAAATTGAAGAGTATTGTCCGTGCCGATTTTGAATCCGGGGATTTCGAAGACGCGGCCAATGACGAATTTATCACCCGCGTGATGGAGGTGATTGCACAACGGGAAGAGGAAGACCCCACTGCGCCGCATTTTGATGTGGAGGCGGGATGGAAAGACTTCCAAGAGAATTATTGCCCCACGGAGGGAAAGACAATTGATGTATATGGCGATAATAAGCAAAATAAACTTGTCTACGAAAGCAGCAAAAACGAGGAACAGGCAGATTTGAAAACTCCCCAGTCCAAACGGGCGGGTCATAGATTCCTGCGGATCATTACCATCGCTGCCGCTGTTGTATGTCTGTGCGCGGTGGCTGCAAACGCATTTGAGATCAATATTTTTAAAATGTTTGCACAGTGGACGCAGGAAATTTTCCAATTCCATACCGAAGAAATTTCGTCGCAGGGAGCGGAGTATACCTCCGGCACCGTGCTGGATTCAAGCCAGACGTTGGAAGACGCATTGAAGAAGGCGGGCATCACCCAGCCCGTTTCGCCAAAGTGGATTCCAGAAGGATTTACCTTTGTAACAATGGATGCTTATCCTGACATCGGGGAGCCCTTATATACTGCTCTCTATGAAAATGAAACGACAGGCCATACGATTATTGTATCTGTAAATGTGCATCAAAAGCCACAAGCTTCTATACAGGAAAAGGACGACAGTCAAATCACTGTACATACAGCAGGCGGGATAGACCATTACATTATGCAAAACGAGGGCGAATTGTCTGCTACATGGTTTGTGGATAATTTGGAGTGCAAAATTAGTGGTGATGTTACGGAAAGTGAAATGGAAACTATGATCAATTCTATTTATGAGGAGTAAATTGAATTGAAAAAGGTTTTTTCAAAAAGTATGTCTCTGTTCCTGATTTTGCTCTTTACATTTAGTCTTTGCATCCCGGCAAGTGCCAGTGTTCCTATCCTTCGTTCCAGTAAATATTTAAGTTCATATGACGGAGTAGTTACCCGCGAAGGCGGTGGAACGATCAAAATTTCCTTTACCGTCATCGGCACCCGTGTTATTGATGAAATTGGCGCAAGTCAAATCGTTGTCCAGAAGCAAGTGAGAGGTGCTTGGATTTCGGTAAAGACATTTAATAATACTCGGAATCCTGAACTTTCTACAACGAATAACTATGCTTATGCCAACTACGTCCTGTACGACGGGGAGGCTGGAGTTAACTATCGCGCTGAAATTACAGTATTTGGAAATACGGATTACCGAACAATTACAACCTCATCTCAGAGGGCTTAATTATCTGGGAACAAGGCGCTCTGGCTGTTTGGCCTGAGCGTCTTTCTTTTTAAGTGCGTTTTTGCCGTAATACCAACCGCAAGAGGACCTCCACAATTCGGATTTTCACAAAAAATCTAAACGTGTAGAGGCCTTTATGACAACTATAAACTTGCGGGACTATTACATAGAAGATCAGACTATCGAGGTTTCAGATGAAGTGGCCGAAGCTCTGCGTTCGGACAAACTGTATGATCGAAGCATATGTAGGTGAACACTCAATGGACAAGGCAGTATCATAAAAGCTTGTGGCTGATCTGTTGATCGTTAATCGATATGGCGCGATATCACCAGTTGAATACGCAAATTCTGCGCCGCAATAAACAAAGAAAAAGCCAGTTCTGAGAACCCTCAAAACCGGCGACAGGCAAAAAATACAAAATACTAACTTTTTCGAAGGAAAAGTCCGCTGAAATCAACAATTTCAGCGGACTTTTGGTCCGAGTGACAGGGTTCGAACCTGCGGCCTGATGGTCCCAAACCACCCGCGCTACCAACTGCGCTACACCCGGATATTTACTTTTTCGGTTTCTGAAAATTTCACCGTCTGTGGTCAAAGCTGTGGTCAAATGCAATTTTGGGGTACTTTTCAATGGGCGGCCAAATCCCGCAATCGCCCGTGTTCCAAGGGCTTCCAGCGTTTCGGTTATACACGGCTCGGATACCGGCACGGCACTCCCAAACCAGGCGCGATACCAGCTTCGCTATACCCGGATATTTAGCTTTTTCATTATACCACAAAGTCTGCGCGATTCAAAGGGTTTTTCCTGTCTGTGGATTCATGATGGTCTTATGGGTATTCCATGACGGCTTCCCGAAAAGGCCGAATCCCGCTTGTGCCAGCGTTCCAAGAGCTTGTCGGCACTCGCCGCTCAACTGATGGATCGGGCACGAATCACTCCCAAACCAGGTGGATACTGCTCATACTAATCCCGGTTATTGATCTTGCCTTGCGGTGGCTTTCAAAATTTCCGCACACCAGCTACACTTCGCAGCATTTCTGAGTACGTTATTATTCTACCGATTTATGCCGCAAAGTCAAGTCATTCCCGACAAAATCACCGTATCTGTCTTTGAGTAAATTGGCTTGCATCGGGCTTCTCTTTGCGAATTGCCCAGAAAACATTCCTGTCCGAATAAAAGTTTGGCGGGGTTAGGGCTTGCGTTTTACCATAAAAAACGTTATGATTACAGACTTGGAATCATAATAAATCGTTTATATGAGGGGCATTCATGACACAAAATATGACTGTCGGATCACCGTTCCGGCACATCCTCCGTTTTGCGGCACCCATGCTGCTTGGGATGCTGTTTCAACAATTTTATAATATGATGGACAGCGTCATCGTAGGACGGCTGCTGGGCTCCGATGCACTGGCAGCGGTAGGCAGCACCGGCAGCATCAGCTTTCTTGTGATCGGCTTTTGCATGGGCATCTGTTCCGGATTTGCCATTCCAGTGGCCCAGAGCTTTGGTGCCGGGGACTACTCCCGGATGCGGCGCTTCGTGGGAAACAGCATCTGGCTGGGCGCGGTTTCCGCCATCGTCCTCACTGGGGTAACCATGCTGCTGTGCCGCTCCATCCTCACCTGGATGCAGACGCCCTCTGACATTTTTGAGGACGCTTTTCGGTACATTTTTCTGATTTTTGCCGGAATCCCGGCCACCATTCTCTACAATCTCGTCTCCGGCATTATTCGATCTCTTGGCGACAGCCGGACGCCGGTGATCTTTCTGGCCGTCTCTTCCGTGCTGAACATTGTATTGGATGTGGTATTCATCATGCAATTCCACTCCGGTGTCGCCGGTGCCGCCTGGGCAACGATCATTGCGCAGGCCGTTTCCGGCCTGCTGTGCCTAATCTATGCAGCGCGGCACTGCCCGGTACTGCGTCTTTCCCGGGAGGAGCTGAAATACAACCCCCGCATGGCTCGGACTCTCTGGGGCATGGGGCTACCCATGGGACTTCAGTATTCCATTACAGCCATTGGCTGTGCGGTCCTTCAGGCATTTTTAAATCAGCTCGGCACCGATGCCGTAGCCGCCAGCACGGTGGGCAACAAGCTGGGGCAGCTCTTCTGTTGCCCCTTTGATGCGCTGGGTTCCACCATGGCCACCTACTGCGGGCAGAATGTGGGCGCCGGCAAGGTGGATCGTCTGCAAAAGGGCATGAACAGCGCAGGCATCATCGGCTCCATCTATGCGCTCCTCGCCTTGGGTGTGATGCTTCTATGGGCACCGCAGCTATCCCTGCTTTTCTTGAAAGCCGATCAGACGTATCTTGTCTCCATGAGCACCGAATACATGATTGCGCAGGCGGCGTTTTACGTTCCATTGACATACCTCAATAACATCCGTTTCGGCATTCAAGGCATGGGCTTTACGCAGCTTGCCATTCTTGCCGGTGTGCTGGAAATGGTGGCACGGACGGCGGTTGGCTTTCTGCTCGTCCCTCGCTTCGGCTATCTGGCAGCTTGTTTGGGCTCTCCGGTGGCCTGGATTGCCGCGGACCTGTTCCTCTTCCCAGCCGCGCATTTCTGCATCAAAAAACTGCGCCGGACACTTTCGCCGGCACCGGAATCGCCGCAACCCCATTAATTGGGGTTGCGATTCCTTTTTTATCAAGCAAGACCGCAAAAATTTGTTTTCCTTGCGGGCAATCCGTGCTACATTGAAAGAAACAACCTGCGAATTTGGAGGGATTGCGCCATGAATCAAGATATGAAGGAACTGATCGCGTCCGTTCCCGTGGTTCGGGAGATGCAAAGTGCCCAGGAGGTCTGCTGGGAAAATCCGCGTCTTGCCCCGGCGCAGGAGGCCCTTTCCCGCCTGCCCCTCACGGGTTCAGACATTGACGATGCACAGTCGCGCCTTGCCCGCTTTGCGCCCTTTATTCAAGCCGCGTTCCCGGAAACAGCGCCCAATCACGGCTTGATCGAATCCCCGCTGACGGAAATCCCCGCCATGAAAGAGTGTCTGAACCGCCGTTTTGACGCGAAAATTGCAGGCAGGCTCTTTTTGAAACGGGACAGCGACCTGGCCGTCGCGGGTTCTGTTAAGGCGCGGGGCGGTATCTATGAAATTCTGAAGCACTCGGAGGATCTGGCGGTGGAGCATGGGCTTGTGCGCCCCGGCGATGATTACGCCGCGTTTGCCTCCCCCGCTTTCCGAGAGTTTTTCAGCAAATACGCCATTCATGTCGGCTCCACCGGCAATTTGGGCTTGAGCATCGGCATCATCAGCGCCGCCCTTGGCTATCGGGTCACCGTCCACATGTCCGCCGATGCCCGGCAGTGGAAAAAAGACCTACTGCGCACCAAAGGCGTCACGGTGATGGAATATGCCTCCGACTATTCCCGCGCCGTGCAGGAGGGGCGAAAGCTGGCCGAGCAGGACCCCATGAGCTATTTTGTGGACGATGAAAACTCCGTGAACCTGTTTCTGGGCTACGCCGTCGCCGCGCGAAGGCTGGCGGGGCAGCTGAAGGCGCAGCACGTCGCCGTGGATGCGCAGCACCCGCTTTTTGTGGATCTTCCCTGCGGCGTTGGCGGCGCCCCCGGCGGCATCACTTTCGGTCTGAAGGAAACCTTCGGCGATAACGTGCACTGTTTCTTTGTGGAGCCCACGCAGGCGCCCTGTATGCTTTTGGGCATGGCCACTGGAAAGCAGAATGACATCAGCGTGCAGGACATCGGTCTGACCGGTCTGACCTGCGCCGATGGTCTCGCCGTGGGACGGCCTTCCAAATTCGTGGGCAAAGCCGTCGGTGAGCTGCTCTCCGGCGAGATGACCGTGCGCGATGCCGTCCTCTTTGACTATCTCCGGGCGCTGGACGAAACCGAGCTCCTGTTTATCGAGCCTTCCGCCTGCGCAGCCTTTCACGGTGCAGTGAAGTTGCACACCATGGCGCATTATCTGAAGGCCCACGCGCTCTGCGCGGAAGTGCTGCAAAATGCCACCCATATTGCCTGGGCCACCGGCGGCGTTCTGGTGCCGCAGGCGGAGCGGAGCGCCTATCTTGCGACCCATTTATGACAACCCCCCATACGAAAAGAAGCCTGCCGACATTCGGCAGGCTTCTTTATTATAAAAGCATCTGGAAAAAGTTCCACAGCAGCTTCACGCCGTAAAGGGAAATCACGGTGCCCGAGACGATGTTGATGCCCCGAAGAAACTTGCTGCCGATCCGATCTGAAAACAGGGAGATCAGCAGTGTCAGCCCGGAAAACCACAGGCAGGAGGCGCTTGCCACGCCCAGAATGAACGGCGTAGCCCCGCTGCCCGGCAGCGTCACCCGAAAGGCGCCCAGCATCATCGTCCCGTCCAGCAGCGCCTGGGGATTGCACCAGGTCACAACGCAGGCAGACGTAATCGTCTTGCCCAGGGGCAGAGATTCTCCGGTGGCAGACAGCTCCGCCGCTTTTGCCCGCAGCAGCCCCACGCCGATCACGATGACCAGAATTCCGCCCGCCAGCAGCACGACCTTTTGCAGCCACTCCCACCGGGCAAGAACGGCGCCGGCGCCGAAAAAGCACGCCAGTGCCAGCGACACATCAAAAAAGGTGACGATCAGCGCCGTCAGCAATGCCTTGCGGCGGCCGTTTGTCGCCGCCGCATGGATCACAAACAGATTTTGCAGTCCGATGGGCGCCACATAGGCAAGACCCAACGTCAGACCCTGCAAATAATATTGCATGACAGGTTCTCCATCTTCAGTTTCTCGAGCACTTTTCCGCGTCGATGGCAAGCACCATCATCAAGGCGCACAGGGCATCGTCCGGATTGTCCACGTCGATGATATAGGTGTCTGTCCAGTGCAGCAATTCCTTGGAGACGGAGGCCACTTCCGTCCCCGCCTCGTCCGTAATGGAATAGTCCCACTCCATAAAGTCGCCCTCGACGTGCCAGCCGTTGCAGTCGATGTCGTACCGAGGGTGAAAGAGGGAAAATTCCTTGCTGATACAGCCGGCATATTCGTCGCCTATGTACAGTTCAAACTTCGGCAGAAACGTCAGCACGACCTCTTTCACGGTGCCCATGTGATTGCCCGCCGCGTCGCAGATGTGCAGGCAATGTCCCCAGGAAAGCTGCCCCTGCACCGTATAGCGGACATTGCCCGCCTCGTCGTAAATGTCGTAGCTGTCAAACCAGGAGAACATTCGCTGTCTGAAAAGCAGTTTCATTCTTTTTTCCTTTCCGGCTTTGTCAGCCGTCCAATTTTTCCGCCAGAAGCGGCAATATATTTTCCACGCCTTGCGTGTCGGATTCCAGATAGATGCACCAGACCTCGCGTCCTCGGCGCGCAAAGAGATAGCATTCTCTGCGTCCGTCGGTCGCATCGGTAATCCATGCCTCGTCAAATGGTTCCGTGTCTGCCCGATGTGCGTTTTCCGTGAAATAGGTTCCGTACCGGTCCATCATGCCCTCCAGCACCGCAGGCGCTTCAAATGCAAAGGGCAGCCGATAGCAGGTGGTAGAGAGATAAACCCGCTTGCTTCCCAGATACCCCTCCTCGAAAATATCATCCACCACCGCGCCGGTGAGATACCGTTGGTGGTTCCAGACAGTCCTTTGCGACAGCTCCAGCGCCGGGTCCGTTTCCAACTCCGCAAGCCGCGCAGCCGGGAAATTCAGTTCCGCCGGAATCGGTTTTTGTGTGCCTCGTTCCAGAAAAATGGTCCCAATCAGCACAAGCACAAGCAAAAGCAGTCCGTAGATGCCCCAAAAAGCGATATTGGCAATTTTCCCGTTCCGGTGAACCTTTCGATAGTCCGCATGATGATCCAACGTCTGCCCGCCGGACAGCCTCCTGCGCAGCCGCCGGACAGCCAGATACCGGCGCGCGCCCTGCCAGATGTAAAACGCATAGAAAGTAGTCCAAATGTAATTACTTCCTCCGTACACCAGTGTGTTGAATCGGGTGGAGGGCGAGGTAAACGCGGTCATGTAAATCTGAACGCCAACCACAACCGCGGTCAAGGCAATCATCAGCACAAGGTTCACCGTGCTCTGCCGATGCAGATGGACGAGAGATGCGGCCTGCTCCATAGGGTCGGTGTGTAGCTCCGGCACGGTGGCGTTTTCGTCCGTGGTGAACACATAGTAGATCACATCCGCGCCAAAGGTCACCTCATTGTACAGCGTCACAAAATGCCACCCGCAGGAATCGTACAGTCCCAGCTCGTCGCTTGTCAGCATCCGGGAGAGCACATCAAAGCGGTAACGCATGGTGCGCGGAGTATCCCGCTTAAAGTAGGCGAACCGGGCACCGAGGTGATCCAGAAACAGTCCCTCCTGGGCGAGGTCGGAAAGCCAGCTCTCGTTGCAGTCGATGTCGGCAATGTCGTCCAAAAGCCACTTGCGGACTAATTTTTCAGACATTTCACTTCCCCCTCCCAGCGCTCTTGATCGGCAAGCATGGCCTGCAGCCGCGAAGTCTCCTGCGCCAGAGCCGCCTTACCGGGCTCCGTGATCTCATAGGTCTTGCGCCGCCCGTCGTCGTTCACAACTTGAATCATTTTTTCGCTCTCCAGCCGGGTCAGCACGCCGTACAGGGTGCCGGGGCCCATCTGCACTCTCCCCCGGGATGCCCGCGCGATGGCCGACAAAAGCTGGTAGCCGTGGCTGGGCACGCTCAACGTCAGCAGGACATAATACATGGCCTCTGTCATCGGTGCGCTGGTTTCCATCGTGTTCACCTCTTATTCTGTCTCGCGATATATCGGATGGCATAATAATAGCAGGGGCCATCCCTTTCGTCAATGACAATCCGGTAACAACCGAAAAACGCGCACAGGCGGTTGCCCGTGCGCGTTTCCATCCGTGCCGTCCGGCTATTTCTTCCGTGCAGCTTTTTCTTTTCGGAAAACCGAGTTGTTAATTGCCGAATGTCTCTCCGACAGGCATTGCATTTTGCTGTGCCAGCAGTTCCGTCTGCCTGGCAATATCCTTGCGGAGCAAAAGCTTAAAGAGCGTTCGAACCAGCGGCTGAATGAAAAACAACTGAGAGAAAAATGCCAGCGGGAAATTCTTCAGCACCGTGCAAAGATAGGTCGCGCAGAAGTTCCAGAACGCAAACTGGGAGTAGTCGTAGTACAGGAAGGTTGCCAGCAGGCTCATAGCCGGACACATAATTCCCACGGTTGCGCAGATGATGGCGCTCTCGAAGATCATCGGGTGGCTTTTCCGGGGATCGAATACCCGGCAGGCCAGCTTAAACGAACACGGCGACCCCATCAGCACTTCCAGCGTATAGGCGCAGACGAATTCGGCCAGCAGCACACCCCATACCGGGAAATGTATCCCGAAAATGTACGCGCCGTCGTAAACGCAGCCCAGCTCTACCTTGGGGATAAAATACAGGTTGTAGAATACGAACAGGTGGACTGTTATCACAACTGTGATAAGTGCGAAGATCATTCTCTGAAATTGATTTCTTGGCATAATTTTTCCCTCCAAAAGCAAAAATGCACAGCAAAAAACGGCACAATCGGGCACGGGCGTATAATCTGAAAGGATTGGTAGCGTAATCAGATTTACGTGCAGTGCACCACTTGTGTCGTCCAAAGCTGTGTATGATGTTGTATCAATAGTATAGAAAATTTTACAAAAAATAGCAAGCGTAATTTACGACAAAAGTCCAACCAAATTAGCCGGACTTTTGCCGTAGATTCTGGATTCTTTATCCTTTTTTGAAGTTTCCGGGGTACCACGGGGAGAGTTCCAGCCGCACAAAGTACCCCTGCTCATGGGAACACACGGGGCACACCTGCGGCGCCTGCGTCCCCTCGAAAACATAGCCGCAGTTCAGGCAGATCCAGCCTGTTTTTACATCGCTGACAAACAGGCTTTTGCGCTCCAGCAGATCGGCGAACAGCGCAAAGCGGTCGCCGTGGGTCTTTTCAATTCCCGCGATCTGCTCAAAGCTCTGTGCCACCGCAGAGAAGCCCTCCTCCTTTGCCTTTTTTGCAAAAGCCGGGTACGCGGACTCATATTCCTCGTACTCGTTGTGGTGGGCATTTTTCAAAAGTGTCAGCATATCGTCCTGCAAATCCACCGGGTAGTCGGCGCCGCCCAGATTCACGTTGGCCTGTCCCGCCTTTTTCAAATGGTTGAAAAAGATCTCCGCGTGTTCCTTTTCCTGTCCTGCGGTGTAAAGAAAGACCTGCTGGATGCAGGGCAGCTTGTCCTTTTTGGCCGCTCCGGCGGCAAATTCATAGCGGTTGCGAGCCTGGCTTTCGCCTGCAAATGCGCGCAGCAGATTGATTTTTGTCTCACTGTCAGATAAATTCAAGGAAAATTCCCCCTTTGGGTGCTATTTTGGCCGGGAAGCGATCATTCTATCCGCCTTTTACGGGACGTAAACATTTTCTATTGTTTTTCGACAATAAAAACGCTATACTGTTAAAAGTGAAAATTTTCTTATCTGATCAAGAGGAGGAGCGTACCGCCCATGTTTATTGCCTATTTCTTCGGCGCTGCCGCCGGCGGCTTTATTCTTTTGGCCGCCATCGGAATTCAGGCGCTGGTCGCCCTGTTTTCGTCCATTCCCCTGACACGCCACCACAAGGCGGAAAATTCGGAGTTTAACGTGAAAAAGGCCTATCGCCGCATCGCGCTCGTCACGGTCATTGTCCTCGCTCTGGTGGGCATTGTCTCGGCGCTGGTGCTCTATTATGCGCCTGTCGCCGCCAAAGTCGGCTATGTATTCGGTCTGGTGCTGGCGATTTTGTGCTGCATCAAGCGGATGTCCCCCAACAACGAGCAGAATCAGAAAAACTATGAGGATTCCTACGCCGACTGCTACCCGCCCTCTGCCGTCAATCCCGACGATGTGGCTAGCAGTTTTCTTGCCGATACCTCGGTGGAGCAGTCCGCCGTTCCCGGCGAGACGGAGGACGCCTCCGCGTCGGATGACGACGTCACCCCCGCTCCCCCTCCCGGAGAGCAGATTCACTGGCGCGATATGAATTGATAACAAAATGAAAACGCCTAAGCCATTGGCTTAGGCGTTTTTCTTTTCTGTTTGATCGATGGTTCCGGCGGCCAAAACCGTGTCTCCGTCGTAAAGCACCACCGTCTGCCCCGGTGCCGGGGCGCGCTGCCGCTCATCGAATTGTACCTGGAAGCCGCCGTCCGGCAGTGGGAACGCCGTCCCCGCCTGAGGCTTCTGGTGGTATCGGGTCTGCACCTCCACCCGCTGGGGCTCCGTCAGACCAGTAGCGGCGATGTAATTGCAATCCCGGGCGGTCAGCGCCGATACCAGCAGGCTTTCCGGCGGCCCTACCAGAAGCGTGTTACTTGCCGCATCTTTCCCGCACACATACAGCGGCTTGTCTGAGGGAATTCCAAGCCCCCGGTGCTGCCCCGGCGTATAGCGGATCAGCCCCCGGTGATGGCCCAGCAGGTTTCCCTCCGTGTCCGTGATGTTCCCGGGCAGGACGGGTTTGCCCGTCATGCGCTCATAAAAGGCGGCATAATCGCCGTCCGGAGCGAAACACAAATCCTGACTGTCCCGCTTTCGGGCGGTCACAAAGCCCGCCTTTTCCGCAAGTGCGCGAACCTCCGGCTTTGTCAGCTCCCCCAGCGGGAGCATCGTCCGGGAAAGCTGATGCTGGGTAAGGCGGGAGAGAAAATAGCTCTGATCCTTTGCCGTGTCTTTTCCCCGCAGCAGCAGCCACCGTCCGCTCTCCTCGTCAAATCGGATGCGGGCGTAATGCCCGGTGGCAATGGCGTCGCAGCCCAGCGTCTCCGCCCGGCGCAAAAGGCCGCCCCACTTGATGAAGCGGTTGCAGTCCATGCAGGGGTTTGGCGTCTCGCCGCAGCTGTAGCCGTCCACGAATCGGCGCACCACGGTATCGTGGAACTCCCCCGAAAGGTCAAAGACGTAGAACGGAAGCCCCAGCCGGTACGATACCGTCCGGGCGTCCTCCGCATCGGACAACGAGCAGCATCTGCTCTCCTGTCCCAGTCCCAGATCCTCGTTGCGCACCAGCCGCAGATGTACGCCGGAGACGGCAAAGCCCTGCTCCTTTAGGAGCAGGGCTGCCACCGAGGAATCCACGCCGCCGGACATGGCGGCAAAAATTTTATGCCTTGCTGCCGGCATCCTGGTGGGAGTCGCAGGCCGTACAGTGCTCGCAGTCCATCTTCAGTTCGTCACCGTAAGCAATGCCATTCTTGTCGTAGTAGTCCTTGACCGCGGCCTTGACCGCCTCTTCCGCCAGCACGGAGCAATGGAGCTTGTAAGCGGGCAGACCGCCCAGAGCCTCCACCACCGCCTTGTTGGAAAGCTTCAGCGCCTCCGTCACCGGTTTGCCCTTAATCATCTCCGTTGCGATGGAGGACGTAGCGATGGCGCTGCCGCAGCCGAACGTGTTGAATTTCACGTCGGAAATGGTCTGGGAATCCTTGTCCACCTTAATATACATCCGCATGATGTCGCCGCAGCGGGCATTGCCCACTTCGCCGATGCCGTCGGCATCGTCCATTTTACCTACATTCCGGGGATGCTGAAAATGGTCCATGACCTGATCACTATAAAGTGCCATATCGATTTCTCCTTCTTGTTTTTAAATCTGATGCTTGCGCTGGCCGTGTTCCAGCTCGTCCCACACCGGGGACATTTCCCGCAGATAATTGACGATTTCTGGCATTACTGCGAGTATATAGTCGATTTCTTTTTCCGTATTGTATTCACTCAAGCTCAGCCGCAGGGAACCGTGCGCCACTTCATGGGGCCGGCCGATGCTCAAAAGCACGTGGCTGGGTTCCAGTGACCCGGAGGTACACGCGCTGCCGGAGGAGGCGGCGATACCCTTTTCGTCCAGCAGCAGCAGCATGGACTCGCCCTCGATGCCCTCGAAGCAGAGGTTGACGTTGCCGGGCAGACGCTGCTTCAGATCGCCGTTGATAATGGAATGGGGAATCTGGGCAAGACCGGTCAGCAGTTTGTCCCGCAGGGAAATCATGTGCGCCGCGTTCTCGTCCATGTGCTCGCAGGCATCTGCAAAGGCCGCTGCCGCGCCGCAGATACCGGGCATGTTCTCCGTTCCTGCCCGCTTGCCCCGCTCCTGGGAACCGCCCTCGATCACGTTGGTCAAAAAGATTCCCTTCCGGGCATACAGCACGCCCACGCCCTTGGGGCCGTGGAACTTGTGGGCGGATATGCTCAGCATATCAATGTGCATGGCCTGCACGTCGATGTGCAGATGTCCCGCCGCCTGCACCGCATCGGTGTGGAACAGGATGTTCTTTTCCTTGCACAGTGCACCGATCTCAGCAATGGGCTGAATGGTGCCGATCTCATTGTTGGCAAACATGATGGTCACGAGACAGGTATCGGGGCGAATGGCCTCCTTCACCTGTTCCACCGTGATGACGCCGTTTTCCGGCGGCGGCAGAAGCGTGACCTCAAAGCCCCGTTTTTCCATCTTCTTCAGCGTGTGCAGCACCGCATGATGCTCAAACGCCGTGGAGATGATGTGCTTTTTGCCCTTCTGCTCGCCGATGGCGCCGGCAGACACGATCGCTTGATTATCCGCCTCGCTGCCGCCGGAGGTAAACGTGATCTCCGCAGGCTGGGCGTTGAGATACTTGGCAAACGTCTCCCGGGCAGCCGACAGCTTTTCCGCCGCCTTCTGGCCCACAGTGTGCAGGCTGGAAGGATTTCCGTAGCAATCGGTCAACATGGGCAGCATTGCGTCCAGCGCCGTCTTGCTCACAGCCGTTGTGGCCGCATTATCCGCATATACTTGCATGGTTTATTCTCCTTTATATCATATCTGATAACTATGATATAGGTATACCGCAAGTTTTCATACTTGTCAAGTAGGATTCATAGAAAAAGAAAAAAAGCTGCCTGAAAGGCAGCTTTGAGGCTGTCGATAAACCGTGAATTCCTGAGAAGCGGGAAGGAAGATCGCTACAAAAGAAACCCAGGAAGGGTGTCTTTTGTTTTAAATCATAAGTTTTATGAACTTATAAAAGTTCATAAAAGCTTGCACAGCGTGGCGAAAAGACTTTTTCGCCACGCTGAAAACTGCCTGAAAGGCAGCTTTCTCAAATTATTTTTCAGCTGATCAGCCAGACGTTGGCAGCAATCCAAAGGCCGCACAGGCCAATAAAGATGTACGCAAGGACTCTCAGCCGGGAGAAATTCAGCTTGCCCAGCAGCCTTGTCCCCCAAAATGCACCCAGCACCACGCATATCGCGCCCACGGCGCTTAGGCGAAACACCTCGCCTGTTAGGTAGCCGGAAAAGCCGCGAAAAATCGTATTCCACAGGTTGGAGATGAAAAACACGGTCTGGATGCACGCAAGGTAGGTCTCCTTGTCGTCCAGCGTTTCCAGCAGGTAGGCAACCACAGGAGGCCCACCGGTGGAAAAGTACCCCGCCAGAACGCCGGCGATTCCTCCCACCGCCAGCCCCCTTGCTGGGGAGGCGTGAATGTGAATGCGGCTCTGAAAACCCAGGAAGAAGATGCTCATGGCAATTAGGGCAAGGCCCAGAAAGCCCTGCAGGGTTTTCACCGGAATGTACCGGATGGTGGCAATCGCCGCTGTGGAAACGCCCAGCATAGTAATCAGCGGCCACAAAATAGCTTGAAACCGCAGCTTTTTTCTCCACTTCCACGCAAAAAATCCGCTGGAGCACATAGACAGCAGCGTACAGGCCGAGGCCAGCGTTGTCACTGGAAACAGTGCCGTCGCCAGCGCCATGACGATGATGTTTAGGCCAAAACCAATGGTGGTCTGCAAAAACTGCCCCAGTACACAGGCTGCGCCATAAATTAGAAGCTGCACTTACTGCCGGTCCCCTTCCCGTTCTTTTTCCGCTCGATTTTCACCAGATCCTCCAGCGTGAACCGGTCAATATATTCGTTGATGACGCCGTACAGCCCCGTCCAGAAATCCAACGTGGCACACTGGGCGCACCGCTGGCACTGGTTTTCTGCATCCTCCAGACAGGCAACTGGGGCAAGGTTGCCCTCCGTTAGGCGCAAGATGGAGCCCACAGTGTACTCCGCGGGCTTCCGGGCGAGGCGATAGCCGCCCATGGGTCCCCGGCCGGAATGTAAAAAGCCGGCCTTGCTGAGAAGGCCCACGATCTGCTCCAGATATTTCGGGGAAATGTCCTGTCGGGCAGCCACGTCCTTCAAGGAAATCAGCGTGCCGTCGTCATGCTCGGCAAGATCAATCATCATACGAAGCGCATAGCGCCCCTTTGTCGATATTTTCAAACGGAATTCCTCCCTTTTGCTTTTTCCCTATTGTGACATAGGAATTCTGCGATTTCAAGCAGAAGTTTGCAGGAAAATTGCTTTCGGTTCTTTCTCGGCTTTGGCATACACATCACCCAAATGCCGGTCTAAATTTCTTTGCAAAGAAAAAATGCCAAAATACCCGGCAATCAGGTACTTTGGCACTTTTTGGAGCTGGATGCGGGATTCGGACCCGCGACCTCATGATTACGAATCAGGCGCTCTACCAGCTGAGCTAATCCAGCGTGCTTTTTGGCACGGATGATATCATACCATATTTTTTTCGGCCAGTCAACAGGAAATCCGTCTCTTTTCGTCTTTCCATTCGTTTCTCCTGTATATTACAATTTGTATTTTTGCAAGAAATCCTGCATTTTAAGCATCTACGTTTTGACAAATTTTCGCGTTTTTTCTGCGTTTTCGACCGAAACTGACGAAATACCTCAAACTTTTACACCCGTCTTGCTTCGTCTTTCTCTATTTTTTTGCGACCTTTTTCAATTATAATTTCTATATTATTATATTTACATAATTTATATCATAACATCTTTTTACTGTGAGTTATTCACATTTTCCACATGATTTTCCACATCTAATTTCTTCTTTATTTTCAATGCTTTTATATCATAATGTAAAAATATGGTATCTCCTCTCTTTGCTTTTATGCCCCTTTTCTTTTTCGTTATTTTATTTACATAACATTGTATTGCTTTAGACTTTCTCTCTTTTCTTTTTGTTTTTCTGCTAGACAGAGTCTTTCCTGCACTCAATTTTTCTGAAAATTTCACAAAAAGCAAGTTGCTTTCCTTTACATTCATTTTTTCGCCCGAAAAATATGCGTTTTGTCATTCTTTTCACATTGGTACAAAAAAGCTGCAGAGCTGCTAAAAGCAGCTCTGCAGTGAACCTGTCCGGTTAAATTGACCGTTCGATTTCTCGGGTAGCGTAGGCATTCAGCTCCATCCCAGCTGTATGGCCCGCCAGATATTCATAATAACCCTGGGCACCGATCATGGCGCCGTTGTCGCCGCAGAGTTTCAGCGGCGGCACAAATAGCTGATATCCGGCCTTCCGGCAGGCCTGCTCCAGGTCTGCCCGGATAAAGGAGTTGGCGGCCACGCCGCCCCCGGCCGCGATGACGCGTCTGCCGGCAAGCTTTGCCGCTTTCATGGCCCGGGGAACCAGCTCATCGCTGACAGCCTGGGTAAAATCCCGAGCCAGCGCCGCGCGGTCCAGTCCCTCACCTGTCTGGGACGCATGATGCGCCAGATTCACAACTGCCGTTTTCAGCCCGGAAAAGCTCATGTCCAGCTCCGCGCCGTCCACCTTGGCATGGGGCAGCTTGTAAACGCCGCCCCGGGAGCCGTGAGCCAGCTCGTCCATGGGCTTTCCGCCGGGATAGGGCAAGCCCAGAACCCGGGCAGCCTTGTCAAAGCACTCCCCCGCCGCGTCGTCCCGGGTTGCGCCCAGAATGTGAAGGTCGGTGTAGTCCCGCACATCCACGATCAAGGTATTGCCGCCGGAAATCGCCAACGCCAGAAACGGCGGCTTCAGCTCCGGAAAGGCGAGGTAGTTGGCCGCAATATGTCCCCGGACATGGTGAACCGGAATCAGCGGAACGTCCCAGGCATAAGACACGGATTTGGCGAAGCTCAACCCCACCAGCACCGCACCGATCAGTCCCGGCGCATAGGTGACCGCCACCGCGTCAATATCGTCTTTTGTGCATCCGGCCTCCCGGAGTGCCTGCTGTGTCAGCCCCGCGATGGCCTCCACATGCTTGCGGGAAGCCACCTCCGGCACAACGCCGCCATAGAGGGCGTGCATATCCGCTTGAGAGGCGATGGCGTCGGACAAAATCTTCCGTCCGTCCTCCACCACGGCAACTGCCGTCTCGTCGCAGGAGCTTTCAAACGCTAAAATTTTCATACGTTCATCTCTTTCTGATTTTGACGTAGCTCATGCTTCATCCCATGGCATTTCCGGCATCGGTTTATTGCCGGGAAGATAGGGAATCTGAACGTATTTCTCGTATTTGTCCGCAGGAAAGCTCCCGCGGTAAACTGCGTCATATTCCCGCATCAGAATCTCGTCCGGCACCGCCTCATCCGACCAGTAGATCAGATCGTAGACCACGCCGAACACGCAGGATTGAAACCCGGCAAACCGTGCGCCGTTCCGGCGGTAAAATCCCTGCCTCCGGGAAGCCAGTGCCGGGTTAGGTGCCCACGTCGGTGCCTCTGTCTCGGCAAAAATCGTGGTATGCGGCTCTGCCGCGCACATGGCTTCAATCAACGTGGCGCCCAAGCCCGCATTCCGCTGCTCCGGCGTCACGCACAGATAGTCCAGCAGCGCCCAGCCGGGCTTGACCGCCCACAAAAACGCCTCGCCCATCAATTCCTCGCCCTCAAACAGACACCACGGGCGATACCGCCCCGCTGCCAGATGGCGCTCGATGGCCTCCAGCGGCTTCAGCTCTGCCGGAGGGAAGGACGCCGTCAGATCATGACAGTACGCCTTTTTCAGTTGTTCCGTTGTCGGAAGAATCAGTTTCATCGGTTAACTCCCTAGTCATAATGATGGCATCCTCTCTGGGATGCTCATAGTAGTTGCGCCGACGTCCCGCACCGCGGAAGCCCAGCTTGCTGTAAAGTAAAACCGCATTCTGGTTGGAGGCGCGCACCTCCAGCGTCAAAAAGCTCAAGGCGTGGGCCTTTGCGAAGTTCAAAAACACCCGCAGCAGCTTTTCCGCGATCCCGTTGCGGCGGCATTCCGGGCGAACCGCCACATTTAAAATGTAGCCCTCGTCCAGCACCACTTGGATACCGGCGTAGCCGGCAACTTTTCCCTCATCGTCCAGCGCCACCAAAAATGCCGAGCAGTCGTTTTCCAGCTCCTCGGAGAGCATCTTCCGGGACCAGGGTGTGGCAAAGCAGACCCGCTCCAGATCTGCCACCTCATCCAGATGATCGGCAGACATTGGCACGATGGTAACGTGCATCCGTAAATCCATACCGTTTGCTCCTTTCGGGTTATCAGTCCTTGGCTTCCAGCCAGTTGCGGCCCCAGTGCGCCTCCGCCGTCAGGGGAACGGACAGCGCCGCAACGCCCTCCATCTCCTCTGTCAAAAGCTTCGCCGCGCGCTGTGCCTCGCTCTCCGGACACTCCACAATCAGTTCATCGTGGACCTGCAGCACCAGCCGTGCCTGAAGGCCCTCTTTTTTCAGCCGTTTCCACACGGCCACCATGGCCAGCTTCATCACATCCGCCGCCGTACCCTGAATGGGCATATTCAGCGCCACCCGCTCGCCGAAGGCGCGCAGGTTGTGGTTGGAGGAAGTCAGCTCCGGCAGATCCCGCCGGCGGTGGAACATCGTCTCCACATAGCCGTCCTTCTTGGCCTGCTCCACCACGCGCTCCATATACTGCCGCACGCCGGGGAAGGTCGCAAAATAGGACTCCATATATTCCTTGGCCTCCGCCACGCTGACCCCGATATCCTGGGACAGGGAGAAGGCCGAGATACCGTAGACGATGCCAAAGTTGACCGCCTTTGCCCGGCGGCGCATCTCGTGAGAGACGTCCTCCGGCGCCACGCCAAACACCTTGGCCGCCGTCGCCGTGTGGAAGTCGCTGCCGGACAGGAATGCCTCCTGCATGGCGGTATCGCCCGCGATGTGAGCCAGCAGCCGCAGCTCGATCTGGGAATAATCCGCGTCCACCAGCACGTTGCCCTCATCCGGCACGAACATCTTGCGAATCTCGCTGCCCAAGTCCGTGCGGGTTGGAATATTCTGCAAGTTCGGCTCGGTGGAGGAAAGCCGTCCCGTGGCGGTCACCGTCATCTGAAAGCTGGTGCGAATCCGCCCGTCCGGGTCAATCGCCTTCAAAAGTCCGTCGGCATAGGTGGATTTCAGCTTGGTAAGCTGCCGGTATTCCAGCACGTCCGCCACAATCGGGCTGGCAGGCCGCAGGGATTCCAGCACGTCCGCGTTGGTGGACCAACCGGTTTTTGTCTTTTTCCCGTGGGGCAGCTGAAGCTGGTCAAACAGCACCGTTCCCAGCTGCTTGGGCGAGTTGATGTTGAACGCGCCGCCGGCCTGGGCGTAAATCGTCTGCTCCAGCTCTTTCGTGCGCCTTTCCAGCAGATCGCCGAAGGCGGAAAGCTGCTTGGCGTCCACCCGGCAGCCGGCAAGCTCCATCTCTGCCAGCACCCGGCACAGCGGCAACTCCGCCGTCTGGAATAACTCCCACTGGCTGCGCCCTTTCAGCTTGGCAGACAGTGTTTCATAAAGGCCGTCAATGGCCGTGGTATGGCTTGCAAAGCTGGCCTCCGCCGCTGCGGTGTCGCCCAGCAGAGAAAAAGCGTCATCATCCAGATAGGCGGGCTTCGGCAGCTCGGTATTGTAATAGGTAACATACAGCCGCCCGAGCTCGTAGCTTCCCTGGGTGGAATCCATCAGATAGGCTGCCAGTGCGGTATCAAATACGAATCCGTCCGCAGGTAGCTTATTTTCCAGCAACGTACGCATGAGGTCTTTGACGTTGTGGGAGACCTTTTGAATATCCGCCGAGAACAGCGCCGCCAAAAAGGCATCCCAATCTCCGGAAAACCGCTCGAAAAAGGCCTCGCTCATTAGGGCGGTTTCGTCCTGCGTCTCGCAGTACACCGCAACGCCCTGCAAGTTGGGCAGCGTCAAAACCGCCACATGGTCCGCACTTTTCCATAAGGCAAGGGATTTGTCCGCCTGCTCCTGTGTCTGAATCGTCTCCATGGTGACCGTGAAATTATCACTATGCTTTTTGTTTTCACCCAAATCCGCGTTGGCACCCGCTGCGGGCCGCAGACCCCATTTTTCAATGAGCTTGGTGAATTCCAGCCGCAAAAAGAGGTCATAAAGCTCCGGCTTCGGCTCTTGCACCCGGTTTTGCTCCGGGTCGAAGGGAAGCGGCGCATCGGTGACAATGGTGGCAAGCCAGAACGAGTGACGGGCGGACTCCTCGCCCTCCGTCAGCTTGCGGATCGCCGCAGGCTTGGCGTCAATCTCCGGCAATTTGGCGTACAGCGTCTCAATGGACTGATATTTGCAGATCAGATCCGTGGCGGTTTTCTCGCCCACGCCCGGCACACCGGGAATGTTGTCGGAGGAATCGCCCATGAGCGCCTTGAGATCAATCATATGAATCGGGTCAAAGCCGTAAGTCTCCCGGAACGTCTCCGGGGTCATATCTTTGGTGGTGGTCTGCCCCATGCGGGTGGTCACCAGCTTGACCTTGGTGTGGTCGGTAATGAGCTGAAGGGAATCTTTGTCTCCCGTGACAACCACGCAATCCCAACCCGCGGCCTCGCACTTGCGGGAGATGGTGCCGATCAGATCGTCGGCTTCCCAGCCGGCCATCTCATAGCGGGGAATGTTCAAGTCGTCCAGTACTTCCTTCAATACCGGGACCTGCATCCGAAGTTCCTCCGGCATGGGTTTGCGGGTGGCTTTATAATCCTCGTCCGCCTTGTGGCGGAACGTGGGTGCATGGAGGTCAAAGGTGACGCACAAAGCGTCTGGCTTTTCCTCGTCCTTCAGGCGCTGAAGCGTGGTGAGAAAGCCATAGATGGCGTGGGTATAAAGCCCGTCTCTGGTTGAAAGCGGACGAATTCCGTAATAGGCGCGGTTGATGATGCTGTTGCCGTCAATGACCATCAGTTTCATGGTGTTTCCTCCCCGTATGCCGCGGCGCAGATAGAAATAGTATACCGCATTTTCGCCCGCAAAACAAGCCGCCGCTTGACACCTCGAGAATTCCTGTTAAACTGGATGAGTTGAGTTGAATTCGAGGATGCAGGGGAGATTGGGACAATGCTGGAAAATGTGATGACAGTCGGCGTGCAGGCGCTGATTCTGTTTGCTTTGATTATGGTCGGTTTTGTGTTGGGGAAGGCGAAACTCATCAGTCCCCCGGCGATCATCGGCATGACGAATCTGACGCTGTACGTGGTGATTCCCTGCACCTTGATTAACGCCTTTCAGTTGGAGCTGACACCTAACACGCTCCGTGATTTTCTGATTTCTCTGGCTGCCGCAGTGGGCATTCACGCCTTCAATTTTCTGACAGGTTTTGTTCTGATTCGTGACAAGGATCCGGTTCGCAAACGTGTCTTTGTTCTGGCGGCCACCTTTTCCAACTGCAATTTCATGGGCTTTCCCTTGCAGACGGCTCTGATCGGCTCCGCCGGCATTTTTTACGGCTCCTCCTATGCCATGGTCACGCCGTTAACCATCTGGACCGGTGGTGTCCTCTATCTGGATGGGGATTCTAAATCTTTCAGCCTTAAAAAAGCGCTGCTAAATCCCGGCATTTTCGGCATTATTGCAGGGCTCCTGGTATTTTTCTCCGGCGTCACCCTGGTCGGCCCCGTTGAGGCGGTTGTTGCCCATCTTGCCAGCATGGCCGTTCCCCTGCCAATGGTCATCATCGGCTGCCAGCTGGCCGATATGGATTTGAGACAAATTTTGCGGGACAAGACCGCCTGGCTGGTGGCGGGGCTCCGGCTGCTGATTCTTCCGCTGAGTGAGATGGCGATTTTATATCTGCTGGGTGTCCGGGGGAATGTTCTGCTGGCCACCATCATTGCCGCTTGCGCGCCTCCCGCAGCTATCGTTGCGATGATGGCCCAGCGAAGCGGCAAGGAGCCGGAGCTGGCCTCCGAAATGGTCTCGCTCCAGACGCTGCTCTCCATTGTCACCATGCCGTTCGTCGTCGGACTGACCCAGATGCTGGCCTAACGCCAATGCGACAAGTGGAAAATCCTTCTGCGTTTCTTCTGTGACTTGCAACAGATATTCAAAGGCGGCACCGCACAAAAAATGTGCGGTGCCGCCTTTTTAAGTTGATGGGCAGGTGCTATCTCATATATGCTCAAAATTGGGAACCAGCTCCACCAGTCTGCGTTTCAAGGTTGCCGGCTCATAGGGCTTGTGTACAAAGTCGTTGGCACCCAGCTCCAGTGCCTGCCGCTCGCTGTCCTTTGACTCTGCCTGTGAGAGCACCAGCACGGGAATTCCCCGGATTCTGCCGTCCTTCTGCTTGCACTCCAAAAATTCGTAGCCACCCATAATCGGCATGATGATATCCAGCAGGATGGCGGCGATGTCCAGATTGCACGCCAGAAGATCCAGTGCTTCCCGTCCGTTTCCCGCTTCCAGCACCTCATACTCGTCGGAGAGCATCTTGCGCAGCATGATCCGGTTCACTTGATTGTCTTCCACGATTAAGATTTTGCGCCGATCCGTTCTAGGGACAATGGGGCAGGCAGTCTGCTCTGCCGTTTTGATTTCCGCCTCCGGCTGCGTGGTGATCAGCGTGGAGACATCCTTGCCGCAGACGAGGTAGATCTTCCGGTTATCCTTGCGTCCTATGTAATAAACACTCAACAGAAGGCGGATGGTCTTTGCGGAAGTAATATAGCGGGATACGATCAGATCCTGCCGCTTTCCTGTGTCCCAGGCCCGGCGAAGCGCCGTGTGAATCTGCCGCTTGCTCTCCTCCGTGCACCAACCTAGGGCGTTGTTGGTCTCCCGGAACAGCCGTTCAAGCGTGGTACGCATCACATGATAGTATTCGTCATTGACCGACAAAATCTCCACATTGTCTCCGGAAACCTCGTACAGTCCCGCCGCGCCCAGCATGGAGCTGACCAGGCTGTTCCGATCCATGACGATGTTCCACACCTCGTCAATGTCGATTTTGTCAAAGGTGCGCGTGGGCTCCAGCAGCTGATCCCGCTGGAAGTTGGTAATTAGTCCGTTGAACTCCTCGATGGGCAGGGGCTTGGAATAATAGAAACCCTGTACCCGGTCGCAGCCGATGGACTTGAGGTAGTCCAGCTGTGTGCGGGTCTCCACGCCCTCGGCCACCACCGTCATCTCCAGCCACTTCGCCATGCGGATGACGCTGGTAATCACGCTGTTGGAGCGTTCGGACTTTCCCACGTCCCGGACAAAGCCCATGTCGATTTTCAAGGTAGAAACTGGAATATCCATCAGCATATTCAAAGAGGAATACCCGCTGCCGAAATCGTCCATCAAAACCTGGAAGCCCGCAGCGTTGAATTTTTTGATGGCCTCCATCAACTGCTGGGGGTTATCCATGTATGCGCTTTCCGTAATCTCAATGCGGAAGGTGGACGGGTCCACGTCATACTTTTGGGCCATTGCGATCAAATTGTCGCAGATTTCCGCATTGTAAAAGTCCATACGGGACATATTGGCGGAAACCGG
>JALCRR010000026.1 GCA_022652815.1 Oscillibacter sp.
TACTACCGTCTCAACGTGCCGGGTGGCGGGGAACAAATCAACTGCCACGGCGCGTTCCGCCGCGTAACCCTGCTCGGCAAAGAGCTTTGCGTCCCGGGCAAGGGTGGCCGGATCGCAGGAGACATACACCACCCGCTTCGGCTCCATGCCGGCGATAGAAGTGATCACTTCCGGGGCAAGGCCCTTTCGGGGCGGATCCACCGTAATGACATCTGGCCGCAGTCCCTCGCCTTCCAGCTTGGCTGCGACATCGGACGCATCCCCGCAGAAAAATTCCGCGTTGGAAATTCCGTTGCGCTCCGCATTTTCCTTTGCGTCCCGGATGGCCTCCGGCACGATCTCCGCGCCGAGAACCCGCTTTGCCCGAGAGGCCAAGCACAACGTAATGGTTCCGGTCCCGCAGTAGAGGTCCAGCACCGTTTCTTCCCCAGTCAGTCCGGCAAATTCTAGTGCCTTTCCGTACAGGACCTCCGCCTGCTCCCGGTTCACTTGATAAAAAGACGGGACGGACAGCTTGAAGGAAAGCCCGCACAAGGTATCCATCAGAAAATTGGTTCCCCAGAGCGTGCGGTAACGGTCGCCCAGAATCACGTTTCCCCGGCTGGTGTTGGTGCCCAACACCACGCCCACGGTTTTCGGTGTGGCTGCGCGGATATAAGCCACCAG
This sequence comes from Oscillibacter sp., assembly GCA_022652815.1. Lineage (GTDB taxonomy): Bacteria > Bacillota > Clostridia > Oscillospirales > Oscillospiraceae > Oscillibacter. Next base: position 667 of record JALCRR010000026.1, read on the forward strand.
TTCCGGTTCCCGTGGCACCTGCTTGGCGTTGACCAGCAGGCAACACAGGCTCTCGCCCTTTTTATTGACCCGGACATATACATGGCGCACAAGCCCCTTGCCCGTCTTTTCATCGTAGCCGGAAACCTTGTAGCGCTTCATCCACTCCCCTATGGCATGGGCTGTGGCATCGGACTGGGGCGCATCGATCAGACACTCCCGAATGGGGACAACGCTGTGGCTCCGCTCCCGGTAAAAGCCGATGGTTCCGTCCGCACTCACGGGATACTGGCTCTTGTTACGGTAGTGTATGGGATTCTTTGCGCCGAGAATCTCCTCAACTGCAAGGTCAAGGCCGCCAATACGGGTAAGGGCATCCTGCACCCGCTGCCGCTTGGCCCGGAGTTCCTCCGGGTAAACGAGGTGCTGAAAATCACAGCCGCCGCACACGCCGTAATGCGGGCACTCCGGCTTTGCCCGGTCCGGGGAGGGATTGTGAATCTTCACAATCTCCCCCGCCGCGCAGGTCTTCATCACTTTCGTGATCTTTAGATCAACGGTTTCGCCCCGAACGCTTTGAGGTACGAAAACCACGGCGCCGTCCAGACGGACGATGCCCAGGCCTTCGCTGGAATAGCCTTCTACTGTGCCGGTATAAATTTTGTTAAGCTGCAGTTTTTCCACAAGTTATGCTTCCCATTTGTCCAGCAGTGTGCGCAGCTGGTCTGCAAGATTTGCAAGGCTCTTGTTGTCCCGATTTTTGCTTCTCTTGACGGCCTCGGTGAGCATCTGCGTAACCGATACCAGCCGTTCGTAAGCCGGCGCCGCCTTGGTCTGACCGTCGAAGGATTTGACCTTGCGCTCCGGCAGATAGCCCTTTTCAAGCTGCGCGCATGCCGCCAGGTCCCAGACCTCGGTATACTGGGCGGCGTGGGCAGTGAAGCCCAGATCTTCCACACTCTTGGCAAAGTACGGTGCCACCTCGCGGTCACCGTGAACCACAAAAACGTGCTGGGGCTTGGGTTCCTTGAAATCGGCAATCCAGGAGATCAGATGATCCCGGTCTGCGTGGGAGGAAAGTCCCGTATAGTTGACGATCTTTGCCTTGACGGCAATTTCTTCGCCGAACATCTTAACAGACTTTGCGCCCTCCAGCAGGTGGCGACCCAGCGTCCCCTCGCCCTGATAGCCCACAAACACGACCGAGCATTCCGGGCGCCACAGATTGTGCTTCAAATGATGGCGAATACGTCCTGCGTCGCACATGCCGGAAGCGGAGATAATGACCTTGGGTGTCCGATCCTCGTTCAGCGCCTTGGACTCCTCCATCGTCTCCGTCATGCGCAGATTGGTGAAGTTGAACATATGCGTGCCGTCAGCCACCAGCTTTAGGGCATCCTCGTCCAGATAGCCATGGAGGTTGCCGGTGAAGATGGTGGTTGCCTTTTTTGCCAGCGGAGAGTCAATATACACGGCAAAATCCGGGTTGGACTTTACCATGTGCTTGTCTTTGATCTCCCGGATAAAATACAGAAGCTCCTGCGTACGGCCCACTGCAAAGGAGGGGATGATGACATTTCCGCCCTTTGCCATAGTCTCGTCGATAATCTGCGCCAGATCATCCGTGTAGCTCCACACAGCGTCGTGGTTGCGGTCGCCGTAAGTAGACTCCATCACCACATAATCCGCGCCGGGTAGATGGGACGGGTCGCGGATGATCGGTTGGTTGATATTGCCCAGATCTCCGGAAAACACAATGGTCTTAGTCACGCCGTTTTCCGTGATGGTCATGATAATGGAGGCGCTGCCCAGAAGATGTCCCGCGTCCACAAATTCCACGCTGACGCCCTCGCACAGCTGAACCTTTTCATGGTAATCGCAGGTTTTCAGAAATTCATCCACACGCTGGGCGTCTTGAATGGTATAGAGCGGTTCGACGTGGGGAGCGCCGGAACGTTCGCCCTTGCGGTTTTTCCACTCGGCATCCTGCTCCTGAATGTGGGCAGAATCCAGCAGCATGACCTTCATCAAATCTCCGGTCAAGCGGGTGGTGAGAATCTCGCCCTGGAATCCCTGCTTAATCAGCATGGGAATGCGGCCCGTGTGGTCAATATGCGCATGGGTCACCAGCACATAGTCCACCGTGCCGGGAGCAAACGGGAACTCCGCGTTGGAAACCTCGTCGCGCCCCTGCTGCAGTCCGCAGTCCACCAAAATTTTCTTGCCGTTTGCCTCAATGCAGTGGCAGCTGCCTGTTACGCATTGGTCGGCGCCGAAAAAGCTGAGTTTCATAGAACGTCCTCCTTGCAGATTTAAGATCGGCGGTCCGCTCCGCCGCAGTATTTCTGTCAAAAATTTTAACACAAATCCGCATACAGAGCAAGCCGCTTTGATGGAACGTTTACAATTCGTTTCCATTTGTTGTCTAATTTTTGTTGTCTGTGTTGGACGGTGGGCTTACAATGGTGGAAAAGTGAGGTGATCTGTTCTTGACTGCCCACTCCTTAAAAACACCCCGCACACTTTTGATTCCCGCCATGCTGGATGCCCATTTTCCTCTGCTGCGCTGGGCCTTTGAATCCGCTTCCTATCACGCAGTCGTTCTCGATCAAGAGGACGGTATTTCCGACGTTGGTCTGCGCAACACCCACAATGATATGTGCTATCCCTGCGTGCTGATTACCGGACAGGTCATCACCGCCCTGCGCTCCGGCCGGTACGATCCTACGCGCACCGTTGTCATGCTCCCTCAAGCAGGGGACGCCTGCCGGGGTTCCAACTATCTGCACGTTCTGCGCCGCTCGCTGGACACAGCGGGCTTTTCCCGGGTTGCCCTACTATCTTTGAATGTGCTGGGCATTGACCGGGAAATTGGCCTGCCCATCACGGTCACCATGATCCGCCGGGCTTTGGCGGCGGTAATCTTCGGCGATGAACTGATGCTGCTAAAAAACCAGACGGAGCCTTTTGAAGCCGTACCGGGCAGTGCCGAAGCGCTTCGGCAGCGGTGGCTTTTCCGGCTAGCGGAAAGCCTGCGCCGAAACTCCGGCCTTTCCGCCAGGGCCACAAAACATACTTGCCGGGAAATTGCCGCTGACTTCAAGACACTTTCCCGTGTGGACAGGCCGGTGCAGCCAGTGGCAATCGTGGGCGAGCTGTACATCAAATACTGTCATCTTGGAAACTGGAATTTGGAACAATATCTCCGGGAAAAAGGCTGTCAGGTCTGCGTCAACGGTTTTTCCTGGTACGTGCTTTATTATATGGACACCCACCTTGCCGAGGGTCCGCTCTGGGAGCGACTGGGATTTAGGTTGCTGATGCGCTATGTATCTAGCGTTCAGCGCCAGATGATTTCCACCATGCTGCGTGTGGGCTTCACTGCCTTGCCGCCCTTCCAGGCGTTCAAGGCCGCGTCTGCCGGGTTCGTTCCCTTTTCCTGCACCATCGGCGACGGCTGGCTAATCACAGCCGAGCTTGCCGCCTGGGCACAGGCGGGCTGCAAAAAGGCCGTCTGTGCCCAGCCCTTCGGCTGTCTGCCCAGCCATGTGTGCGGGCGGGGCTTATACGCCAGCTTGCAGCGGAAACTGAACAATATGCAGCTGGTCAGTGTGGACTTTGACGCCAGCGGCTCCGATGTGATGGTAAAAAGCCGGATTCAGATGCTACTGGACAATCGGGAACCCTAAAAACGTGTGGTTCAAATGAACTGCGCGTTTTTTCGTGACTTTTTTCCGTCGCAGTGCTATACTAAATTAATTTTTTGAGGAGGCATCGGTCTCGTGAATCTGAGTTATGTTGTTTATGACCCTACCAAAAATATCACGGCGCTTGTCACGTCGCCGGTTCCCCGCGCTCAGCAGGCAGCAGCGGCCAATGCTCTGATGGCGCAGCTGCCCGATGTGGAGCAGGTCGGCTTTCTGGAAACACCCACCCTTTCCGGAGCCGCTGTTAGGCTTCAGATGATGGGTGGAGAATTCTGCGGCAATGCCACCATGTCCGCCGCGGCATATCTGTCGGAAACGGGCGCTGCTGCGCATGGAGGAATCTGCTTTGGCGGCAGCGTCCCGCTGGAGGTCTCCGGGGTTCGCGGCGTACTGCGCTGCAATCTGGAGCATCGGGCGGAGGGCGGTTTTTTCGGCACGGTTGCCATGCCCCTGCCAGTCTCCATCCGCAATTCCGTGGCTCTGCCGCTGGAATTGAAGCGCCGTGTGTATGCCGATCTGGTGGAGTTTCCCGGCATCACCCACTGCATCGTCTCCACCGGCGAGCTGTCCCGTGAGGAAGTGGAGGCCATGATTCGTCCGCAGTTTTCGGTGCTGTGCGAGCGTCTGCATACAGACGCCTGCGGCATTCTGCTTTACGATGCGGTAGCCTCTTCGTTTGCTCCGCTGGTCTACGTGGCCTCCACCGGCAGTGCCGTGTGGGAATCCGGCTGCGGCAGCGGCTCCGCCGCCATCGGCGCCTATACCGCGGATCAAGCCAATCACGCCCGCAAAGAATCCGCGACCTCCGAGATTTCCCTGCGGCAGCCCGGCGGCGTAATCAAAGTGTGCGCAGCGATGGAAAACGGTACCTTTACCGCCCTGACCATTACCGGGTGCGTACGCCGGTGCGGCAGCGGTACGTTCACATTCTGATGCGGTCATTCTATACAGAGAGCCAAACGTTTTTTTGCCCGTTTTTTTCCAAAGTGTGAACTTTTTCCGGAATAGATGTTTTTTCTTTGCATTCCCTTTCGAGTTGTGCTATGCTACACTTGTTTTGAGTATGTCTACCTATTTAATAAAGGATTTTCAATCCGTCCCGTTCGGGTCGGGTTTTCAGAAAGGATGTTTCAAGTACCATGGGTCTGATGAAAAAAATCTTCGGTGATTACAGCTCCCGTGAGCTGAAGGCAATCTACCCCATTGCCGACAAGGTCGAGGCGCTGTCGGATGAGTTTAAGGCGCTGACGGACGAGCAACTTCGCGGCAAGACGGAGGAATTCAAGGGCCGCCTTGCACAGGGTGAGACACTGGACGAACTACTGCCGGAGGCCTTTGCAGCCGCCCGGGAAGCTGCAGATCGTGTTTTGGGCATGCGCCCCTATCGGGTTCAGATTGTCGGCGGCATCGTACTGCATCAAGGCCGTATCGCCGAGATGAAGACCGGTGAAGGCAAGACCCTGGTTGCCACACTCCCCGCCTATTTGAATGCACTTGCCGGCAATGGCGTCCACATTGTCACGGTCAACGATTACCTGGCAAAGCGCGACTCCGAGTGGATGGGCAAGGTCTACCGTTTCCTCGGCTTGAAGGTGGGTCTGATTGTTCACGGCTTGACCACCAAGGAGCGTCAGGATGCCTATGCTGCCGACATCACTTACGGCACCAACAACGAGATGGGCTTTGACTATCTGCGTGACAATATGTGCATCTACGCCAACGAGCTGGTTCAGCGCGGGCACTCCTTTGCCATCGTGGATGAGGTGGACTCCATCTTGATTGATGAGGCCCGTACCCCCCTAATTATTTCCGGTCAGGGCGATAAGTCCACCCAGCTTTACGACATGGCAGAGATGTTCGTCTCCCGCTTGAAAAAGCGTGTGGTGGCCGAGGTTGACAACAAGGAAGAGGACGACGTCAACGAAGAGGCCGACTATATCGTGGATGAAAAGGCCAAGACCGCCATGCTCACCGCCAACGGCATTGCCAAGGCGGAGGAGTTCTTCCATCTGGAAAACCTGTCCGACTCCGAAAACTCCACCCTCTCCCACCACATCAACCAGGCCATCAAGGCCCACGGCGTGATGAAGCGGGATATTGACTATGTCGTCAAGGACGGCGAGGTCATCATTGTCGACGAGTTTACGGGTCGTTTGATGTTCGGCCGCCGCTATTCTGACGGTCTGCACCAGGCCATCGAGGCCAAGGAGCATGTGTCCGTCAACAGCGAAAACAAGACGCTGGCCACCATCACCTTCCAGAACTATTTCCGCCTGTACGACAAGCTCTCCGGCATGACCGGCACGGCGATGACCGAACAGGAAGAATTTGCAACCATCTATGATCTGGACATTATCGAGATTCCCACCAACCGTCCCAATCAGCGCAATGACCACCACGATGTGGTGTATAAGACAGAAGCGGCCAAGTACCGCGCGGTGATCGCCCAGATCAAGGAGTGCCACGAAAAGGGTCAGCCGGTTCTGGTCGGCACGGTCTCCATTGAAAAGAACGAGGCGCTGTCCGCTCTGCTGTCCCGCGAAGGCATCCAGCACAATCTGCTCAACGCCAAGAACCACGAGAAGGAAGCAGAGATCATTGCCCAGGCCGGCAAACTGGGCACCGTCACCGTGGCCACCAACATGGCTGGCCGTGGTACCGATATTATGCTGGGCGGCAACGCCGAGTATATGGCCACTGCCGATCTGCGCAAAGCCGGCCTTTCCGACGAGCTGATTGCCGAGGCCAACGGTTATGCCGAAACCGACAACCAGGAAATTCTGGATGCCCGCAAGCTGTTTGCCGAGCGTCTTGCAGCCCACAAGGTTGAAATTAAGGACGAGGCAGACAAAGTTCGGGAAGCCGGCGGCCTGTTTATCATCGGCACTGAGCGCCACGATTCCCGTCGAATCGACAATCAGCTCCGTGGCCGTGCCGGCCGTCAGGGCGATCCCGGCGAGACCCGGTTCTATATCTCTCTGGAAGACGATCTGATGCGCCTGTTCGGCGGTGACCGCATCCAGAATATGATGGAGAAGGTCGCTCTGGACGAGGACACCCCCATTGAGAGCAAGATGCTGACCAAGGCCATTGAAAACTCCCAGACCACCGTGGAATCCCGGAACTTCCAGTCTCGTAAATCCGTTCTGGAATACGACGACGTCATGAACAAGCAGCGCGAGATCATCTATACCCAGCGCAAAGAGGTTCTGGACGGCAAGGATATGCGGGAGAACATCCTCAGCATGATGCGCACCGTTCTTGCCGACGATGTGGCTGCCGCCTTCGGCGAAAAGCAGTCTCTGGATCTGCAGGACTTCCGGGACATGATGCGCACGTTGGACGGCCTGTACTGGCCCAAATACACCTTCAAGTTTGACGAGGATACCATCGGTGAAAAGACCCAGGAGGACTTCGTGTCCATGTTCACCGAGGCAGCCGAAAAGTCTTACGGTGACAAGGAGGCCGAGATTACCACTCCCATCATGCGGGAGTTGGAGCGCGTGATTATGCTCCGGGTTGTCGATGAATACTGGATGGATCACATCGACGCCATGGACGATCTGAAGCAGGGCATTCGCCTGCGGGCCTATGCCAACACCGATCCCATCATCGCCTACAAGCAGGAATCCCTGTCCATGTTTGAGGAAATGATCTCCGCCATTCAAGCCGAGACGGTTCGCCGGATGTTCTCCGTCCATGTCAAGAAGGACGAAGAAGTCAAGCGGGAACGCGTGGCCAAGGGCATGGTGGAAAATGTGGGCGGTGACGGCACTGCACCGAAAAAGCAGCCCACCCGCGTTGTCAAGATCGGCCGCAACGATCCCTGCCCTTGCGGTAGCGGTCTGAAGTGGAAAAAGTGCACCTGCAAGGATTATCACCCCGACCTGTAAACGTATCTAAAATTCCATGAAACAATACCGCCCCCGTTCTCCTGCCGGAGGGCGGGGGCGGTTATTTGAAAGGACACATCTATGCCGTTTATCACCCGTCAGCAAAATGAACTGGTGTATCTCACTTCTCCCCTGTTGGACGCACAGCCGGGGATCGCTCATGGCTTTTCCACCCGTTTGGGCGGCGTGTCCGCCGCGCCTTTCGACACGTTGAATCTAGGCGTAGGTCGTGGTGATGACAGCGATGCTGTCCGTGAAAATTATTGGCGCTTCTGCGCCTGTATCGGTGTGGATGACCACCGGGTCGTCCTCTCCAAGCAGATTCACGAAACCACCGTCCGTGTCTGTACCTCCGCCGACGCAGGCAAGGGATTATACGCCAAGCGGGACTACACGGCAGACGCATTGGTGACAAATGAACCGGATCTTCCGTTGGTTGTTTTTTCCGCTGACTGCGGCATCCTGCTGCTTCACGACCCGATCAGCGGCGCCGTTGGCGCCTCCCACGCGGGCTGGCGCGGCTGTGCCGCAGGGATTGTCGAAAAAACTGTGGAGACCATGCACGCCCGTTTTGGCTCCCGTCCGGAAAATCTGGTGACAGCCATCGGCGCATCCATCGCTTCCTGCTGCTTTGAAACCGACGATGATGTGCCGGAGGCCATGCGGCGCGCACTGGGTGCAAAGGCGGAAGGCTATCTGGAACACAGAGGTGCCAAATGGCACGTCGATCTGGCCGGGCTCAACCGGGAATGGCTGCTGCGTGCCGGCGTCCTGCCGGCGCATATTGATATGTGCGGTCTTTGCACAGCATGCCATCCGGAATGGTTTTGGTCCCATCGGAAGATGGGCAACGCCCGGGGTGCGCAGATTGCACTGATTGCCCGGAAATCTTTGGACGAAGGAGCGAGCAAATGATCAAAAAGCATCGTCTTTTCCACCTTGTTGCGGCCCTCTTGCTGCCAGTTCTGCTGCTCACCGGCTGCTGGCAGGATTCCACCGGCTCTGAAGCGCTGGATACGGACGTTTCTGGTGACGCATCTACCTCTTCCGAGGAGTCCGAGGAAAGCCGTGCGCTTCCCTCTTCTTTTGCTCTGCCTTATTACGCCTCCCAAACGCTGGACCCCATTACCTGTGCGGATGGGGCGCAGCAAACGGTGGCGGCTCTTCTGTATGAAGGGCTTTACGAACTGGACGGGAATCTGGAGCCGCAGGGATCGCTCTGCTCTGCCGCAAGCTACGACGCCGCATCGCTGACCTGGACGTTTACCCTTCGCTCCGGTGTGTCCTTTTCCGACGGCTCCGCCCTGACCCCCGCCGACGTGGCTGCCACATTGCAGCGGGCACAGGTCAGTGACCGTTACCGCGCCCGTCTTGCCTGCGTCGCTTCATTTTCCGCAGCAAACGGAGCTGTGATCGCCGTATTAAATCAGGCCAATGCAGGGCTTCCCGCCCTTCTGGATATTCCCATTGTCAAGTCCGGCACCCAGGAAAATACCGTCCCCGTTGGTACGGGGCCATACACGCTGGTAACGGACGACAGCGGCACCTATCTCAGCACGAACTCCTCCTGGTGGCGGGGCAGTACCCAGCCGATCAAACGCATTTCTCTGGTCTCCTGCCAGGATGAAGATTCCAGCCGTTTCCAATTTACTTCCCATGGGGTTCAGCTTATTTCCGCCGATCTGACCGGAACCAATCCCGTCAGTGCCACCGGTAGCTTTGATTTTTATGACGCAGACACACCCATTTTGCAGTATCTCGGTTTCAACACGAAAAACGCCGTTCTTGCCGATCCGGCTCTTCGGCAGGCGCTGGGGCTGGGGATTGACCGGGAGACCATCGTCAGTGCGTATCTCTCTGGCCACGCCAAGGCCGCTCAGTTTCCCGTTTCCCCGGTCTGTGCCGAATACCCGACGGCGCTGGCCACAGATTACGCTTACGCCGCCTTTGAAACGGCCATGACAAATGCCGGATACAACACCGGAAAAACGACGCGGCTGACTCTGCTGGTCAACAGCGAAAACTCGTTTAAGGTCTCTGCGGCAAAGTACCTTGCTTCCGCACTTTCCGGATTTGATATGAAGATTGAGGTGGAGTCGCTCCCCTGGGCGGACTATACTGCGGCGCTGGCCGCAGGGCAATTTGATCTCTATTACGGAGAGGTCAAGCTGACCGCCGGCTGGAACTTGCAGCCCCTAATCGGTACCGGAGGTTCTTTGAACTACGGCGGCTATTCCGATGCTGCGCTGGATCTGATGCTCGGTCAATACGCCGCTTCCGCCTCCCGCCCTGCGGCCATGAAAACGATTTGCACGTATCTAAAAAAGCAGGCTCCCATTCTCCCCGTGTGCTTCAAATGTTCCTCCGTGCTCTCCCAAAAGGGGGTTGTCGGGAACCTAACGCCTACGGCAGCCAATCCGTTTTACGACATCGGCACCTGCACCATCAATCTTGCAAAATAAGCATTGCTTTCAAAGTAAAAAGTGCCTGCCGCGTGAAGCGGCAGGCACTTTTTGATCTCATCTCAGTTCTTGTTCTGTTTCATTTTTTGCTTGACGGACAGTCCGAACGGCGTAGCGGCAAGGCCGCCCAGCGCCGTTTCCCGGAATTCCACCGGCATGCGCCGACCTACGTCGCCCATGCAGTCGATAACTTGATCCACCGGCACGCGGCTCTCGATTCCCGCCATAGCCATGTCGGCGCAGCTGACGGCGTTCACTGCGCCCACCACATTCCGCTTGACGCAGGGAACCTCCACCAAACCCGCCACCGGGTCACAGATCAGTCCCAGCAGGTTTTTCAGCGCCATGGCTACCGCGTTGCCGATCTGGGCCGCCGAGCCGCCACGCAACGCAGTCAGCGCACCCGCAGCCATGGCCGAAGCCGTGCCGATCTCGGCCTGGCAGCCGCCGGAGGCGCCTGCCAGGCAGGCCTTGTATCCGATCACCGCGCCGATGCCCGACGCCACATACAGTGCCCTCACCACTTCCTCTTCCGGCATCTGATACTGCCACCAAAGAGGAATCAACACTGCCGGCAACACACCGCAGGCACCCGCCGTGGGCGCTGCCACAATCCGGCGCATGCAGGCATTGGATTCGCCGGTGCACAGCGCCACAGAAATGACCTCACTGATGTATCCGCCGGAGAGGGTATTCCCCACCGCCGCGTAATCCCGCATCTTGCGGCCATCGCCGCCCACAAGACCGCTGACGCTCTTCCTGTCGGCACGATAAGTGGTGTCCGTTTCCAGCATGGCTCTCCAGGTTTTGCGCATCTTTTCAAAGGAGGCGTCCCGCGTCACCTGCCGCTCATCCATATCCGTATCCAGAACAATTTCCCAGAACGGCTTTCCGGTCTTTTCAATCTTGTCAAAGATTTCCTGCATGGAATCCAAAGCCATTTCAGTCCGTCTCCTTTTCGTAATAGGTCAGTCTGGCCACACCGGGCAGCTCCTCGATCAGTGTCCGGGCCACCGGGGGAATTTTCTGGTCCGTCTCAATCACCATCAGCACCGTTCCGCCTCGGCGGGAACGGCACAGGCTCATATTCGCAATGTTGATCTTGGCCCGGGACAGCTCCCGCGTCACCTCGGCTAGCTCTCCGGAAATATCCAGCGAGTGGACGATCAGCGTATTAAACGCCCCGGTGAAGCCCACATCCACGTCATCCAGCTTGTCCACCCGAATGCGCCCGCCACCGGTGGAGGACGCTTGCATCTTCAAGTGGTGTCCGGCGGCATCCTGCACTTCCAGTACGGCGGTATTGGGATGTGCGTCCCGCAAATCCACCTCGCTGAAGTCGAACTGCAAGCCCTGTTCCTTCGCCACTTCAAAGCTGCGGGGAATCTCCAGATTGTCCGGCTTCATGCCCAGCAGTCCTGCAATCAGCGCCTTGTCCGTGCCGTGTCCCTGTCCCGTCTCTGCGAAAGAACCGTGGAGCGCAATATGCGCTGTCACAGGGGTATCGCCTAAAAGTGTCCGGGCCATATTGCCGATGCGAACAGCACCCGCCGTATGGGAGCTGGAAGGTCCGACCATTACCGGGCCAAGAATATCAAAAATGTCAAGCATAAAAGCCATTCCTTTCCTGTATTGCATCCTGTCAAAGCGTAACATATCCCGCACCGTTCCGCAAGACAGATTTTGGGATTTTTCCCGGTTTTTCAGCGTTTTCGGTTGCTTTTTTCAGTTGAATTTCCTATACTGTAAGAAAGAAAAAGCCAATGGTGAAAGGAGTTTCGCTCATGTCCTCCCTTTTAATCAAAAATCTGAATACCCTTGTCACCTGTGACGACCAGGATTCCGTTCGTGAAAAGGTTGATCTATTTATTAAAAATGGCATCATTTGCTCCATCGGGCCAAATCTTGAAAAAACCGCAGACACCGTGCTGGACGGTACCCATTTTGCAGCCTATCCCGGTCTTGTCAATACCCACCACCACCTCTATCAGGTATTCTCGCGCAACCTGCCTCAGGTTCAAAATCTGGAGCTGTTCGACTGGCTGACTACGCTTTATGAAATCTGGAAGGGACTGGACACCGACGTCATTCGACTGTCTACCCTCACCGGCTGTGGCGAGCTTTTGAAGCATGGCTGCACCACCTGTTTCGACCACAACTATGTGTTTCCGAAGGACGCCGGCGATCTCATGGGCGCCCAGTTTGCAGCGGCAGATGAGGTTGGCATTCGGTTCCACGCCTCCCGGGGCAGCATGGATCTTTCCAAGAAAGATGGCGGCCTGCCGCCTGACAGCGTGGTGCAGAGCGTGGACGAAATTCTGAAGGATTCCGCCCGCTGTATTGAAGCCTACCACGATCCGTCCTTTGGCTCCATGCACCGGGTTGCACTGGCTCCCTGCTCCCCCTTCTCCGTCAGCCGGGAACTGCTGCAGGAAAGCGCAAAGCTCGCCCGGCAGTACCAGGTGCGGCTGCACACCCATGTGGCAGAAACCCGTGACGAGGAAAACTACACGCTGGCGCACTACAAGATGCGTCCTCTGGAATATATGGCATCTGTCGGCTGGACTGGCCGGGACGTCTGGTATGCCCACGGCATTCACTTTAACGATGAGGAGCTGCGGGAGCTTGCCCGCACCGGCACCGGCATCGCCCACTGTCCCATCTCCAATATGAAGCTGGCCTCCGGCGTGGCACGGGTTCCGGAAATGCTGAAGCTGGGCGTTCCCGTGGGCCTGGCGGTGGACGGCTCCGCCTCCAACGACGGCTCTTCCCTCATGGAAGAGCTGCGGGTGTGTTACCTTTTGCACCGGCTCAATTCCAGTGCCGACGCCCCCAGCGGCTATGATGTTTTGAAAATGGCCACCCGGGGCAGCGCCCGCCTTTTGGGCCGGGATGACATCGGAGAGCTTTCCGTGGGCAAATGTGCGGATCTCTTTTTGGTGGATACCCGGCGGCTGGAGCTGGTTGGCGCCATGTACGACCCCAAGTCCGTCCTCGGCACGGTAGGACTCCGGGGTGCCGTGGACATGACCATCGTCACCGGTAAAATCGTCGTGAAGGACGGGCATCTTGTCACCGTGGACGAGGCGAAACTGGCCGCTGACGCCGGGAAAAAGTGCCGGGAGTATCTGAACGCATGAGCCGCCGGTTTGACGTCATCGTGGGAGATCTGACGCTCTCCCATGCGGAGGCCATTGTTAACGCCGCCAATGAAACGCTTTTGGGCGGAGGCGGCGTGGATGGCGCCATTCACCGTGCGGCCGGGTCGGAGCTTCTGGCGCAGTGCCGCACGCTTCACGGCTGCCCCACGGGACAGGCCAAGCTGACACCGGGCTATCGCCTGCCGGCAAAATATATCATCCACACAGTAGGCCCCGTCTGGCGCGGAGGGGAGCAGGGCGAAGCCGCAGCGCTGGCCTCCTGCTATCACACTTCCCTTGCGCTGGCTGCAAGTCATGGCATTAAGACGGTGGACTTTTCCTCCATCTCCACCGGGGTTTTCGGTTATCCTGTGGCTTTGGCGGCAACCGTTGCCGAGAAGGCCATTATGGAGGAGCTGGACGCGCACCCGGAGATTCTTCAAGTTCGGATGGTCTGCCACACTGAGGAAACCGCCTTGTTTTACCGCCAGACCTACAACTTTTGGTACGCGGAAAGCAAAGCGGACAGATTATAAAAAAAGCGTGCGGAATTTTCCGCACGCTTTTCTATTTCATTCTGCTTAATCCTGCGCGTCGATCTTTTCTTTCAGCTCATTGAGATAGACCCAGCGCTCCGTCTTTTCCTCCAGCTGCGTCTGCAAGAGCATCTGCTGTTCCGTCAGCTCCTGCAGCTTTTCATAGTCGCTGCCGCAGCGCCCCTGCGCTGCTTGACAGGTCTTAAGCTGTTCTTCCAGCGCGGCAAGATCCCCGTCGATCCGGTCAAACTCCTGCTGCTCTTTATAGGTAAATTTCAGCTTCTTTTCCCGTGGCTTTTCCGTGGAGACCTTGGGCTTTTCCACAGCAGGATTCAATTCCTCCCGGCGCTTTTTCTCCCAATCGCTCCAGTTGCCGGTATAGCGCAGCACCTCACCGCCGTCCCGCACTTCAAACACGGACTCGGCCAGCTTGTCCAAAAAGAATCGATCATGGGAGACCGCCAGAATTGGGCCGGGAAAACTCTGCAAATAGTCCTCCAGAATGGAGAGCGTCGTCACGTCCAAATCGTTGGTCGGTTCGTCCAGCAGCAGCACATTGGGCGCCGTCATCAAAATGGACAGAAGATAGAGTCTCCGCCGTTCGCCGCCGGAAAGCCGCCCGATGGGCTGAGACTGCAAATCGCCGGGGAACAGGAACCGCTCCATCATCTGGTTGGCGGTAAAGGTTCCCTCATCGGTGCGCACCTCATCCGCGATGTCGTGGATAAAATCATACACCCGCTGGTCAAGATCCAGTTCCCGGCCCTCCTGCGAGAAGTGGCCAATTTTCACGGTGGAGCCAATGTCCACCTCGCCGCTGTCCGGCCTCAGCTCGCCGGCAACCAGCCGCAGAAGCGTAGATTTTCCCACGCCGTTGTGGCCCACGATGCCGATGCGGTCATTCCGCAGCAAATGATAGGTGAAATGGCTGAGAACGTTTCGCTGTCCAAACGCCTTGCTGACGTTGTCCAGCTCGATAATTTTCTTGCCCAGACGGCTGGAGGCCGCCGCCAGCGCAACAGAATCGTCCGTCTCCGGGGCAGACTGTCCCTTCATGTCCTCGTAGCGCTGCACGCGATCCTTACTCTTGGTGGTGCGCGCCCGGCAGCCGCGCATGATCCATTCCCGCTCCACCCGGAGGATGGACTGGCGCTTGCGCTCGCTGGACTCGGCCATCTCCTGCCGCTCCGTCTTGAGCTCCAGATATTTGGAGTAGTTGGCCTCGTAGTTATAGAGCTTTCCGCGGGACAGCTCCGTAATGTGGTTGACCACCCGCTCCAGAAAATAGCGGTCATGGGTAACCATAATCAAGCCGCCCCGGAACTTCTTTAGGCGATCTTCCAGCCACACGACACTGTCCGTATCCAGATGGTTGGTCGGCTCGTCCAGAATTAGGACATCCGCCGGGTGAATCAACGCTGCCGCCAGCGCAACGCGCTTGCGCTGACCGCCGGACAGTGTGCCGATTTTCTGCTCTGTATCGGCAATCCCCAGCTTGCCCAGCATGGCCTTGGCCTCATATTCGTTTAGGGCGCGAAACTCCTTGGGAAAACTGGCAAAGACCTGCTCAAGAACGGTATTGTCATCCTGCATCACCGGGTTTTGGGAAAGGACGCTGACCTGCACGTTGGGATCCCGGGAAATCGTGCCGCCGTCCGGCTCCTGTGCGCCGGCGAGCACCTTCATCATGGTGGACTTTCCCGTTCCGTTGATGCCAATAACGCCGATCTTATCCCCCTCGTTTAGGTAAAGATTGACGTCGCTGAGCAGCTGACGGGAGCCAAAATTGATGGAAAGATGTTCTGCGGACAACAGCATGGCATACCTCTGAATGTTGCAAATTTATCGCGGAGTATATCGCTGCGTTTTTTCTCCGCCACATGTTCACCAGTTTACCACAGTTTCTCTGCTTTTTCTATGCAGTTTTAGGTTTTTGTGGTATGGTTGAAGAAGAAAATTAGGAAAAGGGCGTGTTACCGTCATGCAGACCATCTCTTGGACCGTCTCACCGTCGGAAGACGGAAAAAAGCTCCGCAGTGTGCTGAAGGGGTCACTGGGGCTCTCTTCCCATGCCCTTGCCAGTCTGACTCACACAAAAACCGGCATTCAAGTCAACGGCAGCCGCCCCTTGGACAATATCGTGCTGTATACCGGCGATGTGATCACCGTAGAGGTCGGAGACCGGAAACCGCCCAGTGCCACCGTCGTACCGCTGGATGCGCCGCTGGACATCGTTTACGAGGACGAGCACTTGCTGGTGGTAAACAAGCCTGCCGGCATGGTATCGCTGGCATCTCTCAGTAGGCCGGACAGTCCCTCCGTTCCAAGTGTGCTGGCCTATCGCTATGGCGTGGACGTTCCCTTTCACATTGTGAACCGTCTGGACAAGGGCACAAGCGGGCTGATGGTGGTCTCCAAAAACGGCTACACCCATAACCTGCTGCGCCAAATGCTCCACTCGCCGGAATTCTGTCGGGAATATCGGGGCATTAGCGTAGGCTGTCCCTCGGAGGAGTCCGGCATCATCGACCTGCCCATCGGTCGGGCAGAAGGCTCCATCGTCAAGCGGATGATCCGCCCGGATGGTGCTCCCTCCATTTCCCGCTATCAGGTGTTGCAGCGGCGGGGGAATCTGACGCTGCTGGCCTTGATCCCCGAGACAGGCCGCACCCACCAGCTTCGGGTTCACTGTGCCGCTATCAGCTGCCCGCTGGCCGGCGACTGGCTCTACGGCACGGAAGATCACGCTCTGATTGCCCGCCCGGCGCTGCACTCTTATGCCCTGCATCTTCGCCATCCTGTCACGGGCAGGCAGCTTGAGTTGACTGCCCCGCTGCCGGAGGATATGGTGGGGCTGCTGGAACCGTTCCGCTCTTAAATAACACCCCGCCCCTCAATGGAGGGTATCTGTCAACTGTGGATAAAAAAAGACAACACAAAATGTGTTGTCTTTTTTTGTGACAATAGCGGAAAAATGTTTTTTATAGCACAAATAATATCTAAGACAAACCGATAAATGAAATCTAAATTTTAACCAATAAACAAACTTGAAAGTTTACTCTACAGTCTCCTTCATAAGCTTATTGAATTCTGCAACCCAATTAGCTTTATGTATAATCCGTGCCTTTTGCAGATCTTGATTTAGTATTTCTGCTTTCGTTAGCTTTGACAGCTCTTCCCATTGGTTCTCAAAAACATAAGTGGCGTTATTTGGAAGAATGCTTTCTAAAATGTAGAGATTCTTTGTTGTAAATCCGAATATAACATATCCTCTAAATCCAGAACGACCATATGCGCGGAAATCAGGTTTGAATTCATTTATCACATCACAATTGCGCAGCATCATCTGTTGTTGAGTCCTTCTACTGTTTCTGCAAATATCTTCAATTTCCCTCTTAATTGTTTCCCAAGGATAATTTCCTTTAGGGAGAATATCCCAATCAAGTCGAATAGTATGTGTATTGGGGTCGGAGTTATCCGTTTCAATTGTGCACTCTCCAAATAGGCCAAGTAACATATTAATGGTATTCATTATTTTCTCTGTATTATTATGAGACAGCACTATTTCATCTGATACAATACTTTTTATCTGCTCTTTAGTGACAAGTGAAAAACTAACAGAGAATGGCGCATGATAATCTCTATGGTATCGTTCTCTGACGATATCAGTAAAATCTGTTACTTCCCGCGTTTCATCTCTTCCTGCCCATTCATGACGAGTCCAGTATAGTGTCTGTGTATATTTTTCTTTAGGTAATGATTTATCAATTGTTGCATACTGTTCAGCATTTCTAAAAGAGTAACGATTAAACGCAGCCGGTAATATTGTTGAGCCAGAATCATCCTCTTGCTTAAATCCAAATTTGTTAACCTTATCTGGAAAACGTGATACATCATGAATACATATTTTGAGTTTTGCCTCAGGCGGTAAGCTTGCCAAATGAGATAAGCTGTTAATTCTTGTTTGCTTTAAAAACATACTGTCAACTCCTTTACTTATTACTATCAAATTCTCTGAAATTGCGATAACAAGCTTGTCTATCATAAATTTAATGAAATGCTCGGAAAGTATGCTGCTGAGAAAATATGTGCATAGTATAAAATTTTATTTGCAAAACGGGGATTCCACTCCAAAATGGCTCCACGAAAACAGCTCTAATTTCTTTGGACAATTTGTTCCACTTGCATCGTGTTTGACCGTTTACACAGAATCCGTGGCGATCTTAAGAATTAGGTAAAGGCTTATCTTTTCATCTCTAGTGACGAGAGCAATGCCAACAAGTGAGCATCTCGATTTGAATCCTTAGCCTCAAGACGGCTGAGAACAGATTGCTCCGTCTCTGGACTCCAGTAGATTTTTAATGCACTTTTTGCCCGAGTAATCGCCGTGTAAAAAATATTATGTGTGATTCTCTCCTCGGTTTCGTTTGTTATGACAATTTTAACAGAATCATACTCCAACCCCTGTGCCTTATGAATAGAAACAGCGTAGGCTACCTGGAAAGGCACTACATCGAGATGATGGAGGGCAATCAGCTTATTCTGCACATTCATACCGGTTCCCATCTTCTCGGTACTGCCCATCAGGATACGGATTTCCCCATTTTTGACCTTTTCAAATAACTGTTCCCGCTGTACATCTGTCTTGGCGTCATGGATAAAGGCGATTTCCTCTGGTTTTACGCCCTGTGCAAGCAGCGCCGTCTTGGTCGCTTCGTAAAAATTGAATGTGCCGTCATATTTGGGTGTGCCTTGGTCACAGAAGATAAGCTGGGTCAGTTTTTGTTCCGCCGTATCATGGTATATCTGTGCCACGTTCCGGGCGCATACATTGAGTTTGGTGTCAGGGTCATCCGGCAGGGAATCGTCTAATGCCCTTGGGTCAGTGGAGAGCAGGCGGGCCTCGTGGGTCAGCTTTAAGAAATTGTCCTCGCTGCTGTCCACGTTTCCGTTTCGGATATTCTCCGCCCGTTCCGCCAGTTCCATGACGATCCGTTTCTGCTCCGGGGTACAGGCGGTCTTGACTACCTGTACCCCGCCTGTTTTCAGCTTTGGTGTGGGCAAGTCCAGCATATCCGCCGTTTTGATGTCCGCAATCATGGCAAACATACTCATGAGTTCCGGCAGATTATGGAACTGTGCAAAGCGGTTCTTCATCTGGTAGCCATTGCCCTCCGGCTTGATTTCAAGAGAGGACACCACCTTGCCGTAAGTTCCCGCCCATTCATCAAACATCAGAAGATCGCGCCGTTCCAGTTCCTGCGGCTGCAAGGTCTTTTGCAGGACATACAGTTCCGCCATTGAATTGCTTACCGGCGTTCCTGTCAGGTAAATCACTCCCTTGCCGCCGCTGATCTCATTGATGTACTGGCATTTCTGGTGCATATCCATTGCCCGCTGGCTGCTTGCACCGCTGACACCAGCCACGTTCCTCATTTTTGTGTAGGAAAAATTGTTCTTATAAGCGTGGGCTTCGTCCACAATCAGGGCGTCCACACCCAGTTCCTCAAAGTTGATGACATCATCTTTCTTTTCCGCGTTGAATAGGTGGTCATAGCGGAATTGCAGGTTCCTGCGGAATATCTGCATCTGCTTGAGGGACCAGTCCTTATCGCTTTTCGCTTTCTGCTCACTGATCGCGTCAGTCACGGCGTCAAGTTCTGTCTGTATAGCCGCAAGCTGGCGTTCTCTGGACAGCCCGATCAGTTCAAAGCTGGAGTGCGCCATAATGATGGCATCATAATCACCGGCAGCAATCCTCCCGGCAAAGCGGCGGCGGTTCTTCCTTTCAAAGTCCTTTTTCTCCGCCACTAAAATATTGGCGTTGGGGTACAGTTCCATATAAGCGTCCGCCCATTGTCCCACCAGATGGTTGGGGACGGCAAACAGCGGTTTATGCACCTTGCCCAGCCGTTTCAGTTCATAGGCTAAGGCGATGGCGGCGTAAGTCTTTCCGGCGCCTACCTCATGGGCCATCAGCAGATTGCCGTCCCCATAAAGCCCGTGGGCGACTACATCCCGCTGATGGGTTCGCAAGGCTATATCATCCGACATATCCGGGAATGCAAGGTCGGAACCATCATAGACACGGGGACGGAGATTGTTGAATTTATCATTATAGAGTTTTGTCAGCCTTGCGCCGCGCTCCGGGTCGGCAAACAGCCAGCGTTCAAATTCCGACTTGATCTGCGCCTGTTTCTCACGGGCAAGGATGGTTTCTTTTTTGTTCAGGACATATCTGACTTTATCCTCGCCGTTTTCGTCCACATAGTCCACCCTGTCCTTTACCTCCACAAAGCGGAGATTTAAGGACGCTTCCAATATCTCATAGGCGTTCATTCGTCCGGTTCCATAGGTCTGGTTGACGGTCACGGAGTCTTTCTCTACGCCCTTGCTTGAAATAAAGTAGGCGCTGCTGAATTTGGAAAATTCCAGCTCCACGGCGTACCGTCCACTCTGGTTGTAATCGGCTGTTTTGAATGTCTCATACATGAAGTCCTGATACACGTCCAGCGGTATCCATGGCGTTCCCAGAGAAAAACTGATGTCCTGCGGGGTCAGCGGTTCCGGCTGCACGGTCTTTAGCGCCTCCACATTCCGGCTGAACCGTTCCGGTTCTTCCTCCGCCCTTAACATGGCGGTGGTCAGCTTATCCTTGACATAGCCGCTTAAATATTCCCCGGCGGTCTGCCAGCCGGAGAGCGGGTTCCCACTATATTCATCCGGGTCTTGGTAAATGGCGTCCCCCAGTTCTGCTATGATTTCCTCCGGCGTGGCCTTTCTGCCCTCCGGCATCTGATACAGCCACGACATATAGGCAAGATCAACCCTGCCTTTGACATTTAAGGATACCTTCAAGGCTTCCTCTGCGGAAAACACCGCCTTGGGCATCGTTTTCGGCTTGATGGTCGCCTTATGGAACATGGCGGACTTCTCAAACACGCCTTTTTCTGTCTTGCTCTCTTTTTCAATGGAGCGCAGGAGGGGAGCGTTGGAGTCCCGTGAAAAGGCAATCACGTTGCCATAGGAATTGAGATAACCGTAATCCTTTACGAAACGGTCATAAACCGTGTTCAAGCGGCGGATATGCTCTTGCAGATTACTTTCATATTCTGCTGTGGGCAGTTCCCCCGACTGCTGGTTCTGGAAGTCAATCAAGGCTCGGACAGCATGGGTAATCTCCACCATGCCACGGATACGTTCCGCTTTTCTGCCAGTGATGTCCTGTAAGTACATCCGGGAATTTTCCTGAAAATAGATGGCGTCATCCACTACGGTGAAACTAAAATTCCTTACCGCAGGATCGGCGGGCAGGGAAGCCTTTAACACGCCTTTTTCTTCGGCATACTCTGATGTGGCCTCGTGGTACTCTCCCTCCAGATAGGACACCGCCCGTTCCAACCGCTCGTTTAAGTCATCGCCGGGGATGGGATGGCAGGCGGTGGTTTTCTCGTTGCCAAACATACTCTCGTCAAACACCATTTCGCCCAGTACCATTTCCGGGTGTTCGACAAAGTAAGTATTGAGCGGGAGTCCATCCTCGGTTTCCTCTATGGAAATCCATGGGCTGTTATCCTCGTCCGGCACGATTTCCCGTTCCCGCTTTTGCAGAAAGAGAATGTCCGTGGTGGCCTCTGTTCCCGCCACCTGTTTGAACGCATTGTTTGGGAGCCGGATTGCCCCTAAAAGCTCCGCACGCTGCGCCAGATACCGGCGTACCTTGGAATTCGCCTTGTCCATGGTGTATTTGGAAGTGATGACCGCCACAATACCACCCGGCCGCACCTGATCCAGCGACTTTGCCAGAAAATAATCATGGATACGGAAGTTGTGCCGGTTATACCGGGGATCGTCCACCCGGATGGAATTGAACGGGATGTTGCCGATGACCACATCAAAAAAATGGTCAGGATAGCTGGTCTGCTCAAAACCTTTGACCTGAATCTCTGCTTCCGGGTAGAGCTGCCTTGCGATTGCCCCGGAGACGGTATCCAACTCCACACCGTACAGCTTGGAGTTTTCCATGCGCTCCGGCAGCACGGAATAGAAGTTGCCGGTTCCCATGGCGGGGTCTAAGATGTTGCCTCCCCGAAAGCCGAACCGTTCCAGCGCATGGTAGACATGGCGGATGACACTCTGCTCGGTATAGTAGGCAGTAAGGGTGCTTTCCTGTGCCGACTGAAATTCTTCCTCTGTCAGCAGGCTTTTTATGTCCTCGTATTCGCTTTCCCAGCCCGGTTTCCCCGGCGTCAGGGCGTTTGCAAGGCCGCCCCAGCCCACAAACCGGGCAAGGGTAATCTGTTCCTCTGCGGTCGCTATACGCCCTTGCGACTGCAATTCTTTCAGCAGACGGATTGCAGCAATATTGTTCCTGCACTTGGTTTTTGCGCCGCCGTCGTAAAGATGGTGTTCCTCGGAAAAGCGGTAATTCAATCCGCCGTTCCTTGTACGGGTATCAAAATCCTGCATGATCGTCTCAACATAACCATCATTCGCCTGATTTACTTGCAGGGCGGCTTTCAGGGTGCCTTGGGTTTCCTCTGAATTGTCGCCGCTCTGAACGGCATTGACCACCATTTCCGCAATTTCGCCCTCTGTATAGCTGTTCTTCAGCAGCTTGCAGTCTGCAATCTCTGATACCGGCACACGCTCCCGGATTTTGAACCCGGCGAGGTTCTGAAGCTGGGAAACTTCCCCGATTTCCACCGTATGACCATCATGCAGGAATTTCAGGACTTCATATACCCTGTCACGATAATAGATGCGGTCGCCTTCTTGGAACGGGAGCGGCTCCGGCTCGGTCGTGTTCTGGTCTATCAGGTTGTCATTATCTCCGCCGCCCGTGTCCTCATAGGTATCTGACAGCGGTACAAAATCGAACAGGGTAATTTGACGGTTTTCCGGCTGGGCAGGCGGTGTGATGTCCTCCGTCTGTTCTCCGCCGGTAAAGGTCGGTTCCATCTCCGCCAGATTTTCTTCCGTTTCCTCGTCTTGTACGCCGTTCCTTTCATCCGCTTCATCTGGAATTTCATAGTCATCCAGCATACTGTCCTCGGCGCTGTACGGATACACACCATGGAGGATCAGTCGGTCAATATGGTCTGCCAGTTCTCCATATTCAAAGGAAAATAGCTGTCCCTCTGTCTCAAAATCAAGCCCGGTATCCGTGCCGGTGATATGAAGATGGTCGCCTGCCAGTGTGATGTAGTCGGTGTCCACGTTATGATAAAAGGCTTTCAGCGCGTTTGCCTTGGTGGCCTGCTTATGGCCGCCCTGAAAGAAATCACAGAGTTCCCGCAGCCATTCCCCCGTATCCGGCGTCACATCGTCCGCACACAGAACCACATCCACAAGGTCGGAGATTTCTTCCTCATCAAGCACAGGCATCGTTGAATCCGGTTCAGAGCTTATGGCTGTGTCCACGCTGGCGGCTTCTGTTTCCAATGCCGCCATTTGTTTTTCATAGCGTTCTATGTCCTGCTCTGTCAGCCATTCCGGTTTTTCAGGCACGGCATCGTACAACTCCCGCATTTTAGAAATCTGCGATTGCACACTCCCTGCCCATAAATGCGTTTCATTTCTTTGCCCCGCTCCTAAAAAATAATCACAGTCGGAACGCAGGCGGCTTAAAAGCTGATACTGAAAGGAAAAATCCGATTCTGTCGGCTGCACAGAGCCAGTTTGTTCCGGTGCGGTCTGCTCTGTTGTTTCAGCCATGACTGCATCCTCTTTTCCCTCCGCAGGAAGGGAAGTGGGAATATCGGCCGGTGTCCCATTCCTTGGAGCGGCCTCCTGTGCCTCTTTGGGAGGGACAACGAAAAAGCCGCCCACAGACGGCTTTTTACCATCTGTGGGCGGCTCTTTGCGCTCGGTATTCTGTTTTGCTACCTGACTTTCATCACCAGTTCGTTCATGACGATTTCCTCCGCCTGTTTCGTCAGGCTGTTCATGTGTCCGGCTCTCTCCATTGTATCCTCCGTGTCCGGCATCGGCTGTCCGGCCAGAAGTTCCTGTATCAGTTCTTCCTTGCGCCGATCCGCTTCCTCGTCCACTTTCAGGATTGTCTCGTTGATTTTGCCCTGTGCCACCAGTTCCGACAGACGGTGCGGGTGGTTCTCCATCATATACTCCTTCCAGAGCTTCCCGTATCTGCCCACCGGCATTTTGTCCGTCTCCGGGTTCTCGGAGATTTGCAGTTCGGGATACAGCATCCCGTCCGCTCCCTCTCTGTAACTGAAATTCATCAAAGGTTCTGTTCTCATAAATTTGGCTCCTTTCGCTTTTAATCGCTTCAATTTCCTGCTGAATTTCCTTGAGTATGGGCCTTGCAAGGGAAACTGTACAGCTCCCCAGCGCCATGAACATTCCCAGTGTATGATACCGGCTGATGTTCTCAAAGCTGTTTTCCTCAAACAGTTCGGTGGATACGCCGCATTTGGAAAAGACCGTGTAGGCAACGCTTTCTATGACAAGCTGGGTAAATTCCGCCTTGACTGCTTCCTCCGGCATACCATAGAGGGGGCTGCTTTCCTCCCGCACCTTGAAGTTCTCCATATACTTGGGAAGTATCTGCGCCACCCGCTTGCTCACCAATTTATATAGGCAGGCTTCCATGCTGGAGGTTGGCACAGCATATTTATCATGGAACCGCAGCATTAAGCTGGGGCGGTATTGTTCTTCCAGTTCCCAATGATACCGCATGAAGTTCCTGAAACTTTCCTCTGTGCCGTTGGTATCCATGAAGTCAAAGAGGTTTTTCAAACTGGCTCCGGGGTTTTGCATATCAATAACGGCAATACTCTTGGCACCTTTGTTGATACTCCGCCCAATTCGTTCATCGTGCCAGTCATCCCATGTGCCGAGCTGCGTGGCATTCGGCTTCTGTGCGTAAATCAACACTGCATTATCAAATGACCTTTTGTAGAAACGTGCCACGCAGGACAGCAAGCCTTTCCATTCAGCCGGAGATTTTGTGTACTCCTGCACCGATTTCTGGTATAAGTCGGCAAGAAAGGTTGCTTTGCTCAAGCTGTCACCTCCATTTCCCGTTCTTGATTTTTAAAGTAAAAGGCGAGCGCCTTGTCAATGGTTTCTTCAATTTCCTTGGCGGTCTGCTGTGCGGTAAAATACTTGGTAATCACCGCAGACTTGACCTTGACCGGCTGGGGTTTACTGCTCTTTGGCTTCCTCGTTTTTTCGCCGGAGAGAATCTGCACGATAGCGGTATCGGTCAGTTTGTTGGTTTCGTAGTAATTGCGGAGTAATTCCGCCTTTTTCATATCCACCTTATAGCTGTCAGACTCCATCAGGTCGGCAATCTGCTGTTGCTTTGCCGTGTCCTCCACAAAGGAGAGATCGTAAGCGGCGAGAAACGCAATTTCGCCAGTGTCCACCCGTTCCATTAAACCAGTAACCAGCCTTGCAAGGCGAATATACTTCGCTACCTTGTCTCTGGAAAGTCCATATTCCTGACTGATTTTATCCCTGCTTTTTAACCTGTGCTGAACTTCAGCAGAAGTCTCATTTTCCTCGCAGCCATGCGGGTTTAAGAGGGTTTCAATCTCTGCCAAAAGGTCATTTCTCTTACCCTGTGATTTGAGTGCTTCATAATGCTCTGCAAGACAATAGGCTCGTTCTGAATGGCTCATATCAGCAAAGGAACGCTGACGCAGATTGGTTTCTGTGACAATCAGCACGGCCTCGTCATGGGTCAGGTTCTCCCGGATAATGACAGGGCCTCGTGTCAGTCCCGCAAGCTGGGCTGCGTTTCGGCGGTTGTGGCCGCTGAGGATAATATACCTGCCGTCCTCGGTGTGCCAGAGGATAAGCGGGAGAAGAATGCCAAACTGCTGGATACTCTCCACCATGTCGGTAAGCTGCTGTCCCTCATACAGTTTGAATTTGTGATTTGGAAAGGACTCCATCTGGTCAAAGTCCATTTCCGTCATGCCGCCATTTTGAGAAACTGTGGCAGAATTGTCCGCCGAAACCGAAGCAGGGGACTCCGGCTCAAAATTCAGCATTTCATCAAAATCTGATAAATCAATTCTGGGTTTACCCAACTGCACACACCTCCGTTTCCTCTGTCCTCTCGATTGCTAAAAATTCGTCTGCGAACCGCTCATAAGCAATCGCCGCTGGGTTATCCGGCAGGAACTCGCAGATTGTCTTGTGGTACAGCACGGCCTCCGCCACTTTGATAGAGCGGGGAATGTGCGTCTTGAAAATCGGGACTTTGCCTGCAAACCCTTGTTCCAGCAGCTTATGAACCTGTGCTGACAGAATGGTGTTGGGAGAATCCATGGTAATCAGGATGCCGTCAATACGCAGACGGTGGTTGCTGTTCTTGCGGATGGTCTGATAATGCTTCAAAAGCTCTGTCAATCCCTGCGTGGATAGAAGTTCCGCCTGTGTCGGCACAATGATACTGTCCGCGCACATCATCACGTTAATCATCGGCGTACCCATTTGGGGCATACAGTCGATAATGATATATTGGTAGCTGTCCTTGATGGTATCAACGTACCGGGAAAGCATACGTTCCCGGAAATCCACGTTGCAGAGATTACGTTCCAGTGTGAAAAGCTGGCTGTTGGACGGAATGACATCCACCCCACACTCGGTTTTCAGTATGTAGCTGTCCGGTTCCGGCAGTGGCTCGTCCTCAATGATTTTGCGGAGCAGGGTATTGATCGTAACTTCCAACTTATTGGTGTTCTTTACGCCATAGATAATGCTGGCGTGTCCCTGACCGTCAAAGTCAATCAGGGCGGTCTTGTGACCTCGTTTTGCTAAAAGGTAAGCAAGAGTAGTCGCCGTGGCTGACTTCCCCACGCCTCCTTTTTCATTCATGACTGCGATAACTTTTGCCATCGGCGTCTCCTTTCATGGGTAAAGTATTTTTGGGTATTGGGTAAATAGGGTATGGGTATAAAAATAGGACTTAATCGGTAAAACCCTTGAAGCTAAAAGGTTTTCTGATTAAGTCCTATTATATCTCTATCATCTGCATAGACCCTTACCAGCACCCACTGCGGGTTCTGCTTAATTTTAGCGATATAGTATTCCAGCTGTGCCTCATAACTGGAGAGCTGCTCCTCCGAATTTGTGGATACACGGCAATAGGCTGCCACACGCAGGATGTTTGAATCGGCATCCGCTGTGGCGGGAACTTCTATTTCGGCTGGAATAATCGTAACACGATTTTCTTTCGACTTACTCATTTCCGTCACCTTGGGAGTTCATCTCCAGCAAGGCCAGCTTGTACGCAGGGGAAAACCATGTCATAAACTCGCAGGCAATGAGAGGATGGGCATAGGTTCCCCCGCTTCTGCCCTGGGTGGAGACCAGGCCGATTGCATTTGTCTGGTCGATCCACTGCTTGGGTGTCATGGTAAAAGAGCCGGCACTCAGACGCTCCAAAAGAGCGGCATAGCCGGATGTATTAAAATTAGAATTGTGTGCCGTTTCCCACAATCCGAGAAATTCAATGGTGTTGCGGTTTCGCATCCAGCTTTGGATGACATGGCCGGGCGCGTCATCTGTCATTGTTCGGACTGCTTCTGTCAGAGAGACGAAGTCCGGTGTTGTATCCGCCGGTTTGGATGGAGCGATGGGATCGATCGCTACTTCTGGCTCTGCTTGCGGAATCACCTGGGCAGGGACCGGAGCAGTCACTGTGATTGCGGCTTCAATGTCACCACTGGCTTCCACGCTATCATTCGTGATGTGGAAGTGCTCTTTCAGAAACTTGGACATTTTCTCAAACTCAGACAACGAAATAACGCCTTCCTTCAAAAGCGTAGCAAGATACGTCTCTCTTGCAATCACATACATCACAAGAGGGTTGCATTTCGTCAAAATATCCAATATAGTACCTCCATAATCCGGATAATTCTATTATAACAGATAATTTGACAATTTCACAGGGGTAACACCTCAAATTCTCTTTGAATGAAGTTGGGGGTAAAGGTTCCATCTTCAGAGATGCTAATGCTTTCCAATTTTTCCCGCACCATGACATCCTCGATATCGTCTGTGCCGAGGATTTCGCACAAGGTCTCCTTGAGAGTAGCCTCCGAAATAGAGGGCGCATGTTGGCAGATACGCTTTCCGTGCTTAACCTTGTTGGAGCACCTCCAAATTATTTCACCGTCATGCTTGGTGATGCGCCAATAGACAGCGCCGCACTCGGCACAAACAAAAAGGCCACTCAGTACATCTTTCGAGTAGTACTGGGTGGCCTTGCGCTGATTCGTGGATTCGTCAATGTTGCTGCGTCTGCCTTTTTCGGCTTGTACGGCGTAGTAATCGTCAAAGCTGACGATCCCGATGTATTTCGAATTACTGAGCAGTCCGTCCAATACGGAGCGTCCCCAGCGGTCTTTGCCGGACGGAGAGGGAATCTTCTGCTCAAAAAGAAAATCGGCAACGCCTCCCAGACTTTTTCCGGAAAGGTATTGCCGATAGATTTCTTGGATGACACTTGCTTGCTGGGGAATGACCTCAAGCGCTCCTGCAAGGTTCTGCTGAAACCCGTATGGAATTTTCATATTTCAATCCTCATTTCTTTTACTATAGTTTGTTTTAAAGGCAGGAATATGTGCCTTTTCGTTTATGGTATAACTGCTGTATTCTTCAAAAGGCAGTTATTCTTGTGTTTTAATCCGTGCAAATTACTGTATTCAAGTAAGTACAAGCCCGTTTCGGGGTAAAAAGCAGACAGGATTGCCTTTTACTTTCGTAAAACACAATCCTGTCTTGTTTGGTGCGCGAGGCGGGATTTGAACCCGCACGCCCTTGCGAGCACTGGCACCTGAAGCCAGCGAGTCTGCCAGTTCCACCACTCGCGCATACAAACAATATGAAGTTTCTGCTTTGGGATTTTAGGCCAAAATTCAGTTCTCCTCCTCAAAAGGAGGAGAACTGAATTAAGTCCTTGGTGCGCGAGGCGGGATTTGAACCCGCACGCCCTTGCGAGCACTGGCACCTGAAGCCAGCGAGTCTGCCAGTTCCACCACTCGCGCACAT
>JALCRR010000027.1 GCA_022652815.1 Oscillibacter sp.
CTGGAGGTCTGCTATGACTTCAATCTTCGCGGCTTCCACTTTGCACCCATCAGTATTTATGAGTCTGAAGCAACCGATTTTAAGGTCGTGGAGGGCGGATTGCTGCCGCCGTTTACCTCGGTTCACGGCTTGGGCGAAGCGGCTGCCCTTGACACGGTGCAAAAACGAAAGGGCAAGCAATTTATTTCCATTGAAGAGTTTTCTATGTGCTGCAGCAAGCTTTCCAAGACCCATATTGAGCAGCTGAAAAAGCTGGGGGCTTTTGCCGGTATGGCGGAGACCAGCCAGATTACACTGTTCTGAGTTTAGATAAGAAAATACCCCATGTGCAATGCACATGGGGTATTTTTCAGCCGTTTTTATTTGTCCAGCTTTGCGTTGCACTTGGCGAGGAATTTCTCGTTGTCGATGATGAAACGAGTGTGAGTGCCTTCGCCAATGGGGCCCTTTTCATCCCAGGCACGGACGCGGAACATGACCTTGCGGTCATTCGCATCATAGATCTCAGCTTCTGCCGTGACCTTCATGCCGACAGGGGTAGGGGCGGAGTGCTTGACATCGAGATACGTTCCCACGCTGCCCTGACCATCTTCCAAAAATGCCTGCAGGCAGGTCATGGCGGCGTTTTCCATCAGAGCCGTCATGAACGGAGTCCCGAACACGGGAAGTGCGCCGGAGCCAATGGCTTGAGCCGTCTGGTCCTGCGTCACAACGGTTTCAATCTGACATTTTGTTCCAATAATAACCATGGTAAACTCCTTTTCGATCAGACCTTCAAACGAAGCCATTCGGAATCGTAGAATTCCAGAATGTCCGCAGGAAGATTGATGAACTGTTCGCAGCTGGCCAGTACCTCGTCAGAGGGATATGCCACCGGATTGCCGCTGATTTCGGGGTCCAGCGCATCCTTTACCGACATTAGGGGAGAAGAATATCCGATGGACTCGCAGTTGTCCTTGCCCACATCTGTGGAGCACATGAAGTTGATGAATTTCTCGCCATTTTCCTTGTTGGAGGCACCCTTGGGAATGCACATGGCATCCACAAAATAGTTGGAGCCCTCGGACGGAACCACAAATGCGAGGTCGGGATTGTTTTCCAGCATGGTCAGATAGTCACCGGCATAGTAGACGCCGATTGCGGCTTCGCCGCCTTCCATCTTATCGAAGATCTCGTCCATGACATAGGCTTGGACGATTCCATCTTCCTTCTGTTGAATCAGAAGATCGGTGGCTTCTTTGATCTGAGACTTGTCCGTCGTATTGTAGGAATAGCCCAGATATTTCAGAGCGACGCCAATGGCATCGCGGGGGTTGTTGATCATCAACACCTGGCCGGCGTACTGCTTGTCAAAAAGAGCGCTCCAGCTGGTAATGTCGCCATTGACCATGGTGGTGTTATAGATGATGCCCACCGTGCCCCACATATAGGGGACCGAGTATTCCCCGGTGGCGTCATAGGCGGGATTGAGAAATTTTGCATCAACATCAGAGAAATTGGGAATGTTGCTGAAATCCAGCTTTTCCAGCATTCCCTCGCTGATGAGACGGGAAATCATATAATCAGAAGGAACGATGACATCATAGTCGCTGCCGCCGCCGGAGAGGGTGGAATACAGCGTCTCATTGTCGGAGCAGACCTTGTAGTTCACCTTGATGCCGTATTCTTCTTCAAACTCGGGAATCACATCTTCATCAATGTATTCGCCCCAGTTGAGAACGTTGACTTCACCGTTGGGATATTTGTCGGCGGAATCACCGCAGCCTGTCAGCAGCGTAGACACCATCATGACAGCAAGCAGCACAGAAACAATTCTTTTCATTTTCGTCTCCTTTCAGACTTTACTTTTTTGTCGCTAAAATGGCCTTTTGCCGTTTGGCCAAACGATCTTGACGGCTCTGTCGAATATTGATCAGAATCAGCAGAATCAAAACCGACGCAAACAGCAGTGTGGAAATTGCGTTAATCTCCGGGCTGATCTTCCGTCGGGCCATGGCGTAAATTTCCATGGCGAGGGTAGAGACCTTGGAGCCGGCAGTGAAATAGGAAATCACAAAGTCGTCAATGGACATGGTGAACGCAATCAGCAGACCATTCACGATACCGGGCATCAGATCGGGAAGAATCACTTTGCGGAATGCCGTGAAGCCGGTGGCACCCAGATCCTGCGCCGCTTCATAGATATTCGGGTCCAGTTGCCGGAGCTTCGGCAGGACGGACAGGATCACATAGGGAATATCAAAGGTGATGTGGGCAATCAGCAGCGTCCAGAAGCCAAGCTCCCAGCGAGTGCCAAAGGTGGAATTGAACGCATTGACCGCTAGCACAAACAGCAGGGAAAGGGAGACGCCAGTCACAATGTCCGCATTGGTTAGGGGAATGTTGTTGACCGACAGCACGATACCGCGGGATTTACGCTTCAGCGCATAAATGCCGATGGCGGCAGCCGTACCGGCAATGCAGGCAACCACAGACGCTGCCGCAGACACCAACAGAGTTGTCCGCAAAGCTTCCATGATTGCTTCGTCTGAAAAGAGCTTTACATACCATTGCAGGGAAAAGCCTGCCCAAACGCTGCGACTTTTCGTTGCGTTAAAGGAAAAGACGATGAGAACAAAGATGGGTGCGTAGAGGAAGAGAAAGACAAGCACCATGAAAAGGCGGCTCCAAAATCCGTTCTTTTTCACAATACCACCGCTCCTTCCTCACCTTCGCCGAAGCGGTTCATCACGGCCATACAGATTAGGACCACGACCATCATCACAAGGGAAATGGCGCTGCCCAGATAGGGATTGTAGGCACTGCCCATGAACTGGGCTTCGATTAGGTCACCCAGCATGGTTACCATGCCACCGCCCAGCAGTCTGGGGATGGCAAAGGTGGATACCGCCGGAACAAATACCATCGTAATGCCGGAGAGCACACCGGGCAGACTCAGTGGGAAAATGACTTTCCGAAAAACCTGCCGAGTGTTGGCACCCAGATCCTGGGCAGCCTCGATCACGCGGTAGTCGATTTTGTCGATAACCGTATAGATGGGGAGAACCATGAAGGGCAGAAAATTGTAAACCATGCCGAGGACAATGGCTCCCTGCGTATTAATCATATGGAAGTATTCAATGTTGGTGCCGAAAACGCTGTTGATCAGCGCAAAAAGTCCAATTTTCTGGAACAACGTATTGAGCAGGCCCGTGTTTTCCAGAATGGACATCCAAGAATATGTCCGCAGTAGGAAGTTCATCCACATGGGCAGCATAATGAGCATGGTGGCCATGCGGCGCATGCCGGCGCCCTCCCGAGCCAGATAGTAGGCCAGGGGATAACCCAGCAGAATGCACACCAGTGTTGCAATCAGTGCCAGAAAGAAAGACCGACCAAACACCGTCACATACTGCGCCATGGTGGTAAAATTTTCCACGGTGAAACCGCCGCTGCGAGAGGTAAATGCGTAAATGAGGACTAAAATCAGCGGGGCAACCACGAAAATTGCCATCCATACGATGTATGGAACGGACAGCCACTTATTCTTCATGGCTATCGCCCTCCGCGGCATCGTCCTCCGGTTCTTCGGTGTCGGAAAGCTCATCGTATTCTTCACTATAGGAGCTGTAATCGCCGAACTTGCCGGAATATGCGCTCTTTTTCATAATATGGAAGCCATCGGGATCAATTTTCACGCCAATTTTGGCGCCGACAGGGGAGTGGTCCGTTGTCTGAATCAGCCACTTGAAGCCACGGAAGTCTACAATGATATCGTACTGCATGCCCTTGAAAGTCACGTTGGTGACCGTGCCTGCC
This sequence comes from Oscillibacter sp., assembly GCA_022652815.1. Lineage (GTDB taxonomy): Bacteria > Bacillota > Clostridia > Oscillospirales > Oscillospiraceae > Oscillibacter. The sequence continues at coordinate 3,799 of JALCRR010000027.1, forward strand.
AGCTGCCCCTGTTCCACGGGAACAATGTCGATGTCCTCCGGACGAATGACCACGTCCACAGGCTCGTTGGGAGCAAAACCGCTGTCCACGCACTGGAACTTGCGGCCATACATCTGCACGATGCTGTCGGCACACATGATGCCGTCGATGATGTTGGACTCGCCGATGAAATCCGCAACAAAGGCGTTTTTCGGCTCGTTATAAATGTCTTCCGGCGTGCCGATCTGCTGGATGGAGCCCTTGTCCATCACCACAATGGTGTCGGACATGGTTAGGGCTTCCTCTTGATCGTGAGTGACGTACACAAACGTGATGCCGACCTGCTGCTGAATCTTCTTCAGCTCCATCTGCATATCCTTGCGCAGCTTCAGATCCAGAGCGCCCAAGGGCTCGTCCAGCAAAAGAACCTTCGGCCGGTTCACCAGAGCGCGGGCGATGGCGACACGCTGCTGCTGTCCGCCGGAAAGCGCGTCAGGCTTACGATTCTCAAAACCCTTGAGAGAGATGATTTCCAGCATTTCATCCACGCGCCGGGTAATCTCGTCCTCACTGAGCTTGACCATCCGTTTGCCGGAGGGATCAGCCGGGTCCGGAACCTTTTTCATCCGCAGACCAAACGCAATGTTTTCAAAGACGTTCAGGTGCGGAAACAATGCATATTTTTGAAAAACCGTGTTAATCTGACGCTGATAGGGCGGAACAGCATTAATCCTCACACCGTCAAAGAAGACGTCTCCCGACGTAGGTGTCGTGAAGCCGCCTATGATCCGCAGTGTCGTGGTTTTGCCACAGCCGCTGGGCCCAAGAAGTGTGAGGAACTCTTTATCATTGATATAAAGATTTAAGTTGTTGAGAACCTGCTCATCGTCAAACGCCATGCAGCAGTTCTGCAGGCGAATCAACTCTTTGGACATGTATCCTCCCCCGTTCTATTGTAATATTTTTATAGATTGGAGCCTCTTTTCTCTGTTGAGGGGGGAACCTTTCTCGTCGAAATTCAGCAATAACAAATAATATAGGAAAAGGCCAGAAAAGTCAAGTAAAATGCTCAATGAAAATACTGATTTTTGAAGGGGATGTCTTCTATGGTGAAAACCTTGCCCTGCAAGTATTCCAGCATACCGGCATCTGTCTCAAAATCGAAGGCCAGTTTGTAGGAATAAAGTGCCTGTTTTGTCTCATGATATTTCCGGTTGATCTGACCATTTCCATACTTCCCGTCGCCCAGAAGAGGGTGCCCGATTTCGGCCATGGAGACACGAATCTGATGGGTGCGTCCGGTCAGAAGCTCACATTCCACCAAAGAGAGATTATCACGGGTTTCCAGCGTTTTATAAAAGGTTACGGCTGTTTTTCCGCCAGGGATGGGATGGTGATAGAAAGCAACCTGCTTTTTCACCTCATCCTTCAGCAGAAACCCCTCAATTTTTCCATCCGGAGGATTGGGCCGTCCCACCGCAATGCAGAGGTAGGATTTCCGCAGCTCATGGGAGCGAATCTTTTCATTGATAATGCGCAGCGTTTCAGCGTTTTTTGCCGCAATGACCATACCGCCGGTGTTCCGGTCAATCCGGTTGCAAAGCGCTGGGGCAAACGCATTTTCCCATTTGGGATTCCACTCCCGCTTCTGGTAGAGATAGGCCTGAATGTGGTTAATCAGCGTATTGACTTTTTCCGTCTCGTCCGCATGGACGACAAGGCCGGGGCGCTTGTTCACCAGCAGCAGGTTTTCGTCCTCGTAGACAAGATCCAAACTGGGCTTGAAGATGGACAGAAAGCGGTTTTCATCCGTAGGCTGATCGAAAAATTCATCGTTGATATAAAGCTGCAGCGTATCACCGCTGTCCAAACGGGTATCCCGGTGAGAGCCTTTGCCATTGACTTTGATTCGCTTGAGACGAATATATTTTTGCAGCAGGGCAGGAGGGAGCAGCGGGAGCGCCTTGCCCACAAAACGGTCAAGCCGTTGACCTGCATCGTTTTTTCCAATTTGAATCTCGCGCATTGATACCCCTCCACACAAGCGAAAACAGCTGACTGATGGTTCTATTTTAACAGGGAACCGGAAATTTGCAAGAAAATACGGCAAATGTCAAGAAGAATTTAGACATTTCCCTAAAATATGGTAAACTCCTTTTATCCGCACGGCGGGGACGGAAATTCTATTCGTTTCTGCTATGCGCTGGAGCATTCTTCACCCCCACAAGGGGGGTTCGAATCTCCGAGGTTGTTCCTCTGGTGGTCGATAGCAAGAGTTTGCCTAAGCTACAAACCTCATCAATTTTCTCGCGGGGGAAAATTGATAAGATTTGTAACTTAGTTTGCCATCTTGCCATCTTTCGTGAGCCTTTTTATTTTTGTTTGCAAAAATAAACCGCAGGGCAGGCAGCCAAGCCTGTACCACTCAACGAAAGATGGAGGAAGAAAACATGATTTACAAAAACGAACAGGAATTTAGAAACGAAATATACCTGTGGGCTTTCAATGAACTTCCCGGAGGACTCGAAATTACCAAAACGGAAAATGGACTGATCGCTAAAATAACAGATGGTTCTGAATTCACGATCACAATCAAGAAAACAAACACTTCACCTTTGGAAGAACTGAAAATGACATTAAAAGAATACGTGCAAAGTCGTGAATTATTTTATTCCAGAATAAGCAATGAATTTCCTAATTATTCTCCTAAATATGAGCTTTACCATGGTCACGCTAAAATGTGTCGGGAATTGTTAGATTTTATTGATGCTACACCAAAAGAACAAATCACAAAATAGAAAGATGGAGGAAGAAAATATGAGCTATCTCACACCAATGGAAAAAATGGAAGATCAGGGGCTATCCCTGCACCTTGATGGAGACATGGGCGTTACCGAGAAAATCAAACGGGCAATGTACGATGCGGCAAGACAATTTGTGTACATCGGGTTCCTCCTCTGGGAAGTAGAGGAATACAACTATTACAGCGAAAAAGGATACCAAAATGTTTATGAATACGCCGAAACCGAGCTGGGCTTCAAACGCAGCAGCACCAAAAATTTTATTGCCATCAACGGTGAGTTTGGCTGCGAAGATACAAAAAAAATAGGAGGTATTGCACACGAAAGAAAAATGAGCTTACAACCCAAATACGAAAAATTCAACTACTCCCAGCTATGCGAAATGCTTTCCATGTCAGACGCAAAGCGGGAGAGAGTACAGCCGGACATGACAATTAAACAAATTCGAGAAATAAAGAAAGAACCAGAATTTGAGCTGGAGCCAAATGTGGAAACAATAGCGTTACCAGCTTGATTGACTACATAGCGCTTACAGCGGGCTTCGTTATAGTCCATACCGGGAGTTTTGTAGATACTGATTTTTTCGGCATCTTCCACGAGATTCAACCAGTAATCCGTCATAGGCCAGCGCCATTTGTTCTGATCTTCACCGGGCTGTATGTAGCGCAGATAATTGAGCAGTACGCCCGTAAAGGCTTGGCCTATCGGCAGAGGAATCTTTGTAAATTGCACGGCACGATCATCACGCATCTGAATTTCACAGCGTACCCAATGTTCGTCCGGCTTGCCACGCTCGGCAGCTTTGTCATAGATACGAATTAGAATCTTGCTTTGTGGGCTACCGATTTGCACCGTTGAACCCTTAGAGGAAAGCACCGTCTCCCAATAATTTGATTTGCTGATGAACATGCCGCACTGCGTATCACTGGAAATCTGACCAATGTTCAGAATACCGGTATGATCGTCATAGGCAACATCGAAACGGGTAATTTTTAAGCCGTTGGAAACAATGAAGCCGAATAGACCCGGCCAGCCAACGGAAGAAAGACTTTCAAATGTGCGGCAACCTTGGCCAGACATTTCAACCCACACGCCCATATCTGGACGGCCATTGTAATGGATGGAAATAGCGGAGAAATATTTTCTATCTTGATAACCCTTTGCACCTTTGGTGTTTGTCCAAGGACATTTTTCAAGCCCAAGGGCTGCTATGAGATCATCGGGAGAATGAACTTTTGAAGTAAAGGAAAGCCAGTCATAAATGACCATGTTTTCCGCTGCTTTACTATCCACCGTAGAATGCCCCCTATGCTTCTATTGTAGGTAGTGCCCCCCTGTTAGCGGGGGGGGGCACGGCGCTGGGAGCTACCCAGCGCCGCTTTGCTTTAGGGTACTAAAGTGCTCTTTAGCCCCTTATTTCTTGACAGGAACCATATAGGAAACCTTGTTTTTGCCATTGAAATAGCACTGGACACGGGTTCCCGGCTGGATGTCCTTGAACAGGTCGGGAGAAAGGCAACCATATTTCACGGCTTTCTGGCCGCCAAAATGGTAATCGTTGCTCTCCGTGCCGTTGAAATCTTCCAGCATGAAAACATTGCAGTAGTCCTGCATCTTGCCATCGTCATTCTCGAACCTGCCAAAATTGAAACCTACATACGTTTTTTCTTCCATGGAATGTACCTCCATAACCCCGGAATTTAGCCGGGTAGTAAAAATTTAGACAAGCGGACAGCCCAAAAAGGGCGTTCAACTTGTCCAAATTCATATTAAAACTCGCCTTTGCAAGGAAATACGAAAAAATGTTTGACAACAGCCGACACGTCCTCTATAATATACCCGTGTCATTGCGAGGTGTAGTATGCAATTCAGCGTAAAATCAATTCTTAACATTCCCGGAAAAAGTCTGCCGTTTCAGTTTCAGATGGACCTTTCAGATGTTGAATTTGGAGGACGTCATTTGGCGCAGGAACCGGTTGACGTGGAGGGAATCGTCCAGAACAAGGCCGGTGTGCTCGTTCTTTCGTTCAGCGCACGGACAACACTGAACTGTGTGTGTGACCGCTGTACCAAGTCATTCCGTAAAGAAAAGGAAATTCCCTTTCACTGCTATCTGGCAACAGAGAAACAGAACGAGGAAAACGACGAGATCGTTCTTCTGGAGGATGGGGAGTTTGTTGATCTGGAGGATTTGGCCCGGACAGCATTCGTCCTTGGAATGGATACCAAAATTTTGTGTTCGGAAGATTGCAAAGGACTGTGCCCCCGGTGCGGCGCCGACCTGAACCTCGGCCCGTGTTCCTGTAAAAAGGAAGTTGACCCCCGGCTGGCAGTGCTGGCAAAGCTTTTGGAGAACAAGGAAACGAATGAATAAGAGCGGGTCTCTCGCTTTTTCAAGATCAAGGAGGTGTCACCATGGCAGTCCCTAAGGGAAAAGTATCGAAGGCAAGACGTGATAAAAGACGCAGCTCCACCTGGAAGCTGGCAACTCCCGGTCTCGTTGCATGCCCCAAGTGCGGTGCTCTGCACTTGAGCCACAGAATGTGCCCCGAATGCGGCACATACAATGGCCGTGAGGTCAAGGTTGTCAAGTCTGTTGTTGCAAAATAAGATTGTTTTGCAGATTCGAGGAGGGAAGAGCTTTTCTTCCCTCCTTGCTTTTTTATGTTGCGAATTGGGCAGACTGTGTTTATAATGAGGGCAACCGAAGTAAGAAAGGATAAGACGAAATGAAACCCATTGTTGCGATTGTGGGTCGTCCCAACGTGGGAAAGTCCATGCTGTTCAACAAGCTGATCGGCCAGAGACTTTCCATAGTGGAGGATACTCCCGGGGTCACCCGTGACCGGATTTACGGGGAAACGGACTGGTGCGGCCGGTCCTTTACTTTGATCGACACCGGCGGTATTGAACCCCGCACGGACGATCAAATTTTAAGCTTTATGCGCGAGCAGGCGCAGATTGCCATTGACCATGCCACGGTGATCGTGTTCTTGACCGATATCCGGACAGGCGTCACTGCCTCGGACCATGAGGTGGCTAATATGCTGCTGCGCTGCGGCAAGCCCATTGTGCTGGCTGTTAACAAGATGGATTCCACAGGCACGCCGGACCCGGAGTTCTACGAATTTTACAACCTGGGTCTAGGAGATCCCATCGCAGTTTCCGCCGTTCACGGACACGGAACCGGCGATCTGCTGGACGCCTGCATTCGCTACTTCCCGCCGGATGACGGGGAGGAGGACGACGACGACACCATCAAGGTGGCGTTGATCGGCAAGCCGAACGTGGGCAAATCCTCTCTGGTCAACCAGATTTTGGGCGAGAACCGCGTCATTGTCAGCGATGTGGCCGGTACGACCCGTGACGCCATCGACTCGAAGTTTACTAATGAAAAAGGCAGCTTCCTGCTGATCGACACCGCTGGTATGCGGCGGAAGTCCAAGGTGGCGGAGGACATTGAGAAATACAGCGTTCTTCGGGCCACCATGGCCATTGAACGGGCGGATGTGTGCCTCATTCTGATCGATGCCCAGGAGGGCGTGACCGAGCAGGATACGAAGGTGGCGGGTCTTGCCCATGAGGCAGGAAAAGCCTGCATCATTGTCGTCAATAAGTGGGATTTGATCGACAAGGACAACAAGACCATGGCCAATATGACGGATGACGTTCGGCGGGATTTGAGCTTCATGTCCTATGCGCCGATTCTGTTCATCTCCGCTTTGACCGGCCAGCGCGTTGACAAGCTCTTTGATTTGATCGTCACGGTCAGCAACCAGGCATCCCTGCGGATTACCACCGGTATGCTGAATAACGTTCTGGCCGATGCACAGACCCGTGTGCAGCCGCCTACGGACAAGGGACGTCGGCTGAAGATTTACTATATGACGCAGGTTGGCATCCGTCCGCCGCATTTCGTGGTCTTCTGCAATGACGCACGGCTGTTTCACTTTTCTTATCAGCGGTATCTGGAAAACAGCATCCGCAATACCTTTGGCCTGATCGGAACGCCGATTGTCCTGTCTATTCGCCAGAAAGGCGACAAGGAGGAGTGAGAGATCATGTCGAGCTTCCTTTTCACAGCCCCGGCTGCACCGGGTATCGGGATTCTGATACTGACTGCGGCGATTGCCTATTTTCTCGGATGCTTTAACGGTGCTGTGATCGTGTCCAAATATATTCTGCGGGATGATATTCGCAATCACGGAAGCGGAAACGCCGGACTGACGAATTTCTACCGGACGTTCGGCGGAGGACTGACCTTCGTGGTCATTCTCACTGATGTTGCCAAGGCGGTTATTGCCGTGCTGGTCGGCAGCTATTTGTGCTATGGCCTTCGCTTTGGCGGCGAACCGGCAATGGCCATGTGGAACGTATTTGGAAAGTACTGGGCGGGCCTTTTCTGCATTCTCGGCCACAGTTTCCCCTGCATGTTCCATTTTAAGGGCGGCAAGGGCATTCTGTCCGGCGGCGTGCTGGCCATCATGATCGACTGGCGGGTAGCCGTTGTGGTTTGGGGTGGGTTTCTGATTCTGACCGCTCTGACACGGTACGTGTCGCTGGGCTCTCTTTGGGCCGGGGTCACGTTCCCGATTGCGTCCGGGCTTGTTTTTCATGATGTGGTGATTCTCATTTTGGCAGTCATCATCGGAGGTCTGATCGTCTGGGGACACCGGGCGAATATCAAACGTTTGGTTAGTGGAACGGAAAACAAATTCAGCTTCCATCACAAAACGGAGGGAAAGCAATGAAGGCAGTTGTTTTAGGAAGCGGCGGTTGGGGCACGGCCCTTTCTATGGTGCTGTGCGATAACGGCCATGAAGTGACCCTTTGGTCCCACAATCCGGAAAAAGCGCAGGAGATGGAAAAAACGCGGGAAAACCCACTGCTTAAAGGCGTTCGGCTACCGGACAGCCTCAAAATTACGTCGGATATTTCCTGCGTGAAGGATGCCGCGGTGGTGGTTTCCGCCAGCCCCAGCTATGCCGTGCGCGGCACGGCCAGAAAGGCGGAGCCGTATCTGAATGTCAGCACCATTCTGGTGTCCGTTTCCAAGGGCATCGAGCGGGACACAAATCTGCGGATGAGCCAGATTGTGCAGGAAGAAACCAAGAATAAGTGTAAAGTGGTTGCGCTTTCCGGACCTTCTCACGCAGAGGAAGTCAGCATTCGGATGCCGACAGGCTGCGTGGCAGCCTGTCCGGATCAGGTTGCGGCCTGCTTTGTGCAGGACACCTTCATGAACGATTATTTCCGCGTCTATACAAGTCCCGACATTGTGGGCGTGGAGCTTTCCGGAGCTTTAAAAAATGTGGTGGCTTTGAGCTGCGGTATCTGCGACGGCATGGGCTTTCAGGACAATACAAAAGCTTTGCTGATGACCCGCTCCATGGTGGAGCTCTCCCGTCTGGGTGAAAAGCTCGGTGGGGATCGGGCCACGTTTGGCGGACTTGCCGGCATGGGCGATCTGATCGTGACCTGCACCTCCATGCATTCCCGCAACCGCCGTGCCGGTATTCTGATTGGACAGGGAAAATCAGCCCAGGAGGCCATGGACGAGGTGGGTGCTGTGGTGGAAGGCTACTACGCGGCTGAGAGCGTGGAACAGTTGGCACGCAAAGAAGGGCTGGAAATGCCGATCTGCCACTGCGCATATGAGGTTCTCTATCACGGAAAGCAGGTTCGGGACGTTGTCACGGAGCTGATGACCCGCGCAAAGAAAAACGAGAACGAGGGCGGCTGGAGTTACCCCGTTCGGTAATTTTAAAGATTTAGAAGAAAAGAGCAGCGGCAGGGGAATCCCTGCCGCTGCTTGCACTCTCCGATAAAACCGAAAGAGTTGGATTCCGGGAAGGAAGATAGCTACGAAAGGAACCCAGGAAGGGTTCCTTTCGTTTTTTAATTATCAGTTTTTGAAACTTTTCGCAGGTTTCAAAAACTTGCTTTAGATAGACGAAAAGAATTTTTCGTCTATCTGAAGCAGCGGCAGGGGAATCCCTGCCGCTGCTTCTTGGAATTTTGGCAAAAGAAAAACCCTAAACCGTTGGGTTTAGGGTTTTAGTTTTGAACTCAGACTGCGCGGGTAACCTTACCGGAACGCAGGCATCTGGTACAAACATACACATGGCGAGGCGTACCATTGACAATAGCCTTGACACGTTTCACATTGGGCTTCCACATACGATTCGCGCGTCTGTGGGAATGGGAGACCTTAATTCCAAAAGTCACGCCCTTGTCGCAAAACTCGCACTTAGCCATCCGTTGCACCTCCCTTGCTGTAAGCTAATTGAACCTGCTCAAACAGGCACATCTGATATAATAACAGAATTATTTCATAAATGCAAGTAGAAAATACAAAAAATTTACAGAGTTTGAAAAGAGGGAAAAAGAGCCCCTCAGGTGTTGCGAAAACTGGCTTTTTCATATATAATCAACTTATCTTATCATTCCAGAAATTTTGTACACCCCGCCGGGTGTGCAAAAGGGAAAGGGCGAAAAAACATGAGTGAAAATGGAGTCAATATCAGCAAGTTTGTAGAAGTATTCTCTCTGCAGATCCTGAATCGGGGAGGCGACTTTGATACGGCCGGACTGACCATCACGGATGTCAATCGTCCGGGTCTCCAGTTTCAAGGGTTCTATGACTATTTTGACCCCAGACGCCTGCAAGTCATCGGCAAGGCGGAATTCATGTTTCTCAAGGGACTGTCCGCAGAAGCCCGGAAAAAGTGCTTTGACGACCTGTTCCTCTATGATATTCCGGCGCTGGTAATTGCCCGGGATCTGGATTGCCTGCCGGAGTGTCTGACCAGTGCGAAAGAGCACGAAAAGACGCTGCTTCGCACGGAGGAGACGACCGTCGATTTCACTGCTCATGCCATAGAATACCTAAACCGCGAACTGGCACCCTGCTTGACGCGGCATGGCGTTTTGATGGATGTTTACGGCGAAGGCGTGATACTGATGGGTGATTCCGGTATCGGCAAGAGCGAGACAGCCATTGAGCTGATTATGCGCGGCCATCGCCTGGTTGCGGATGACGCAGTGGAGATTCGCCGGGTTTCCAACGAATTGATTGGCACTGCACCGGAAGTCATTCGACACTATATCGAGCTGCGGGGCATCGGCGTGATTGATGTACGCCAGCTGTTTGGAATGCGAGCCATCAAGACCGACGCACAGATTGATCTTGTCGTCCAGTTGGAGCAGTGGGACAATACGAAGTTTTATGATCGTCTGGGCATTGAGGATCATTTTGTGGACATTATGGATTTGAAAGTGCCCTGCGTGACCATTCCCGTTCGTCCGGGACGAAATTTGGCTGCCATTGTGGAAGTGGCCGCCATGAACAACCGCCACCGCCGCTATGGCTACAATGCAGCGGAAGAACTGGCCCGGCGCGTGGATCTGCGGGCAGACGGCGGAGAAAAAGCATAACGGAGGGCAATTTGACATGGATATTGGAATTGACGTTGGCGGGACAAACTTAAAAGCAGGCCTCGTAGATGAGACTGGAAAAATTGTTGCGGTCAGTCGCGTCCCTCTGGGAGAATTTCAGGGTGCGGAGATATTTGTTCACACGCTGGTGCAGTTGGTCAAAACCTGCGTCCGGGAGGCGGGCATCTCTGCTGGGGATGTTGAATCTGTCGGCATGGGCATTCCGGGGGCAGTCAAGGACGGGAAGATTATATACACGGCTAACATCCCAATGGAAAATGTCCCCGTACAGGAGCTTTTCCAAAAGGAACTGAATCTTCCGGTTTTCCTGGGAAATGACGCCGACTGCGCCGCAGTGGGCGAATATTTTTGCGGAAGCGGCAGGGAAACCACCAATTTTATCGTTGTCACGCTGGGTACCGGCGTTGGCGGCGGCCTAATCCTAAATCGCAAGCTCTTTACGGGTATGGGATGCGGCGGAGAAATTGGGCATATTGTAGTAGAGCGTAACGGCGATCTTTGCAACTGCGGACGGCGGGGCTGCTGGGAGAGGTACGCCTCTGCCACGGGTCTGATTCACATGACGCAGGCAGCGATGGAACAAAAGCCAAACAGTCTGCTGCATCAAATGGCAAAGAAAAACGGATGCGTGGACGGCAGAACGTCGTTCCAGGCAGCGCAAATGGGCGATGCGGCGGCAAAAGCCGTCTGCACGGAATACGTGGAATATCTGGCACTTGGCATTACGAATCTGGTCAACATTTTGCAGCCGGAGAAAATTGCCATTGGCGGCGGTGTGGCCGGCGCGCCGGAGGAGCTGCTGCTCAAGCCGCTTCAGGCGCTGGTGCAGAAGGAATGCTACGCACGGCATGGCGGACTTTATACGCAGATCGTCAAAGCACAGCTGGGCAACGACGCCGGGATTATTGGCGCGGCGCTTCTTAGAAAAGCAGTCTGACGGGGAGGAATCTTATGGCCTGGTTTGAAGACCTGGACGAGAAAATTAAGGAATATCTGCCGGATTTGGAAGTGGCCTGCGAAGAACCCATGAGCCGCCACACGTCGTTTCACGTTGGCGGACCGGCAAAACGAATGGCCTTTCCAAAAAACAGCGAGCAGATTGTCCTTTTGTGGAATTTTGCGGCGGAATGCGGTGCGCATCCGCTTGTAATCGGGAACGGAACGAATCTGCTGGCACCTGACGAGGGATTGGACCGGCTGGTGATTGATACGTCGAAAAACATGAACACCCTTTCCTGTAAAGGAAATACCCTTCATGCCGACAGTGGCGTGTCGCTTGCCAGGCTTGCAGACTGTGCGCAAAAGCACGGCCTTGCCGGACTGGAATTTGCCCATGGGATTCCCGGTACAGTTGGAGGCGCCATGTGCATGAATGCCGGCGCTTATGGGGGAGAGATGAAGCAGGTGGTGTCCTCCGTGCGTATTCTGGATCCGAAAGACGGCATTCAGACATTGACCGGGGACGAGATGTGTTTTGGCTATCGCTGCAGTATTCTCACCGAGCATCCGGACTGGGTGGTTTTGAGTGCGGAGTTTATGCTTGCAGAGGGAGACTCAGCGGAGATTCGATCCAAGATGGAAGAACTTATGGCTCGCCGGCGGGCAAGCCAGCCTTTGGAGTATCCCAGCGCAGGCAGCACATTTAAACGTCCCGAGGGGTACTATGCAGGGACATTGATCGACCAGTGTGGGCTCAAGGGCCTGCAGATTGGCGGCGCACAGGTATCGGAAAAACACGCCGGGTTTGTCATCAATCGCGGCGGCGCCACCTTTGCAGACGTGACGGAGTTGATTGCGCAGGTGCAGGAGCGCGTTTTTGCACAGAAGGGCGTCCGGCTGGAGCCGGAAGTCAAAATTATTCGGTAAGAGAAACGGGTGTATGTCCATGGAAATTTTGATTATATCCGGACTTTCCGGCGGAGGAAAGAGCAAGGCGGCCTCGTATCTTGAGGATATGGGCTTTTATATCGTAGACAATATGCCGGCGGTGATGATGCTGAAATTTGCGGAATTCTGCTCCACCGGCGTATCCGGCCGCTATGACCGGGTGGCTCTGGTTTACGACGTGCGGACGGCGGATTCCTTCACGGATCTTTTTGACGTGCTGGATAAGCTCAAGGCCATGGACGGAACCTGCCGGATGCTGTTTTTGACCGCTGCCCCGGAAACGATCATTAAGCGGTATAAGGAGACGCGCCGCCGCCATCCCCTTAGCAGGGGAAGTGTCTCACTGGAGGAGGCCGTCCGGAAAGAGCAGGAGCTGATGCAGAGCGTGCGGGATCGGGCGGACTATGTGATCGATACCACCCATCTCTCCACCGCCCAACTGCGGGGAGAACTGCTCCGGCTGTTCGATGCCCGGGGAGTCAAAGGCGGCATGAGCGTCAGCGTGACCTCGTTCGGCTATAAATATGGTTTACCAATGGAGGCCGACTTAGTGCTGGATGTACGGTTTATGCCGAATCCCTATTATATTGAGGAACTGCGGCACAAGACCGGAATGGACGCCGCAGTCTATGACTATGTATTTGACTTTCAGCAGACGAAAGACTACATGAAAAAGCTGGAGGATTTGATTTCCTTTACGCTGCCGCTCTACGCGGAAGAGGGAAAGACCGTACTGGTCATTGCAGTGGGCTGCACCGGGGGACATCACCGCTCTGTGGCGGTGACCCGTGCGCTGGCAGAATATATCCGGGCTCTTGGCTATCAAGTGACAGAGAATCATCGGGATATGACGCGGGGAACCTAACTTCGGGTTGATACCTGGAAAGGAATTTATGGAAACAGAAACGGCATCCAACCACATCCGAAAAGCAGATGGGCCTCGCGTCACTGTGATTGGCGGCGGCAACGGGCTTTCCACCATGCTGCGGGGGTTGAAAAACTATACGGAAAATCTGACTGCGGTGGTGACCGTGGCAGATGACGGCGGCGGGTCCGGAAAACTCCGGGAGGATCTTGGCATGCTGCCGCCCGGCGATATTCGCAACTGCATGGAGGCTTTGGCCAATACCGAGCCACTGATGCGGGAACTTCTGCACTATCGCTTTGAGGAAGGATCCTTGCAGGGACAGAGCTTTGGCAATCTTTTTCTGGCGGCGCTGAACGGTATTTCCCCGTCTTTTGATGTGGCAGTGCGCCGCATGAGCGAGGTTTTGGCCATTACGGGTCGTGTCCTGCCGGTGACAACTGCCAATGTACAGCTGGAAGCGGAGTTTGAGAATGGAGCCAGCGTTGTTGGCGAGTCCAAAATATTCTGGTGCAAAAAGAAGCAGGACTGCCGAATTCGGCGGGTTCGACTGCTGCCGCAGTGCCCGGAGGCTCTGCCAGAGGCGGTTGCGGCGATTGAGGATGCGGACTTGATCGTATTTGGCCCCGGAAGCCTGTATACGAGCATTATTCCAAACCTTCTGGTACATGGGATTGTAGAGGCTGTGCAGGAGACTGACGCGCTGAAGGTCTATGTGTGCAACGTTATGACACAGGACGGCGAAACGGAAGGCTATACGGTTTCCGACCACATCGCAGCACTGTTCCAGCATGGAGCGACGGGGCTTTTTGATCTGTGCTTGACCAACTCGGCACCGATTCCCAAGGAGATTGCAGACCGCTATGCCGGAGAGGGCGCAGAGCCCATCCGCTGCGACACGGAAAAATGTGCGGCCTTGGGCGTGGAAGCGGTGCAGCGGCCGGTAGCCATGGTTGAAAATGGCTTTGTTCGCCACAATCCGGCGCTGCTGGCAAAAGAGCTGATTGCGCTCCAGCAGGAGCGGGGAATCCGCATTGCTGGAAGTGGAGATTATCAGCTGGAAGCACCGTCCGGCCACTGATCAGCAGAGGGGGAATGTCGGCATGTCTTTTTCCTTTGAAACAAAAAACGAACTGTGTCGCCTGCCAGTGCAGAAACTGTGCTGCGCCCGGGCGGAGGCATACGGAATTTTACTTTACTGCAATACCTTTAACAGCCATGAGGTCCGAATTATTACGGGAAATCCAAACTTTTCGGAACGTTTGCCCCGACTTTTTCACCGAGCATTTAATCTGCGTTTTGACCGACAGCCTCTGGCAGATGAACCGGGTAAGCACGTCTTTCAGATTACGGACGAAAAAAAACTCAGTCATATTATCAATCTGCTGGGCTACGATCCGGAGCAGAATCTGGTTTTACATATCAATTTTGGCCTTTTGGAGGATGAGTGCTGCCGGGCGTCATTTCTGCGCGGCGTCTTTTTTGGCGGCGGAAGTATTACCGACCCTTTGAAGCGGTATCATCTGGAACTGGCGACCTCCCATTTGCAGGCCAGCCGGGAACTGGACGCACTGTTACAGGACTGCGGCTTTGTGCCAAAGAATATTACGAGAAACGGCACAGCCGTGACTTATTTTAAACAAAGTGAGCACATTGAGGACTTTCTGACTATGATCGGCGCGCCGGTGGCTGCCATGAACGTCATGTCCGCCAAAGTGGAAAAGGATCTTCGCAACAGCGTGAACCGCCGCCTAAACTGCGACAACGCCAATCTTGACAAGGCGGTGGAGGCCTCGCAGGAGCAGATGGAGGCCATCCGCCATCTGGCGGCTGCCGGATTGATGGAACAGCTGCCGGACAAGCTGCAGCAAACTGCGGCATTAAGACTGGAAAATCCGGAACTGACACTTTCGGAACTTGCGGAGGAGTTTGATCCGCCGATCACAAAATCCTGCCTCAATCACAGACTGCGCAAGATACTGGATCTGGCAAAAGACTTACACTGAAGATAAAAGAGGAGAAATCAATATGCAACGCTGCAAACTTGCAAACGAATATCACCAGAAGGGTTTTAACTGCGCCCAGTCGGTGCTGGCGGCTTTCGGGGATTTGACACATTTGCCGGAAAAAGAGGCACTTGCGGTGTCCGGCGGTTTTGGAGGAGGCGTAGGTGGAAGCCACGCTGAAATCTGCGGGGCGATGAGTGGCGCGGTGATGGTTTTGAGTATGCTCTATCCCCATGTGGAAGAGGGCAATGCCGAGAGCAAGCGCAAGATTTACGGAGTGACGCAGGAATTCCAAAAGCGCTTTCAAGCGCGTTTTCCCTGCACCCGGTGCGGAGATTTGCTGGCGGCGCGCATTCAGCCGGATGACAAAACACCCGCCGCGCAGAAGTTGGGAATTACGTCCCACTGTGCAATTTTGATTGTTACGGCTGTGGAAATTGTCGAGGAAATGCTGAAAGAGGTCGGCGTTAACGCCTAAAAGAGCCCGACGGAATAGGAGACGCGTATGTCCTTCGCCCATTTACATGTTCATACGGAGTTCAGCCTGCTGGACGGCGCCTGCCGCATCAAGGAATTGCCAAAGGTGGTCAAGTCCATGGGGCAGAATGCCTGCGCCATTACGGATCACGGCGTCATGTATGGCGTGATTGATTTTTACCGCGCCTGCAAAGCGGAGGGGATCAAGCCGGTTATCGGCTGCGAGGTCTATGTTGCGCCAAAGGGTCGCACACGGTTTGACAAGGTTCACGAATTCGATGCCGAAAACCGGCATTTGGTCTTGCTGTGCGAAAATGAGGAGGGCTATCGCAACCTCTCCTACATGGTTTCTATGGCCTGGGTGGAGGGCTTTTACATCAAGCCCCGTGTGGACCTTGACCTGCTGCGGGAGCGCCACGGCGGCTTAATTGCCCTCTCTGCGTGTCTGGCCGGCGAGATTCCCCGGCAGATTGCAAATGGCGATTATTCTGCCGCGAAGGACTACGCGCTGGAGCTGTCTAAAATTTTTGGGCCGGAGCATTTCTATCTGGAATTACAGAACCACGGAATTCCCAAACAGGCACAGGTCAATCAAGGAATTCTAAAAATCCACGAGGAAACCGGGCTGCCCATGGTGTGCACCAACGACGCGCATTACCTGCGCAAGGAGGACGCCGAGGCTCATGACATCCTTCTGTGTATCCAGACGGGCAAGACCGTGGATGACGAGAACCGGATGCGCTACGAGCCGCGAAACTTCTATCTGCGCTCGGAAGAGGAGATGCGTACACTCTTCGGGGCGTTCAAGGATGCAATCGACAACACCGGAAAGATTGCCGAGCGGTGCAATCTGGAATTTACGTTCGGCAAATATCATCTGCCGGAATTTAAGCTGCCGGAGGGATACGATTCCAAAAGCTACCTTCAAAAGCTCTGCGACGATGGTTTTGCCGAGCGGTACGGCGGAGAAAAGCCGGAATACCGCAAGCAGCTGGATTATGAGTTGAACATGATTGAGCAGATGGGCTTTACGGACTATTTTCTCATCGTGTCCGACTTCGTAAATTATGCCAAGAGCCAGGGAATCCCTGTGGGTCCCGGTCGTGGAAGCGCCGCAGGCAGTATGGTTTCCTACTGCTTGAAGATTACGGACATCGACCCCATTAAATATAGCCTTTACTTCGAGCGATTTTTGAACCCGGAGCGCGTCAGCATGCCCGATATTGACATGGACTTCGGCGATACCCGTCGCGGCGAGGTCGTGGATTATGTTCGCCGGAAGTACGGAGAGGACCATGTGGCCCAGATTGTCACCTTTGGCACCATGGCAGCCAGAGGCGTGCTCCGCGACGTGGGCCGAGTCATGGGAATGCCGTATGCCGAGGTGGATGCCATTGCCAAGCAGGTGCCCGGAGGACCCGGTGCGCTGCACATTACGCTGAACGACGCCCTGCGGCTTTCCAAGCCCCTAAGCGACCTTTACGACAACGACGAAAACGTGAAAAAGCTCATCGACACCGCCAAAAAGCTGGAGGGGATGCCCCGCAACGCTTCGACCCATGCTGCCGGTGTGGTTATTACAAAAAAACCGGTTTACGAGTACGTTCCGCTGGCGCAAAACGATGATTCCGTGGTGTGCCAGTATATTATGACCACGCTGGAAGAGCTGGGCCTTTTGAAAATGGACTTTCTGGGTCTAAGGAACCTGACTGTGCTGGATGATGCCGTGAAAACCGTCCAGAGGGAGTATCCCGGCTTTCAGCTGAAAGACATTCCAGAGGGGGATCCCGAGACCTATGAAATGCTGGGGCAGGGAAAGACCTCCGGCGTTTTCCAGATGGAGTCCAGTGGCATGACGGGCGTGTGCTTGAGCATGAAGCCCCAGAACGTGGAGGACTTGACGGCCTTAATCGCCTTGTACCGTCCCGGCCCCATGGATTCGATTCCGCGGTTTATCGCCTGCAAACAAAACTCCAAGCTTATTACCTACAAGCATTCGTCGCTGGAACCGATTTTGTCCATCACGTACGGCTGCATCGTCTATCAAGAGCAGGTCATCGAAATTTTCCGCAAACTGGCGGGATATTCTCTGGGACAGGCCGATATGGTGCGCCGGGCAATTTCCAAAAAGAAAGCATCCCAGATTCAAAAGGAAAAAGAGACCTTTATTCACGGAGATCCGGAACGAAATATTCCGGGCTGCGTGGCAAACGGAATTCCTGAAGCAACGGCAGAGGCCATTTATCAAGAAATCTATGATTTTGCAAACTACGCCTTCAACAAGGCGCATGCCGCATCCTATGCGGTGATCGCCTATCAGACCGCATACTTTAAGTGCCACTACTGCAAGGAGTATATGGCGGCGCTGCTGACCAGTGTGCTGGACAGCTCCGACAAGATTGCGGGTTATATCAACGAGTGCAGGGACTGCAAAATCAAGCTCTTGCCGCCGGATATCAATGCCTCCTTCGATACCTTTACCGTGGAGGACGGCGGCATTCGATTCGGCCTTGCTGCCATCAAGAACATCGGCCGGGGCTTTATCCAGGCGGTGGCTCGGGAGCGGGAAAACGGGAAATTTACATCCCTAAACGATTTCTGTACCCGAATGATGGGCAGCGATATGAACAAGCGTGCAGTGGAGAATCTGATTCGCTCCGGCGCATTTGACTCTTTCGGGGCAAAGCGTTCCCAGCTCATCAAGGTCTACGAATCCGCGATGGATTCCATTGCGGGTGCGCGCAAGCAAAATGTGGAAGGCCAGCTGGACTTTTTCTCCATGGGTGCGCAGACCGGCGATGCTCCTGTTACCACGGAAGTCGATTTGCCGGATATTCCGGAATTTACGCCCCAGGAATTGATGACCATGGAAAAGGAGACCACCGGACTTTACCTTTCCGGGCATCCCATGGACGCTTACCGGGAACAGGTGCGGCGCATCGGCGCCCCGACCATTCTCTCCATTCTCAACGATTTTTCCCAGGAGGGTGGGCCAACCCGGTTTGCGGATGAACAGCGGATTACCATTGCCGGTGTGGTGACTTCCAGCAAAACAAAAACCACGAAGAACAACAGCCTAATGGCTTATGTTGTCGTGGAGGACGATACGGCAGCGATTGAACTGCTGTGCTTTTCCAGAACGCTGGACACTTGCGGCAGCTATCTGCGTGAAAATCAAGCGGTTATCATTAAGGGCAAGCTGACCGTCCGGGACGAAAAAGCACCCCAGATTATCTGCGACAGCGCCCAGCCCCTTGGTGGAGAAATTGGCACCGCCGCGGAGCCGACTGCACAGATAGTCGGCAGTAAAATTCAGCCGGGAAATGTGCTGTATCTCAAATTCCCGACAAAAGAATGCCCTGAAATGAAGCACATGAAGCTTGTATTCGAGATGTTTCCCGGAACAACCCCAGTGAAGATGGTCATGGCAGATACGCGGCAGGTGTTGGGTACGTCCAGCATGTTGCATCAAGCGCTGATTACCGAGGCAGTAGAGACGCTGGGGGAGAATAATGTCGTAATCAAATAAAGGAAATCCCCTGTACAAGCCGTACAGGGGATTTCCTTTACATATACTTGCTTTAAGCCTTTTCTTCTGGATCTTCTGCAAGAAGCAAACTCATAATTGCACTGTATAGCTTTTCGGGGTTTTTGTGGAATCGATCCTCCAGCATCCGAGCCATATCCTCTCGGGGTACCATCAAATTCAAGTCCATCACGCTGCCCATATCATCATCCAGTGACAAATTGACCGAATAGGTGCCGTTGTCCCGGCGGGAGAAAGAGGCGCGCACCTGACTTTGCCGACGCAACTTGCGGTTGCAGCTGGCCAGATTTCGGTCACAGCGCAGCCGGACGGAATAGGGGAGACTGGATTCACAGATTTTACTGTTGCGCTTGCCTTTATCGGTAATGGAATAGAGGTCGTCCGGCAATTTTTTCAGATGCTCTGTGCGTACAAGATCGGCCAGACATTCTGAAAAGTCAAAGTAGTCAATGGCATCGTCACACATGGTCAGATCCAGAACGGTGTCAAAGGGAATCGGCTCGATGACCCGGGCTGCGATGTAGAGAATGAGAAATTTGATTTCCAACTTGTCATGGATAAATCCGCGTCCGGTCATGTCTGCACCACCCCACGGTTTTGATGTTTTTCATATTATAGCGCATTTCGCTGCCATTTGTACAGAGAAAAGCGCGAAAAATCAGGCATTCGCTTGACGAAGCACACAGGCCCTTGATAGAATGATGAAAATACCGCGGCTGCGGGAAAGAAGGCATTTGATATGAAACGATTTTTCGGTCTGCTCCTGGCTGTGCTGATGCTCCTGTCTCTGTGCGCCTGCGGAAAAGAGGAGACGCCAGCTGCGTCCGCATCTGCGTCTGCGGCTTCGTCTGAGCCTGCGTCTGAGCCTGCGTCTGAAGAATCGGAAGAACCGGAGGAGCCGATAGGACCGTCCGGCGTGAATCCGCTGACCGGAATGCCCATGGAGGAAGCATACGAAAACAATCGCCCCGTGGCGGTGATGCTGAATGATCTGAAGGCTGCCCAGCCGCAGCTTGGCGTTTCAAAAGCAGACATCATCTATGAAGTGCCCGCAGAGGGCGGAATTACCCGGATGCTGGCGATCTATCAGACGCTGGACGGCGTGGAAAATCTGGGCAGCATTCGCTCTACTCGCGCCTATTATCTGGAGTTGGCGCTGGGACACGACGCACTGCTGGTCCATGCCGGAGGCAGCCCGGAAGCCTATGCGGACATTCCCGCCTGGGGCGTGGACAATATGGACGGAGTCAACGGCGGCAGCGATGCGAGAATTTTTTGGAGAGATGCGCAGCGCCGCAAGACGGCGGGCTATGAGCATTCCATGCTGACCTCCGGAGAAAATATCCAGGGCTATCTGGATGCGGGACACTTCCGCACAGAGCATGAAGCGGGGTATACTTATCAGCAGTCCTTTGCGCAGGACGGCACACCACAGGCCGGTACGCCGGCGGAGCATGTGTCTGTAAAATATTCGTATTATAAGACGGCAACCTTTGATTACGATGCGTCAAGCGGTACTTATCTTGTGGGACAGTATGGGGGAGCCTACGTTGACGGCAACACCGGCGAACAGGTGGGCGTTACCAATGTGTTGACACTGGAAACTTCCATTGATACGATCTCCGGTGATACGGCGGGACGCCTTGCGGTCAAGATGACTGGTAGCGGCAGCGGAACGTTCTTCTGCGGCGGAAAATCCGTTCCCATTCAGTGGAGCAAGGCCTCCAGAAACGAACCGTTCCGCTATACGCTGAGCGATGGAACCCCGCTGACATTGGGACAGGGAACCAGTTATGTCTGCATTCTTTCGCCTAAGAGCAGCACAGTGACGGTTCGCTGACAGGACGAAAAAGAAATTCTTGATCATCAGAGCGGAAAGCCGCCTGTTTTCACGATTGAAAACAGGCGGCCCTTTTTATTTTACTTGCAACTGCAGTAGTTCTTGGTTTCCTCGTAGTTTTCCGGCATATGGACCGTATTGGGCGGGAAGAACTCATTGACCGGGAAGGCGATGTTGTGAAACAGACCGCAGGGATCCTCGCAGGCACCGCCGGAGCACTCCTTGTTGGGCATGCAGTAATCATACACGGGAATGAGCAGCTGGGAGTCCCGCTCCAGGCGGACAATGGAGAACTGACCCAGTGTTACATAAATCCGCTTGCAATCACCGCCGACGGACAGCTCTCCGTCAAAGTAGCTGCTGATGCAGTCCGGAATTTCGGCCATTTCGCACTCGCAGGGATGCGGGTCGCAGCAATCCACTAGCTTGGCGTCCAGAACGATGGGATCCACCGCCTCGACCACTGCCACAGGCAAATTGTTTTTGCGCATCATCTGGGGATCCGGGCCGTTGTCGCGGAACTCAGAAGAGAAGATTTTCGCGTTTCCTTCGCTGCCAAACAAAATGGCGCGCTTGTCGAAAACGCACAGGCCTTCCACCTGAACGGGGATGGGGCTGGACAGATACGCCTGCAGGGTCACGCAGTAGAAAAAGCGCAAATCGACGGTGTAAAAGCCACGGTTAAAGGTCACCGGCTCCACATCCACATAGACATGCAGCAGTTTGGCAGAACCGCCTTTGACCGACAGCGCGCGATTTACAACGTCCACATACGGAAGCTTGGGGTAAAAACGCAGGTTCTCGATGCAGTCTTTATCACGGCACGAATCGTAAATTTTCTTCGTGTGAATGCAAACTGCCTCTCGAATGCCGCTGGAGCCCTCCACCGGGCCGGGCACAACTCTATCGGGCATTGCAATACCTCCTAATAAGTACTGAAGTGAAAGAAGTTTTCTTTCAATCCAGTGTATGCGCCGGGGGGAATTACGTGAAAGAGGAGAAAAACTTTTCGTCATAGATTGGACAAGTCCCTCATAGAGTGAAACAAACAGCAGGAGGGACAAGCGATGAATCAAGATCAGTCAATCCAGTGTTTTGTGCAGGCGGCATCCATTCTTCCGGCTCGGCTCAGGGCTTGCGCACTCAGCCTGCCGGCGGAGCAGCAGGCTTCAGCGGAGGAAATTCGCCTTCGGACGGGAAGACCCATGACGCTACTTCTGCCGAATGGTGAGCATACCTGCCGGGAGATCGTGGAGCCGGAGGATCTGGAGACGCTTTGCAATCTGGCAACGGAATTTTCCCGATATGCTGCCAGCGAGACGCTGCGGGACGGATATCTTTCCGTGCGGGGAGGATTCCGCGTGGGAATTTGTGGGACAGCGGTTGTAAAGCAAAACACCAATACAAACTTGAGGGACTTTTCATCGGCTTCGATCCGGGTGGCACGGGAGCAGATCGGGATTGCGGAGACTGTAGCGCCGCTGCTTTTTGAAAGCGAACGCTTTTGCTCGGCGCTGATTCTCTCGCCGCCGGGAGGCGGAAAGACGACGCTGCTGCGGGATTTGATTCGCTGCCTTTCCTACGGCACCGGAACACCCAAGCCGCTGCGGATCGGTCTTGCGGATGAGAGAGGAGAGGTGGCCGTCCTCTACCGCGGAGAGCCGCAGATGGATGTGGGGCCGAGGACAGATGTTCTGGACGGCTGTCCCAAGGCACTGGCGATCCCTATGCTGCTGCGGTGCATGAATCCGCAGGTCATTGCTGCCGATGAGATCACCGTCCGGGAGGATCTGAAGGCAATGTGTATGGCTGCAAACTGCGGCGTGGGGCTGTTGGCAACCATTCATGCGATGAATGTAGAGGAATTGCAGCAAAAGCCACTGTATGGAGAACTTCTGGACGCCCATGTCTTTTCAAAGGCCATCCTCATCGAGCATCAAGACGGCCTTCGCCGCTACCGCGTGGAGGAGCTGCCATGCTGAAGATACTGGGCGGCGCGTGCATCCTCGCCGCGGCCGGCGCCGTGCGAACGATGCAGGTTCGATCACTGCGGCGGGAAATCTCTATTTTATATGGGCTGGCGGCGGGGCTGGAAGAGATGGAAAACGAGATTCGCGTGAACCGAACGCCGCTGCCGCGGCTTTTGAAAAAAGCCGGCTTTGACCGCGGCAGGGATGTTGACGCATTTTTCAAAACCGGGGCCAATGCACTGAAAAACGGAGACACCTTTCTACCCGCCTGGGACTGCGCCGTTGATGAGTTGCCGGTTGCCCGCAAGGAAAAATCAATTCTTCACGAGACGGGCCGCAGTCTTTGCGGAGATGAGCAGCAGGCATGCCAGGGGTTGACGCTTGCATACCAGTCCTTACGCCACACGCTGCAGGAAAAGCAGCGTGCCGGCCGGGATTTTGAAAAACGGGTGACGGCGCTGTGCTTTTCGGGCGCGGCGCTGCTGATTATTTTACTGATGTGAGGATAAGAGCATGAACGTAGATCTGATTTTCAAAATTGCGGCCATCGGAATTATTGTGGCCGTGCTCAACCAACTGCTGATTCGCTCCGGACGGGAGGAGCAGGCCATGATGACAACACTGGCGGGACTGGTCGTGGTGCTGATGATGATGGTGCGGGAAATCAGCAGCCTGTTCACGCTGATTAAGACCCTGTTTGATTTCTGAGATGGAACTGACCATTCAGATCTGCGGCGTCTGCGTCATTGGTGCGCTACTGGTGCTGGTACTGAAAAAAGGAACGCCGGAGCTTGCACTTCTGGTAACGCTGGCGGGGGTAACGGTGGTCTTTCTCTGCCTTGCCGAACCTTTTCGGCAGCTTCTTGATTTTTTGCAGGAGCTGAGCGAGAAATCCGGGGTCAGCGCAGAGCTTTTTACACCGCTTTACAAAACGGTGGGAATTGCGCTGGTGGTTCGGATCGGCAGCAGCCTTTGCCGGGATGCAGGGGAGGGGGCACTGTCGGCTGTCATTGAAACGGCAGGCTCCGTCTGCGCGGTTTTGGTCGCCCTGCCGCTGCTGCGCGCGGCACTCTCTTTACTAATGGAGCTGATGCAATCGTGAAAAAATGGATTTGTTTGCTAGCTGCGGCGTTTCTTCTCATTCTGCCGGTCAGAGCGGTGGATGTCCCGAAGGAACTGAAGGATGCACTGCCCGGGCAGGCGGAAGAACTGATGGAACACACGGAAAACACCGATGTCACTTCTCTGGGAAAGGGCATTTTGAACCTGCTGAAAAAAGCGGGAGCACAGGTGAAAAACATCCTGCATGAACGCTAGCGGGGGGCG
>JALCRR010000028.1 GCA_022652815.1 Oscillibacter sp.
AAGGCAAGCCCGTGGCAGAGGAGGACCAGAAAAAACTTCTGGGCATCTTCATGAATGCGGATTCCAAGCGCTATTACCCCTATAACACGCTGGCGGCTCAAGTCATCGGCTTTGTCAATGGCGAGAACATCGGCGCTTACGGTCTGGAATCCAAATACGACGACGTGCTGGAGGGAACTTCCGGCTATACCATCACGGCAAAAAATGCAGCCGGTACGGCACTCCTTTATCAGTATGAGCAGTATTATGACGCCCAGAACGGCAGCAATCTTGTCACCACGCTGGATACCAATGTCCAGTACTATCTGGAAAACGGCATCGAGGAAATGGTCAACAAGTTCGACCCGAAAAACGGCGCCACCGGCATTGTCATGGATGTGAACTCCGGCGCCATTTTGGCCATGGCCTCCTATCCGACCTATGACCTAAACAATTACAGCGCCATTTATGACGAGACGCTTGCCTCCTCACTGGAAGGCTTGACCCAGGGCACAGATGATTATACGAAAGCGGTCACGGCGGCTCAGTATAAGCAGTGGAGAAACAAGTGCCTCAACGATACATACGAACCCGGCTCCACGTTCAAGCCTATCACTCTTTCCACGGCACTGGAGGAAGGCGTGGTGAACATGGGCACCACGTTTACCTGCACGGGCTCCATCATGGTGCCCGGCTGGGGTAAGCCAATTTACTGCTCCAACCACCGCGGCCACGGACTGGAAACTCTGAAGGTGGCCACCGGAAACTCCTGTAACCCGGCCTTCATCACCATGGGCTTAAAGATCGGCAGCTCGACCTACTATCAATACTTGAAGGCGTTCGGCTTGATGGAATCCACCGGCATCGATGAAAACGGCGAGGCCGCCAGCATCTTTGCAAGCGAGGACAGCTTTAACTCCAACGTGGTTTCTCTGGCATCCTACGCGTTTGGCCAGACCTTCAACATCACGCCGCTCCAGCTGATTCGGGCACAGGCGGCCACCGTCAACGGCGGCTATCTATACACCCCCTATCTGGTGGAGCAGGTGCTGGATGATGACGGCAACATCGTCTCTCAGCATGATTCCACGCCCGTTCGCCAGGTCATCAGCGAGGAGACTTCGGCCTCCGTGCGGGAATGTCTGGAATATGTTGTGGCCAGCGGCACCGGCAAAAACGGCCAGGTGTCCGGCTACCGCGTCGGCGGCAAGACCGGCACGGCAGATAAAACCGGTGATCCCAACGGAGACGTTGTGGTTTCCTTTATGTGTTTTGCTCCGGCAGACGATCCCCAGGTCATGATGCTGATTACCATGGATTCCCCCAGCCGTTCCACCGGAACGTATGTCTCCGGCGGCCAGATGGTGGCACCCATTGCCTCTTCTGTGATGAGCGAGATTCTGCCCTACCTCGGCATCTCACCGGAAAATGTCTCGGGCGAAACTGTGGGTGCGGATACCACCGTTCCCAACTGCGTGGGCATGACGGCGGACGAGGCGAAAACCAAGCTCTCCGGCTACGGCTTCAGCTGCAAGACCGTGGGCAGTGGCGCTGCCGTCACGGATCAGACGCCTGTGGGTGGCTCCATCGTTCCCAACGACGCTACCATTATTCTGTATCTTGGCGAGAAGAAACCGGATACCAAATGCACGGTTCCGAATTGCGTGGGACTCACGGCGGAGCAGGCCAACACGGCCATCACCAATGCGGGGCTGATTATGAAGGTCGCCGGCGCGACTACGTCCTCCTCCGGCTCTGTCAAGGCAATCTCACAGAATATGGACGCCGGGACGCAGGTGGAGGCCGGCACCGTCCTTACGGTGCGCTTTGGCGACAGTACCGTGCTGGATTAAGGCCATTGCAGCAGTTTCTGCAAGGTTTTTGACACATTATCCTGTATACTTGGCGTTTTAATCTGCCTATACTAGATCCTGAAAGACTCCGAGCTTACTGGGAGCCAAAACAGGAAAAGGGGCGTTTTTCCAATGAAATTAAAAGATTTGCTGGCTGGCATTCCCGTTCTCGCGGCCACTGCGGACATGGACCAGGAAATTCCCAATATCAGCTATGACTCTCGCAAAACGAAGCCCGGCGACCTCTTTGTCGCCATTACCGGCTATGCTTCCGACGGGCATGCGTTTATCCCTAAGGCACGCAGCGCGGGCGCTGCCGTGGCACTTTGCGAGCATGTACCGACGTGCGACATTCCCTATGTGCAGGTGGAATCCTCCCGGCTGGCGCTGTCTTTGCTGGGTGCCAACTTCTTTGGCCATCCTGCGGACGCCATGACCATGGTGGCTGTCACCGGGACGAATGGCAAGACCACAACCACCTATCTGCTTAAGGCCATTCTTGAAAAGGAACTGGGCGCAAAGGTCGGCTTGATCGGCACCAACCAGAACATGATTGGCGCGGAGATTCTCCCCACGGAGCGCACCACGCCGGAATCCTTTGAGGTACAGAAGCTGTTTGCACAGATGCGGGACGCGGGCTGCACACATGTTGTGATGGAGACTTCCTCCCACGCACTTTACGAGGGGCGTGTCTACGGCATCCATTTTGATGTGGGCATCTTCACGAATCTAACCCAGGATCATTTGGACTTTCACAAGACCATGGAGGCCTACTGCGATGCAAAGGCCATCCTGTTCCAAAACTGTGATCGGGGCGTTTATAACGCCGATGACCCTTGGGCGAAGCGCCTAATGAAAAACGCGACCTGCGAGAAGTTTTCCTATGCAGAGCGGAATGACGCCGATCTGCGGGCGGAAAATATCACGCTCGGCGCAGACCACATCGCGTTCACTGCGGTGACGAAAGAGGAACGCACAGAAATTAAGGTTGGCATTCCGGGCGGATTTATGGTATATAATACGCTGGATGTGTTGGGTGCTGCGCTTGCGCTTGGGATTCCCCTTGCAAAAAGCGCGGACGCTCTGGCGGCGGTTCCTCATGTTAAGGGACGGGTCGAGGTTGTTCCCACACCGGGTAAGGATTACACGATTCTCATTGACTATGCCCACTCGCCGGACGGCCTTGAAAATGTTTTGTCGTCCGTGAAGGGCTTTGCAAAGGGTCGCACGATTGCCGTGTTCGGCTGCGGCGGAGACCGGGATAAGACCAAGCGTCCCAAGATGGGAAAAATCGCGGCAGATCTTGCTGATTTTACCGTTGTCACATCCGATAACCCCCGCACAGAAGTGCCCGGCGAGATTATCAAGGACATTCTCGTGGGCATGGAAGGCACGGAAAAGCCCTATGTGGTTGAGGAAAACCGCATCGAGGCCATCCACTATGCCATGGATCATGCGCAGGCGGGCGATGTCATCGTGCTTTGCGGCAAGGGCCACGAGACATATCAGGTCATCGGCACCACCAAACATCATCTGGATGAACGGGAAATCGTTTCAGAGTATCTGCAAAAGAAAAAATAAGCAAAAGAAACAGGCCGGAGTGTGTGTCCGGCGGCAAGAGGGAAAAACATGGATATTTATACACTGGCAACACTTCCAATCAGCTTTCTTGTGACGCTGATCATCGGTAAATTTTTGATTCCGGAGCTGAAAAAGCTCCACGCAGGGCAGAGCATTCGGGAGGATGGTCCTACCTGGCATGCAGCCAAGGAGGGCACCCCCACCATGGGCGGTATCATGTTCATTCTGGGCACCGGCGTTACGGTGCTGTGTACCGGCTGGCACTGGATGCTGCGGGGGAATTTTATTCACCTGTATGTCTATCTCTTCGCCCTGGTGTTCGGCATGATCGGCTTTGTGGATGATTACCGCAAAGTGGCTCGCCATCAAAACGAGGGCTTGACTGCGAAGCAGAAATTTGTTATGCAGCTGGCAGCGGCAATCGTTTTTCTCTGCTTGATGCGCTATGAGGGATTGCTGACGGATGATCTGTATCTGCCGTTTTTCAATGTGTCGTTCCATGTAAACTGGATTGCCTATCTCATTTTTGCGGCCTTTGTCATTGTGGGCGCAGTCAACGCGGTCAATCTGACCGATGGCGTGGATGGTCTGGCGGGCAGCGTGACCTTGGTTGTCATGGTGTTCTTTACCGTCACCGGTGCGCTGTGGACAGGGAAGGGCGGCATGAATCTGCCACTGTTTCCGGCTGCACTTGTGGGCGGACTTGCGGCATTCCTCGTGTATAACCATCATCCAGCAAAGGTGTTCATGGGCGATACGGGCAGCCTCTTTTTGGGTGGAGCCGTGGCGGCATTGGCCTTTGCCATGGATATGCCGCTTGTGCTGATTCCCGTGGGTATTATTTACATTCTGGAGACCCTGTCGGATATTATTCAAGTGGCCTATTTCAAGGCCACCCACGGCAAGCGCTTTTTCAAAATGGCGCCGCTGCACCACCATCTGGAGCTTTCCGGCTGGAGCGAGGCAAAGATCGTCGCGGTCTTTTCCATCGTGACAGCGGTGTGTTGCCTGCTGGCCTATCTGGGTGTTCAAGGACGCTATTAATCAGAGAAAACTGACTTTGAAGAGGGAGGGAGGACTAGGATGACACGGGAACAGGCACTTGAACGCCAGCGCCATCGGGAAGAACTGGCGCAAAGAGAAGCGGAGAGCCGGGAGCTTGCAAAAGGCCCCATCGATCTGCCGTTTTTGATTCTGGTCATGCTCCTAACCGGCATCGGCCTCGTCATGGTATTGTCCGCCAGCTTTCCCTCGGCCTATTATGAAAGCGGAAACCCCACTTACTACTTTGCCCGGCAGGGCGTGTTTGCCATCATGGGGATTGCGGTCATGTTCTTCATCGCCAAGATCAACTATCAGCGCTTCCGGGGACTGGCAAAGCCCTTGCTGGGTTTGACCATCATCCTTTTGATGCTGGTCATTGTGCCTGGAAACCCCATTGCCATTACCCGCAACGACGCCACCCGCTGGCTGGGTGTAGGCGCGTTGCAGTTTCAGCCCTCTGAGGTTGCCAAGGCGGCCGTGGTGCTGTACTTTGCGGACAGCATTTCCAAGAAGAAAGACAAAATGCACTCGTTCCGCTTGGGCATTTTGCCTTATGCGGTTATTTTGGGCATCATCGCGATTTTGATGCTGCTGGAGCCCCATCTGTCCGGCACGGTGCTGATTCTTGGCACCGGAGCGGTGATGATGCTGGTGGGCGGCATCAACTGGGCATGGGTGCTGGCGGCGCTGGGCATCGGCGGCATCGGCGGATATGCCTTGATCGGGATTATCGGCTACGGTTCCTCCCGAATTGCCATGTGGAAAGATCCGTGGATTGATCCCCAGGGGAAAGGCTATCAGATGGTTCAGTCCCTGCTGGCCATCGGTTCCGGAGGATTGCTGGGCACGGGACTTGGCAAAAGCCGGCAGAAATTTCTCTACCTGCCCGAGGAACATAACGACTTCATCTTCGCCATCGTCTGCGAGGAGCTGGGGCTCATCGGCGCGGCTGTCATCATGTTGCTGTTTGCGGCGCTGATTCTCCGGGGCTACTGGATTGCCCTCCATGCCCGGGATCGCTTCGGCAGCCTTTTGGCTGTGGGCGTTACCACCCTAATTGCGCTCCAGACCTTCTTGAACATCGGCGTTGTCACGGGACTGCTGCCTGCCACAGGCATCTCGCTCCCGTTTTTCAGCTACGGCGGCACGGCTCTTTCCATCCAACTTGCGGAAATGGGTGTGGTTTTGTCGGTTTCCCGACAGATGAAACCGACAGAGAAAGGCTAACAGCCCAAGCCCAAAAGCGAAGGATATGGAGTTTGCTTTGACGACGAGGACGCGGCACGATTGGCGGGCAGGAAGTGCACACAAATCGCAATGCCGCGACGGTGGTACAATTAATTAGGAATTCAGGCGGATACGATGACTGATCATAAACTTTCACGCGTGATCTTCACCTGCGGCGGCACGGCAGGGCATGTCAACCCGGCTATTGCACTGGCGCAGTTGATGCATAAAAAAAACCCGAATACGCAGTTTTTGTTTGTCGGCGCGGAGCGGGGACTTGAAAAAGACCTGATCCCCAAAGCCGGCTATGCGTTTAAAACGGTTCATATCTCCAGCTTTCACCGCTCCATGAAACCGGCTGAAATCAAGCACAATCTGGTTTCCGTGTGCAATCTTCTTCGTGCGCCCCACGAGGCAAGAGCCATTTTGAAAGATTTTCAGCCGGATGTGGTGATCGGCACCGGCGGCTACGCGAGCTTTCCCATGGTAAAAGCGGCGGCCAAGGCCGGCATTCCCACGGCGGTACACGAATCCAATATGGTGCCGGGACTGACGACGGAGATGCTGGAGCCGTTTGCCGACCGGATTATGGTGGGATTTGAATCCTGCCGGGAACACTATCAGCATCCCGACAAAGTGATCGTCACCGGTACGCCGGTTCGCGGCGACTTTTTTGCACAGACAAAGCAGGAGGCCAAGCGGCAACTGGGCGTGGATGACGGCAGACTGCTGATCGTCTCCTTCTGGGGGAGCCTTGGCGCCTCCGGCATGAATGCCGAGATGGCGGATTTCCTTGCGCTGGAGGCCGAGCACGAGCCGTCCCATCATATTCACGGCGCCGGCGCATCGGGCTATCCCAAGCTGCTGGCTGATTTAAAGCAGCGCGGCGTCAAACTGGAAGACCACCCGGCGCTTCAGGTGCGGGAGTATATTTATGACATGGCTCCGGTAATGCGAGCGGCGGATCTGGTGATCTGCCGTGCAGGCGCTTCCACAATCAGCGAGCTCACGGCGCTGGGCGTTCCGGCACTGATTGTCCCGTCACCCTATGTGACAAACAACCATCAAGAGAAGAATGCCCGCGTACTGGAAACGGCCGGCGGCGCGCTGGTCCTGCTGGAAAAGGACTCTAGCGGGCAGGAACTGTTCCGCCTGAGCGCATCGGTTCTCCACAACGCCGAAAAGATGGCCGGCATGGCCAAAGCCATGGAAAACCTCGGCATCCGGGATGCAACCGAGCGCATTTACCAAACGGTGCTGGATATCTGCAAGTAACCCCTTATGCCCCTTTTTGCATACGATGGACTGTTGAAGAAAATCGGATGCGGAGGGACGGATATGAGTCAATTCCAAATTGAAGGCGGCACACAGCTTTCCGGTGAGCTTTCCGTGCAGGGGGCGAAAAACAGTGTCCTGCCCATTCTGGCGGCGACCCTGCTCAACCGCGATGAGACCGTTTTACTGGGCTGTCCACACCTCCGGGATGTGGATGCTTCCGTGGAAATTTTGCAAAGCCTCGGCTGCGGTGCCCAATGGGAAGGCAACAGTTTGGCGGTCAATACTGCGGGGCTGAACAAGAGCACAATTTCTGACCGGCTGATGCGGGAAATGCGCTCCTCGGCCATTTTCCTAGGGGCTATTCTGGCCCGCTGCGGGGAAGCGGAGCTGAGCTATCCCGGCGGGTGCGAGCTGGGCCCACGGCCCATTGATCTGCACTTAGCGGGACTTCGGACGTTGGGCGCGGAAATCCGGGAGGAAGGTGGCATCCTGCACTGCAAGGCGCGGCATCTCAAGGGCTGCACCGTGGTATTGAGTATGCCGTCCGTGGGCGCCACGGAAAATCTGATGCTGGCTGCCTGCGGCGCGGAGGGAACGACCTCCATCGTCAATGCCGCCCGGGAACCGGAAATTTTGGATCTGCAAAATTATCTGGCCGCGTGCGGCGTCCCAATAAAGGGCGCGGGCTCTTCTGCCATCACGGTGGTTGGCGGAAAGCGGCTGCACAAATGTACTTATTCGATTATGCCTGACCGCATTGCGGCGGCAACGTATCTGTGCGCGGTGGCTTCCGCCGGAGGAGAGGCGCGGCTGCTGCGGGCCCAGGAGGAACATCTTGCCACGGTGACGGCTGTGCTGCGGGAGAGCGGATGCTCCATTGTGTCGGATGACGAGGGCCTTGTCTGCCGCAGGACTGAAAAGCTCCGTGCTGTTCACCCGGTGCGGACGGCGCCTTATCCTGGCTTTCCCACCGACGCGCAGGCAATTTTGATGGCTGCCCTGCTGAAAAGTGACGGGGCAACGGTGTTTGAAGAGAATATCTTTTCGGACCGCTACCGCCATGTGGATGAGCTGACGCGGATGGGCGGCAATATTCGGGTTGCAGGCCGGGTGGCCGTGGTCATGGGCGCGGATCGTCTGCGGGGCGCAAAGGTTCGCGCCACGGATCTCCGGGGCGGAGCGGCGCTGTGCGTGGCAGCACTGGCTGCCGAGGGACTGACCCAGGTGGAGGAAATCCACCACATTGAGCGCGGCTATGAAGACCTGGTGCGGGATTTTACGTTGCTGGGTGCCCAAATTTTCCGTACGGGCGAATAAAAGCAAGATACACAAAAGAGAGAAGGTGTGCGGATGTCCAATCGAAGAAGAAAGTACCACCACCGCCGGCGCGGCGGCTTTGGCTTCCTTTATAAGCTTTTGACCATGCTGGTAATCTGCGCTGCCATCGTCGCGGCACTGACTCTCTTTTTTAAGGTGAATACCATTGCGGTCAGCGGGCAAATCCGCTATACGAACGACGAGATTCTGGATGCCTCCGGCGTAAAGAACGGCGACAATCTGTTCCTGCTGAATAAGTATGATGTGGCCAATCAGCTGCTCGAAAAGCTCCCCTACATCGAGACGGTGCGGATCAACCGGAAACTGCCGGATACGCTGCTGATCGACGTAACCGAGTGCCAGCAGGTTTTTGCCGTGCGCATGGGAAGCACGGCCTGGCTCATCAGCCCAGGTGGAAAAATTGTGGAAAGCTGCAAGACATCGGAGGTGCCGAAAAATACGCCGATTATCGATGGTTGTGAACTGCTGGCCCCATCCGTCGGTTCAAAAATTGCACTGTCCACAGAGCATCGAAGCCAGGAGGAGAGCCTGTTGGCACTGCTTTCCGCCTTGCAGGATGCCGGCATTTCCGATCAAGTGACCGCAGTGCATCTGGGCTCTGCGGCGGAACTGACCATGGACTATGCCCAGCGCTTTACGGTGAAGCTGCCTTACGGAGCCGACTATGCCTATAAGCTGCGGAATCTTACTGCTGTGGTGGATGCGCTGGAGACCAATCAGACCGGATCTGTTGATCTGACAAAAGACGGCGAAGCACATTTCCTGCCGGAATGAGACGAAATAAAAAGAGCAGGAAACGGAATTCCGTTTTCCTGCTCTTTTTTTCGGAAAACAGCAGGAAAAACGGCTGGAATACTTGACCTGCGGCCAAAAGTGTCATACAATGAATAAAATACAGCATCTTGGGATATTATCGGGTCGCTGTGCCCGTGACTACAATTTATAGTAGGAGGAACCTCTATGGCATTCGGATTGGAAACCGGCCCCGAAACCGTGGTTAATATCAAGGTCATTGGTGTGGGCGGCGGCGGCAATAATGTGGTGAACCGCATGGTAAAATCCGGCGCAAAGGGCGTGGAGTTTGTCGCTGTGAATACGGACAAGCAGGCGCTTGGCGTGTCCAGTGCTACATATAAAATCCAGATCGGTGAAAAGCTGACTCACGGACAGGGCGCAGGCTCTGACCCCGAGGTGGGCCGCAAGTCTGCTGAGGAGAGCCGCAGCCAGATTGCCAAGGCCCTGGAAAACACCGATATGGTGTTCATTACTGCCGGTATGGGCGGCGGCACCGGAACCGGCGGCGCACCCATCGTGGCAGAAATCGCCAAGGAGATGGACATTCTGACCGTCGCCGTGGTGACCAAGCCCTTCGCGTTTGAGGGCCGGCGCAGAATGCAACAGGCCGAGTCCGGCATTGCCGAACTGAAGGACAAGGTGGACTCTCTGGTCATCATCCCCAACGAGCGGCTGAAGCATGCCACCGACCAGAAGATCACCTTTGCCAATGCCTTTGAAATTGCGGATGATGTGCTGCGCCAGGCCGTGCAGTCCATCTCTGATCTGATTCGCGATACCGGATTTATCAATCTGGACTTCGCGGATGTCACCGCCATTATGAAAAACGCCGGCATGGCCCATATGGGCGTTGGCCGCGCAGATGGCAAGAACAAGGCGGAGGAAGCTGCCCGGATGGCAATTTCCAGCCCGCTGCTGGAGACTTCCATCGACGGCGCCCATGGCGTTTTGATCAATGTTACCGGTTCTATGGATATCGGCCTCGAGGAAGTGGAGCAGGCGGCATCCCTTGTGCAGCAGGCCGTTTCTCCCGATGCGCTGACTATTTTCGGCGCTACGTTTGACGAGACGCTGGACGACGAAATCCGCGTGACCGTGATTGCCACCGGCTTTGAAAAGAAAGTCGATCCGTTCTTTGCGGATCTGGAAACAGAGAAGGAAGACCATGCGGACGCTCAGCCTGCGCAGACGCAGGCGCCTGCGGCAGAGGCCAAACCCGGCATGGCACAGGAGCCGATGCCGTTGGATGCGGCAGATGATCCCAAGCCGGAGGAACCGGATCCTTTTGACGATATTTTTAAGATTTTCCAGAAACGCGACTGATTTTTTTGAAATTTTAATTTTATATCGTATTACGAAGACACCCGCAGATTTTTCTGCGGGTGTCTTTTTGCCGGCAAATCTTAAAAGGAAGAACAACGGGAAGAAAGATTGCTGCGAAAGGACCCCAGAAAGGCTCCCATTGTTTTCATCCATAAGCTTTTGAAGCCTTTTGTGCGCTTCAAAAACTTTCCATAAAAACAGAAAAAATATAGTAAAAAGCGAAAAAAGCTGCCGGAATATTATAGGATTCTGCGACCTGTCTGGCACTGGAAAAGATGCACTGGATTTGCTTCCGCCATTTGCATCCGGGATTTCGGCCGGATTTGCAAAGGATAACTTCGCCGGCCAAAACGGTCGGTTTGCGTTGAGAAAGGAGTGATTTCATGTATGAACGCTTCAAAAAATCCAAGACATGGCTGCGGGGCGGCGCCGCCGTGTGCCTTTCGGCAATGCTGGTATTCCCTGTTTTAACGGGACCGGTAAAAGCTGCGGCACCGGAAGATTCCCTTTCTACCGCCCGGGAACTGATCCCTGTGGGACACACCGTCGGCATCAAGCTTTTTTCTCGCGGCGTTGTTGTTGTCAATTTGGCGGATAAGACTTCGCCTGCAAAAAAATGCGGAATGAAATGCGGTGACGTCATTACCATGTTGAACGGCGCAGCCGTGACCTCCACAGAACAGTTTCAGCGGTCTTTGCAAAAGACGGAAGGCGATGCTGTGGAACTGCAGGTTCGACGGGAGGATTCCACCAAAACCCTAACGGTGACGCCGGAAAAGAACGAGGCGGGCGTCTATGTGATCGGCGCTTGGATTCGAGACAGCATGGCCGGGATTGGCACCATGACGTTTTACGATCCTAAAACCGGCGTTTTCGGTGCGCTGGGTCACGGCATCAATGACACCGACACGGCACAACTGATGCCGTTCTCCTCTGGCTCCATTCTTCCCTCTACGGTAAAAGCCATTAAAAAGGGAGAGATTGGCGCAGCCGGTGAGCTGCGGGGAGACTTTGACCTAACAACGGAACTAGGCGAGCTTTATGCCAATACCTCCGGCGGAATTTTCGGAACGACGGAGGGAACGACGCTTTCAGAGGGGACGGCAATTCCCGTGGCGGAAAACGCAGAGGTGAAAACTGGAAAAGCAACCATTCTTTGCAATGTGGAAGGTGACAAGGTTCGAGAGTATCAGGTAGAAATTACCAGACTTTATGCCAACGCGGGAGATCTGCGTGACCTTCTGATTACTGTAACGGACCCGAATCTGATTGCCGCGACCGGCGGCATTGTGCAGGGCATGAGCGGCGCCCCGATTTTGCAGAACGGAAAGATTGTAGGCGCTGTAACACATGTGCTGCTAAATGATCCTACCCGCGGCTATGGAATCTTGATTCGCAATATGCTGCATGCGGCAGACAACAATATTGAAGAAAATGTTTCTTGATTACGAATAGTATTTGCAGAAAGTGTCGAATGATTATTGGAATTTTTTAACAGATTATAGTTGCAAAACCTGTCCATTTATGATAGTTTATAGAAAACGTGATTTGAAGCTTCAAAAATCCGTCGTAAATGCATCCACGGAATGATTTGCAAAATTATATGATAAAGGACAGGGAAACCATGGAGAAGAGGAGCAAAGTTCTGTTGGCAGATGCCAATGATGATTTTCGCGGTCTCCTTCAGGAGGCAATAGAGAATACAGAAGAATTTACAGTTGTGGGTTCCGTGGGTGATGGATTGGAAGCTTTGCACCTTTGTGAGCAGCAGCGGCCAGATTTGGTGCTGCTGGATGTGGTCTTGCCCGGACTGGACGGCTTTGGCCTAATGAAGCGGCTACCAAAACAAAACGGCCCAAAAATGATCGTTCTTTCGGCGTTTTGCAGTGATCGGACGGTGGCGGAGGCTATGGAGCTTGGTGCTTACTATTTTCTGACGAAACCCTGCGAGCAGGAATCTCTTTTAGACCGCATGCGCGCGGCAGTTGCCGTACCGGAATCCATGGATCACCCGATGGAGCTAAAAAATCAGGTGACGGATATTATCCATGAAATCGGTGTTCCGGCGCATATCAAGGGTTATCAGTATTTGCGGGAAGCAATCATGATCGCCGTGGATGATATGGATGTCATCAATGCAGTGACAAAGGTTCTTTATCCGGAAGTGGCAAAGCGGTTTTCCACCACACCTTCCCGTGTGGAGCGCGCGATCCGGCATGCCATTGAGGTGGCATGGGATCGGGGCGATTTG
Source organism: Oscillibacter sp. (assembly GCA_022652815.1). GTDB lineage: Bacteria > Bacillota > Clostridia > Oscillospirales > Oscillospiraceae > Oscillibacter. Next base: position 12,670 of record JALCRR010000028.1, read on the forward strand.
GAAACTCTGCAAAAGTTCTTTGGTTACACGGTGTCCAACACCAAAGGCAAGCCAACCAACAGCGAATTTATCGCCATGATCGCAGACCGGCTGGTACTGGAAAAGCGCGGACAGGCAAAATCCGCAATGTAAAATGGCTAAAGCGGAGCGGGAGAAATCCCGCTCCGCTTTTTATCGTTCAACAAGAAAGCACACAAAATTTTGCCGTTTTTTTGAAAAACGCAAAGAACCGGCATGATTAGTTGCGATACAGGCAAAAATATGTTATACTCATTCCGTATCTTAACAGAGATAAGGAGAACAGAATGACCATTGACTTTCGCCCGCAGGGCGTGTGCTCCCAGCAGATGCATGTGGAGCTGGATGAGAATCATGTGATCACCAAGGTAGAGGTGCTGGGCGGCTGCAGCGGCAATTTGCAGGCAGTTTCACGCCTGGTCGAAGGGCTGCGTGCCGAGGAGGCCATTGGAAAAATTAAGGGAATTCGTTGCGGCTTTAAGCCCACGTCCTGCCCGGACCAGCTGGCCCGTGGAATTGAAAAGGCTCTGCAAAAAAAGACAAAGCACTGAGCGCAGAAATTGCCCAAGAACTTCATCTTGCGGCGTTTTGGCACGGGAGGAATTTATGAAGATTGTTTTGGTCGTAGACCAGTTTGACGATGCCAACAACGGCACTACTATCTCCGGTCAGCGTTTTGCCCGGGCTTTGGTGGCACATGGCAATCAGGTGCGGGTCATTGCGTGCGGAAAACCTGCCGAGTATAAGTATGCCGTGCATCAGCTGCATTTTCCGTTTTTTGTGGAGCATCTAATCACGAGCCAGGGAATGCGCCTGGCTGTCCCCAACCGCCACGTCTTTGAAAAGGCTGCGGCTTGGGCAGATGTGGTACATTTCATGGTGCCGACCCCTCTGGGGGTTATGGGTTTGCGGCATGTGGAAAAGCTGGGGATTCCCCATACGGCGGCGTTCCACTGCCAGCCGGAGAATATCACCTTTTCCGTGCATCTGGGCAATAACAAAAAAGTGAATGACTGGATTTACAATCGGTTCCGGGATTCCTTTTATAATCGCTTTACCCATATCCACTGCCCCAGTAATATGATTGCAAATCAGCTTCGTGACCATGGCTATACCGCCCAGCTCCATGTTATTTCCAACGGCATCGGTCCGGCCTATCACTATTGTAAAAATCCCAAAGAGGACTGGATGAAGGAGAAGTTTGCCATAATCATGGTAGGCCGCTATTCCGGCGAGAAGCGGCAGGACGAGCTGATTGAGGCCTGCAAGCGCTCCCGCCATGCCCGGCGGATCCAACTGATTCTGGCGGGCAAGGGACCACTGGAGAAGAAGTACCGCAAGCTGTGTGAAAGCCTCCCCAATCCGGTAGTGATGGATTTCTACTCTCCAGAGCGGTTGATTGAGATTTTGTCGCAGTGCGATTTGTATGTCCATACCTCCGACGCGGAGATCGAGGCCATGAGCTGCATGGAGGCGTTCGCCTGTGGGCGGGTGCCGGTGATTGCGGATTCTCCCAGATCGGCAACGCCCCAGTTTGCGATTGACGAGCGAAGCCTGTTTCCTGCCGGCGACGTGGATGCGCTGGCCAAGCGCATCGATTACTGGATTGAGCATCCCGACGAGCGGGAGGAAATGGAACACCGCTACGCCGAGCATGCCAAGCAGTGGTCGCTGAGCCACTCCATTGAAATGACAGAGGAAATGTTCCGCACTGCCATTCGGGAGCAGGGCAAGGGAACAGCTGAATAAAATAAAAAGCAGCGCACCTGACTATGGCAGGTGCGCTGCTTTTTCACGCGGTCAAAACGAAGAATGGGCGCATACACTAGAACAGCGACAGGAGTGTGACCGATATGGCTTATTCTGACCGGGAGCTGCTGGCGCGTCTGATCGAGTGCGAGGCGGGCGGAGAGGGAGACAACGGCATGAAGGCTGTGGCGGGCGTGGTCATGAACCGCGTCCACGCAAAAGGAGGAGAGTACGCCCGAATCGGGCAGGGCAGCATCCGAAACATCATTATGCAGCCGGGACAGTTTGTCTGCGCCAGTGAAACGGAAGGCGGGGCTTACAACCCCCAGAATATCTATAATATGCAGCCAACCGATGTCCACTACGAGATTGCGGACTGGGCCATCGCCGGCAACCGTCTTCCGGATGTTGCGGAATCCCTGTGGTTTTACAATCCATACTCCTCCAGCTGCCGTTCTAAATTTCCATCCGACGTCGGCTATTTTCAGACGAGAATCGGCGACCATTGTTTTTACAACCCAACAAATGCCTATTATCAGACCTGAGAGGTGTTTTCAATGCCTATTATCCAACCGATGCAATCTATGCAGCAGGATGCACAGCAAATGCAGCACAATATGCAGCAAAACCAGCCGCAGAACATGATGAACACGGCTCAAAATCCTCAGACCGGAGATCAAAACTGGTCCGGCGAGATCAGCTATAGCCCGTCCAATTACAGTGAGATGCAGGGACCCATGCCCGGAATGATTCCCAATACCATGCTGGGACTGATGCCCTCCGCACTTGACCAGCCGGCAACAGGAACCATGCAGTTCGACACGGGACTTTCCCGGGACGCCATCAATTCTCCCATGACCACCCAGGAGGCCTACCAGGGCTCTTTGCGGGCCTTGCTTGCCCGGAATGTGGGACATTATGTGGTGGCAACCTTCCTAATTGGCACCCAGAGTCCTGTTTCCTGGGAAGGCTTCCTTCACAGTGTGGGCAACGACTATCTGGTGATTTTCCAGCCCGATCAAGGGCGTTACATCACCGGAGACTTTTACGCACTGAAATTTGTGGAGTTCCACAATACCAAGGGTGTGGTGCCGCCCTGCGCCGGCTATCGCCGCCGTGACGGCCAACACATCTGGTAAATGCTTGCCAAGGAAAAACGGTTATGGTAAAATTACCTGCATAAACAGAAAAAAACACGAAAGAGAGAGCTTACCATGGAATTCAACGATCTGGCGCTTGCACGCTACTCCCTGCGAAAATTCAGCGACAAGGCTGTGGAGAGCGAGAAACTGGAACTGATTCTGAAAGCGGCGCAATCCGCACCCACTGCCCACAACCTCCAGCCCCAGTACATTTATGTCGTGGAGAGCGACGAGGCACGGGAGAGGCTCTGGCGCTGCACCACCATGCATTATGCCGCCCCTGTTACGCTGGTTGTGACCTATGATCCCGCTGCGGCCTGGGTCCGCGCAGAGTATGACGGCAAAAATCACGGGGAGATCGATGCCTCCATCGCCGCAACGCAGATGATGCTGGAGGCCACGGATCTGGGCCTTGGCACCACGTATGTGGGTGTGTTCGATCCCGAGGCTGTGCTGCGGGAGTTCCCGGAGATGGCCGGCAAGACGCCAATCGCACTTTTGCCGCTGGGCTATCCGGCGGAGGGCGCACATCCCTCCCGGGTGCACGAAAGCCGCAAGCCGCTGGAGGAGTTTTTCACAAAGCTGTAACCGGTATAAATGAAGAGGGGTCATCCGAAAGGATGCCCCCTCTCTTTTTTGCGGTTTTAAAGATGTCTGCGGCGTCCACGGTAGCCCTTCGGCTGCTGGACGCTTCTGCCGGAGCGATACCGCTTGCGGCCAATCGTCACCCGCCAGATAATGAGCAGCAGAATCAGCAGAATGACCACTGCGCATACGACCTTGACAATCGTGCGGTCAAAAAACGCCTGCACGTCATTCAAAAACACAAGGTAGCGGGTAGCCGCTACATCGTTTAGCGCCACCAGCGGTACGGTGGCATAGGATTTGCCGTCGTAACTCAGCTCCACCGTGGCCAGAGCGTCTCCCTCCGAAACAGGGGCTTCCACGGATTTTTTCGTAAAATGGAGGGTCTTGGTCATATCGTCGGCTGTGAGACCGTTGGGTACCAGCGCCTCCACATCCTCCGCCGGGTGCAACAGGACGGTACTCTGCTCCTTGGAGAGCGTCACCGGCATGGAGCCGAGCATATCATTGGAGGTGAGAATGGTCTTATAGGAAAAGTTGTCAAACGCCCAATCAAAGAGACGTGAGGTTTCCGAGAAGCTCTGCACCTGGGTCTTGCCCGTGGGCAGTGTCACGGCCTGCGCGCCCATAACCACGCTGATCACGCTCAAAGAGCCGCGGCTGGCGGTGGAGACCAGACAGTGCCCAGCATCGGAGGTGGACCCAGTTTTGATGCCGTGTGCTTCCTTGTCAATATAGCCCAGCGCCCGGAAAGAGGAGAGCAGATAGTTGGTGGAATACAGGTGGCGCTGGTCGTGGAGATTTGTGGCGGGAATCATGACATCGCCGGTGTCGCAGATGGTCATGAAATCGTCGTAGGTCATGGCCTGCTTGGCAATGAGATAGAGATCCCAGGCAGAGGTATAGTGCTGGGAATCCTGAAGGCCGATGGGGTTAGCAAAGTGCGTGTTTTCGCAGCCCAGCGACTGGGCTTCGGCGTTCATAGCATCCACAAAATCATCAATCGAGCCGGAGACAGTGACAGCCAGAATGTTGGCGGCTTCGTTGGCGGAAACCACCATTAGGCAGTAAAGAAGATTTTCCAGCGTCATGGTTTCTCCAACTTGAATCCCGGCGGTGGAGCCGTCGCTGGCCAGATTGCGAAAAGCCGACGCCGGGGCGGTAATCTCTTGATCGAGAGAGAGCTTCCCCTCGTCTACGGCCTTCAGAACCAGAAGGCAGGTCATAATTTTTGTCAAGCTGGCGGGATAAAGCTCTTGATGCTCGTTTAAGGCGTAGAGTACCGTGCCGGTTTTTTGGTCGACCAGCAGGGCGGCCTTGGCCTGCACATTGGGGTCCGGCGCAGCTTTCGAGCCTTCAGGCTCGTCCGCCAGCGCCAGCGGCGTCATCAAAAGCGAACAAAGCAGGGCAAAAAGCAAAAATGCGGATAAAAAACGGCGAGTTTTCATGTCAATCTCTCTCAATCTATGTTATACTCAAAATAAATTGATGGGTTCGTTTTACGCGATTTTCGGACAGCATCCGACACATACAAACAGTATAGCAAAGAAAGTGCGGGAGTTCAACAGGTGCCGTGAAAGGAAAACTTACCAAAACCGAACAAATTTTGCTGGCAGTCACAGCTATTTTTCTCTGTGTGCTGCTGGGAATGTTCCGATCCGGCCAAAAAACCGCAGCATCGGGCGGCGTCAGCATCCGCACTCAGACTGACGCGGCGGCTTCCGAGGTGATGCCGGTGATCGGAACGGGGAAGATTAACCTCAATTCTGCCACGGCAGAGGAGCTTGACGAGCTGCCGGGCATAGGAGAAAAGCTGGCACAGCGAATCATCGATTACCGGGAGAAAAACGGCGATTTTCGATCCATTGAAGAGATTGAAAACGTCAGCGGAATTGGTGAGAAAAAATTTGATGAAATGAAAGACCTCATCACGACGGAGGAGGAGACGAATTGAAAATTCTGGTAGTGGATGACGAAAAGCTTCTGGTCAAGGGCATGAAATTCAACCTGGAAAACGAGGGCTACGAGGTGGAGTGCGCCTATGACGGCGCTGCCGCCGTGGAGCTGGCGCGCAACGGACACTTTGACCTGGTTATCATGGACGTGATGATGCCCGAAATGGACGGCATTGAAGCCTGCCAACACATTCGGGAATTTTCCAATGTACCCGTGATTATGCTGACCGCCAAAAGCGAGGATGCGGACAAGCTGATGGGCTTTGAATCCGGCGCGGACGATTATCTGACCAAGCCCTTCAACATTCTGGAGCTGAAAGCCCGCGTGCGGGCGCTGCTGCGCCGGGCTGCCGGAACCCAGCGCTCTGCCGGAACCGTGCTGACGGTGGGCGATCTTGCGTTGAATACGGAGGAGCGCAGCGCCTCCAAGGGCGGAACAACGGTGGAGCTGACCGCCAAGGAATATGACCTGGTCGAGCTTTTGATGCGCAATCCCCGACGGGTATACAGCCGGGAAAATCTGATGAATGTGGTGTGGGGCTATTCCTACGGCGGCGATTACCGCACCGTGGACGTGCATATTCGACGGCTGCGTGAAAAGCTTGAAACAGACCCGGCTCAGCCGGAATACATTCTGACAAAGTGGGGAGTGGGCTACTATTTCAAAGGATAAGACACCGTTTAGAAGCAGCCTGCAATTCAAATTCGGCCTGAGCTATATTCTTATTATCGCGGCTGTGCTGATTTTATTGAATACGTACCCGCTGCTGGTGTCTGAGGACCTGGTATTTCGCTCCAAGGCCACAACGCTGCAATCCAGCGTGTCCGTCATGGTGTCGTCTCTGGGCGGCCTTGACAAGCTGACAGAGGACAACGTGACCCAGGCGATGACCGTGGCAGAGGATACGGGCCTTTCCCGAATTTTGGTGACGGACGCGGCAGGCCGCATCCTGTACGATACCCGCGAGACAGATTCCGCCGTGGGGCAGTACTCGTTCTACACGGAAATTGTGCAGGCGTTGCTGGGAAACGACACGTTTACATGTAGCTATGAAAACAGCGCCTTTCGCAGTCGGGCGGCATCGCCGGTGCTGTATCAGAACCGGATCATCGGCGCGGTATACACCTATGAGCGGGATACCGAACAGGCAGAGCTGCTGGAGAGCTTCCAGAACAACATTATGCGCCTTTCTCTGATCATTGCAGCGGCAGTGGTGGCTTTTTCTGCTCTGATGTCCCACGGACTGACGCGCAAGATCAGCGCACTGCTGGAGGCCATCCGCCAGGTGCGCGAGGGCGCATACAGCCACCGGGCAGAGGTGCCCGGCCATGACGAGATTGCCAGAATCGGGGAGGAGTTCAACAGCTTGACCGATCGACTGCAAAAGACGGAGGAATCCAGAAGGCGCTTTGTCTCCGATGCCTCCCACGAACTGAAAACTCCGCTGGCGGCCATCCGGCTGCTGACAGATTCCATTTTGCAGACGGACAACATCGACCCTGCCACCACGCGGGAATTTGTGCAGGACATCGGCTCCGAGGCGGAACGACTTTCCCGCATCACAGAGGATTTGCTGCGCTTGACCCGTCTGGACAGCGACGTGTTGGAACCGGCGACCATTGTGGATGTGCTACCGGTGATGCAGCAGGTTTTGCGGATGATGGAGCTGATTGCCGAGGAGCGCGACATTTCCATCACCTATGAGGCCACGGAGGACTGCCGGGTACTCTCCACAAAGGATGAAATCCACCAGATCATCTACAATCTGGTGGATAACGCCGTGAAATATTCCGGCTCCGGAGGTCGTGTGGAGGTCCAGCTTATCCGGGACGACGGAAAGGTCATCCTCTCCGTACAGGACAACGGCGTGGGCATCCCGGAAGAGGACATCCCCCGTATTTTTGAGCGATTTTACCGGGTGGACAAGGCCCGCTCCCGCGCCGCAGGCGGAACAGGTCTGGGCCTTTCCATCGTCAGCGATACGATCAAAAAGCGCGGCGGCAGTATTTCTGCCGCCAACCGGCCCGGTGGCGGAGCCACATTCACGGTACAGTGGCCGGAGTGCACGGAGGGAGGCGAGACAGTGTGAAAAGGAAACTGCTTTGTCTGCTGCTTTGCCTTGCACTGCTGCCCACTGCCGGGTGCGCCTATGTGACTGCCCAGGAGACGGAAAGTGCGGATTGCTATGATCTCTATTTCGCCGTTCGTGATCTGAATAGTGCAGATGGCGGCGATGCGGTGGCGGCAGAAAAATCCAACGTGGAAAAGGATGACGACCGGAACACCCAAGCACTGGCAACGGCGTTGCTGACCCAGCTTTTCAGCGGCCCATCCGAGGAGAGCTTGATCTCGCCGTTTCCCGCAGGCACCCAGCTTTTAAGCATTACGCTGGATGGTCCACGGGCGGTGGTGGATCTGACGCCGTCGTACAGCACCCTTTCCGGGGTGTCTCTGACAATGGCGGACTACTGCATTGCCCTTACACTGACGCAACTTTCCGACATTGCCACCGTTTCGGTGACCGTGCGGGGAAAAAATCTGGTTTATCGGGACTCTCAGAATTTTTCGGCAGATGACATCCTGCTTTCCAGCACCGAGGATGTGGTTGGAACGGTGACAGTGACGCTCTATTTTCTGGACAGCCGAGGCACGATGACACCCGAGGAACGCACACTGGAGCTGTACGAGGGCGACACGCAGGCAGGCGCCGTTGTTCAGGCAATGGAAAAAGGACCGGAAAATCGGGATCTGTCGGCCTCCTTGCCGGAGGGCTTTACCGTGCAATCCGTATGGATGGAGGACGACACCTGTTATGTGAATTTGCCATCCTCGGCACTGCAGGTGATCCCGCAAGACGCGGATTTGCAAATGGCAATTTATGCCCTGACCCGCTCTCTGCGCACCTTGGATATGGTGAACTCCGTGCAGATTCTGGTGGACGGCGAGTTTACCGGAAGCTATGGCGGCGTGGATGTTGGCCGCCCCTTCGGCGGATAAGTACATCAAAAAGTGAGGGCCAAAAGGCCCTCACTTTTTATGCACCGTGAAAGACATTCCAATAGAGATACAGTCCGGCGGGAATCAGAATCTGCACAAGGAGTATCAAGGGAATTCCAATGCGGAAGGATTTATGCAGGGTTTTGTGGTGCCAGACCTGCATGCCTAGCAGCGCACCCACGCTGCCGCCCAAAATAGCAAGAAGAAAGAGATTTTTCTCCGGAATGCGGCGGACGGCGCTGTTTTTTTCGCTGCGTTTTGCCTTCCATTTGTCGATGCCGAACGTCACAAAGGCTGCCAGATTAATCACAACCAGCCAGCAGACAAGTAGTCCCCACGGGGAACCTAAAAAAGCCCAAATGGTGGAGGAGGTGGCCGTGGGCTGTGCGGCGGTGAGAATAGGGGTCATCGTGATGCCTCATTTCTTGAAAAAGTCACGCGGTTCGATCAAATTATTGCTTTTATTTTATCAGAATCGCCGGATTTTTGCAAGGAGAACGGCATGGCGCAGACAGCCCCGACGGGAACCTATTTGGTTTTGCGTGCGTCTAATTGGACAACAGGAAGGTGATGAATGGATGAAAAAACGATTGATTGTGGCTGCTGCGCTGACGGGATTGCTGTTTCTGACTGCCTGCGCAAAGCAGACAGTCAGTCAGCCGGAGCAGAACTTGCCGCAGCAGGACTTACCGGGAAAAAACGGCGTAACCATGCTGTGTACCATTGTAGATGGCGCGCAGAGCGGAGATTTGCTCTTGGCGCGACAGGACGCTTCGGCCTATGACGTTTATCGTTTGCAGGCAGCACAGATTCCCGTAACGGTGGATGGCGTAACCGCCTCTGCCGAGAACTTAACTGACGGCATGACGGTGGAAGTCACGTTTTCCGGAAATATCGCGGAAACTTTTCCGGCGCAGCTGGGAGAGGTGACGGCGCTGGATGCCCGGACGCCGAATCAAGGCGGGTACACGGATCTGTGCGGCCTTTATTTGCAGGTGCTGAACGACCTTTGGAAGACGGACGCGGGACTTAACAGCGACATCACCATTGCGGGCGTGGATTTATCCACAGCGCCCGGGGAGCTCACCCCAGCGGAAAAGGCCGCCATCATTTGGCGCTTTGGGGAGGAACATGGCGTAGCGACGGTGACGGGCACGTTTGACGAGCTGGCGGCGCAGGGCTACGTGGACAAAGAGCACCTGCAATGGGAGGACGGCTGCCTCTTTTCCATCACGGAAAATCACAGCCATGACGCAGAGCAATCCTCCCTGCCGACGCTGCACTTTGACGCGGAGAAGTGGCGCAGCGGCACCGGAGCATATTACTTTATGAACTGTTCCAGCCTTTGGCCGGAAAATGGAACTTGGAGTACGTATCAAGTGGGCAGCGAGGCAATTTCGTGAGCGGACAGCGTTGCTCTTGTAAAATGCGAAAAAATGGAATATAATAACCCATTATGATGCGGAAGAGTGCTCTTCCGTAAAAACAAGTTGGACAGGTGAAACAAATGAGTTATACGAAGATTGCAGCAATCTTTGCCGACAGCGAGGCATTGAGCGGCAAAGAAGTTGCGGTTGGCGGCTGGGCCCGTACAATCCGCGACATGAAGAACTTTGGCTTTATTGAACTGAATGATGGCTCCTGCTTCAAGAATCTGCAGGTGGTCATGGACGCGAATTCGCTGTCCAACTATAAGGAAATCGCTGCCCAGAATGTGGGTGCGGCTTTGATTGTCACTGGAACCATCGCTCTGACCCCAGACGCCAAGCAGCCCCTCGAGCTGAAGGCGGCGACCATCGAGGTTGCAGGCACCTCTGCGCCCGATTATCCGCTGCAGAAGAAGCGCCACACGGTGGAGTATCTGCGCACGATCCAGCACCTGCGGCCCAGAACGAATCTGTTCTCCGCCACCTTCCGGGTGCGGTCTGTTGCTGCATACGCTATCCACGAGTTTTTCCAGCAGCAGGGCTTTACCTATGTGCATACCCCTATCATCACCGCCAGCGACTGCGAGGGCGCGGGCGAGATGTTCCGCGTGACCACGCTGCCGATGGACAATGTGCCCAAGAAGGACGACGGCACGGTGGACTATTCCCAGGACTTTTTCGGTAAGCCCGCCAATCTGACCGTCTCCGGCCAGCTGAATGCTGAAAACTTTGCCATGGCCTTCGGCGATGTGTACACCTTTGGCCCCACATTCCGGGCGGAAAATTCCAACACCGCGCGTCATGCCGCCGAGTTCTGGATGATCGAGCCGGAAATGGCGTTTACAGACCTCAAGGGCGATATGGATGTGGCAGAGGCGATGATTAAGTTCATCATCAAGCGCACCATGGAACGTTGCCCCGACGAGATGGCATTTTTCAACCAGTTTGTCGACAAGGGCTTGATTGAGCGGCTGAACCACGTGGCCTCCTCTGACTTCGGCCGCGTCAGCTACACCGAGGCCGTGGAGATTCTGAAAAAGCACAACGATCAGTTTGACTATAAAGTGGACTGGGGTACGGATTTGCAGACGGAGCACGAGCGCTTCCTGACCGAGCAGATTTACAAGCGCCCGGTTTTCGTCACCGATTATCCCAAGGAGATCAAGGCGTTCTATATGCGCATGAACGACGACGGCAAGACTGTCGCCGCGGCGGACTGCTTGGTGCCCGGCATCGGCGAGATTATCGGCGGATCCCAGCGTGAGGAGCGTCTCGACGTGCTGGAAGGCCGCATTGAGGAGCTTGGCATGCGCAAAGAGGATTACTGGTGGTATCTGGATCTGCGGCGCTACGGCGGTTGCAAGCACGCAGGCTTTGGCCTGGGCTTTGAGCGCATGGTCATGTATTTGACGGGCGTTTCCAACATCCGTGACGTACTGCCCCATCCCCGCACGGTGGGCTCTGCAGATTTCTAAAAATAAAGGGGACGGCGCAGCCGTCCCCTTTTTGCAAAGACCTGTAATTGAACGGCGGCTCTATGAGCTGCCAGAATGAAAGGGAGAGGGAAATGTTTGATCGTGTTACTTACAAGGCAAATGGAAAGCTGAATTTTAAGCGCAATTACTGGCCGTGCATCGCCGTCAGCATTCTGCTGCTGATTCTCGGCGGGGGTGGCAGCGGCCCATCCTTTACCCGCAAAGTGCAAAACAGCGATCTGGGACAGTACTTTTCCGGTGACCCGGCGGGAGCCGCCATCTTTGGCATGGCGCTGGCAGTTTTAGCGGCGATTGGTATTTCCGTGGCGGTGATCGGCATTGTTGTGAAGCTGCTGGTGGGGAACCCCTATGCGGTTGGAGCGAGCCGGTTCTTTATGGAAAATCGGTTTCAAGATGTGGGCTTTGGTACCGTGAAGGCCGGCTTCACCGGCAACTTCGGCAATACGGTGCTGACCCAATTTTTGAAGGATCTGTACATCTTCCTGTGGTCGCTGCTGCTGATCATCCCCGGCATCGTCAAGGGCTACGCCTATTTTGCGGTGCCCTATATCCTAGCAGAAAATCCGAATCTAGACCACAACCGGGTTCTGGAATTAAGCAAGGCCATGACCAACGGCCACAAGGCGGATCTCTGGGTGACTGATCTCTCATTTATCCTCTGGTATCTGCTGGGAGCCATTACCATTGGAATCGTGGATATCTTCTATGTGAATCCTTACGTCCATGCGACCAAGGCGGAAATCTACGCCTCGATGCGCCAGCAGGCTCTGACCGACGGCATTGCCGCTGCCGAGGAGCTGCCCGGCTTCGGAGAGGAACCTTTCCAGCCGCAGGATACACCCAACTTTTAATTGAACGCAAAAAGAGCGCTGCCTAATTTAGGCGGCGCTCTTTTTTTGTTTTAAATTTTTTTGAAAAAGGGGGTTGACATTTCCAAAATAGAGGAGTATGTTAGTTACACGGTTAATTACTTGACTAACTAACCGAACAACGAGAGGAGGAACCTCTTTGATGTTCAATGAGGAAAAGCCAATCTTTCTGCAGCTAGCGGAACAGCTGGAGGAGGGAATCCTCTCCGGGGCCTACCCGGAGGAGGGTCAGGTGCCGTCCATTACAGAATATGCGGCAAATTACAAGATTAATCCGGCCACGGCTTTGAAGGGAATCAACCTTCTGGTCGACCGAAATCTGCTTTATAAGAAAAGGGGAGTTGGCATGTTTGTGGCTGCGGGGGCGCAGGAAAAGCTGTTGGGAGAGCGCAGGGAACGTTTTTACCATGACTATATTGAAAAGTTGGTGCGGGAGGCAAGACATCTGGGATTGAGCGCTGCGCAGCTTTCGGAAATGTTGGAAAGAGGGATTGAAAATGTCGATTGAGATTCGGAATGTCACAAAACAGTTTGGTGATACACTGGCGCTGGACCATGTGTCTCTGACGCTGGAAGAGAACAAGATTTACGGTTTGCTAGGAAATAACGGCGCCGGCAAGTCCACGCTGCTGAGCATCATCACCGACCGCCAAAAGGCAACGGAGGGCTGCGTGCTGGTGGACGGTGAGAACGTGAGCGGGAACGACGCAGCGCTGGGAAAGCTCTTTTTAGTAGGGGAGCAGAACCTTTTCCCGGACGACATGAAGGTGAAGCGAGCCTTTGACACGGCGCAGATGTTTTACCCCAACTTTGACAGGGCTTACGCAGAGGCCACAGCCGAAAAGTTCGGATTGAATCTGAAAAAGAAGATTACCGCGCTTTCCACGGGCTATGCCTCCATTTTTCGGCTGATTCTGGGCTTGAGCGTCAACACGCCTTACCTCTTTTTTGACGAGCCGGTTCTGGGACTGGATGCCCAGCACCGTGACCTTTTCTATCGGCTGCTGGTGGAAAAATATGCGGAAAACCCCTGCACGATTGTGATTTCCACACACTTGATTGCCGAGGTCGCCAACCTAATTGAGCACACCATCATCATCCGCACCGGTCGAATTTTGAAAAACCTTCCCACGGAAGAACTGATGGCGGATGCGTTCACGGTTTCCGGCCCCGCTGCCACGGTGGATGCCTTTACCAGCGGACGCCACATCCTCACGTCCAGCACGCTGGGCGGACTGAAAACCGCTTGCGTACAGGGCGTCCCGGAGGGTGAGCTGCCTGTGGGACTGGAGCTTTCCAAAATCAACTTGCAGGATTATTTCATCAGCATGATGGAGGAGGAAGATCAGAAATGAAGATGAACTTGAAACCGGTATTCCGGTATGAGATGCGGGATTATCTCATGGGCAGCTGGCCGTTTTTTGCGGTGATTGTGGCAATTGTGATTGCCTCGTTCGCAGGTGCATTCCTGTTTAACGGCGGCGAGGTCAGCTTTATGGGCTACGGGATGGCAGCCTGCATCTGCCTCTTTGTGTTTGGCGTGGTGGAGCCGCGGCCGGCACTGCGGCTGTGCGCACAAATGGGCGTTTCCCGCCGTACTGCGTTTGTGGGCAATCTGATTTCAGCAGTGGCAGACTGCGCGATTCTGGCGCTTGCCGGCGAGATTCTATTTACCATTGCCAAGGTATTTGCCGGCTCCCGGATGGCTTTTTCCGACATCTATCAGCTTTTTTATCAGAATGAGCACCTAATGGAGCAGCTGTCCATCGGCGGACATGTTTTGAGTATTCTTCTCAACACCGCATGTATGCTGGCAGCCTATTGCCTGGGAATGTTCTTCACATTTCTGTTCTGGAGATTGAGCAAGGTGTGGTGTGTGGTTGCAGCCGTTGCGATTCCTTTGACGCTCAATATCGTTCCCGCCGCTGTGTATCGCTGCGTACCCCTTGCCCGGGCAGCCAGAGCGTTTATCGATCTGCTGGCGTCTTCCGCCTGGAATCTTATGGGATTCTTGGTGATCGTGGCTGCTGTTTTTGCTGTGATCAGCTATCTGCTGGTGCGCAAAGCCAATATCAAAGCTCCAACGAGCAAATAAGAGGAAGCCCAGAATCATGCGTGATAAAAAAAGACTGGGTGTATTCCTGATATTTCTACTGCTGCTCAGCGGCGTGTGCTATGGGCTTGCTGTTGCGGGGATTACCGTCGGCGGCGGAATGACCTGACTTTTGATGTGGTGCCCCTGAATTGCGACACTTCTGACAAGACGGATTTTTCGAAGCGATCTGGGCAGCATGGCATATACCGCTGATGCTTTCAGATGACCTGCCGTTTTCCAGAACCTTTCCCATATTTGTGCTAGAGGCGGTATGCATGACAGCAATTCTGGCCTTTCTGAGATTCCGATCTGAAAGCGTATGGCCATGTGCGCTGCTTCACGCCAGCCATAATTTTTTCGATCAGATTATTTTGGGCCCCATGACGCAGGGGCAGAACAGCGTCTATTTTGCGGGTGAGACGGGGATTTTCACTGCGCTGGTTTTAATCGCATTTGTCATTTTTCTTGCAAAACTGTTCCATAAAACGGCAGAAACTGCATAAAAAAAGAATAAGCTTATCGTGTTAGCACAGCTGCGCAAAGATTTGAGCAGATCACGGCATATCATGGAAATATCTCAAGAA
>JALCRR010000029.1 GCA_022652815.1 Oscillibacter sp.
TCGCCGGAGAGCTGATCAAAAACGGCATCTATCCCGATGTTCTGAATGAAAAATACGTCAAGATGCTCTACGATTCCGCGCCGCTTCATGACATCGGAAAGGTCAAGATTCCGGACGCCATTTTGAATAAGCCCGGCAAGCTGACCGATGAAGAGTTTGCGTTGATGAAAACGCACACCACGGAGGGGGCCAACATCCTCAGGGCGTCTCTTTCCGAAATTGAGGACAACGCGTGGCTTTCCATGGCCATCGACATGGCGGAATCCCATCACGAACGGTGGGACGGCAAGGGCTATCCCAACGGACTTTCCGGTGAGGACATTCCGCTCAGCGCCAGAATCATGGCGGTTTCAGACGTGTTTGATGCACTGGTGTCCAAGCGGAGCTATAAAGAGGCGTTTCCCATCGAAAAGGCAATGAGCATTATCCGGGAATGTGCCGGCTCGCAGTTCGACCCGAAGATTGCGGCTGTCTTTGTCGACGCAGAAGCAGAGGTTCGGAAGATCGCCAATCTTTAAAGTGCCGTTGACGGCACTGCCTTAATAAATATCAAAAAGGCCATCCCCGAGGGGATGGCCTTTTTGCACACTTTTGTGTGTTCCATCTAGTAGAGAGCAACCCAAATTTATCGCAAGTATATTTTTGTTTTAAAAGATAAGATGAAATTTATAATCGGCTTTATAACCCCCCTTTGCTATAATGACGCCATGATAAAAAATTCACGCCACGGAGGATACAAAAATAAGAAAGCCCCTGAAGAGAATGTTTGCAATGGTTCTGGCACTGAGCGTCAGCGTCGGACTTTTCAGGGTCAGCGCTTTTGCGGGAACTGTAGAGAATATCACGGTGTCTGATGCCCGACAGGCCGTTTTGACGGCGGAAGGGGAACTGGTAGCGGCACCGGAGACAGCCTAACAGTGGCGCTCAGCGCCGCTGTTAGGCGATGTCCCTGGCAAGGCTTGCGTATCTGGTGATGACTGAAAAAAGCGCGCAAAGAGCGAAAACTAAACGCAAAGCAGACGAGCGCTCTAACCGGAAAATCCGGCGGACGCTCTTTTTTGACTTTGTGTACCTGACACAGCGGCTCAAAGCGACTGCTCCACCGCATCCAGATACTTCTGACAGAGCCCGTCCGGCGGCAGGACGATCATATCCCGGACCCTGGGAAAGGTCATGTGCCGCAGATTTGGACCCTGTACAGAAGATTTCGAGTAAATATTTACAAATTTTTTTAAATATGATATTATAACTTCAATTAAGTGGAATTTGCATGATATCAGACAAAAGGAGGCATCACAATGAAGGAAATCCACAGAATTTCGATTACCGATGCCACAGTAGACAGTATCAGAGATTTGATTGAGTCTGGGCAATACCAGATTGGAGAAAAACTGCCGACAGAAGCTAGCTTTTGCGAAAGCCTGAAGGTCAGTCGCACCAGCGTGCGGGAGGCGATCCGGGTTTTGCAGGCACTGGGGTATGTGGATCTGCAGCCGGGAAAGGGCGCTTTTGTGGCAAGCCATACGCCGGCAACCCATACCGACAACTGGTATGATGTGGCCGATGCGCAATTCTATGACTTCATGGAAGTCCGCATGGCAATTGAGACTCTTTCTGTTCGGCTGTCTGTGGAACGGGCCTCTGCGAAGCAAGTGCAGGAGTTGGAACAGATTCATCAGTCTTTTTTAAAAGCCATTGAGGAAAAAGATCTAGTGCAAATGATTATGCTAGATGAACTCTTTCATACGAAGATTACCAGCTATACCAATAATCAGTTGCTGGTCAATATCAATAAACAGTTATTGAACTGCTTTCGCATTTATCGCGGAGATTCCTTTACGAATCAAAACGTTTATGCAAACGCAGTAGAGCCACACGCCAGAATTTTATTCTGTTATCAGACTCGAAATGCTGCTCAGGCAGTAAAAGAAATGAGAAATCATCTGGATATTACATCGCGCGACATGGAGAAGATTCACAAACGAAATAGTTCAAAAGAGTAAACGAAATTCCTCTTTGAAGCTGCTAAATGAGGGCTTCAGAGAGGAGTTTTTTTAGATTGTTTTGGGTCGGAAGGAAAAACCTGTGTTGAAGTTTACTTAGAAAAAATTACTAAATTTTTTTAACAATATTGTAAAAACAAACAGAAAAAAGAAAATACCTGTTCTTTCATTGACAGGAAAGGTTTTCTTTTGTATACTATAAATACGACATCATACAATCATACAGAAAAAACAACTTATTAAAATTTACCATTTATTTCTATTGACGATTTAAAAAGAGGAGAGACCTGCATGTCAAAAAAATTTGAAGGAATTATTCCACCGATTGTCACCCCATTCGATGAAAAGGGAGAAATTGACGAGGAAAAGCTTCGCCGGGAAATGAAATACTGCATGGATGCAGGCGCGGATGGCTTGAGCGTCGGTGGCAGCACAGGAGAGGGGCCTACACTGCGGGACGAAGAGCTCCAGCAGATGATCGGCATTGCAAAGGACTATCTGACACCGGAAAAAACGCTCGTCTGCGGTGTCATGAGAACCTGCACCCGAGATGCCGTTCGGGCGGGTCTTGCTGCCAAAGAGGCCGGTGCTGAGGCGATCATGGTTACGCCTACAGCCTATAATGTGCTCGTGCCGAACCCGGAGGGAATGTTTGACTTCTACTCCACAATTTCCAAAGAAGTCCAGCTGCCGATTATTATTTATAATGTAATTCCCCAGAACACTATTTTTCCGAATTTGTTTCACCGACTTCTCAATGAAACAGAGTATGTCATGGGCATTAAACAGAGCGTTGGAGGCATTCAGGCTTTGTATGCGGATCTCATGGAAGTTGGTGATCAGGGACGCGTTTACGCAGCTACGGATGACATGATCTATTCCTGCTTTGACCTAGGCGCTAGCGGTGCCATTTCCGCCATTCTGTCTGTGTTTCCAAAGGAATCTGTCGAGATGTGGAACTGTGCAAAGAAAGGTGACCATGCCCGCGGACTTGCCATTCAGCAGTCCCTGTACAAGAAGTGGCAGTGCTTGGGCGGAAATCAGTTCCCCATCCGCATGAAGTACGCATTGAAGTGCCTGGGACGTGACTGCGGCTATTGCAGAAGCCCCATTACGTATCTCCCAGAAAGTGAAAAAGAGGCAATCCGCAAGGCATTTACCGAATAACACACGAAGAGAGTTTCATTAAGATTAACATATTAGAAACAGTTAGAAGGAGAAAAACGATGAACAAGTTTGTTACAAAGTATGGCCAGATTCTGCTACCCTTGATTACCCCTTATGATGAAAATGAGAATGTTGCATACGACAAGTATGCAGAACTGATCAACTACGTGATCACAAATGATCTGTGCGATTCTCTGATTGTCACTGGCACCACCGGCGAAGCATGCCTGCTGACCTTTGAAGAGCGGGTGAAGCTGATGGAGACTGCTGTTAAGGCAGCTGCAGGACGTAAGCCTGTTATTGCCGGCACCGGCTGCGCTTCTACCAAGGAGACCATTGCACTGACGAATGAAGCGGTTAAGCTGGGCATTGAAACCTGCCTGGTGGTCTGCCCCTTCTACAACAAGCCGACGCAGGAAGGTATGTATCTGCATTACAAAAAACTGGCTGAGAGTACCACCGCCAACATCATGGTATATAATATTCCCATTTTTGTCGGCGTCAATATGGAAGCAGAGACCCTTCAGCGCCTTGCATCCATTCCCAACATCATTGGCGTGAAGGATGAAGCGGGAATCAATCCCACCCAGGTCACGGATTTCTTCCTGTCAACCAAAGACGCAGATCCTGACTTTGCCATCTACAATGGCGATGACGTGATGCTGCTGCCCACCATCGTGCAGGGGGCTATGGGACTGGTTTCCGGCGGTGCACATATCTTCGGCCATGAGATTCGTGAGATCTTCAAAGCGTTTGCTGCTGGCCATAACGAAAAGGCCAAGGAACTGTTCGTGCCCATCTATCGCCTGTGCAAGTCCACCGGTCAAAATGGTCGTATTCTTCCCAACTCCATTCTGCGCCCGGCCATTGAAGCTGTCTCCGGCATCAAGCTCGGGCCGGCACGGTTGCCGCTGGCTCCAGCAACTCAGGAGGAACTGAAGGTCACCCTCGGCATTCTCAAGGAGATCGGCAAGCTGTAACAGCTTTCTGATACAGAAAAATAAATGGAGGATTAAGAAATGAAAAAGATTCTATCTTTGATGATGGCAGCGGCCATGGCGTTATCCCTTGCAGCCTGCGGTGCCAGCTCCACCGGTAGCTCATCTGCTACTTCTGCATCGGGTTCCGGCTCATCTTCCAAAAGCAGTGGCGAGAAGATTACAATTCGTTACGCAGATGTGCAGGCCGAAAACGATGTGGAAACCCTTTTTGCCAACAAGTTTTCAGAAATTGTTGCTGAGAAGAGCGATGGACGTATTGATGTTCAGGTTTACCCTAGCGGACAAATGGGCGAGATGACGGATATTTTCAACTCTGTTCAGATGGGGTCTATTGAGATGTGCCGGACAAATCCCTCCTGGCTGGCGGATGCGGGTGCGGCTTCAATGAATCTGCTGTCTCTCCCGTTCGTTTATAAAGATGTGGACCATATGAATACGATCCTTGATGGCGATATTGGAAGTCAGATGCTGCAGGAACTGACGGATAAAAATATCGGCGTTCATGGATTGGGCTTTTTGCAGGCATCAGGTAGGTATTTCTTCTTTAAAGGCAAGGAAGTCGCTTCTTTGAACGATGTGAAGGGGCTAAAGATTCGTGTCCCGACAAACTCCCTGTCTACAAAAATGGTCGAGGATCTGGGTGCCTCTGCAACGCCGATCTCTTATAATGAACTGTACAGTTCTTTGCAGACAAACGTGGTTGACGGAGCGGACAACCCCCTTAAGGGAATCGTGAATATGAGTTTTTTTGAAGTTAGCTCCTATATTCTCGACTTGGCGCATCAGTATGAGCCCAGTGTCATACTAGTTTCCGGTTCTTTTTGGGACAAGCTCAGCGCGGACGATCAAGCTATTTTACAGGATGCTATGACTGAGGCAAGCGAGTATTATAAAGAAATCTCCAACGAGCAGCTGGATGGATATCGTTCGACTCTGGAAGAAAAGGGAATGACCTTTGTTACACCGACAGATCCCCAGGAGTGGATGGATGCCGTTACACCGATGTATGGCGAGTTCACAAAGGGGTATGAAGATATGTTTGCGCAGATTCAGGCTTTGCAGAAAGACTGACCATACGCATTAGACAAATCTGACGGGAGCCGTCGACACCCATTTGCTGCCAGTTTGCGGAAGCGGGTTGCCGACGGCCTCGTCCATATGAACAGAAAGGCATGGTACAAAGACCCTGCGGCCTTCCCTGGTCCGCTGCACAGAGAGGAATCTGATATGGAAAGTGAAAATATGATAAAAAAGAGCAGAATCAGCGCACTTGCTGACGCATTTTATAAGATGCTGGAGTGGATTTGTGTGATCTGTCTGGTCGGACAGGTCTTCATTATTGCGTATGCTGTTTTTGGACGTTTCGTGTTAAATAGAACTCCATCTTGGGCAGAGGAAATTTCTAAAACATTGATGGTTTGGATGTCACTGCTTGGCGCCGCTCTGGCGGTGAAAGACGATACACATGTACGTATGACTTTTCTGGACAAGCTGTTTGGCCCGATGGGAATTAAAATCAGGAATGTAATTTTCTATGTGCTTAACATTTTTTTCTGCGGGGTCCTGTTCTGGAAAGGCCTTGAACTGATTGAACAGACAAGCCGCACTCAGTTGCCGGGCAGCGGTCTGCCATCTTCAATTCTATATGCGTCCGTATGCATCGGAGGCTTTTCAATGGCGTTGATGCTATTGTATAAAATGGGGGAAATGTTATGTCGACACAAGTGATCGCGACCATCATCTTGCTGGGAAGTTTTTTTCTTCTGATTTTTCTTGGAAATCATATTATATTCTCTATCGGCGTATCAACATTGATTACAGTTATCTATTTAGGAATTCCCCTGCAGACAGTGGCACAACAAACGGTTAAGGGACTGAACTCCTTTTCTCTGATGGCAGTTCCGTTCTTTATTCTTGCAGGAGAGATTATGAGCGCCGGTGGAATTACGCGGAGGCTGGTAAAACTTGCCAATGCCCTTGTAGGCTGGATGCGGTGCGGACTTGGAATGGTTAATATTCTGGCTAGTATGTTTTTCGGCGGTATTTCGGGCTCCCCGACAGCTGACGTATCATCCATTGGTGCAATGATGATTCCAATGATGGAGGAAAACGGATATGATACGGAATTTTCTGCCGGTGTTACTATGGCCAGCTCTGTGCAGGGTTTGCTGATTCCACCGAGCCATAATATGGTGATTTTTGCTATGGCCGCAGGCGGTGTCTCGGTTGGACAGCTTTTTATGGGAGGATTTGTTCCGGGCATTTTCCTGGGCGTTGCGCTAATGATTTACTGCTACATTGTTGCAAGAAAGCGGAACTACCCAGTAGGCGATAAATTTTCATTGAAGAAGACAGGAAAGGCTGTTGTCGAGGGAATTTGGGGCCTTGGAACTGTTTTGATTGTGGTTATCGGTGTTGTTGCCGGCGTTTTTACGGCGACGGAATCCGCGGCGATTGCGTGTGTGTATGCGCTTTTTATCACCTTCGTGGTCTATCGCGAGATTCCATTTCGCGAGATTATCAATATTTTGAAAAAAAGTCTGAAAACATTGTCCATGGTCATGGGACTCATCGGCGTGTCTTCGGCTTTCGGCTGGGTAATTTCTTATTTGCAGATTCCTTCCAAATTAACAACGCTTCTTCTCGGTATTTCTACAAATAAAGTCGTTCTGCTGCTTCTTATCAACCTGCTTCTTTTAATTATGGGAACCATGATGGATATGATTTGCAGCATTCTGATCATTACTCCTATTATCCTTCCGGTGGTCACCGCTATCGGTATGAGTCCGGTTCAGCTGGGCGTCATCATGATTTTGAATCTTGGTATTGGCCTTATTACCCCCCCGGTGGGAGTCTTGCTCTATGTTTGCAGTGCGATCTCAAAGCGGTCTATTGAACAGTTGACAAAAGCAATGCTCCCGTTCTATTGCGTAATGCTTGCGGTTTTGCTGGCGATTACCTTTATTCCTTCGATCTCTATGGCTCTGCCAAATTTAATTTATGGGTAAGGTGGGCACGACTGGAAAACAAATGCAGCCGGATGGCCCTGAGATAAAGGAGCTATTTTTATGGGCATAAAGAACCAGGCAGAATTTCTATGTGACAGAGACTATGATGTTGTTGTCATCGGTGGCGGAATTGCAGGTGTCATTGCCGCCTCCGCAGCCGCCCGGGCGGGCAGCAGGACACTGCTGGTAGAGACGTCAACCTTTCTCGGCGGCGTTGTTACCATGGGCCCCCTTGAAGCGTTGATGACACAGTATGATGCCTCTCGCCAAGTCATAAGAGGCATGGCACAGGAGCTGTTTGACGACCTTTCCGCATTGGATAGACGAATCAAAAATACGGATGATACGACGGGATACTGCTCAAAAATAATTCCTTACGACGCGGAGACAATGAAGTTTGCGTTGGAAAATTTACTTGCCAAATATCACGTTACCGTTTTAACCGAGGCATCTCTTACAAGCGTAAAGCTGAAACAGCGCAGAATTCAAACCGTAAAGATTACAACCCGTGCCGGTGCAATGTCCATTCATTGCCGTGCGGTGATCGACTGCAGTGGAAGCGGTTATTGTGCTTTTCTGGCCGGGAACGACGTTATGACAGGAGATCAGGATGGCCAGACACAGCCGGTTACTGTTTTGGCAAAGATCGGCGGTGTTGATTGTGTCAAACTCCGCCAATATGTTCAAGATCATTCCGAGGATTTTAAGACATTCGGAAAAGAAATTGATTTGAAAGCCCAATACCTGCATTTGTGGGGATTTTCAGGACTTTTACAGGAGGGCTTTTCCACAGGGGCCCTGTCGCTGCAGCGAAATGAGATTCATATGATGGAGACCGTACGATCGGGAGAGGTTGTCGTGAATTATTCAAGAGTGACGGCGAACCCCCTTGACCCTTTTGATATGAGTGAAGCGCAGCGAACGGGGGTACGGCAAATCTATGAGTTTTATGAATGGATTCGCCGTAAAATACCTGCCTTTAAAAACTCCTACATTGCTCACACCGGGTATGTGGGTGTTCGGGAAAGCGGCCGGATTCTCGGCCGGAAAATTTTGACCAGAGACGATGTTCTCAATAGCGGAAAATGTGACTCCAGCGTTGCAATGGGCTCGTTTCCCATTGATATCCATCAGTCTGGAAATGGCATGAAGTTTGAACGTGTCTTGCAAGGATACCAGATTCCCGCTGAATGTCTGCACGCACAGAAAATTGACAATCTCTTTATGGGAGGACGTTGCATCAGCTCTGATTTTGAGGCAAATGCCTCCTGCCGCATTTCAATCACTTGTATGGCCACAGGACATGCAGCTGGCGTTATGGCGGCGGTGTATGCCAAAGACGCCGAAAATTTTTCTTATGACCGTGTACAAAAAAGCCTTTTGCAACAGAACGCAATTCTCCGATAAATTGATCAAAGATGAAAATTGCGATTGCATGTGGATTTGGGAAGCTAGAGGTCTGGGACAACGTTCCCATTCCGACAGTGGGGCCCTATGATGCTCTATGCCGCATGTGCTATGGTGCCACCTGCGCTGGAACAGACATTCATTTAATCGATGGACTGCATCCGCATCCTGTTTCTTATCCAACGATTCTGGGACATGAAAGCGTTGGTCGAGTGGTGAAAGTCGGCGCGAAAGTGCGCAATTTTCATCCCGGAGACCTTGTCAGTCGGGTGGGCTGTCCTGCATGTGTACAGCCGGGGCTTGACGCAAACTGGGGCGGCTTTGCGGAGTACGGAATCGCAAAAGACCACTGGCAGATGAAAAAGGATGGCGTTCCGCAGCAGGAATGGGAGCGGCACAGGGTCAATCAGGTGATCTGGCCGGAAATCGATGAAAGAACCGCGCCCATGGTAATTACCTGGCGGGAGACCCTGTCCTATATCCGGCGGTTGGGCGTTCGGGCGGAGACCCGGCTACTGCTGATCGGCTCCGGCGCCAACGCCCTGTCCTTTGCGGCCCATGCCTGCAACTTGGGCGCACAGGTTACCGTAGTGGGGAGCCTGAATCGGAGAAGTTCCTTTTGCAGACTGCCCATCATACAGTATGCAGATTACCGGGAAGAGCATCTGGCGGAAAAACTGCGGGATTTGTCCGGGGGACAGCAATTTGATGTTATGCTGGATGGCGTCGGGGGGAGCGATACCGTCAATCTGCTGCTGCCGCTGTTGAGCGCGGATGCCGTTCTGGGGGTTTACGGTTGGAACGACCGAAAAAATTATGCACTCAATCCCTTTCTGGCAGTCTCCAGCTTTCGCATTTACGCCGATGGCTATGACGAGGAGGAGTCCAACGGGGAAGTGCAAGCAATGATTCTGCGCGGGCAGCTACGGGCCGATCTGTGGTACGATATGGCCCATCCGGTGGCGCTGGATCATATTGCTTCCGCATACGACAGCCTTCGTCGGCATGAGGCGTTCAAATATCTAATTGAACTTTAAAGGCAGAAAAGAAAGAGGAACCATACTTATGCTGAAAAAACCGAAAATACTGGTGGTTGGCAGCTTCATGATGGACCTAATTGCCTCGGCGCCCCGGGTGCCGAACATGGGTGAGACAGTCATCGGTACGGCGTTCCGCACCGCTCCCGGCGGCAAGGGCGCCAATCAAGCGGTGCAGTGCGCCCGTCTGGGCGCGCAGGTCACCATGGCCGGCTGCGTCGGCTCCGACGCCTTCGGCAAGGAGATGACCGAGACAGCCAAAGCCTCCGGCGTGGACGTCTCCCGGGTCAAAATCAGCGATAAAAGCGCTTCCGGCGTGGGAAATATTCAGCTGGAAGTGACCGAGCACGGCGCACAGAACCGGATTCTGGTGGTTCCCGGCGCCAACTATGATCTTGTGCCGGACGACCTCGCCTGGCTGAAAGACGGCGTCAAGGAGTTTGACCTGGTCATGCTCCAGCTGGAGCTGACCATGCCTGTCACCAAATTCGTGGCCAAATGTGCCCACGATGCGGGTGTCCCCGTGATGCTGAATCCTGCGCCTGCTGCGGCGCTGGACGCAGACCTGCTTTCCTGCGTCACCTATCTCTCCCCCAACGAGCATGAAGCATCTCTTCTGACCGGGCTTCCCCTGCGGGCAGACGATTCCGGCGTGAATGAGGAAGATCTTGAGAAGGTCTCCGCCGCTTTGCGCGCCAAGGGCGTGGACAAGGTGATGATTACCTTGGGCGGCAACGGCTCCGTGGTCTGCGCCGCCGACGGCATCCATCACACGGCCTGCGTGAAGATGTCCGACGTCAAGGACCCCACTGCCGCAGGTGATTCCTTTGTGGCGGCCTTCTGCACCGGCGTTACCGCCGGACTTGCCGAGAGCGAGGCACTGGCATTTGCCAGCCATACCGCCGCCATTACCGTTTGCGGGATGGGCGCCATGCCGTCCCTGCCCACGGTGGACAAGGTGCAAAACCTGCTGCGCGAGCGCGGCTACGTCGGCTTTGATTTGACCGAGCTGGACGCACTGAAGTAAACCGAAAAAACGCAGCCGCCGCACAGCGGTAGGCTGCGTTTTTTTACAAGAAAGGACAATATGATGCTGAAAAATGAAAGCAAACAGGCCGTGGACACCTTTTTGTCCTCTGCCAAAGAGGAATTAACGGCCTTTGCCGATCAGCTAAGCGGCGAGGGCTATGAGGCTGCGGCCTCCATTATTCTGGAATCCCAGGCCAAGGGCGGCAGACTGCACATCACCGGCATTGGAAAGCCGGGTCATGTGGCGACCTATATGGCCTCCCTGTTTTCCTCCACCGGCAATCCCTGCTACTTCCTCCACGGCACCGAGGCCGTTCACGGCTCCTGCGGGCAGCTGATGGCTGGCGACGTGGTGATCGCCATCTCCAACTCCGGCGAGACCGGCGAGCTGAAGTCCACCGTTCTGGCAGTGAAAAACAACGGCTGCAAGGTCATCGGCGTCACCGGCAATATGGATTCCTGGCTGGCACAGCAGTCCGATGCTTGCCTGTTTGCCGGGGTCAAAGCTGAGGGCGGCCCTTTGAACCGGGCACCCCGGAATTCCATTCTGGCAGAAATCCTGACGCTGCAGGCGTTGAGCGTTGCCATTCAAGTGGAGCAGGACTGGGACCCCATTAGATATGTCCGCTGCCATCCCGGCGGAGCGCTGGGGAAACTGCGGGAGAATGAGAAATAAGGAGGGCGCATCATGCTGACAGGTAACTGCATTCACCCGGAACTGATGCGGGTGTTATCGCTGCTGGGCCACGGCGACAAGATTCTGATTGCTGACGGCAACTATCCGCTGGCCAGCAAGACTGGCGACGCCGAAAAGGTGTGGCTGGGGCTGCGCCCCGGTCTTCCTACCACCACAGACGTGCTGGAAACGCTTTTGAGCGTCATCAACATCGAAAAGGCCGAGGTCATGGAGCCGGGTGACGGAACGGAGCCGGAAATTTTCGGCGAGTTCACAAAGCTTTTGGGCGGTATGGAACTTTCTAAACTGGGACGCTTTGAGTTTTACGACGTGTGCGGCGAAAAGACGCTGCGTCTGGCCATCTCCACCGGCGAAAAGCGCACCTTTGCCAATGTCCTTGTCACCGTGGGCTGCGCATAAGCCGCGGCTCTTTGATCAAATACCCCCAAAGCAGACCATGGAAAGATCCAAAGTCTACTTTGGGGGTATTTGATGTCCAAATCACCGGACACCGCAGAAATGAGAACCGGGCTTTCCGGAAATATCAATCGGGCCGCTTTTTTTCGGACTGATACCGATAGGGCAGCGTGCTTAAAAATGGGTCAAATGCTTCCCGAAACAAATCCAGGTTTCGTTTAACGCTGCCTGTGGGGGCAGCGTGTGTCACAAAGTATGTGATGCGGTCAGGAGGAGCCGGCGCTAAATCCAGAATTTCCAGATCGTCGGCGGGGCTTAAAGACGCAATGACCGATTCCGGACAAATGCTCCAGATGCCGGGGCGCTGCAAAAAGCTGCGCATCAGCGGTACGCTGTCAATCCACAGGTAGGGAGGGACGGTCACGTCCCACTGGATATTGTGCCACTGGACGAAGGAGGGACTCCACTCGATATAAAGCTCCTTGCGCCGATCCAGCTCCTGCGGCTGAATTTGCTTTCCGTGGGGCAGGCCGGTGCGTTTGCGGACGACCTGCATCTTTTCCGCAAACACCGGCTCCAGATGAAACCGGTCACTTTCCAGCTCCCGCAGGACAAAGCCGCCGTCCAACTCCCGCGTTTCCACCATGTGATAGATCTCCAGAGATTGCTGGGTGCGGATGCGTATTTTCGCAGAGGGAAACGCGCGGGACAGGCTTTCATACAGGGGCATCAGTAAATACAGGTTTAAACTGTCCACGCAGCCAAGCTGCAATTCAAACTCGGGAATGTCGGATTGAATGTTCTGAATCTCCCGGGAGAGATCCACCCACCGCTGGGCGTAGTCCACCAGTCGTTCTCCCGCAGGGGTTAGGTCCACATTGTGGATGCCCTGCCCGCGCTGAAACAGGCGCACCCCCAGCTCCTTCTCCAGATTCTTGATGCGGTAGCTGATGGTGGGCTGAGAGATAAACAGGCTCTGCGCCGCAGCTGTGATGCCGCCGGTTTGCACTACGGCGAGAAAAATCCTCATGTCGTTCAAATCCATGGCGTTCCCTCCCTTGCAATACAGCTATCATAACACAGCCGCCCGTTGTTGGACAGTCTGCGTGTGCATTTTTTCGGTTCAGGTCAGAAGCTCATACGCCATTTTCACAAACAGTAGTCCCAGCACCACAAAGATCATGCTGCGCACCTTTTCACTCCCGCCCCGGATGGCGTAGCGAGAGCCGCAGAGGTTGCCCAGTACGCAGCAGATTGTGGCCGGCAGAACGAGTTTCCACATGACCTTGCCGCCGATGATCCATACAATGGCGGAGGCAATATTGGAAGCGAGATTGGCGACCTTGGCGCAGCCGGAAGCCGTCAGCAGATCCATGCCCAGAACAAGCGTGAAGGCCATAATCATGAACGTGCCGGTACCGGGGCCGATCATGCCGTCATAAATACCGATGATCAGCCCGATGAGCACACTGAGCGAGCGCTCCTGCCCGGAGGTCCAGCGCCGCGTGCCTTCGGCCTCCCGGCCAAAGTCCTTTTTTACCACCAGAATGACCGCCACCACGGGCAGCGCCACCAGCACGCAGGTTTGCAGCAGCCGATCGGAAAACCACAGCGCCAGCCGGGCGCCGATTGCCGCACCGACCAATGCGCCGCCTGCCGACCAGATAGCGGCGGACAGATTGACTTTTCCGCTGCGAATACAGCGAGCCGCGGCCGTTGCGGTGCCGATGCCGTTGACTACCTTGTTGGTTCCCGCGGCAATGTGAATGGGAATGCCCACAAACAGGTAGGACGGGAGGGAGATCAGCCCGCCGCCTCCTGCCACGGAATCGACAAAGCCTGCCAGAAACAGCATGGGGCATACCACCAGACAGGTTTTTAAAAACTCATTCATGAAAACACGCTTTCTACCCAAAAAGACAGTGCCTCGCCCGTTTCCGGACGAGGCCTGTCAAATAAGAAGGGACTTATTTATTGAAAAGATTCTCGTCGAGCTTGCCCAGCTTCTTAGCCACCACAACCGTGCCGGTCAGATCGCTGACATTGTTGAGAATGGTATGGGCAGGGTCAATAACCGGCCAGATGGCGGCCAGAATGGGAATCAGAGTCAGGGGCATACCCAGGGAGGACAGCAGCACCGTGGACATAACTACGCCGGCTCCCTTGACGCCTGCTGCGCCGATGGAGAGAATCAGGCCGAGGAAGATGAACTTGACCACGCTGCCGGCGGTAATGTCGAAGCCATACAGGTTCGAGGCAAATACGCAGCACAGACCCAGAAACACCGCGAAGCCGTTCATGCCGCAGGTGTTGCCCAGAGGAAGGGTAAAGCCGTAGATATTTTCGGGCACACCCAGCTCCTCATCGGAGCATTTGATGGACACCGGCAGAGTCGCCGCGGAGGATGTGGTGGAGATTGCAACGATCATGGCGGGGGCAATCTTCTTCATGAACTTCAGCGGATTGAGACCGGCGAACAGCTTGATAATCAGCGGATAGGCGATGAACAGAACCAGCACGGCGATGATATTGTCCATGACCAGGAACTTGACCACGTCCATCATCATTGCGCCGCTGACAGTGGACACCATGGTGGCCATCAGGGACAGAATACCGATGGGGGAGAACTCCATGACGTATTCGGTGATCTTCAGCATGACGTTGCTGGACTCGTCGATGAAGTGGACGACGCTGGCCGCCTTTTCACCCAGAGCCAGAAGCGCAACGCCGAGGAACAGGCAGAATACGATGATCTGCAGCATGCTGGCGTTGACCATGGACTCCACAATGTTGGTGGGGAACCAGGAAACCACGTTGTCAATGAAGCTGTATTCAGCGGCCTCCGCTGCTTCTGCTGCTGCCAAAAACTCGGTGGTGCCGGTGCCGACCTTGGTCAGAAGGCCGCCGCACACACCCAGCAGTGCGCACACAGAAGAGGTAACAACGATGTACAGAATGAAGCATCCGCCGACAGTGCGGAGCTGCTTCACGTCACCCATTTTGCAAATGCCGCTGGTGATGCTGAAGAACACCAGAGGAACAATCAGCATTTTCAAAAGGCGCAGGAAGATGCTGCCCAGCGGAGAGATGAACTCCGCTGCTGCGGGGGAGACAAAGCCGATGACAAGGCCAACGGCGATGCCTACCAGGATCTTTTTCCAAAGAGCGATACTTTTTAGTTTCTGCATAGTGATGACTCCTTTTCTCTATTTTTCTCTCATAGGTTGCTTTTTGAAACCAAGTAGCTGCTGTGCAGAACATTTACGCTGGAAAACAGACTGAAGCGTGGATTTATTTTGCGAATTCTTTGGCAATTTCCGCCGTGATCACCAGGAACCGGTCAATTTCCTCGACTGTATGACAGTGCAGCGGGGAGACACGGATGGCACCTGTTAAACCGAGGGATTCCACAATCCGCTTGGAGTACAGACTGGTGTTGACACGCTCAAATACGGTGACGCCACGGCGATAATACTCTTCCCGCAGGAAGGTGAAGTCCATGCCTTCAATGCCGACGGCGGAGATCAAATCCCGGTTCTCTACGCTGGGATTGTCCAAAAAGACCTGCACGCCGGGAATATGACGCAGACCGGGGACGGCTTCGGTGCCTTCCATCATGCGCCACAGCAGCGCCCGCTCCTGCAGGTGGATGTGCGTCATGCCCTCCACATACTGGGTGCGGCGATCCGGGGAGTCGGTGAAGTAGCCGCCGATCCAGCAGACATAATCCACGATGGCGCTCATGGCGGCGAAGTTGGGGTGGGGGAAGGTCCCCAGCTCCCATTCCTTTTCCGGCTTGGCGCCCAGCTTGTCGTGGGGCATTTTTGCCACTCGGTCAGACACATAGCCGTAACCGCAGCCACGGATGCCAAAGGCCTTGTAGGGGGCAAAGTTCATGCCGTCAAGACCCAGCTCGTCCACATTCAGAACGGCGTGGGGCATGTGCTGCACGGCATCGGAGATGATGTAAAGATCCGGCTTGATTTTCCGGGCTTCCCGGACGATTTCCTCCATGGGGAGAATATTGCCGGAAATATTGGACGCGCTCATGACGCTCAGCAGGCAGGTGTCCTTGTCAATGTGGCGGAGAATTTCCTCCACGTCCACACCGCCGGTTTTGGGATTGGCCATCGCCACCCGGAATTCCTTGCCGTGACGCTGCGCAAAAATCTGTGCGGCATCGTGGGCGGAGGGATGCTCAATGGAGGTCGTGACCACGTTGGTGCCGGGCACGTTCTCAAGAATGGTGCGGGTGATCTGGAACATCACCTGCGAGGCGGTCAGCTCGGTGACCAGTGCGCCCTGACCGGGCTTGGCACCGAAAATCACTTCCATGATGTCCTGAATGCCCTTTTCCTTGACGGCGCGCAACCCCATGGAGATGTCGTGATAGCGCTCCGGGCAGTCAGGAATCTGCTCGTACTTGGCCTTGGCCTCCACCGCGGCTTTCAGCCGCAGGGAACCGCCGGAGTTTTCAAAGAACAGCCGCTTGCGGCCATGACTGTCGGCATCCAGATAGTAAAATTTTTCGCGGATTTCCTGCTGCAGCTGGGGGTCAAACAGGCAGCCGAGAGTGGTGTCATTCATCACGAGGACCTCCTATCAAATTCACAAATATGGCGTATGATAAAATGGATTGGGCGGGGCATGATCTTTGTCGAATTCGACAAAGAAGTAAAAACACCTCATACGTTCTCTGTATGTTATGTGGATAATAGCATTTGGGCATATATTTGTAAAATACTATGTTTTGATCTAAAAAATTTAAAAACTAAATGTTTACGAGGCACGGACAGAAAAACCCGGGGACGACTGTCCCCAGGTTTCCGTTATAGCAGTTGCTGAACAGATAAAAGCGGCGATGGCTTCAGACGAGTGTGCCGTTGACGGCCTCACGGTAGCGGAGAAAACCGGATTCCGTCAGCTGCGTTCCGCCTCGGCCCCGCCCAATCCGCAGGTATCCCTTTTCCTGCAAGGAATTCAAAACCAGACGAACCTCGTGCTCCGAGATGGCATATCCGCGGGCGAGGCAGGCACGAACCAGTCCCTGCCGACCAATGCCCCGGCGCTCAAGATACAGCTCGCCCAAAACCTGCAATACCCGCGCCTCCTGGGGAAGAAAGCCGTCCAGACCCGGCACCTCCGGTTGACCCTGGGGCGCAGTGTCCTGCAGGTGAAACTGCTCGGGCAGATCCTCGCAGACGATGAGCTGGTGGTTCATGTACTGAAGATACTCCACGCAGTTGCGCAGCTCCCGCACGTTGCCCTGCCAGTGGTGCTGCAAAAGCGCCGCCCGCACCGGCTCCGTAAGCGTGAAATCTGCACCCAGCTCCTGCTGGAAGTGTTCGCATAGCAGAAGAATATCCTCCCGGCGCTCCCACAGCGTGGGGATATGAAGCGGAATCACGTTGAGCCGGTAGTAGAGATCCCGCCGGAAGCTTCCGCCTTGAACCCGCGCAAAGAGGTCTTCGTTGGTGGAGGAAAGCACGCGAACGTTGACGGGGATGGGGTCGCTGGAGCCAACCCGGATGATCTCACGCTCCTGAAGAACCCGCAAGAGCTTGGCCTGCAGGGCGGGGCTCATGGTCTCGATCTCGTCCAGAAACAGTGTGCCGCCGTGGGCACATTCAAAAAGACCGGCCTTGCCGCCCTTTTTTGCGCCGGTAAAGGCTCCGTCCGCATAGCCGAACAGCTCGCTTTCCAGCAGGGATTCCGTCAGCGCCGCGCAGTTCACCGCCAGAAACGGACCGTCCTTGCGGGGGGAGGCGCTGTGAATCGCCTGGGCAAACAACTCCTTGCCGGTGCCGCTTTCGCCTTCGATCATGACGTAGGCGTCATTGTCGGCCATGCGCTGGGCAATTTCCCGCGCCCGGCAGATGGCGGGACTCTTTCCCAGAATGTCCTCGAACGTATAGCGAGCCTTGTGGCTGTGGGGCATCATCTGAAGGCGCAGGGAGGTTTGCCGACTCTCGGCTACCTCAAATCGCTGCAAGGTGGCGAAAGCACCCAGATACTGATCCTGAATGCGCAGCTGTGTGACGGTGACGCCGAGATTGACGCCCCGTATGCTCAAAAGCTTGGACTTTGCCGACGCTCCCTCTTCATAGGCTCCGTCAAAGGGGAGGAAGGGGAGCACCTGGGAAACAGGCTGCCCCAGAATCGCCGACCGACTGACGCACAGCAGCTTGCGCGCAGCCCGGTTAATCAGCGTGACAACGTCCTTTTCGTCAATACAGACGATGCCGGCCTCCAGAGAGTTCAGAATGATTTCCAGCTTGTTCTCCATGGTCAGATTGTTGTAAGAGATTTCCTGAAGGGAGTAGTCCACCGTGGCCAGTGTCGCGGTGTAGCGGGCAAACTTGGCGCTTTCCAGGAAAAAGGAGTTGCCGATTTTCAGCGCGATTTCGCTAATCGTGTTGGCTGTCAGGGATCGGCAGCCCAGATCCACTACATGAGACACACCCTCGGGTACCAGCTCCGGCTCGCCGGGGACGAAGGCCAGCTTGACGTCCGGGACAGCGTCAATTTCGGGATAGCAGGGGAGAAACTCAATGTTGCTCACACCCAGATGGTACAGCTGAGCGATGCTCTCCAGGGCCATGTGCTGATTCTGATTGACCAGCATGGCGCGGGTGCCGTCGGGATACGTGCGCAGCAGCTCCAGCGACGCCTTGGTGAACGTGATGCGCGACTGCACCACCTTGCTGCCGGAGGGCAGGTAGGATCGCGCCCAGCCATTGCGCATTAGGTCATAGCTGGTGGAGGTGCTGAGATAGAGGTCGCATTCTCGCAGACTTCGGATGGTCTGATCCTCTACGTTGTACACGGAGATCTCCGCCACATCCCCAAATAGCTCCAGCAACTGCTTTTTATAAAAGTCCGCCATTCCGCTGCGCTGGGAGATGATGCCGATGGTTTTTTTCACAGAGATCTCCGCCTTTCTTTCTCAAAAAGGCCGCTCCACAAAGCTGTGGAGCGGCCTTTGCGCGTATTCAGCCCGATTGCACATCGGGACTGCCGCTTATTTTGCCTTACAGTTTCATCACGCAGACGTGATCCGTTGTCTCGTCAGACCAGTAGGTTTCCTGCATACTGTCCAGATGCTCCTTGGTCCACAGACCGGGAGCACCGCCAGTGTGCATCAGGATGGCGCCGTCGCCGGCGGGAATGACGCCGCGCTCCAGCAGATCCACAAATCCGTGGAGCACCTTGCCAGTATAGCAGGGATCGGCAAAAATGGCTTCCGTTTTCGCCAGCATCTCGATATAGCTCTGGGTGGTGTGATCCGGCTCGTTGTAGCCCACGCCGCCGTAGAAGTCGGAGCCCTCGCCGCCCATTTCCAGATGGAGATCTTCTTCCTTGCAGGTGAAGCCCAGCTCAAACGTGCGGCTGAGCTCGTTGATAAAGTCCACTGTCTCATTCACCGGGCGGTAATCCGGCTCAATGGGAATACCGATGACCTCAAAGGGAGCGTGGTAGTATTTTGCACCGGCCCACAGACCGGCAAACGTGCCGGTAGAGCCGTAGCCCACCACCAGATGCTTGGCCTGAATGTTCTGCTCCTTCATCTGGCGCATGATCTCGGGAATTGCCTGAATATAACCCGCGGAACCGATCACCGTCTGTCCGCCGATGGGAATATTCAAAACCTTCTCGCCTTTGGCCTCGTACTGTGCTACAATTTTTTCAGTACACTCATCAAGAAACTTCTTTTTTGCCGCTGCCTGCTGTTCTTCCGGCAGTTTGTCTGCCGCCGTGGTATCCACGAAGTAGATATCCGCGCCCATCAGCCGGTCCAGAAGCAGGTTGCCGGACATATAGTCGGGCTTGGCACCCTTGAGCACCAGAATCGGCTTCAGTCCGAAGCGGACAGCCGCCGCCACGGTCAGTCGGCCGTGATTCGTCTGTACGCCGCCGAAAGTCATCAGTGCGGTATAGCCGTTGTCCAGGGCGAACTGAACGATATAGTCCAGCTTGCGTGCCTTGTTTCCGCCAAGCGCCAGACCCGTCATATCGTCACGCTTAATATAGAGGTTACCTTTTCCCAGCGCTTCGGACAGGGCCGACATCTTTTCCAGCGGCGTGTTGACATAGCCGACCTGCGCCTTCTTTAAATTTTCAATTTTCATGTTTTCGCCCTTTCGTCAATCAGAAAATACTTAAGAAAGACGAAGTGCGCGTCATACAAGTCAATTGAATTATAGCAATGGTCGAAAAAACTGTCAATGAGGTTTTTCGATTCAAACTGGATAATAGAAAACTTTTATCCAGTTTAAACCGGATAAATCCCATTTATTTTTTGCTCACATCCCGGGATAACCGAAAAACAGGGAGAGGGATGATCCATTTTCACGAAATTTTATGGAAAATGTACAATTTCAACAGGCGCAAAAGCACACTTGTGACAGTTTTTTGAAAGACGGAGAAGATTGGCCGCAAAGTTGCTATATAGAAAGCGAGCGATTTGCGGGGCATACAAGTCAGGTGTTTTGCAAAGCGAAAACAGATTTACCGCATCCAAATGATCACGAGAGAAAGAAAACGAGGGAGGACGTCAAAATGATTTTTGATTTTATCGGGACAATTGACGACTATGTATGGAGCTACATTGCACCGTTCCTGATCCTGGGCTTTGGCCTTTTTGCAACGATTGCATTTAAGTTCCCGTGGATTCGTTACTTTAAAAAGATGTTTACCAACATGTTCAGCAAGGCACAGGGCGATGGAGCAAGCCCCTTCGGAACGCTCTGCGCCGCTTTGGGCGGCCAGATCGGCACCGGCAACGTTGTGGGTGTGGCAACGGCCATCGCCTCCGGCGGCCCCGGCGCTCTGTTTTGGATGTGGGCAACGGCTCTTGTGGGCATGTCCACTTCTTTGTGCGAGACGATTCTGTCTCAGCTGTTCAAGCAGAAAAATGCAGACGGTACCTATCGTGGCGGCGGCATTTACAACATTCACTACGGCCTACATATTAAGTGGCTGGCTGTGATCCTTGCCATTACCTTTGCTCTGGGCAGCGGCATGGCAGACTGCATGACCTGCGTCAACGGCATCTATCAGTCTATCAACACGGTGATGCCTGTGAATCCCTGGATTATCGGTGGTATTCTTGCCGTTGTGGCCGGTGCTATTGTCTGCGGCGGCTTCAAGCGGATCGCCCGGTTCTCCGAGAGCGTGGTTCCGTTTATGGCGCTTTCTTATCTGCTGGTTTCCCTGTTCATCCTGATTACGAATTTCAAGCTGCTGCCTGCCATGTTTGGCATGATCTTCAGCTCTGCCTTCAATTTCCGCTCTGTCGGCGGCGGTGTGCTGGGCTTCACGGTGGCACAGGCGTTCCGTTATGGCATGGCCAGAGGCATCTTCTCCAACGAAGCCGGTATGGGCACCACCAGCTGCATCCATGCTTCCAGCAGCCCGGTTCACCCTGCCGTTCAGGGCACGTTGGGTATGTGCGGCGTGTTTGTGGATACCATCCTGGTTTGCTCCGCAACTGGCCTTGTCATCCTGCTCTCCGGCGCATGGCAGGGCTCTGAGGGCGGCGCAGGCCTGACGCAGGCTGCTTTCGGAACTTATGTCGGTGCCGCTGCTGCACCCATTTACATTGCAGTTGCACTGTTCTTCTTCGCATTTACATCCCTTGTGGCCAGCTTTTACACCGGCCGCGTGGCCGTTCAGTATCTGTTCGGCGACCGCAAGAACGTGCTGCTGATCTACCTGTGCATCCAGATGTTCATGTCCGCTTTGGGCGCAACCCTCAGTGCAGACAATGTGTTTCTCATTGTCGACATGACCAATGGCCTGATGATCATCCCCAACGTCATTGCCATGTTCCTGCTGTTCCCGAAGGCAAAAGCATGCTTTATGGACTATGAGACGCAGCTGCGCAACGGAATCAAGGCTCCGGTCTTTGACTGGAAGACCTTCCGCAAGGAAAATAATCTGGAAGAGATCTGATCGATCCATTAAATCTGAACTTTGCGCAAACCGTCCCTCCGGCGGCAGGAACTGCCACCGGAGGGATCAAACCATTTGCCTTTTCCGCGTTTGTCCGGGGAAGGCGCGACGGGAGGAAAAACCATGAAAAAGCTTTTTATCAGCGCCGATATTGAGGGCACGGCCGGCATCGTCGACTGGAACGAGACCCTGCCCCAGTTTCCGGAATATGCCTATTTCGCAGCCCAGATGACACGGGAAGTAAACGCCGCCTGCGAGGGAGCAATCGCAGCGGGCGTGAAAGATATTGTGATCAAAGACGCCCATGAATTTGCCCAGAACATCAATCCCGCCCAGCTGCCGCAGTGTGCGCAGGTGATCCGAGGCTGGTCGCAGAACCCGTTCAGCATGATGTTCGGCCTGGACGATACCTTTGACGGCGTCGTTCTGACCGGCTACCACTCCGGCGCAGGGCTGGACTGCACGCCGCTGGCTCATACCGTCAGCCATCCGGGAAATATGTATGTCAAGATCAACGGCCAGCTGGCCAACGAAATGCTCATCAACGCCATGACCGCAAGCTACGTGGGCGTTCCGGTCTATTGCGTGACGGGCGATCGGGGCCTTTGCGAGTGGACGAAGAGTATCAACCCCCATATCCATACCGTTGCCATCAGCGAGGGCGTCGGTTTTGGTTCCGTCTCCATTCACCCGGATCTGGCCGTGGAGCGCATCCGCAAGGCCGTGGAGGAGTCTCTGGCAGAAAATCCGGAGGACTGCATGTTCCCGCTGCCGGAGGACTTTGATGTGGAGATCTGCTTTAAGGAGCACGGTGACGCCTACAAATGGGGCTTTTATCCCGGCGCGGAGCAGACCGGCCCCCATACGGTCAGATTTTACAGCAAGGACTATTTTGCCGTGCTGACATTCCTGCACTACGCGCTGTAAGCGCATGAATTCGCTTTTTATGCAAAGACGTATTTCCGCCTTTTGCGTTTACTTTTGAAAGGAGATCTTTCCTTATGAACGATTATACCAATCAGGCTCCAGCCACCCGCGTGGTGCACGGTGTGCACCCCCACAATGCCGAGGGCTCGCTGGCCACGCCAATTTATCAGACGTCCACCTTTGTCTTTGACACAGCCGAGCAGGGCGGCAACCGCTTTGCAGGCAACGACAACGGCTTTATTTACTCCCGTCTGGGCAACCCCACCGTCCGCCAGCTGGAGGAGAAGATCGCCTTTTTGGAAGGCGGCGAGGGCTGCGTGGCGTTTTCCTCCGGCATGGGCGCCATCGGCGGAACCGTGCTGCCGCTGCTGAAGGCCGGCGACCACATGGTTGCGGACAAGACGTTGTACGGCTGTACCTTTGAGCTGCTGCAAAAGACGCTGCCCGCCTTCGGCATCGAGGTCGATTTCATCGACTGCGGCGACATGGAGCAGGTGAAGGCCGCTGTCCGTCCCAACACCCGCATGGTCTATTTTGAGACCATTGCCAACCCCAGCATGAAGGTTATCGACATCAAGGCCGTTGCCGACTACGCCCACGGCGTGGCAAAGGAATGCCTTGTGGTGGTGGACAACACGTTTGCCACGCCGCTGTTGGTGCAGCCGCTGAGCCTGGGCGCCGACATCGTGGTGCACAGCGCCACCAAGTATCTCAACGGCCATGGCGACGTGGTCGCGGGCTTCTCCGTTTCCCGTGCTGACCTGATCCAGACCATCCGTATGGTGGGACTGAAGAACATCACCGGCGCGGTGCTGGGCCCGCAGGAGGCCTATCTGATTCTCCGCGGTCTTAAGACGCTGAAGGTGCGCATGGACGCCATCTGCGCCGGCGCTATGGAAGTTGCCAAGTTCCTGGAAACCGCACCCACCGTCATGAAGGTCTGCTATCCCGGCCTGCCGTCTCATCCTAACTATGCGGTTGCCAAGCAGGAGCTCAGCCAGTTCGGCGGCATGATCTCCTTCGAGATGCGCAGCTTTGAAGAGGCCAAAAAGGTGCTCAACAACCTGCATCTGTGCGTGCTGGCAGTCAGCCTCGGCGACTGCGAGACGCTGATCCAGCACCCGGCGTCCATGACCCACTCCATGTGCACGAAAGAGGAAATTGAGGCCGCCGGCTTCTCCGACCGCCTAATTCGCCTCTCCGTGGGTCTGGAGGACCCGAAGGACATCATTGCCGATCTGAGCCAGGCGTTCGACGCCGCGGCGAAGTAATCATTTTAGAAAGAAGAATTCATTTATGAAGAACATTCACACAAACAACGCCCCAGCGGCCATCGGCCCCTATTCTCAGGCGAAGGTCAGCGGCGGCTTTGTGTTTACCTCCGGCCAGATTGCACTGGATCCGCAGACCGGCGCCGTTATCGGCCAAGATGTGCAGACGCAGGCCCAGCAGGCTATTGCCAATCTTGGCGCCATTTTGAAGGAAGCCGGCAGCGACTTTGACCATGTGGTCAAGACCACCTGTTTTCTGGCTGACATGGGCGATTTTGCCGCGTTCAACGACGTTTACGCCCGGTATTTTACCTCCAAACCCGCCCGTTCCTGTGTGGCTGTAAAAACGCTGCCCAAGAACCTGCTGGTGGAAGTAGAAGCCGTCGCCGAACTGATCTGACGCCGGGAAGCGAGAGAGATTCGCTGATTCCAGAAAGACCCCACAAGAACGATTTTTCCAAAAGGCACCGGGACAACCTAAAAAAAGAACTTCCACCGAAAAGGACACCTACCGTAAGGAAGGTGTCCTTTCACTATACACACAGGAAAGCTTGACGCGATAAATTGTAGGAAGCAAGATGCTGGAGACTTTTCAAGTGAAGAAGCATTACACGAACGAGAATACTGGTATCTCCTACACGCTGCACGGTGACTATTATTTGCCGGACTTGAAGCTGCCGGAGCAGCCCGAACTTCGACCGATTGGGAAAGGCAGAACCTGCACAAGCAGTATTTAATGGAGTATTATTGCACGACCTTTGACCAACTTATCATTTCTGGGAAACGGAATACAGTTCTTTCTGATCTGAACGAGTAAGCCATCGAACAGATTGACTGCATCCGCCGACAGATGGCCAAGGTACAGTGCATCACGGACCAGCTCAAAATAGACGACCAAGCGTCGCTGTGCCCTCTACAACGAAGGAGGAAGTTACCGTCAGTATCCCCGCG
Organism: Oscillibacter sp.; assembly: GCA_022652815.1. Classification (GTDB taxonomy): domain Bacteria; phylum Bacillota; class Clostridia; order Oscillospirales; family Oscillospiraceae; genus Oscillibacter. The sequence goes on from JALCRR010000029.1 coordinate 24,849, forward strand.
GATTTGGGCAAAGTGGGCGGCAAGGTTTCCGCCACGGTGATCTATCCCGACGGCAAGAAGGAAACCGTGACCGGCAGCTACGCGGACGGCAAAATCAGCCTGCCCGTTGACGGCTCTGCCACTATCGAAATTCTGGACGATTTCGTTCCGCTGGCAGCGCGGCCCTTTACCGATGTGGCAGAGGACGCATGGTACTATGACGCGGTGCAGTACGCCGTGGCGCGGGGCCTGTTTGCAGGAACTTCGGAAACGACCTTTGCACCCAATGCTCCCATGACCCGCGAGATGCTGTGGACGGTTCTGGGCCGCTTGCACGGGCAGACCCTCTCCGGTATCGGCGTGTTTGACCGCGCCAAGGGCTGGGCGTCTGAGCAGGGCATCACCGACGGCAGCAATCCCCAGGGCAAGCTCTCCCGTCAGCAACTGGTGACGCTCCTGTGGCGCTCCGCAGGCTCGCCCGCTTCCACCGGCAATCCGGACGGCTTTTCCGACGTGGGTGCCGTGGCGGATTACGCCAAGGCAGCGTTTGTCTGGGCGGTTGAAAACGGCATTGTGGCCGGTGCCGACGGCAAGCTACTGCCTCAGGGTCTTGCCACCCGCGCGCAGATGGCCATGATGATTCAGCGGTACGAGCAGAAGATGGCGAAGTAATTGACACACAAGAAACGACAGGAGCCGGGGATTTTCCCCGGCTCCTACTTGTTGAAACGATTTTTGTGTCAGCAATTTTTGCTGTCCATGAACACCGGCATTCAGCGTTCTTCCTCCACGCCTCATTTTGCCGACACCACGACGCCCTACGGCGCTGTGATTCCCGGCAAGACCCAGAAGAAGAAGGACCTGACCAAGATCATGGTCGCCCACAACATTCCCTACGCGGCCCAGACCACGTTCATCGGCAACTTCAAGGATCTCAGCGAGAAGGCCCACAAGGCCATCTACACCCCCGGCGCTGCGTTCCTGAACGTCATGAGCCCCTGCCCCCGCGGCTGGCGCTATCCCTCCGAGCAGATGATGAACATCACCAAGATGGCGGTTGAGACCTGTGTGTGGCCTCTGTATGAAGTCATCGACGGCAAGTACATCCTCTCCTACAAGCCCAAGAATAAGCTGCCTGTCACCGAGTATCTGAAGATGCAGGGCCGTTTCGCCCACATGTTCAAGCCCGGCAATGAGTGGATGCTTGAGCAGGTTCAGAAGGAAGTCGACCGCAACTGGGAAGAGCTCCT
>JALCRR010000030.1 GCA_022652815.1 Oscillibacter sp.
GCTTCAAAGCTATTTGGATGAATTTTGCTACCGTTTAAATCGTCGCTTTCACCGTGATCAATTATTTACGCGTCTGCTTTGTGCTGTTTCACAACCGTGCACAGCTGAGCAAAGTAGATAAGCTTATATTTTTATAAGAAAGGAAGCGCGGCTTTTGCCGCGCTTCCTTTTTACTCGTTACAGGTTTTTGATCTGGGTCTGAATTAGGGCGCCTACCGTGTCGGCGAACATCTCCAGTGAGTGAATGCGGGTAAAATCCCGGCCATAAATTCTGCGGGCAGCGGGAAGATCCTCATCATTCCCGGTAAAAACACAGATCACGGAAATCCCATTCATCTTTGCTTGATGAACCTCCGCCGCCGTGTCGTCGATGCCCACGGTGTCGCAGTAGTCCCGGTAGAAGTTTTTGGACGTCTCCACCTTCAAAACATCGTTGGGTTTGGCGTCCGACAGGACAATCAGCAGCTTATGTTCGCAGTCCGTCTTTTGCAGCTGTCCTGCGGCGATGCGGATGGCAAGTCCGTCCCGGTTACAGCCGGTGGCAAAAAAGTTGAAGATATTTTCATTCTTCTTTGTCTCCTTGTAATCCCGGAAGAGATTGACAATCGTATAGCCGCTCATGGAACAGAAGGAGTACACCCGCACAGGAAGACCACAGCGGGTTAGGCTCTCGGCGATGATGTAGCCCTGAGTAGCCAGCGTCTCCTGCCGATGGAGCTGGGATGTGGAGGCATCCAGCAGAATATCCACCGACAAATTGCCGGAATCTCCCCGCAGTTCGCGGTCAAAAATCTTGTCATCATCCAGATAAATGCCCCGCCAGACGCGATTGCCGCTTAATCGTCCCGCACTGGACTTCACGGTGATGGACTCCAGCTGCGTCAAGAGGGAGTTGCGCATACGGTTGGTCAGGCGGTCAATGGAATGGCGGTTTTTTGCAAGGTTTGCCTGATAATAGGCCTTGTTCTTCTCCACCTGTTTCAGCGCCGCCCGTTTTTGCGCCCCGGCATAGCCGTTGGCCAGCATCTTATCGTCGTAGGCACCGCGGGTAAAATGGAGATGGCAGGCCCTGTGGTTTCCGACGCAGAACTGCTTTTCCAGCTTCTGCACCTCCCGCGCATCGTACAGCGGCGCGCCAAAATAGTTGGTAATGTAAGAGCGTAAGCCCTCGTCAGTCTGGGCGGTATAGCGGGCAAACCGCACGGAAAGATGGCTCTGATCCTGAGCCTGCGTCCCGCCGTACTCGTCAGCGTGCTCGCCGACGCCAAAGGCAAAGCCCCGGACAGCCGGCAAATCCACATGGACGCCCTTGCTCTTCCGGCCAATACGCAAAAAGCCCACATTCCAGTGCTTTGACTGTTCCTCGGCTGCGGCAGCAGCCTCCTCCGCCGGAACATAGCCCAGTTCCTTTGTAAATAGCTCCGTCATGCGGGCAATCAAGGCATCCGTGTCCAGCTCCGCTCCGGATTCCAGGCCGTCCAGCACCAGTCGGTCATGGGGCTTGAGCTCCGGGTTCTCTCCCAGCGCACGGCGAAAATGTGCTTCCTCCAGTACGTCCACTAGACGGTCATTTTCCGCGCCGCGGCTGGTGGCCACCACCCGGCGGGCATAGCTCTCCCGCAGAAACGGAAGCACGGGACGATTGGGCGCTTCTTTCCCATAGGCCGCATGTTCAAGGCCAATCCACATCAGATTTTCAAAGAGCATCTGATCGGTCAAGCCCCGGAACGTGCGGAAAAACGCCTGCAGCTTTGCCCAGTCGTAATGGCGGTACACCGCGCCGATAATGCTGTTCCAGTACAGCTCCGCCCGACCTTGATCGTCAAACACCTTGAAATCCGGCTCAAACGCATAATTTCCCGCCGTATTCCAAATCAAGTTGACCGCGCGGCGCTTCTCGTTTTCGCTCAGTTCCATGTCAGTCGGTAAACAGCTGATCCCGGCCAAGTGCACTGGGCAGACGGACGGCGATCAGATCCTCCACCAGCTGATGTTCAAATTCTTCAAAGCACTTATTCACAAGTCCCAGCCGCAGGGCAGCGACGGGGTCCAGTCCGCTGTGCATCAAGCGGATGGACGCCAGCAGGCCCCGCAAGTCCAGCGCCTTGGTGGAAATTTCTGCGCTGTCGCACTTGCGGCGGATGTCTTGAAACAGCTCTGAAAACTGCTGGACGTATTCGCTTTTCAGCGTGGGGAACTGGGCGGAGAGCAGCTTTTTCAAGTTGTCTCCGGAGATGATTGGCATGTTGATGACCATAAAGCGGGAAGCCAGCGCCTCGTTGATCTCCCGGGTGCCGGCGTAGCCGTAGTTCATGGTTGCGATAAAACGGGTGGCATCGTTCAAAACGATCCGGTCATAACCGGGCACATCGATCACGCGGCGAAAGTCCAGCGTGGCGTGCAGCACGGCAAGGGATTCGTTCTTCGCCATGTTGATCTCGTCGAGAATGCCGAAGCCGCCCTCCTGTGCGCAGCGAAGGATAGGACCCTCCCGCAGAGTGACCTTGCCATTTTCAAAGGTGTCTGTGCCGATCAGCGACGCCGCATCGGTGTTGATGTAGAAGGAGACATCCCATCCGGGACGGCCAAAGGCAGCTGCCAGACCTTCCGCCAGAACGTTTTTGCCGGTGGCCTTGGGGCCGACAAGCAGCAGGTTTTCGCCCGCAAGCAGCGTGGTGGCCGCCTGCTCCCAGATCTCCTTGCCATAGTAATGATAGGCGGGCTGGGGGATTCGGCTCTTCACCTCGTCGTTGATCTTGTAGAAGCTACGATAGTGCTCAATCTCCGAAAGGATTCGGGGTGAAACGCCCTCGGCGCGCAAAAAATCCAACATACTGCTTCCTCCCAGTTATCGTTCTTTGAACAAATTTCACCGCGAATTTCACTTCGTGGTTGATCGCATAGGCGCATAGCGCCATTGTGCAATGTCTTTTAATTTAAGCACTTCGCCGCTCAGCGTCGAAATGCGCGTATAATAACTATTTCAAGGTTATTATAGCACGAAACGCACACGCTGTACGCTAATTTTTTGGCTTTTCCCATTCGTTTTCTGGAAATTTTGCAAAGTGTTTTTTATTAGTTGAAGGGGCTGTTTCTCCTAATAAATTGTGGTATAATTCACTTATTCCATTTCTGACGGAGGTCAAACGTTTATGCTGCAGTGTTTTTCCCAGCTGAACCCACAATGGCTCAACCGCGCTTTTGTCTACACTGGGTCAGTCGGCCCGCTTTTTCACGATTTTCGCTACCGCTGGACGCTGGATGGGGAAAACAAGCTCGTCCACGCCGCCACCTACTCCAAAATCTGTTTTGAAAAAGCAGACGATGTGGTTACGCGGGATTTCGCCTGGGACGATGCCGGGATTGAAGAGATGAAGCAATGGCTACAAAGCCAGTATGAGGCTTTTGCCGGGCAGAGTCCCGTAGAAAGCTGAGGGCTCGCCATGGTTCTTTTGGTGGTATCCGACTCCCACGGAAATGTGGAAAATATGGTGCGGGCGGTGGAGTTGGTTCAGCCCCGCATGATCCTGCATCTGGGTGACTGCTGGCGAGACGGCGAGGAACTGCACGATCGGTTTCCGGAGCTCCCCTTTGAGCACGTGCCCGGCAACTGCGATTACCGCTCCGATCAGCCCCAGGAAAAGCTGCTGGAAATTGCGGGAAAGCGGATTTTGATGTGCCACGGGCACACTTACCACGTAAAATCCTCGCTGATAGAGGCCGGCTATGCTGCCGAGGCGCAGCAGGCGGATCTCTTCCTCTTTGGCCACACGCACCGCGCGTTTTGGGATTTTCGGGGCAAAACGGTTTTTCTGAACCCCGGCGCTGTGGGGGACTATTATGCGCCCTCCTGCGGCGTGGTTCGCATTGAAAACGGGAAGCTGGACGCGTCCATTTTCCCGCTGCGAGAAAAATAACCGTGAAAAAGAATAATAAGAATCCCCCGGCCAAGCCGGGGGATTCTTATGCGTGCGTAGCCCTATGTTACCAGCTACGCCTCATGCGGCGTTGGTACGGTCTGACATTTGCATGGAGTTTATTACTGGCAGCCCGCAAGCGGGCTTAGTAGTTTCCCATCGTTAGTTGTTCACCCATCTTATCCTCTTGGAGCTGGTTCTTGATATACTCCTCTATCTTTTTTGCGGTCTTTCCTACGGTATCCACATAGTATCCTCGACGCCAAAATTCACGGTTTCTATACTTGAACTTTAGATTTGGATACTGTTCGTAAATCATCAGCGAACTTTTGCCTTTTAAGTACCCCACAAAACTCAAAATCGCAATTTTGGGTGGTATTTCAAGGAGCATATGGATATGATCAGGACATACTTCCGCCTCTACAATTTTTACCTGTTTCCATTCACACCGCTGTCGCAATATTTTCCCGATTTCTCTCCTCTTTTCGCCAAAAAATACCTTGCGCCGATATTTCGGCGCGAACACAATATGATATTTGCAATTCCATTTCGTATGCGCTAAACTGTTACTGTCATTCATTCTTGAGTGACCTCCCTTTGGTTTGAGTTGCAGTTGCCAGACCGCATCTCTACTATACCTAGGGGAGTTTCTTTTTGCTCATCGGCAGTAGCCTTTTTTGAACCACTCGCCTAGCGAGTGGTTTTCTATATACAAAAAAGCGTGGAACGTTTCGTTCCACGCTTTTTTAATCTCATTCATGAATCCGCAATTCCAGCACGTCCGGACGGGAGTAATGCCCGCAGGCGTCCAGTTCCATACGGCTGGCGGGAACCTTGTCCAGATCCAAATCCGCCATGATGACCTCCTCCCGATCCCACACCGGCTCCATCACGTAGTGGCCGTATGGATCCACTACGCAGCTTCCGCCGCGGCAGACAGTCTCGGAAAGCCGGGCAATCTCCTCCGGGCAGTGCAGTCCGGCGGGGTACTGTTCCCGCTTGAAGTACATATCGCAGTTGACGAAATAGCAGTGTCCCTCCAGCGCGATGTGGCGGATGGAGGTTTGCCATTCCTCATTGTCGTTGGTATTGGGGGATATGTAAATGGACACACCTTTTTCGTACAGCGCCACCCGCGCCAGGGGCATATAGCTCTCCCAGCAGATTAGGCTGCCCATGGGGCCCCAGGGTGTTTGCGAGATGGGAAAATATCCGCAGTTGGCATCGCCCCAGACCACCCGCTCGGCGCCCGTGGGCTTCAGTTTGCGGTGAACGGCGTCCAGCTCGCCCTCCGGCGTAAAGACCAGATTCGTATTATAAAGGGTGCCGTTCACGCCGTCCCGTTCTGATACGCCAATGCTGACGTAGGCGTGGGCAGCTTTTGCCGCTTCGCCCAGACGTTTTGTCTCCTCGCCGGGGACAACGATGGAATTGTCGCAGTATTTCTTCCAGTCCTTGCGGCCATCCGCGTTCCGGCTGCCCACGGTAAAGCCAAAGGTCATGCCGTAGGGATAGCCCGGAATAAACAGCTCCGGGAACACAATCAGTTCGGCGTGTTCCTGTGCCGCCTGCACGATCAGGTTCAGTGCCTTGTTCAGGCACGCCTTCTTGTCAAACATCACGGGGGTTGCCTGAATCACGGCGATCCGGCAGTTCTTTTTCAGATCTTTCATGGTCTTCTCTCCTCGCTGTCTCTGGCCGAAGCAAGTCGGCGCAGGCGTTGTTTTCCAAGGTTTCCCTCATCATACCGCAGATTGTTTTTTCTTGCAACCGCCGATTCCCTGTCCGTGATAAAAGGACAGGCTTGCAAAATTGGTTCTCTCCCGGTAGAATGAAAGTAGAAAATCTAATAAAGGGGGCTTCTTTTATGGTTGACCAGCAGGCAGCAGCGCAGTGCGCAAAGCTCTGCGACAGCTTCTACCTCTATGACGAGCGCAGCCTGACACGTTCCGCGCAAACACTCCGCGACAGCTTCCCAGGAATTGATTTTCTCTATTCCGTCAAGTGCAATCCCCACCCGCTGATTATCAAAGCTCTGGCCGAGAAGGGTTTCGGTGCGGATGCCGCCAGTCTTGGCGAAGTTCTCCTTAGCCGGGAATGTGGCCTTGCGCCGGAAGATATCTATTACTCCGCGCCGGGCAAAACGCCGGAAGATCTTGCCCGGGCCGTAGACTTGAGCACCGTGATTGCGGACAGTCCCGGCGAGGTGGAGCGGCTGCAGGCCCTTGCCCAAAGCCGCGGCATCACCCTAAAAATCGGCGTGCGCATCAATCCGGATTTCACCCTCTATACCGCCAACGGTTCCTCCTCTAAATTCGGCATTGACGAGGAAACCGTCTTTTCCCTTCTGCCCACGTGGAACGCTCTGCCCAATATCCGAATTGTGGGGCTCCATGTCCACTGCCACTCCCAGGAGCTGGACGCCGCCATTCTCCGCCGCTACCACGAAAACGTCCTCGCGCTGGCCCGGCGTTTCTCCGCCGGACTGGCAACCCCTCTGGACTTTGTAAACTTGGGCTCCGGCATCGGCGTACCCTTTACGGCGCAGGATCGTCCCGTGGATGTCGCCGCGCTGGGCAAATCGACCTCGGCGCTAGCTGCGGCTTTTCAAAAGGAGTTTCCCGGCGTTCGGGTTTTGATCGAATCTGGTCGCTATGCCACCAGCGCAGCGGGTACATATATGTCCAAAGTGGTGGATAAAAAAGTCTCCCGGGGCAAAACCTACGTGCTGCTTGCCAGCACGCTGAATGCCTTTCTTCGTCCCGCCGTCAATCACATGGTGGAGGGGCAGAATCCCGGAAAGGCACCGGATGCCTGTGAGCCGCTTTATACCGGCGGCGGAACGGTGGAGTTTCTCCCCCTAACACAGACGCAGGAACGTGAGACCGTGACCCTGTGCGGCAGCCTTTGCACCGCGGCAGACATTGTGGCGGAGGACATTTCTCTTCCCCGGCTCTCCGTTGGCGATCTTGTAGCCATTCCCAACGCCGGCAGCTATGCCTACGTGCTCTCCCCCACGCAGTTCGCTCATCTCCCCCTGCCCCGGCAGTTTTTCATCTGCAGCACTGGTCAGATTCTTGAATCATAATAGAATTTCAAAAGCGGGCTTTTGAAACCCGTAAAACGTTTCAAAAACTGATGATTTAAAACGAAAGGAACCCCTCCTAGGTTTCTTTCGTAGCTATCTTCCTTCCCGTCATTTTGCTGTTTCTGGCTGATTGGCAAGCTTAAGAGGGCTTCCGAAATTCGGAAGCCCTCTTTTTCATACCGATTCTTACCGATATTCTGATCGTTTCAAGAGGCCTGACTTTCCCCAGTGGCATAGTCGATGGTGACGTCGGGCTGCACATTGTAGCAAAACACGTTGAAGCAGACCGCCTCGCCCCGATCCTCCACGGACTCCGCCTCCATCTGTACGCCATCCGCCACCAGATTGTCTCCGGTAAAGATGGGCGTCACCCGGTAAAGCACGTGGTTTCCGGTCTCTTTCACATAGTCCGCCACCAGATTCTCAAAGGGCAGCATCCCCTCCACGTTCAGATAACGGGTTCCGGTAATTAGGTTTTTCTCGTTGGCGTTCTCGCCTGAGAGCTGATAGCCGATCAGGTGGCAGCGGTTGTAAAGATACTTCCCGTCCACCCAGTCGTATTTGACCGTGTGCCACCCGGAGGGCTTAACCTGCCCGATTTCGCCCCGCTTTTCGGTGGGCATCAGATCCTGTCCGATGTTGGCATAGGCTACGCCGCACCGCTCCAAGGCGTCCAGCTCGCTGTATGTCTCAAAGGACTTCTGCGTAAAGTCCTCCTCCGGAAAATTCGGCTTGTTTCCGTCGATTTCCACATAAGGGAAATCGCTGTACGATGGCAAATCGTCCAGCACCGCGCTGGCCGTGGTAGATGGTGCATACTGCTGATACAGGTACATTCCCGCTGCGGCAAGCAGCGCCAAAATCAGCGCCAGCGCAGACTGTTTTTTAGTTTTCTTCCGGCTTCTCGCCATGGGTGGCCCTCCTTAAATAAATCTCCCGGGTAATCTTCTCGTGGGAGGAGCCGGGAAACTCCTGCGTCGACGCCAGCGCAAAGTCATCTCCCGGCAGTGCAATGTCAAAATGCACGTCCGCCGGATACGCCCGATTCCATCGGTAAACCACAATGCCCTCCAGCGCCTTGATATAGGGCCGCAGCTCCCGATTTTCCACCCAGCACAGCTCGCCGCGCTCTGCGCCGTCAAGGAAGTTGTCCTCCACGCAAATGCGGCTTTGATACTCGGAAAACAGTGGTGCAGAAAATGGGCTCATTTTCAAGCTCCGCTTTCCGCAAAGTCGCATCAGATCCGCCCGCTGCAGGCGATCTTGACTCAGTCTGCGGTCATGGAACAGCATTCCGTTCCGTCCGTCCAGGCAAACAACCGCGATCATGGCATCTTCCCCCTTTGCACGCTCTCTATTTTACAACAGATCCACTGTGGAATTCAACTGCGGGCGAAAATGGCCGCATTTTCTCCGGTTTGGTCTTTTCACAGGGAAAAAGAAGTGCTAAACTAAATTAGTTATGACATTTGCGGCAGCTTCTGCCGTGGAAAGGGGAACCCATGGCAGAAAAGCCCGACGTTTTTTTGCAGGCGGACAAGCTTGCCCGGGAGGTTTTAACGCTCTCCCGCAACACCCTGCTGGTCAATCTACGCTTTCTCGACATGGCACTCAGCCGGTTTACGCTGAAGCCCTATCCCGGCACCATGGCCACCGACGGGCAGTATCTTTTTTACGATGCCTTCCATGTGCTCTCCTCTTACAAATCGGAGAAGGAGCGCGTGACCCGGGACTATCTGCATATCGTCCTCCACTGCGTCTTTCACCACCTGTTCATTGGCGATGGCATTGACCGCCGCCGCTGGGACACCGCCTGCGACATCGCCGTAGAGAGCGTACTCTGTGGCCTTGACCTTCCCTGCATCGCCTGCCGGCGGCAGCGCGATCAAGCGGAACCGCTGCAGGAGCTGCAAGGTGAGGTAGGCCAGCTCTCGGCGGAAAAGATCTATCGCTGGCTTCTGGACAAGCACTTCACGGATGAAGAGGTTGCCCATCTCCGGGACCCGTTTTTGTCCGATGACCACCGCTCGTGGTATCTTCCCACTAAGGAGGACGGCGAGGAGGGCGAGGGTCGAGACGAGGGCAGCGCCCAGCATGATTCCCGCCGCAATCTCAAAAAGCAAAAGGAGCAGCGCCGGGGCGGCACAGGCCGCAAAAATGACTCCAATCAAGGGCAGCACACCCGCTCCCAAAAGCCGGAGGAGGTCTGGAAGGACGTCAGCCGCCGGCTTCAAGTCGATCTGGAAACGCTGTCGCTGCAGCAGGGCACAGCGTTTAAAAGTCTTGTGGAAAGCCTTTTAAACGTCAATCGTGAGCATTATGACTATGGGGAATTTCTCCGCCGCTTCACCACCATGGGTGAGGTGCTTCAGGTCAACGACGATGAATTTGACTACATTTTCTATACCTACGGCCTCCAGCTCTATCAAAATATGCCGCTGGTAGAACCTCTTGAATATCAAGAGGTTCGCCGCATCAAGGAGTTCGTGGTGGCCATCGACACCTCCGGCTCCGTTTCCGGCCCCTTGGTGCAGAGCTTCATCATCAAGACCTACAACATTCTCAAGCAGCAGGAGAGCTTTTTCACCAAAATCAACCTCCACATCATTCAGTGCGACGCCAAAATTCAAGAGGATCACAAGATCACCAGTCAGCAGGAATTTGACGACTATCTGGATACCATGGAGCTTAAGGGCTTTGGCGGTACGGACTTCCGCCCGGTTTTCTCGTATGTGGACAAGCTAATTGACTCCGGCGAGTTCACCAATCTGAAAGGCCTCATTTACTTCACGGACGGCATCGGCACCTTCCCCGCCGCGCAGCCGCGCTATGATGCGGCATTCGTGTTCGTCAGTGACGACTATCTGGAACCGAAAGTCCCCGTGTGGGCCATCAAACTGATTCTGAAAAGTGAGGAGATCTGACCCATGGGTGTTTCCGAAAAGCCGTCCGCCCTTGCCGCAGGACAGCTCACGCTGTCGTTAGATGGGCGCAGCGCCATCTGTGCGGATATGGAAGTCATCCGCGTGGAGAAGGCGGACGAGCCCGCTCTTGCCCAGGTGGAAGTTCTGGAAATCCCACGGTGCGTCCGGGCTTTTCACGGACTGAACCGCTTTGAATCGCTGCGGCTAGTCCGCTATGCCGGCGAGGCCGACGTGTTTGAATTTGACGAAAGCCTTTCGTGGCTTGCGGAAAAGGGCAGCGATACCTACGCCTTTCTCAACCGCATCGCAACGAATCTGCTGGCTTTCCGCCCCATTTCCGAGACGCTGATCGCCATTGTTGCGCCCCACATGACGCCTATTCAGGCGCTGCCCAGCTACCAGAAGATTCTAAAGCTTCTCGATGACCGGGTTTCCCCTCTCTCCGGCCTTGGCTTTTACCGCCAGGATGACTCCCGCCAAAATGCCATGCTCTGCAATTCCTACGCCCAGATCAAACGACTGGAATGGGCGTTTTACGAGGGCTTTGCCTTTACGGAAGAGCCGTTTGATCCCGCCGTCTCATCCTGCTATCTGCCGGAAAACCGCCTAAGTGCGCACGAGCAGCTTCTCTACCTCTTCTGCATGCTGCAAGGCCACTCCTACCGGGAGTTTTACTCCAACGTGGGCGAACACGGTTACGGCAACATCGCCGCAAAAACGGCCTACATGGAGTACCTGCGTCCCCTTCCCAAGTGGGAGGACACCGTGCGGTTCCAAAAGCAGCTGCGCCTTGCTCTGCGCGCCGGCTTTCTCACCTGGAACAACTACCGCGCCGCCGTCTCCCTGCTCTCTTCCCATCACCTGACGGAATCCACCGCCATTGTTCTGGAATACGGCGACCGCCATCCCGACATTCGCGGCGGGACAGACGCCGCGGGAGACAACCTCTCCTTTCTGGACGACGAGCTGGGGCTGTAAGTCCCCCGTAGAAAACGATCAATTCCGCACCCCGGTTTTTCCGGCGGATGCCATAAGGAGTTTTGCACCATGAATATCAAAGAGGCAAAGGACCAGATCAAAAACGCCATGACGGCGTATTTCACCAAGGACGAATTCGGCAATTATGTCGTGCCCATTGAAAAGCAGCGGCCCGTTTTCCTGATGGGGCCTCCGGGCATCGGCAAAACTGCCGTGATGGAGCAGATTGCTCAGGAGCTGGACGTGGCGCTGGTGTCTTACTCTATGACCCACCACACCCGCCAGAGCGCGCTGGGCCTGCCGTTCATCGAAAAGAAGGTCTACGGCGGCAAGGAGTACTCCATCTCCGAGTACACCATGAGCGAAATCATCGCCGCCGTCTACGAAACCATGGAGCAAACCGGCAAGCACGAGGGCATTTTGTTCCTGGATGAGATCAACTGCGTGTCCGAAACGCTGGCACCCGCCATGCTCCAATTCCTGCAATTCAAGATTTTCGGCCGCCACCGGGTTCCCGACGGCTGGATCGTAGTCACGGCCGGCAACCCGCCGGAGTACAACAAGTCCGTCCGGGAATTTGACATCGTGACGTGGGATCGTCTCAAGCGCATTGATGTGGAGCCGGACTTTGACGCATGGAAGGAATACGCTTACGAAAAAGGCGTTCACCCCTCCATCATGACCTATCTGGAAGTCAAAAAGGGCGATTTTTACCGGGTGGAAACCACCGTCTCCGGCAAGAGCTTCGTCACCGCCCGTGGCTGGGATGATTTGAGCCAGATGATTGACCTCTATGAGCGCCATGGCATCAAGGTGGACGAAAAACTGGTGTGCCAATACCTGCAAAACGCCAAGATTGCCAAGGAGTTTTCCGTCTATTACGATCTCTTCAACAAGTACCGCAGCGACTATCAGATCGACAAAATTCTGGCCGGAAAAGCCACTGCCGCCATCAAGCATCGGGCAAAGGCCGCGAAGTTTGACGAGCGCCTGTCCCTTCTGGGATTGTTACTGGACGCCGTGAGTCAGGATATGCGCGCGGTACTGGAAACAGAGGATTTGCTGCGGGATCTGGTCGGCGCTTTGAAAGCCGTCCGCGGTGAGCTGGATTCCGGCGTCACCGTCCAAAAAGCGCTGGAAGCCCGGATTGCCGAGCAGCAGACGGCGCTGGAGCGCGGAAAGCGGTCCGGTGCCCTCTCCCGGGAGAAGGAGCGCACCCTCTGCCGCGTCACAGCGACTCTTCAAGAATTTCTAAAGCTGCCCGAGGGCAGTGGCAATGCCTTTGCACCTTTGAAGGAAGCCTACGCAAAAAAGGTGGAGACTCTAAAGGCACAGGCTGGCGATACCGGCAAAAAGCTCTCCCACCTCTTTGCCTTCTGCGAGGAGGTCTTTGAAGAGGACGGGCAGGAGCTTTTGATTCTGGTCACCGAGCTGACCGTCAGCTCCTGCGGCGCCCGCTTCATCAGCCGCTATGGCTGCAAGGAGTATTTCGCCCATAACAAGGAGCTCCTCTTCTACGAGCGTCAGCAGGACATCATTACCGAGCTGGAGGGGCTGGAGCTTCCCCAACAAGTCCCGCAGGCGGATGCCTAATTTCATTTTGGCCCCATGGCGTATGCCAATCGAATGAATCTGAAACAGCGAAAGGAACCCTTTGTGGGTTCCTTTCACTGTTCTTTTTCTTCCGGTCATTTTGTCTGGAATGGTTGATTGACATGCAGCAATCCACTCTGGTATACTCATTCTCAAAAACATCTCGATTTTACAATATGGAGGTACGTATCATGACCCCAAAACAGGTGCTATCGCTGTGGATTGAGCGTTTTAATCAGGGCAATGCCGCAGAAATTGCTGCGCTTTATGCCGAAAATGCCATCAACCACCAGGTCGCAAACGACCCGGTGCAGGGCCAAGCCGCCATTTACGAAATGTTCAAAGGCGAATTTGCCACAGCCAAAATGGTGTGTATTCCCGAAAATATGTTTGAAGACGGTGATTGGGCCATTCTGGAATGGAGGGATCCCCTAGGGCTTCGGGGCTGCGGCTTCTTCCAGATTCAAAACGACAAAATCGTTTTTCAAAGAGGGTATTGGGACAAGCTGAGCTTCCTCAAACAGCACAATCTGCCTATTGCATAACCTTTCCGCCCTCTGCGGAAGTCAGTTTTCGGATGATCTCCGCTTGATCGGGATAGCGGGCAATCAAATCCGCCGCCTTTCCAGCGGTGAAGCAGTCCGGGGTAAATCCCGGCGCCACCGTGCAGCCGTACAGGGCGTATTCGCCGCCGCTGCGCAGACATCCTCCCTGCCATACGCCGGCGGGAATCGTGAACTGATAGACCTGCCCTGCTGAAAAATCCCGTCCCAGTGTGACCGTCCGGCTGGAGCCGTCGGGATAGAGGAGATACAGCTCAATGGGGTCGCCCTCATAAAAGCTCCAGACCTCGTCGCGGGTCAGCACATGAAAGAGCGAGTGGCTCAGCGGATCCGTGCAGTAAACCCCGTAGGTCGTGGTCACAGTCGCAAGTCCCTCCGCTGTGCGCTGGGAAGAACGGTACAGCTCCCGCAGATAGGTAAATTCCTCGGGCAACATTTTCATTTGAAAATGCTCAATTAATTCCTTGGCTCGTTGATTCATACTCCATCCTCCTGTACATCAATCCAGCGTCCGCCGCTGCGGGCACTTTGGGCCAGCGCATCCACCAGTTTGGCGTTCACCGCGCCGTCCCGGAATGTAGCCAGTCGAGGGTCGCGTTCTCCCGTCTGTACTGCTTGATAGAACGCAGCAAAGCAGTCGGTGAACGTATCGGTAAAGCCGCCCGAAAAGGCGTTTCGCCGGCAGGTCATCCCCTCTCCCCGATTGCCGGTGACCACCTCATAGGGCTTCTCGGAACACCAGGAAACGCTCCCCGAGGGGCAAACCAGTTCCAGGGAAAGATCGTTGCTGCGCCCCGGAGAAATCTCGCTGAGCAGACAACTGACCACGCCGCCGCCCGTTAGGCGCAGGGTGGCGGCCACGGCGTCCTCGCTTTTGACCGTCAGAGGCGTACCCTCCCCGCTTTCATACATCATACCGTCCCGCAAAACGCGGTTGGGCGCGGTGTTCAAAAAGACGGCGCTAAGTGACTGCACCTCCTGCCCGGTGAAAAACCGCAGCTGGTCTAAAAAGTGGGAGCCGATTTCGCTGGCAGCCCGCAGCGGCTCTGTATAGCGCCAGCTGTATGCGCAGGGCAGCATGTGAAACTCTTGAAAATAGTGGCCGTGTACCAACAGCACCGGCCCCATCTGGCTTGCCAGACGCCGCATCTCCCCGGCAGAGGGATAAAATCGGTTGTTAAAGTCCACGGCGGTAATGCTTCCGGTCTTTTCGGCCAGTGCATCCAGCTGCAAGGCCTCGGAAGTAGAAAGCGACAGCGGTTTTTCGCACAGGACGTGCTTTCCGGCGTTTAGGCAGAGCGTGACCTGCTCAAAGTGGCTTTCCGGCGGGGTGCAGATGTGGACGGTATCGATCTCGTCCAGTGTTGCCGCTGTCAGGTGATCGGTAAATTGCGGGCAGCCGTATTCCACGGCAAAGCGGTGCGCCGACTCCATGCTGTGTCCAACCACGAGGGAAAGCTCTACGCCCAGTGCCCGCATGGCATTTGCGTGGGTGTGCGCGATGCCTCCGGTGCCAATGATCGCAGCTTTCATAGAGGACTCCTTTCAAAAAACGCGCGGCAGTCCGGCTTAAGCCGGACTGCCGCTTTTTCGCACAATCAGTGATTTATCGTTTGCCCTTGTCGTAAGGCTCGCCCGCGGCCTTGGGCGGATGGTTCCGCTTGGAGAAGAACACCAGCAGAATCAAAGTCAGAACATAGGGCAGCATCATGAAGAGGTCGGAGTAGTTGCTGGGCAGACCCATACTCAAACACAACTGATAGCCGCCGGCCTTTGCAAGGCCAAAGAACAGGCACACCGCACCGGTGGGCAGGATGTTCCAGTTGCCGAAGATCATGGCCGCAATGGCAAGATAGCCGTAGCCCATGTAAATGCTTGGAGAGAAGTTTGCGGAGATGGAATAGGCGAAGCAGATGCCACCCACACCGGACAGTGCGCCGGAGATCATCACAGAGATGAAGCGGGTGCGGTCAACGTTTCCTCCGGCGGCGTCTACTGCCTGGGGATTTTCGCCGCAGGCGCGCATCCGCATACCAAAGCGGGTACGGTACATCAAGTACCACGCCACGATGGCAACCACGATCATAATGAATTCAAAGGGATACATATTTCTGAACAGCGCGCCGATCACCGGGATCTGGCTCAGTCCGGGAATGGTGTAGCGGTTGAACACGCCCAAAACGAACTTGTTGGAGGCGTCGCCGTTGAGGGACTTGTTGATGGTACTGGTCAAGAAGGTGGTCAGTGCCACGGCGAGGATGTTGATGACCACGCCGCTGATAACCTGATTGGCACGAAACTTAATGCACAGCAGTGCATGGAGGCAGGCGTAAATTCCGCCGCCGACAAAGGCCGCCAACATAGCGATGTAGATGACTGCCTGGGAGCCGTCGCCCAGAACGGGCATCAGCAAGATAGCCGTCAGTGCGCCGACAAAAGCGCCGAAGCCTTGAAAGCCTTCCACGGCCAGGTTGGTAATGCCGCTCTTTTCAGAGTAGATTGCGCCCATGGCCATGATGAAAAGAGGGGCTGCAAACGAAAGGCCGTCAATGAATACCTTATCCATCAGAGCTTACCCTCCTTTTCCCTGTTTTCCGCGTTGGGCGATTCTGCCGGCTCACCGGCGCTTTTAGCAGCGCGGGAAGCCTCGATCTCCTCGTCCTTCTCCCGTTCCAGACGGCGATGCGCCATATAGCGGAAGTACCCGCCGCAGGCGGAGAACAGCAGCAGAATTCCGGTAATCAGGGAGGCGATTTCCTTGGGAACACCCACCGTGGAGCTCATGTAGTTGCTGCCATACTGGAAAATGGTAATCAGAATTCCGGCAAAGATGGCGCCGATGGGGGCGGAGTTTCCGAGCAGCGCCACGGAAATGGCGTCGTAGCCCATGCTTGCCAGAGACTTCGGAACGATGGTGTTGTAGTAGCCGCAGTAGTAGGTCACGCCTGCAAGACCGGCCAACATACCGGAAAATGCCATGGAGAACACCAGACGGCGTCCCACGTTGATGCCGGTATACCGTGCGCAGCGGACGTTGGTGCCGACGGCCTTGAGCTCAAAGCCGAACACCGTCCGGTCAAAGATGAATTTGACCAGAAATGCGGCAGCCACAGCCAGTACAATTCCCAGTGGGAGATTGCATTTGACTCCGCCGATATTCACGTTGGTCCAGGTCAGTCGGGCGGAGTCCGAGCAGATCTTAGATGAACGGGTCAGAGAGTCGGCGAAATAGGTGTTGATGAAAAATCCGCACAGATAGCTGATGATGTAATTGAGCATGATGGTGGAAACCACCTCATGGATATTGAACTTATACTTCAGCCAACCCACCAGCGCACCCAGCAGCCCTCCGGCCACAATGCCGATCACCAGAACCAGCGGCTTTGCCAAAACGGCACTTAGTCCGCTGTATCCGATAATCACTGTGGCCAGGAAACCGGAGGCCAGCATCTGTCCGGCGATGCCGATGTTGAAAAGGCCCGCCTTAAAGCCCACAACAAACGCCAGTGCCGCCAAAATCATGGGCGCTAGAATATTCATGAAATTGAAAAGGTCCGTTAGAATGCCCTGACCGCCGCCGTAGCTGGCTTTCGGGAAAAATCCGGAACCCTGGAGAAAGCTGAGAAATGCCACCAGCGGGTTCTTTCCCATCACCAGCAGGATGATGCTGGCAGCAACCAGCGTGAGCAGGATGGTCAGCATCGGGATGGTCAGCCCATTCCACTTTTCGCTGTCCAGCAGAGCAGAAAACCACGCTTTTTTCTGCCGTGTCTGCGGTTTATTCTGTTTACTCACGCTTCCTTCACCCCCATCATGTATCTGCCAACATCCAGCGAAGTCAGCGTGGATGCATCTGCGATCTTCATCATCTGGCCATTGTAAATGACGCCGATCGTGTCGGCCAGCTCCATGATCTCATCCAGTTCCAGCGAAATCAGCAGGATGGCGGCTCCGCGGTCGCGCTCGGCCAGAATCTGCTTGTGGATGTTTTCAATGGCGCCGATATCCAAACCACGGGTGGGCTGAACGAAGATGATGAGCTTTGCGTGCTCCTCGATCTCGCGGGCAACGATGGCCTTTTGCTGGTTGCCGCCGCTCATACTCCGCAGGGAAGTCTTGCGTCCCTGTCCGCAGCGGATGTCGTAGCGGTCAATCAGCTTGTCTGCATAATTTTCAAATTCGCTGAAGTGCAGGATGCCACCCTGGGAAAACGGCTGTTTGTAATACTTGCGGATTGCCAGGTTGTCCCCCAGCGTAAAGTCCAAAAACACGCCCACGCCCTGTCGGTCCTCGGGAATGTAGGAAATTCCGGATTCCAGCCGCTGCCGGATGGAATCATTGGTAACGTCCTGCCCGCAGAGCTTGATGCTGCCGCTGTAAACCTTCATCAATCCGGAAACAGCATCTGCCAGCTCGCCCTGTCCGTTTCCGGACACGCCGGCCACTGCGAAAACTTCGCCGGACCGGATCTTGAACGAGACGTCCTTCACCACGTCAAACTTGTTGGCGTTCTGAACGGTCAGATGGCTGACCTCCAGCACATCGCCGCGATAATTGGCGGGGGTCTTTGTGGGGTTGAAGTCCACTTCGCGGCCCACCATCATGTTGGCCATATCCTGGGAGGAGGTTGACTGTACGTCCAGCACTTTGACCAGCCGACCACGGTACAAAATTGCGCAGCGGTCCGCGATCTTCTTGATCTCCTCGATCTTGTGAGTGATCAAAATAATTGTCTTGCCGCTCTTGCGCAGCCCGTCGATGATTTTCAGCAGAAATTCAATCTCCTGCGGCGTCAAAACTGCGGTTGGTTCGTCAAAAATCAGGATTTCAGCCTTCCGGTACAACATTTTCAAGATCTCAACGCGCTGCCGGACAGACACAGGAATGTTCTCGATGACGTCCGTGGGGTTAACTTCCAGACCGTAGGTCTTGGAAAGCTCCGCGATCTCCCGGTTGGCAGTTTTCAAATCCACGCTCGGGAAAATGCCCAGCGTGCGCTTCATGGGCTCCACGCCGAGAACAATGTTCTCCGCCACGGTGTAGTTGTCCACCAGCTTAAAGTGCTGATGCACCATGCCGATGCTGTGTGCCGTTGCGTCGTTGGACGAACGGAACTTCACCGGTTCCCCGTTGATGAGGATTTCGCCCATGTCCGGCTCGTACATGCCAAAAAGCATGCTCATCAGGGTGGATTTTCCCGCGCCGTTTTCGCCCAGCAGGGCATAAACCTCGCCGCGCTTAACCTGAATCGTCACATCGTCGTTTGCGATGATTCCCGGAAATCTCTTGGTAATATGGCGCATTTCAACTATGTAATCTTCCATGTGCTCCCCGTGCTCCTTTTTTGAGGTTCCCTCCCCGCCGCATAACGGCGGGGAGGGGAATGAGGAAAAATCAAGCTTCGTGCCAGGCGGTCTCCAGAGCCACTTCCATCATGTCGTGGAAGGACTCCTGCCGCTCCTGTGCCGTCAGCATTTCACCCGTAAACAGGTGATCGGAGATGGTCAGAATGCTTAGGGCCTTCTTGTGGCAGCTGGTCGCTGTCCAGTACAGGCCGGCGGTTTCCATTTCCACTGCCAGCTGCTGCATATCGCGCAGCTTCTGGTTGATATCCGGGCGGGGATAGTAGAAATGATCCGATGTGTACACGCTACCCACCACTGCGTGGACCTTCAGCTTCTCGGCTGCGGAAACAGCATTGGCCAGCATGTCATAGGACGCCAGCGGCGTCAGATAGCCGGGAATGTCGTAGGCGGAGCCGTAAGCGGAGTTTGTGGAAGCGCCCATGGCGATCACCACGTCGCGCAGTTTGACGGAATCCACCAGGCCGCCGGCAGAGCCGATGCGGATGATGGCGTTCACATCGAACTGGTTGTAAAGCTCGGTGGCATACAGTCCCATGGAGGGAATGCCCATGCCGCTGCCCATGACCGAGATCTTCCGGCCCTTGTAGGTACCGGTGTAGCCCAGCATGTTGCGGACGGTGTTAAAGCAGACGGGGTTTTCCAGATAGCGCTCTGCCACATACTTGGCGCGCAGGGGGTCTCCGGGCATCAGAACGACCTTGGCAATTTCGCCGTCGGTCAGTGCGATGCTGGCGGAAATGGACTCTTTTGTCATGTTAATTACCTCTTAAATGATTTCAATTAGCTCAAGCCGGGGAAGCTGTCGGGCAGATACTCGTTGACGGTAGCATCGGCTGCCGGAACGATGGTGCCGTCCTTGACCAGGTCATAGCACTCGGCCAGCTTGGCAAGAGCGTCCTCGCTCAGCTGCTGACGGCCGTCAGCAGAAACGTAACCGGAGGAATCGGTGTCGGCGCCCAGATAGGCGTCCTGGCCCTGGAAGGTGCCGTCATAGATTGCGGTGAGCTGCTTGCAGACGTTCTCGTCCATCACCTTCAGCGTGGAGGTCAGGATGATGTTGCTGCTGCCGTTCACGCCGTCGTCAAACTGGTCGACGTCGCAGCCGATGGCATAGACGCCGGTGGCTTCCTTGATAGCGGTGAAGCAGCCGTTGCCTGCGTTACCTGCGGCGATGAACAGGATGTCGCAGCCCTGATCGATCAGAGATTCTGCAACAACCTTGCCGGTAGCCTCGTCGGTAAAGTCGCCGATGTAGTTGCCGCCAACTGCGTTGCCCATGACGTCAGTGCCTGCGTAGGAGGGCAGCTCAATGCACTGTGCAGAAGTGCCATAGTTGGCATTGGCATAGTTCACGCCGGACATAAAGCCATACTGATAGTTGACGTTGGAGGGGTATGCCATGCCGTTGACGACGGCAACCTTGCCGGTGGTCGTGGTCAGAGCTGCTGCGATGCCTGCGAAGAAGCCGCCCTGCTGCTCAGAGAAGGTCATGGTGTACACGTTGTCCAGCGTCAGGGCGTTGCCCTCGCTGTCGGTGATGGTGGAGTCGACAACGATGAACTTCTTGTCGGGGTTGTTGGTGGCAATGTCGCCAATGCCAGAGAAGTTGAAGCCGGGCAGGACGAACACGTCATAGTCGCCAACCAGTCTTTCAACGGTGGGGATCAGCTCGTTGTAGTCGGATTCCTTGACGTCGTTGACCGTGCAGTCAGCGTGGTCTGCCAGGAATGCCTGGATGCCTTCATAGCAGTTCTGGTTGAAAGAGCCGTCATCAATGCCGGAGGAGGTGATGATGCAGATCTTCAAGCCGCTTGCGGAATCGGAGCCTGCCGCGCTTGCGGATGCAGAGGGTGCAGCACCTTTGCTGCCGCAGCCTGCGAGGGAGGCCACCATGGCCACCAGGCATAGAACTGCCAGGAGAGTCTTGAACTTGTTTTTCATTGTGAGAGATACTCCTTTCATTTTCCAATACTTGCGTTTCAAATATTTTTACAGTCTCGCGACTATAAAACGAAATTACTCGAAGAGCTTTTTCAAGCTCTCGGAGAAAGGCGGGTAGCAAATGCCCTTTTCGGTAATGATGCCCGTGACCAGGTTGTGATCGGTCACGTCAAAGGCGGGGTTGTAGCACTTGACCTCTTTGAGCGCCATGGGCTCGGCATAAAATTTCTCCTTGATCTCGTTGGGATCGCGGAGCTCGATTTTAATGTGGTCACCGTTGGGGCAGTTCATATCCACCGTGGAGGTGGGGCCGAGGGAGTAGAACGGAATGCCGTAGTGCTTGGCCAGGATCGCCACGCCGGACGTGCCGATCTTGTTGGCGAAGTCGCCGTTGGCGGCAATACGGTCGCAGCCCACGAAGCAGGCCTGCACCCAGCCGTTTTTCATGACAATGGATGCCATGTTGTCGCAAATCAGCGTCACGTCCACGCCGGCCTTCTGCAGCTCAAAGGAAGTCAGACGAGCGCCCTGCAGCAGCGGGCGGGTCTCATCGGAAAACACGTGGAAATTCATGCCCTGCTCCTTGCCCAGCAGCATGGGGCCGATGGCCGTGCCGTAGCGGGAGGTTGCCAGAGGGCCGGCATTGCAGTGGGTCAGAACGCCGTCACCCTCATGCAGCAGGGAAAGACCGTATTCGGAGATCTTCCGGCACATGGCAATGTCCTCTTCGTGAATCTTGACGCTCTCCTTGCCCAGCAGCTCCACAATTTCGGACACCGGGGAATCGGCGTGGCCGGTCACCAGTGCCTCCACCCGGTTCAAAGCCCAGCTCAAGTTGACTGCGGTGGGACGGGAGGAATTCAGATATTCCTTCTGTCTGTGGAACTCGGCGGCAAACTCGGCATAGGGCTTGTCAGCGTATTTCTGGCAGAGCACATACATGGAGTAGCCGGCAAAAATGCCGATGGCAGGAGCGCCACGAACCTTCAGCTTCAAAATGGCGTCGTAGCAGTCCTCAAGGGTATCCATGGTCAGATAGACCATGCGGTTGGGCAGCTGCGTCTGGTCAATGATCGTGACGGTTTTTCCGCCGTCGGTCAGTTTAATATTGTCAATATGGGTGACTTTTGTAATTTCGTCCATCAGAATTTACCTCCTGTTTTTCTTTAAGCGATTCCGTAAATAACCTGTACGCCGTGCTTTTCAAAATCCTGCAGACAGGCAATCTGTCCCACGCTTGCGCCCTCGAACTGATCCGTCACCACGGCGTGAATCTGTTCGTAGGTACAGTCCACATAGGGCGCCGACTTTCCAATTTTGGTGTGATCCGCCAGTACGAACAGCTTGTCGACCCGCCCCAGGATTTTCCGTTTCACCTTCGACTCCTCATAGCTCAACTCCGTCATTCCCTTCTGGAAGGAAAGTGCGGAGGCTGAGAAAAAGCACTTGTCGATGTTCAGCGTGTCCAGCAGCTCCGGGTTGCAGATCTCGCTCAGTGACAGGGATGATTTGCGCAGCAATCCCCCGATCAGCAGAACCTCTACCGATTCGGAATCGGCAAATTGCAGGGCAATGTTCAGTCCATTTGTAATCACCGTGATCTCACGATCGTGGAGCAGTGAGCACATCTGCAAGGCGGAGGTACTGGCGTCCAGCGCAATAATTTCGCCATCTTTCACCATCTTGGCCGCCGCCTTGGCCATAGCACGTTTTTCCTGCTGGCAGACGCAAAACCGCTCTTCCATCGTTAAATCTTCGCTGACGGGAGCCTGCGTGCCGTCCGCATTTTCTCCGCTGGAAAAGACAATCGCGCCGCCGTGAACCCGGGAAATGCGTCCTTCGTTTTCCAGCACCTTAAGATCGCGGTGAATGGTCATGTAGGAAACGCCGAATTTCTCCGACAGCTGGTTGGTGTCCAGATAATCCGTGCGTTTGAGCATTTCCAGAATTTCTTTTTTGCGGACGTATGGCAGCGATTTCATTGCGACCTCCGTTTACTTGCCCTGACCGTAGTGATGTTCCATGAAGTCTTTCATGTAATCCACATTCTGCTGGGAAATCTGCTGGGGTGTGCCGGTGGTCAGCGCCATCTGATAGACCTGCGCCGTCATCTCCAAAACCGTGCACACACGGAACGCCTGCTCCATGTCTTTTCCCAGGCACACTGCACCGTGGTTGGCCAGAAGGCAGGCCATTCCGTTAGGTCCCAGGGCTTTTTGGACATTCTCGGCAAGCTCGGCCGAGCCAGGCAGTGCATACTCGGCTGTATGTACGGTGCCGCCAAAAATTTGAGCCGCCTCGTCAATAATCGGCGGAATATCGCGGTGCTGCACCGCAAAAACCAGCGAATAAATCGGATGCGTGTGAATGACGGCGTGGATTCCCGGACGAGAACGCAGGATTCCCAGATGCATTCCGCATTCCACGGTGGGCTTTCTCGTTCCCTCCACCAATGTCCCGTCCTCGCGCATGACGACCACATCATCCTCGCTGATCGAGTCGTAGGGCATGGCAGACGGGGTTAGGTAAACCAATCCGGTTTCGGGGTCCTGCACGCTGAGGTTTCCCCAAGTTTCCACAGTGAGTCCCTTGTGGAGCATCCGCTTTCCGGATTCTACTAAATAGGCCTTGTAATTCATAATCCCCTCCAGATAAAGAAAAAGCCGCCAACAGAATTTTACTTCATTGCAAAATCATCTGAATGAGACGTAAATTCGTGTTTAGCGGATTGCTTCTTGATACTTCTTATTCTAATCAGTTGTACCAAAAAGTCAACCGCAAACTTAACATTTTTCATCATTTTCTTCGTTGAAAAATTTTTATCTGGTCAAATTATCACATAAATTAACAAAAACTAACATTTCTTCAAATGTCTGTCAGCGCCGCCTTGATATGGTAAGGCGTACGTAGCTATTTCAGTCAAAAGCCAGCTCGCGTCCGCCGAGATAGCGGGCGGTAATATTGCGGTCATCCCCGGCGTAGCAGAACCGTTCCAGCCGCTCGGCAGGGGTCAGTGGAATGCCCGCGTCCTCCAGATGGTCCAGAACCAGCGCATCAAACCGGAACCCCTTCTCCAGTGAACCCACGCGGTCAAAGCAGCTTCCGCCTGCCTTGGTCGCCATGTAAAACGCCTGCGGGAATGTGATTGCGTGATTACACTCCGGCTCATAAAACGCCTTGAGTTTGGACATCTGTACACTCCGGGCCACCTGGCGGTAAACGGCAACGCTCTGTCCGCCGGCAACGTCGGAGCCGAGGCTAATAGGCAAGCCTTGATCGTGGAACGCACCCACCGGCATGATGCCGGCAGTAATATTGGTGGTGGCGTCGGGGCAGTGTACCGTCATGCTACGGTTGCTGTGCAAAATTTCAAGATCCAGTGCGGAGGGGAAAATGAAATGGGCAAAAATCGACGGGCCGTAGTCCAGAAGCCCGGCCTTTTGATAGATCTCGGCGTCTGCCCGGTAGCCCGGGAACAGCTTCAGCGTGGAATCCACCTCGGCCAGAGATTCGCACAAATGCGTCTGGATCCCGCAGTGGTAGCGCTGTGCCAGTTTTCCCAGCCCCTTTATCAAGCGTTCGGAGCAGGTAGGCGCAAAGCGAGGTGTCAAAATGGGCCGCACGGTTTTGCCCCCTTGATGCTCCGCGAGGAATCGCTCCGTCTCCCGCAGGGAATCGTCCGTGTCCTCACACAGAAACTCCGGGGAGTTGCAGTCCATGTTGACCTTGCCGACATAGGCGGAAAGGCCGGCGCCTTCCAACGCCTGAAAGAGGTAGGCCGACGCGTCGTAGTGAATGGTAGTAAACAGGCTGGCATGAAAGGTTCCGTGGCGAATCAAATCTTTGACCACGGCGTCATAGACCGGCTTGGCATATTCCATGGAGGCAAAGCGCGCCTCCTGCGGGAACGTGTAGTCACTCAGCCAGTCGAACAGCAGCTTATCCATGCCGATTCCCCGCTGGACGTATTGTGAGGCGTGAATATGTAGGTCAGAAAAGGCCGGAATGATGAGTCCGCGTCCGTAATCTGTAACAGGAAGTCCGGCATACTCCTCCGGGAGCTTTGTAAAAAGGCCGATAATAAAGCCATCCTCCACCACCAGATACCCGCCCTCGGTGATGTGCAGATGCTCTGCGTCCGCAGAAAACACGACATCGCCGCGATAGATGTTTTTTGCCATGGAAGTTCCTCCCGTATTGCTTCAAAAATTTGCTGACGACAGTGCATGGTCCTCTGCCGGAGCGCAAAAAATCTATATTTTTATCATGCCACAGATTACGGCAATTTGCTACCATCATTTTTAACCAATCTGCCGCAAAGTCCACGGCAAAAAATCAGAAAAAGCAGTGCCCGCCAACCTACTTAGTAAGCTTTTAAGTAAATTACAAATCTGCTAATATCCCATCTTGAGGCGGAAGGTTGATCCATCAAAATTAAGAAATCAGTTTCCTGTCTTGACGTGCCTTTTTTTGCTTTTCCATATCTAAACTGTAATTTTTAACTGTATTTTTTCAAACATCGATTTTTTATTAAAAGTGGACTACCTTTCGGGAGTAGATTAAGAAAACGAGGTAGTGAAACCCTACGCAATACGATTGCCGCATGCCGTACTTCCGACTTGGCGTTGTTTCAATATAATTTGCTTGGTGTGTTCAAAAATAGTATGAACTAGTGTAATTGAATTCAAGTCGTAGAAAGCGCACTTTTCCCCTTGCAATGCTATTTTAAAAAAGGAAAAGAAGATATTGCATTTTAATTGTAAATCTGACATAATTCAAGTTACAATTTAAATTAATTTGTTCTTTAATGATTCGTTTATGAAACCAAGAATGCCACATACCCTTTATAAAATCAAAAGGGCTGCATAGGCGTCGTTAGTTCACGGAATGGAGACCGTACTATGGATGAGCAAGTTTTCACTCGCTATAACATCGCTGCGGACAACTTGATTGCACATACCTGCCGCTATCTGATTGGATTCATGTCCATTGTCGAAATTGCAAGCCTTTTGCACATTTTCGTTATCAATCAGAGGGTGATGGGCTGGATGACCGTGCTCTCCTGCCTCGGCTTTGCGCTTCCAACGATTTTATTTTCGGTTTTCAAGAGGCATACCAACCTGACACGCTATCTGGTGCTATTTGTGTTGGCCTTGACACCGGGCGTGCTGTACTCGTTTTTATCCTATCACGTTATTCTTATGTTCATTTTGCCGGTGTTGATTGCTTGCTTATACAATGAACGCAAATTTGCAATCTATACCACAGTGATCTCTTTGCCGATCATCGTCCTATCACACTTTGTGGCGTTTTATCTTCATATTGTGCCGGATGAGCCCCTCACCACGCTGCACGGTGTCCTTTTCTACGGGATCCTGCCTCGTACGCTGGAATTTTTGGCCTGCTCACTTTTTTGCATCCAAGCCAGTGGAAAAACGCGGAGGCTGATTCGTGAGATTTTGGATCACTTGCACCGCCAAGAGCAGCAGAGAAAAAATCTCCAGGAGATTATTAACTTTTCCTCTCAAATGGTTGCCTGTACAGACTATAAAAACCTCCTTAAGCTTTCCA
>JALCRR010000031.1 GCA_022652815.1 Oscillibacter sp.
CACGCCGGAGACATCGTACCCCGCCTGCTTCAGCACCAGGACAGCGCCTGCGCTGTCCACGCCGCCGCTCATGGCGACGGCAACACGCTTTGCCATAGAATTCACTCCCTGCGTTCATTAAAAAGGACGGGCCGCGGTTTTACGCGGCCCGTCCGGTGATTAGTCTTGATTCTTTACCCGAAATGCCGCTGCCGGCAGGGCATCAGAAAGCGCCAGCAGTGTGCGGTTAAAGCCGCCGGTATAGTCGAACGGCACATCCGACGTGCTAATTTTTCCCGTTTGACGATCGGGAATAGACATCGTAATGCATGTGCCCTCGCCCTCGCGGGATTCCGCCATGATGGTTCCGCCGTGGCCCTCTGCAATCCGGCGGCACAGGGGCAGGCCCAGCCCCAGCCCGTGGGGAGGCGGGTTCATCAGCCCCTCGTGGGTGTATCGGTTAAATAGAGACGGAAGAAGCTCTTTTGAAATCCCTTCGCCGGTATTCGATACGGAAAGCAGCACTTTTCCCCCGGCAAATTTCAGCTCCACCGTGACGCTGCCGCCTTTGGGCGTGAACTTAAATGCATTGGAGAGCAACTGAAAAAGCAGTTGGTCAATGGAGTCCCGGTAGACCGCGCAGATGTGGGATGGCACCGCACAGACGAAGGAAAATTTCAACCCCAGCAGATTTGCAAGGGAGTGGCACTTGTCGCAGTTTTCCTGAATCAGAGCGACTAAATCAATATCCCGCACGGACAGGGGCTGATCATTTTTTAGGTAGGACGTAACCGTGAGGTTGTTCACCAGACGCAGCAGCTGGTAATAGGCCTGATCCAAAATGGCGGCCTTGGCATCCAGTGCGGGATCCTTTTCCCGCGCGCTGGCCGGGGCAATGGCAGTTGCGGCAAAATAAATATTACTCAGAGACGCACGCATCTGGGAAGCAATATTGGGAAGAAGCTGCGTCAGCAGTTCCAAATTTTGATCGGATTCCATCATAGCATTGGCTCCTTCAGGCACGGACGCTTTTACCCCGGCGCTGTATTTTCTGTTTCAGCGCTTGGGCACAAAGAACCGAGCGCACCGCTTAATCTTCTGATAGGATTTGCAAAAAATCACACGGAAAACCGAGGAAAACTCTTCCTTGATGTACCGTATCATAGCAGAGAAAAACTGAAAACACAAGCGTTTCCCCCCCTGTCGAACGAGAAAAATATTTGTCGGAACGAGAAAAATGGAATTTCTGTGCAAAGTGTACAACTTTTTACGGAAAAACATTACGCAATTTTGCGTAATGAAAAGAGAAAAATTTAACATGACGTGCTATAATAAAAGCAACACTGAATTCCTATTCAGCAAATTTAAAAAAAGATATCGGAGGACCGTCTTATGGCAATTAAGGTGGGCATCAACGGATTTGGCCGGATTGGCCGTGTGGCTCTGCGGGTCATGGTAGAGCGTGGTTGCAATTCCTATCAGATTTGCGGAATCAATCTGCGCAACGCAGATTTGGACTACATGGTTTATCAGGTGAAATACGACTCCGTTTTCAAGACCTTTCAAGGCACGGTGGAGCGGGATGACAAGCATCTGATTATCAATGGCAAGAAGATCCGGGTTTACTGTGAGGATGACGCAGCCAACATTCCCTGGGATGACTGCGGCGCGGAGTACATTATTGAGTCCACGGGTGCCTATGTCACCACGGAAAAGGCCTCGGTGCATTTCAAGGGCGGAGCCAAAAAGGTCATTATCTCTGCCCCGGCCAAGGACGAGGAAACGCCGATGTTTGTCATGGGCGTCAATCACTTGACCTATACGCGAGAGATGAATGTGGTTTCCAATGCATCCTGTACCACCAATTGTCTAGCCCCCATGACCAAGGTAATTCATGATACCTTCGGCATTGAGCAGGCACTGATGTCCACCATTCACTCCGCCACTGCCAAGCAGAAGGCGGTTGACGCCCGTGCGGGACGTGACTGGAGAACCGGACGCAGTGTGCTGGGCAATATCATTCCCTCCACCACCGGCGCAGCAAAGGCCGTGGGCCGGGTCATTCCGGAGCTGAACGGCAAGATGACCGGCATGAGCTTCCGCGTGCCCACCAATGATGTCTCTGTGGTTGATCTGACTGCCCGTCTGAAGCATCCGGCCTCCTATCACGATGTCTGCGTGGCCATCGAGAATGCCTCCCGCAACAGCATGAAGGGCATTGTTTCCTACACCAACGATCAAGTGGTTTCCTCTGACCTAACCGGCGATGCCCATACCTGTATCTTTGATGAAACGGCCGGCATTATGCTGGACAACAACTTTGTCAAGCTCATTGCGTGGTACGACAACGAATGGGGCTACACCAACAAGATTCTGGATCTCATCGCCCACATGTACGCTGTGGACAACAAGTAAACTGCTGCCTGCTGGCAACAGAACCTGGCCCCCCATTTTCTTTTGTCTTATCAAAAGGAAATGCGCTGCCAGCGGTGGAAAAGAAAACCGCTTTGGACGCATCCCACAAAGAAAATCACCTGCCCAAAAGGCAGGTGATTTTTTTGCGGGAACCCTGTGTCCGCGAAGGACAGCTTGGATAGGAGGTTGCGCCAGCCAGCGCAGCCGGGATATTCTTGCCTTTGCGGCAGTCCGGGGAAATCTGCCGATACCTTGCCCCTCTTGCGCCGCTGCCGCTAACCGGTTATAGCTTGATGCAAGCGCCAGCAATATAGAAGCAGGGGCAATGCGGGTTTCTGCCCCAGACTGGCGCAAGAGAGTATCACCGCGTCTATTGGATGCACCAAAGGTTTGCGGAAGACCAACTTTAAGCGCCTTTTTCTTCCACCTCGCAAGGCGCATTCTTTTTCGGCAAGACGAAAAAGAATGGGGGTTGTAACTTTGGTCGGCAGCAGCCGCCATTCTCCGCGGCAAAGCGCCGCAGTTATTCTTCGTCCAGCTTGAGCACGGCCAGAAATGCCTCAGTCGGCACCTGAACAGTGCCCAGAGAGCGCATTTTCTTTTTGCCTTCCTTTTGCTTTTCTAGCAGCTTCTTCTTCCGGGTCACGTCGCCGCCGTAGCACTTGGCCAGAACGTCCTTGCGCATGGCCTTGATGGTTTCCCGGGCAATAATACGGCCACCGACTGCCGCCTGAATCGGCACTTCAAAGAGCTGGCGGGGAATGTTGTCCTTCAGTTTTTCGCACAGCTTCCGGGCGCGGGGATAGGCCTTGTCCTTGTGTGCAATAAACGAAAGAGCGTCCACACCGTCGCCGTTCAGCTTCAGATCGACCTTTACCAGCTCGCTGGGGCGGTACTCGGAAAGCTCATAGTCCAGCGACGCGTAGCCCTTGGTGTTGGCCTTCAGCGTGTCGAAAAAGTCATAGATAATCTCGCCCAGCGGCATCTGATAGTGCAGCTCCACCAAGTTGGAATCCAGATACTGCATATCCTTGAATTCGCCGCGGCGATTCTGGCACATGGGCATGATGTTGCCCACAAAGTCCTGGGGCGTGATGATGGAAACCTTGACGTAAGGTTCCTCCGAATGCTCGATGGACGCCGGGTCGGGGTAGTTGTGGGGGTTGTCCACCTTGACCATCGTGCCGTCGGTTTTGTAGACGTGATAGGTGACGGAGGGCAGGGTCGTGACCAGATCCAGGTCAAATTCCCGTTCCAGACGCTCCTGAATGACCTCCATGTGCAGCATGCCGAGAAAGCCGCAGCGGAAGCCAAAGCCAAGTGCGGCGGACGTTTCAGGCTCAAAGGAGAGCGAGGCATCGTTCAGCCGGAGCTTTTCCAGAGCGTCCCGCAGGTCGGGAAATTTGGATCCGTCCTCCGTATAAATGCCGCAATAGACCATGGACTGCACCGGGCGGTAGCCGGGCAGCGCCTCGGTGGCGGGCGTTTCCGCCGTGGTGACAGTATCACCTACGCGGGTATCGCTGACAGTTTTGATGGAGGCGGTAAAATAACCCACCTCGCCGGCCTCCAACGCCTGACAGGGCTCCAGCCCCAGCGGCAGCAGATGGCCGCACTCCACCACGTCGTATTCCGCGCCGGTGGCCATCAAGCGCACGCGCTGGCCCACCCGGACAGTGCCCTCCATCAAGCGCATGTAGACCACGACGCCGCGGTAGGAGTCGTACTGGCTGTCAAAAATGAGGGCCTGCAGCGGCTTTGCGTTGTCGCCCTTGGGTGCGGGGATATTCTGCACAATATCCTCCAGCACGGCGTCGATGTTGATGCCCATTTTGGCGGAGATCTCCGGCGCGTCCATAGCGGGCAGGCCGATGATGTCCTCCACCTCGTGTTTGGCCTTTTCGGGGTCGGCGGCGGGCAGGTCGATCTTGTTGAACACCGGCAAAATGGCGAGGTCGTGCTCCATGGCAAGATAGGTGTTGGCCAGCGTCTGGGCTTCCACGCCCTGGGTGGCGTCCACCACCAACACAGCGCCCTCGCAGGCGGCAAGGGATCGGGAGACCTCGTAGTTGAAGTCCACATGGCCCGGGGTGTCGATCAGATTCAGCTCGTAAATTCCGCCGTCCTCCGCCTTGTAATTCAGCTTGACGGCGCGAGCCTTGATGGTGATGCCGCGCTCTCGCTCCAGATCCATGTTGTCCAGCAGCTGGCTCTCCATCTCGCGGGCGGCAACAGCCCCGCATTTTTCCAGCAGCCGATCCGCCAGCGTGGACTTGCCGTGGTCAATGTGGGCGATGATGCTGAAGTTTCTGATATGGGATTGATCAGTCATAACTTGTTCCTCCTCGGGCAGTTCAGGTCAAGGGGTGGTCCGTATAGTCCCACTTCCACCAGAAGGTGTCTGTCCAGTACGGTTCATAGTCGTAGTGTACCACAAAGTCTTTCCAGTCGGCGAGCATTTTTTTTGCGTTGTCCCGCGTAATCTGATGCTCGCCCGCCGCCATGCACTCCAGCAGCTTGTCGCACACCGCGCCGGAGTGGTGAATATAGTCGCAGTAGTTGTCCAGATTCGTCACGATGGCCTCATCCGATGGGAAATAAAAGAGATTCACGTTGTTATAGCGCAGCAGCGTGTCAAAAGCAGTATCCAATGCCGCAAATACGGCGTCGACATTGCCCTCCCGCACCTGCTTGTCCCAGTAGAGGATGCTGTACGGCGGGAAAAAGATGTCAAACTCCGTGTCCGGGTGACTTTCCAGCCAGCGTTCCACAATGGCGAGGTTTGCGCTCACGTTTTCAAGATAGGCGTCCGCCGGAAGCGTTTTCCCGCTGATTTCCGGGCGGTCGTAGTTATCCAGCGCGGTGGCATGGTTCCACCACACCGTCCCGTCCCAGGTGTAGGCATCGTCCACTTTCTGCGTGGTGCCCCAGCGGTTGGACATTAGGCGGTAAACGCCGTAATAAAGCGTATCCTTGTTCAAAAGGTACTTGGCGTCGTCCAGCGGATTGGCGTTATAGAGATAGGCCGGCATCGCGTCCGTTTTCTCGCGCTCATCCCGAATGAGGATGTTGGTGTCCAGCCCGAAGATGACCCGCTTGGGATTGTGATACCGCCACTCCACGTTCATCACGGCGTCAAATTCGCTCAAATAGCCGTCGGGAATGGTCAGCTTGACGGCGGTTCCGCCAAATGTATTTTCAATGTGGCTGACGCGGTAGTTGGCCACCATGGAGGTGCCCAGAATCACCGTGTCGGCATCGGTGTTTTTGGCAATGCCGGCGTCCTGATAGCGCTCGTTAAAAAAGACCGCGCCCATATTTTCGGTTCCGTGGTAGTAAAAGCACGGGTCCACCGCCCAGACAAAGGCGGCACAGGCGGTTAGAATCAAAAGGGCAACGGCCAGCAGGCCCGCCGTAAAGCGCTTGTATGCTTGATTTTGCAAGAGGCGGACCTCCTTAAAAGTTGGAATAGATAAAGGACGTAATGCCCGTGAAGGACAGGGTGGACCAGACAAAAATGATGGCCAGCAGGATGGCTCGCCAAATTTTCGGGCGGAACGTGTCCATCCGGCGGATGGTGTTGCCCGGCAGCAGGACGGCCAGCAGGCCGATTCCGTAAAGGCTCAGAAGCAGCAGAATGTTGCACCACGGCGTCAAAAACGGCAGAAGAGTTTTCACTGCGCTGACTTCCGACGTCAAAAGTCCGCTTAAAAGCCATTTTTCCGGCTTGGCAATCCCGCCGAGAACGGCGACTTTTAAAAGCTGCACCGCGCCCGAAACCCCCGGCGCCCGGAAAAAGACCCAGGCAACGTTGACAAAGGCAAAGGTGATGCACCAGCGCAGAAGCTTCGGCAGAGCGTCCCGGTGCTTGCCCCACAGTCGCTCGACGACCTGCCCCAGACCGTGAAGCGCGCCCCAGAGGATAAACGTCCACCCGGCTCCGTGCCAGAAGCCACTGACCAGAAAGATCACCATAATGTTGACGTACGTGCGCACCGCACCCTTGCGGCTGCCGCCGAGAGGAAAGTAGATGCACTCGCGGAGGAAGCTGGTGAGCGTGATGTGCCAGCGCTTCCAGAACTCCCCAATAGACAGGGAGCGGTAAGGCGAGTCAAAGTTCACCGGCAGGTGAATGCCCAGCATTCGGGCAAGGCCTGCGGCAATGTCGCAGTAGCCGGAAAAGTCAAAGTACAGCTGCAGCGTGTAGCCCAGAATCGTCAGCCACGCGCTGGGAGCGGACAGCTCGCCCAGGTGCGCCCAACCGTTATTGACCACAACGCCAAAGGAGTCCGCCAGCAGCACCTTTTTGCCGGTGCCGATGGCCACGGCGTAAAGGCCTGCCGCCACGTCCTGCGCATCGGGATGGAGAAATTTCTCGCGCTCAAGCTGGGGAAAGAAGCTGTCCGGCTTCATGATGGGGCCGGAGGAAACGGTGGGGAAGAAGAAGGAAAACAGCGCAAAGACCCCGCCGTTCAGCTGTTTCAGCTGCGCATTGGAGAACTCGCCGGTGTAAGCCTCCTTCAAAAACCAGATCTGCTGGAACGTGAAGAAGCTCAGCCCCAGCGGCACGAAAGGCAGCCTAAAGGCACCGCCCGTCAAAAAGCCGGTATATTTAAATGCCAGCAGTACGGCGGTGTGCCAGATCACAGCGGCAATCAGCACACCTTTTTTGCCGCCCTTGCCGGAGGCCATGCGCCGCGCGGCGACCCAGGAAATTCCGCTGCCCAGCAGCAAAACCCCAAAGCCAAGAAACACATGGTTTTGCGCCCAGAACCCCCACAGGTAAAAGACCAGGGAGGCAAGGGTCAAAAGATCGCGTCCTGCCCGAGCACTTTTCCACCCCACCAGCAGGCAAACCGCCAGCGTCAGAATGAAAAACGCCAGAAACGAGAGGGATTGAAAGTTCATTTTATTTCTCCGTCAGACTGCTCAGTCGGGCATCGGCACCGTGGAGCACCTGCGCCACGCTCTGGGAGCGCCCGGGGTAGGCCTTAGACACCGCCTCGTCCGATATCTCGGGAAACGCGGTCTTCTGCTGGGCGAGCAGCCGCAGCGCCCGGGCGTACCGCGCCTCGGAAAGCTTCATATCTGCGTCTGCGGCACCCAGTTCATAGGTGGCGGGGTCCAGCGCAAAATAGCTCTCATTTCCGCCGGCTGTGCGGTAAAGCCGCCGGTAGAGCTGATAGACCGCGCTGCCCAGATACGCTGCCGCCGCATTGATGACGGCCTTGTCGTTCAGCTTGCCCAGCAGGTCAAACAGCACGCCCTCGGCGCCCGAGAGCAGCTTGGACTGAAGCGTGGCCAGCACGCTGCCCCGCAGGACGGCGCCTTGATCGGCGGAGGCGATGACCTCCTCCGGCGGCAGCATGGACCCGTCTCTGGACAGGGTGCGGCCCAGCATAAAGTCGGCGGAGACGTGATAGTACTCGCAGGCCTTCACCACAAACGCAAGACCCGGTTCGCGGACGCCATTTTCATAGTGGCTCAAAAGCGCCTGGGAAATGCCCAAGTCGGTGGCAGCCGTCCGCTGGGAAACGCCCCGTTCCTGCCGCAGCAGAGACAGTGTACGCGGAAATTCAGATAAATTTGCCATGACAGTTCTCTCTCCTCGCTGCACCCAATGGTGCAGGTATTCTATACACGGGGTATATTTTATCAAAACTTATACCGCTGGTAAAGACGAAATGCGTAATTTTTTATAGTCGACGGAAAAATGCGGGCCGCGCGTAAAGGCGCGGCCCCGCAAAAATGGCGGCATTAAAACAGACTTGCCTGATTGGGCAGCTCCGCCTTGCCGATGGAGCGGGTCTGACGGACGTTCTCCTCGGTCAGCCGATCGGTGATGGCCATGCGGCGGATAATGTCTTGAACCGTGTAGTCCAGCGCCGTACCGGCACTGTAATCGGCGGGGAAGATGTAATCTACCCGATCCTGGGCCAGAAGATCCTCCACGCCGGAGCGGTTTCCGGTCTGATAGACCGCAATGGCCTGTCCGCCGTAGGCGCGCATCATCTTCATGCAGGGCACGTCCGAAAGGCCATCGCCCATATAGATCATGCTGGTAAAGGGCACTCGTTTGGAGTCGTCGGGCATGGAGGCGTTCAGCTCCCGGTCGTTGGATACGTCCAGCACGCCCTTGTTGATGCGGTAGACAAACTGGGTTTTTGCCGTGAAGTTTACCGCCAGCTTCGGCCACACGGGTTTTCCGTTTTCGTCGTAGAAAAATTCGCTGGCGTAGATTTCCTTGAATTCCCCGCTGATGGAGGAACCCTCAATAATCTCCCGCAGGCCGGAGGAAATGATGTAGTGCTCCACCTGCACACCTTGCTGCTCGCCAAAGGCGTTGATGCGGGAAAACCAGTCCTGCACACCGGGAAAGAGCACGATGCCCCGCCCTTTTTCCACAAGATCCTGCCGGGTAAAGGGCAGCTTCTTTTTCTCTGATTCCCGCAGCATGGTGTACATATAGGCCAGAATTCCGTCAATCCGGTTTTCCCGGCCAAAGGAATTGGCCTCGGCCCAGAATTCCTTGGGGGTCATGCCGAGACTGGGGATAAAGGCATAGTCCTGCATGTCGGTGGTGCACAGCGTTTTGTCAAAGTCATAGAGAAACGCGATGATGGGCTTATCCTCCATGAAAAAACCTCCTCCGGTGAAAAAAGGCGGCCCGGCGGGCCGCCTTTTCCAAATCGTATTTGTGGCGGCGGACGATCAGTTGTCGTCCTCGTCGTTGGCCCCGTTATAGTTGCGGCCAAATTTCAGTTCGTTGAGATTGATTCGGCGGGTGGGGTCGTCACTGCCATCCTCAAAGGGATTGCCGGCGGGATAGCTCGCTTCGGGCTGATCCGCTGCTTCTTCGGCAACCGGCGCAGCGTCTTCATGCGTATCAGCCGGGGCATCCTCCACCTCTTCAACAGGCGCTTCCTCTTTGGAGGCAAGGGAGTCAAATCCGGACAGAATGCTCTGCTCGATCTCACTGACAGCAGGCTGGGCCTGGGCGGCAGGTGCCGCTGCGGCCTCGGCAAGGGGCAGCTTGGGCAACTGCTGTAAGTAATCCAGCTCTCGCTGGCAGGCGGTGCGGGCGGAGGCAATAAAGGCTGCCAGCTCCTGCTGACCCATCCGCATCCGCTCGGCTGCGGCATCGGTCTCCGCATTCAAGGAAATGATCTTTGTGCGGGCATCCGTCTGGGCGGAAGCCATAATGGCGTCGCGCTTCTGCTCGGCTTCCCGGACAATGGAATCGGCCATCTTCTGCGCCGTCAGAAGCGTTGCGCGCATGGAATCCTCGGTGGAACGGTAATCCTCCACCTTTTCCACAAGCACCTTCATCTTGGCTTTCAGCGCGGTATTTTCTTTATAAAGAGCCGTATAATCATCAGTCAGCTCATCGAGAAACTCATCCACGGCGGACATGTTGTAGCCGCCCATAACTGCCTTCGGAAAGGCATGACTGGAAACTTCCTGCGGTGTCAGCATTGTTTATCCCTCTCTCAAAAGTACATTCCGTTGTTTTCCAGCTCGTCAATCAAATCGCCCTCAATATCCACATGATACGGGGTGATGATATAGGTGTTGGCAGCGATCTTTTTGATCTTGCCCTCACCGGCATAGGCGACGCCGGACAGGAAATCGATCAAGCGGCGTGCAATGTCCTTGTTGGTGGATTCCAAATTGACAACCACCGTGCGCTTGTCCTTGAGGTGATCTGCAATTTCAGAGGCGTTTTCAAACCGCTCCGGCTTGACCAGAACCACCTTCAACTGCGTGGTCGCGTGGATGTTGACCACCTTGTTGTGGCGGTCCTCGTCCTTGCTTCTGCGGGTATCAAACAGGGGCTCTTTCCGGGCAGACGGCGCCTCGTCCAGCACATCATCGTCATATTCCTCATCCTCGTCTTCGTAAGGATGAGTCCATTTTTTCAGTTCATCCAAAATACTCATGGAAAACCTCCCAGTGGGCAAAGCCCTTATTTCTGTATCCCATAGTTCCGGGTGCCAAAAATTGCCGTGCCGACCCGAACCATGGTTGCACCGGCATGAATGGCTTCCTCAAAGTCGCCGCTCATGCCCATCGATAGATATTTCAATTCATTATGGAACAATTTTGAACTTATGTCAACATAAAGACCCCGTACTTTTTCAAAGTACGGCATATTTTCGCCGGGATTGTTCTCGACAGGGGGAATGGTCATCAGTCCGCAAACGCGCAGATGCTCATAAGCCTGTGCGCTCTGCGCCGCGGCAAACAGATCGTCGGGGGCAAAACCGCTTTTGCTTTCCTCACCGCCGATGTTGACCTCCAGCAAAATGTCCTGCACAAGTCCCTGCTTTGCGGCGCATTTTTCGATCTCGTCCAGCAACTCCACCGAGCCCACGGACTGAATCAGATTCACCTTGCCCACGATTTGGCGCACCTTGTTGCGCTGCAAATGCCCGATAAAATGCAGGGGCGCACCGTCATAGGCGTGCTGCTCATATTTGCCCAGCAGTTCCTGCACTCGGTTTTCGCCCAGCACATCAATGCCCGCGGCAATGGCCTCCCGGCAGGCATCGGCGTCGTTCATCTTGCTGGCGCCCACCAGCGTGATCTCCTTGGGATCACGGCCTGCGCTCTCGGCTGCGGCGGCAATGCGCGCGCGGATTTCCTGAATGTTTTCTGCGATTGACATGGTATCTTGCTCCCTTTCTGTCTGTATCAGGATTCATTAATGACATCGCCGTCGTGTAGCATCCGGGCGGTAACCAGTACCTCGTCGCCGGAGCGGAGAACGGTCTTGTCCTTGTCGGAAACGGCTTCCACCAGAGCAAAGCCGCTGCCGGTGTAAAGTACGCGAACAGGCTTAAACTTCGCTGTCATGCCGACCATGCAATAGAGGCCGGTCTGCCCGTCATCATTGACCCGCAGGGCGTTTTCCGGCACACGGATGCCAAAGACGGTGTTTTTAATAATGTCTGCGCTCTGCTGGCGTAGCAGCGTCAACTCGCTGAGATACTGACTGGAGGAGAACACCACCACAACGCGGCCGTTTTCTTCCTTGCTGAGAGAGTCCACCGTCACGGTAAGCTCCCGGCCGTCACCCTTGGCAAAGCGCAGCGTCACGGATTCGCCTGCCGACAGGTTGTCCGCGTCCGTGGCGGAGAGAGACGCGGCATAGTACCAGGTGTGCCCCAGCACCAGCTTGCCCACATCGGATTTCAGCGAGCCGTCCGCCGCAATTTTGGAGAGGGCGGAGGGCGTTAGGGTGGAAAGCGTGTCCGGCGTCAAAACGGTTTCATAGCCGTCCACTACGGCGGAATAGATTCCGCTTTCCGACGCACGCACTGTGCTGGTAGAGGCTGCGGCCTGGGATTTCAGCGATTTCAGCTGGGACTGAAGATCCTCAAGCTGCGTGGAAAGGTCATCCGCATCGGAATATGTATAGTCCCGTTTCAAAACCAGCGACCGCAGATCGGAGATGTGGCTGTCCGCCGCATCCAGATGGTCGGCGGCAAGATCGCCTCGCAAGGAAAGAATCTGATCGATAATTTGGCTGTCCAACTTCAACGAGAGCTCGCTTCCTGCGGAGGCCTCCTGCGCGTATTGCAGCTGATCGATCTGGGAGCGCACCGTGTCGATCTCGCTCTGGCAGTCCAGAGAGGACTGATCGGCATAGACCCGGGCAATTTCGCCGCCTCTGGAGACCTTTTCACCCTCCTTGCGGGAAAGCCGCAGCAGCCCGCTTGTGTTGTCGGGAAGAACCTGCTCGTCCCGAACCACCCAGCCCGTCACGGTGATGGAATCCTCCACCCGATAATTGTAGGCTACGGTCGAGGTGACGGGATCGCTGAAGTATCGGTAGCCCTGAATGCCGAAGTACGTCAGCACCACAAGGCAGACCACCGCCATCAGTATTTTGGTTCCCAGCGAGCTGCTTTTCATAGAAGTCTCCTTTGTTGTGTGTCTGCGGGACTCACTCCTCGTTAAGCTCCACAGGCCGGACGGGGGCAATGGTGGAAATCGCGTGTTTGTAGATAATCTGCTGTTTTCCGTCGGAGTCCAGCACCACCACAAATGCGTCAAATCCGGTAATCACGCCCCGCAGTTGAAAGCCGTTCATGAGGAAAAGCGTGCACGGCGTCCGGTCCCGTCTGGCCCGAGTGAGAAAGATGTCCTGTAAATTTGCCTTTGTCTGCATAGTCGTCCGCTCCTTTTTCTTTTTAGAAGCCGACGTTTTTCCAGTTCTTTCCGTCTGCTCCGAGGATTATCGTAAGCCCTCGGCACAGAGAATTTCTGTCGAAATCTGGATGGCGCGTGTAAAATCGCGTTCTTTTTCCCAGGTAATCCAGTGGATGTTTGGCAGATGCTTCAGCCAGGTCAGCTGGCGCTTGGCGTATTGGCGGGAGCGGAGCTTGACCTCGGACAGCGCCTCGTCCACGGTTTTTACGCCGTCCAGAACGCCCAAAAATTCCTTATATCCGATGGCCTGCAGCGCCGTTGCGTCCCGGGGAAGACCACTTTGCAAAAGCGCCCGCACCTCGTCCAACAGTCCTGCGTCCACCATGGCGTCTACCCGCCGGTCAATCAGCTTCCGCTGATCTTCCCGGTCCGCAAAGCGAAGGCCGATATAAACGGCGTCATACCGCGGGGGCAGGAGCTTTGTCTCGGCATTGTGGGCCGAGATGGCCTTTCCCGTTTCCCGCCAGACCTCCAGCGCCCGAAGAATCCGCTTTTCATCGGCGGGGTGCAGCTTTTCCGCACTCTCGGGGTCCACCTGCCGCAGCTGCGCCAGTAGGGGTTCTATCCCCCCAGCCTCCAGCTCCCGCTGCAGCTCGGCGCGGACGGCACCGCCAGCATGACCGCCGGCAAATCCGTGACCGCGCACAACGGCGTCCAGCCACAGCCCGGTGCCGCCCACCAAAACGGGCAGAGCTCCACGGGCAAGAATGTCGTCAATCACCGCCGTCGCCTCTGCGGCGTATCGGGCGGCGGACCACTGCTCTTTCGGGTCAGCCACGGCCACCATATGATGGGGAATGCCCTCCATCTCCTCCGGCGTGGGAGCCGCCGTACCGATGGTCATGCCCCGGTAAATCTGCATGGAGTCCACGGACACAATCTCTCCGTGATACCGCTTGGCGATTTCCACGCCCAGTTTTGTTTTTCCTGACGCGGTGGGTCCCACCACGCAGACAATCTTTTCCGGCATCTTCAGTCCTCCGGAGGAATCGGCGTCACCACAGGCGTTCCGTCCGCATTCAAAAGCGGGGTCATTCCGCCGCCGTAACCGGAAAAATGATAGAGGTAGTTGACCCCGGTCACCCGATCCACCCAGATCTCGTTGCCCTGCATGGTTCCCTCACTCTCAACCTTAATAAATCGCTTTGCCATGGCCAACTCCTCCGTTCCTCCATAAAATGGCATTCTCTGCGCGGGCATTAGGTCACTCGCTTGAACATCTTTTCCAGCTCGTACTTGGTGATCTTCACCGCCACGGGTCTGCCGTGGGGACAGTATTTGATTTCCCCGGACTGCACCCGGTCCACCAGCACCCGCAGCTCCAGCTCGTCGGAGTGCATCCCGGCCTTG
Source organism: Oscillibacter sp. (assembly GCA_022652815.1). Taxonomy (GTDB): domain Bacteria; phylum Bacillota; class Clostridia; order Oscillospirales; family Oscillospiraceae; genus Oscillibacter. The sequence continues at coordinate 13,960 of JALCRR010000031.1, forward strand.
ATGGCCGCCTTGCAGGCCATGGTGTGCAGCAGATTCTCCCGTTTTTCTGCGGGGGAGCGTCCGGTGCGCAGCTTCTGCGCAAACTCCTCCAGCGTGGGGATCGTGTCTGCGGCGTCGATGTCCGTCGGGACTGCCCGCACAAGGATGGTGTCTCCGCCGAAATCCTCGCAGGCAAAGCCGAACTGCTCCAAAAGAGCCAGATTTTCCAGTAGCAGGGCGGCGTCCTCATGGGACAGCTGCACGGCTGCGGGGGAGAGAAGCTGCTGGCTGCACGGCGGCGTCTGCGCCTTTTGCAGCCGGTCAAAATTGATGCGCTCGTGGGCGGCATGCTTATCAATGAGATAAAGGTCGCCGCTCTCCGCCTCGCAGATGATATAGGTGCGCAGCACCTCACCGGCAATCCGCCAGGGAGTCTCACCTGGGGAAGCCATGGTTTCCTGCTGCGGCAAATCCAGCGCCTGCTGCTTCATGGCCGGAATCGCCGGGGGATAAGCTTTTTTCGGCGGTTCCGCCGGCGGTTCGGCGGCTTTGACCGCCGGAGCCTCTGCCGGATGCGCAGCAGGGAGCGGCTTTGCTTCTACCGCAGCCTTTGCCGCTGGGGGGACTTCCTTTTTCACCGGCGCCGGAGCGCTGGTCTGGTAGAACGCCGCAGCCTTCTGCACGTCCGCAATTTTTTCGGGGCGTTTCCACTCGGTATTCCATGCGGGCTGCCGCTGGGTGTGTTGCGCCGGAGCGGCCTTCTCAGCCTTGGGCGCCTGCTCGCGGTAAGTCTTGGCGTCCATAGTCTGAAAGAAGTCCTGTCGGGGATTGACAACCTCGGCGGGCTTGGACGCGGCGGGTTTCACGATGCCGTCAGCGTTCAGCGCGTCCAGCACTGTGTGGTACACGGCGTCAAAAACCTCCCGTTCCCGGGCGAACTTTACCTGGGTTTTGGCCGGGTGGACATTGACGTCCACCGCCGTCACCGGCATGGTGATCGAAAGGACGCAGCCGGGGAACTTCCCCTTCATCAGCTGGTTGCGGTAGCCCTCCTCCAGCGCGGCGGTCAACAGCTGGGATTTGATAAACCGTCCGTTGACGAAAAAGACCTGCATGCTCCGGGAGCCGCGTCCCGCAAGGGGACGGGTCACGAAGCCGTCTACCACGATGTCGCCGCCGCGACCGTTGACGGCCAGCAGGGACTTGGCAAACTCCCGGCCAAGGGAGGCGTAAACGGCGGACTCCATCTTCCCGTCACCGGGCGTGTGCAGCAGCTCGTCGCCGTCCTTGATGAATTTAAAGGACACGTCCGGGTGGGAAAGCGCCAGATGCTGCATCAGACCGTTGACCGCCGAGGCCTCGGCGGAGTCTTTTTTCATAAATTTCAGTCGGGCGGGGGTGTTGAAAAAGAGATCATTTACCCGAATAGTGGTGCCCTCCGGCACACCAGCGGGCAGAACCTCGCCGGGGACGCCGCCCTCCAGATGAAGGGAAGCCCCGCTATCCGTGTCCCGCTGTCTGGTTTCCATATCCAGACGGCTGACCGAGGAAATGGCCGCCAGAGCTTCGCCGCGGAAGCCCAGCGTTCCGATCTTGCCCAAATCCGCCTCCGTGCGCAGCTTGGAGGTGGCGTGGCGCAAAAACGCCGTGGGCAGCTCACTGGGGGCAATTCCGCAGCCGTTGTCCGTCACGCGGATTAGGCTCATGCCGCCGGAGCGTATTTCCACCGCAACGGCGGAAGAGCCTGCGTCGATGGCGTTTTCCACCAGCTCTTTCACAACGCTGGCGGGACGCTCCACCACCTCGCCGGCGGCAATCAGATCTGCCACATGGGAGGGCAGCTGGATAATATTCGGCATGGCATTCACCTCGCAATTTTTTGTATCATTTAGAATCGTTTTTGCCGCAGCATGTATGTGGCAAAAACACTTTGACTTAAGCGCATTGTGCGCGTTCACCAGTCATCAGACTGGTGGTGGGGAATCGAAAGGGGGAGCGCGCTCCCTCTTTCCTTATCCCAGAATCGTCCATACGGACAGGGCGTTGGCTGCCATGTGCAGCAGAACGGAGGACCAGAGCGTACCGGAATAATCATACGCCCAGGCCAGCACCAGACCTGGCACCAGATACTGTACCATTAGGAGAAAGTACGTGATGTCTTGATTGACCAGCGCATACTGCCAGACGTGAAGAAAAGCGAACAGCAGGCAGGAGATGAGATAGGCAAGCGCCCGGCTCTTCCCCCGCAGATTGCCGAAAACCAGCCCCCGGAAGAGAACCTCCTCCACAAAGGGAGCCAGTGCGATGACGATAATCAGGGTGGTTCGCGGCGCGTCCTCGATCTGGGCGGAGATGGTGATGTCGTTCAGATTGGTGCGGTTGTTGACCAGCAGATTCGTCATGCGGTACACCAGCTCGTTCAACCCGTATAACGCGATGATGCCAAGCACTACCGCCTTGCAGGCCGAGCCCGGATGGTCGGCAAAGCTGCGGGTGGTGCGCCCCAGAAAACCGTGGAAAATGATGATGGTCACGGCGAACAGGACATAGTAGTAGATCGTGTTCTGCAATCCCGCGGAGATGGTGGTGCCCAGAAGCGTCCCAACCAGACGGAACAGCGGCGCGGTTACAAAGGGCAGCACCAGAAGGTAGATCACAAAAAATACCGTACCGGCAATCTGCTCTCCGGCACTCATATAGCCGGACAGTTTTTTCTTTGCCATGGGGCGTTCCTCTCCTTAAGAAAGTTTCTGTTTCAGCTCATACAGAAGCTGCATGGCTTCGATGGGCGTCATGGTGTCCACCTGGCAGCGGCGCAGGGAATCCAGCACCTCGCCTTCGCCGATGGCGGTGAGAGAGACCTGTTGGGATTCCTGCCGGGGGGCGACATATTGGGTGCCGCTCTGTTCCTCCAGCTCCTTCAAAACCGTTTTGGCGCGGGTTAGCACCTTTTCGGGCAGACCGGCCAGTCGGGCGACCTCGATGCCGTAGCTGCGGTCGGCTCCACCGGGGATGATCTTGCGCAGAAAGATGATATCCTCGCCCCGGGTTTTCACGGCAATGTTGTAATTGACCGTACCGGGCAGGGTATTTTCCAGCTCCGTCAGTTCGTGATAGTGGGTGGCAAACAAGGTCTTGGCGCCTAGCAGCTTTTTATCCGCGCAGAACTCCAAAACCGCACGGGCAATGGACATTCCGTCAAAGGTGGAAGTGCCCCGGCCAATTTCGTCCAGAATCAAAAGCGAGTTCTTCGTGGCGTGGTGCAGAATTTCGGAAACCTCGCTCATCTCCACCATAAAGGTGGACTGTCCAGCGGAGAGATCGTCCGATGCGCCGATGCGGGTAAAGATCCGATCCACCACGCCGATGCGTGCGGAGGAGGCGGGCACAAAGGAGCCCATCTGGGCCATCAGCACAATCAGCGCCACCTGACGCATGTAGGTGGACTTACCGGCCATGTTGGGGCCGGTGATAATGGCCACCCGGCTCTCCTGCTCGCCCATAAACGTGTCGTTGGGGACAAACAGGGCATCTTTCAAAACCTGCTCCACCACGGGGTGACGGCCATCCTTGATGTCCAAAACGCCGGATTCGTCCACATCCGGGCGGCAGTAATGATTGTTGACGGCTACGGCTGCAAAGGAGCACAACGCGTCCGTCTCCGCTACGGCGGCTGCGGCGGATTGAATCCGGCCTGCCTCGGCGGCAATCTCTTGACGAAGGGCACTGAATAACTCGTATTCCAACGCGGTTACCCGGTCGGAGGCGGTCAGAATTTCCTGCTCCAGATCCTTCAGCTCCTGGGTGATGTACCGCTCGCCGTTTACCAGCGTCTGCTTGCGGATATAGTCCTCCGGAACGTCCCCTTTAAAGGAGTTGGACACTTCAATGTAGTAGCCGAACACCTTGTTGTAGCCGATGCGCAGGGTGCGGATGCCGGTGCGCTCTTTTTCCCGGGCTTCAATCTCTGCCAGCATGCCCTTGCCGCCGGACTGAATTTTGCGCAGGTGGTCCACCTGCTCGTTATAGCCGTCGCGGATGATGCCGCCTTCTCGGACGGAAAACGGCGGCTCGTCGCAGATGATGGCGGCAATTTTCTCCCCGATGTCGCCGAGAAGATCCAACTCGCCCGTCAGCTCGCACAGCCGCCCTGTTTGAAACTGGGACAGCTGCTCCCGGATGGCGGGCAGCTTTTCAATGGCGGAGCGCAAAGAGGCCAGATCCCGGCCTCCTGCCGTGCCGTAGACGATGCGGCCGATCAGCCGCTCCATGTCCCCAAGACCCGTCATGTCCGCGATCAGCTCTTCCCGGGCAATGGTATTGCCCACAAGAGCCTCCACCGCGGCGGAGCGCTTGGCAATGGCGGTGACGGAGAGCAGAGGACGCTCCAGCCATGTGCGCAGAAGCCGTCCGCCCATGGGGGTTTTCGTCTTGTCCAGCACCCACAAAAGGCTGCCCTTTTTCTCCCGGCGAGCCAGCGTTTCCGTCAGCTCCAAATTGCGCCGTGCCGTTAAATCCAGCTCCAGAAAAACACCCTGCTCATAGTAGTCCAGATCGCGGATGTAGGAAAGGTCGGTTTTCTGAGTTTCATAAAGGTAGCTCAACAGTCCGCCCAGCGCCATGGCCGCGGCGGGATTGCCGGCGGGCAGCCGGGAGAAGTTCTCGTCGCCGAACTGCTTGCGGATGGCTTTTTCTGCCGTCGTTAGGTCGAAGCGTTTCCCACCCTGCTCAATGCGGCAGTGGAACCGCTCAGTCAGCGTCCGCTTCAAGGTTTCCGAGGCGAATGCCTCTTCAGAGAGGACAGCCTCGGCGGGGGCAAACCGCCCCAACTCGTTGAGAATGTGCTCCTCCCGCTCTTTTCCGGTAAAGGAAGTGAGGTGGGTTTTGCCGGTGGAAATATCGCAAAAACCCACACCGGCAGATTTCCCGTCCAGATAGATGCCGCAGAGGAAGTTGGAATCCTTGTCCTCCAGACAGGCGGCGTCAATCACGGTGCCGGGGGTTACCACGCGGATAATGTCCCGCTTGACAAGTCCCTTGGCAAGCGCCGGGTCCTCCATCTGCTCGCAGATGGCCACCTTGTAGCCCTTGGCAATCAGCCGGGCAATGTAGGCATCGCTGGCGTGGTAGGGAATGCCGCACATGGGAACCCGCTCACTCTCCGGCTTTTCGTGCTTGCCGTGATCCCGGCTGGTCAGCGTCAGATCCAGTTCCTTAGAGGCCAGCTTTGCGTCATCGGCGAACATCTCATAGAAGTCGCCCAGACGAAAAAACAGAATGGAATCCGGATTGTCCCGCTTGACCTCCAGATATTGCTTCATCATCGGCGTCAGTTCCGCCATGGTTTTCCCTCCACATTCATACCCTGCTCCGCTTGCGCGAGCGCGGTTTGTGTCTTAAAGCTCAATGGTTTTACCGCCGCTGATGTGCTGCAGGCGGTCACCGAGAATCGCTTTCAGCCGCCCGAAGGCGTAATCGCCGGTGCAGTGGCCGGTATAGTAAACCGCGTGTCCTGCCAGCAAAGCTTGACCTGTGCGGTCAATCAGCGCGTCGGACGCGGCGTTTTCCGGAAGCTCGAACAGGTGGAAGCCGGCAATCACGGCGTCGACATCCCGACCCAGCAGAGCCTCGGCCTTTTCTTTGATGTTGACGATGCCCCGATGGGCGCAGCCGGCAATCAAAATGGCCTTGCCCTCGGCTGTCACCAGCAGATCCTGCTCGTGGTGAAAATCGTCGGTGCGCTCGGTGCCGTCCGCCATGCGTTCTTTCAAAAGTGCACTGGCGGAAAGGGAGCCGAACGTGTCGGCCACATCGTCGAAAAGCAGCAGCTCATCGTCGATCTGCGTGACGCCGCCGGTCAGCGCGATCCGGCTGCGAAAATCCTTCAGCGCCGGGTCAATCCCAATGTAGGTCTTGGACCCATCTTTTTCAATGGCCCAATAATTTCCGAAAGCGCCCTCGTGCATGCACACCGGTGCGGTTGTATTCGTCTCCAGAAACCGCTTCAATCCGCCGCCATGGTCGTAGTGGCCGTGGGAGAGAATTGCCAGATCAACGGCTTTGAGATCAACGCCCAGCTTTTCCGCGTTGTCTGCAAAGGCACCGTTTGGCCCTGCGTCAAAAAGCACCTTGTGCCGGGGCGTTTCCAGATAAAGGGAAAGCCCGTGGGCGTGGCGAAGGTCTGCGTAGCAGGCGGTATTTTCCAGCAGCGTGAGAATTTTCATCAATTTTCCTCTTTTTATGCGTCGGTTTCGCCGTACAGCGCCCAGGTGTTGGAGTCCGTAATTTTGATGTTGACGAACTGACCGATTAGGCTCTCGTCACCCTTAAAACGCACCAGACGGTTGCCCTCGGTTCGGGCGGAGAGGGGAAACACCTCGTCATCGGACTTCCCGTCCACCAGACACCGCAGCGTTTTGCCGATGTAACCTTTATGCACGGCGGCAGAGTGTTCGTTTTGCGCGTCCAGCAGAGCGTCAAACCACGTCTGCTTTTCCTCGCGGGAGGCGGGGTCCGGCATGGCGGCGGCTTTCGTGCCGGGGCGGGGGGAGTAAATGAAGGTGAATAGCGCATCAAATCCGATCTCCTTCACCAGAGATACCGTGTCCATGGCCTCGCTCTCCGTCTCACCGGGAAAGCCGATAATCACGTCGGAGGTGATGACGAGTTCGGGCATTTTGCTCCGGGCGTAGGTCACAAGCTCGGTGTACTGCGCTCTTGTGTATCGCCGATTCATCTCCTTCAAAACCCGGTCGTTGCCGGACTGGAAGGGAAGATGCAGCTGGCGGGCAACGTGAGTGCTGGATGCCATGGTGTCGAACAGCTTGTGGGTTGCATCCTTGGGATGGCTGGACATGAAGCGAATGAGATAGTCGCCGGGAATGGCGTCAATCTTCTTTAGCAGCTCGGAAAAATCCACGCCCGTGGGCAGATCGTTGCCGTAGGAGTTGACATTCTGGCCCAGCAGGGTGATGTCCTTGTAGCCGGCCTCTACCAAAGAGCGCACCTCCTGCACCACACACTCCGGGTCCCGGGAGCGTTCCCGACCCCGGACATAGGGCACGATGCAGTAAGAGCAGAAGTTGTTGCAGCCGTACATGATGGAAACCCACGCCTTGATGCCGTCCTCCCGCACGATGGGAATGCCCTCGGCGATGGAGCCGTGCTCGTCAGAGACGGAAAAGACCCGCTTGCGTTTTTCGTAAACCTGCCACAAAAGCTCCGGAAATTTCCACAGCGCGTGGGGGCCAAATACAAGGTTCACGTGGGGGTAAGACTTCTTGACCCGCTCCGAAACCCGCTCCTCCTGCGCCATGCAGCCGCAAAGGCAGATGACCTGCTCGGGGTTGGCCTTTTTGGTATGGGTTAGGGCGCCCAGATTGCCGAACACCCGATCCTCCGCATGTTCCCGCACGGCACAGGTGTTTAAGATCACCACGTCGGCGTCCTCGGGCTTGTCCGTAAAGGTGAAGCCCATCGTTTCCAGCATGCCCATGATCTGCTGGCCGTCCGCCACATTCTGCTGGCAACCGAAGGTATCTACGCAAGCCGCGGGGTGCGCCTCGCGGGTGGCAAACATGGCCTGAATCTTTTTTTCAAACTCCCGCTGACGCTCCAGCGCCTCGCCGGAGATCAGCACATCGTTTCTATCCAAATTCTGTTCCTCCAAAAGAGTGATAATCAGCGCTATTTTAACTAAAATATCATACCACAAAAGCAAAACGAGCACAAGGCAAAACGCCGCCGTGATCCCCAATTTTTCAAAGGATTTCACATGCTGACGGCCCTGCAAAGAAGCTTTGCGTGACAAAATCCTCCGTCTGTGGCATGATAAATGCGAGGTGAGACGCTTGGCAAACGTGGGAAAACAGATTCGGCTTCTGCGCATGCGACAGAAGCTGACGCAGGACGAATTGGCTGAAAAGCTGCATGTCACCCGCCAGACCGTTTCCAACTATGAGACAGGGAAGTCTTGCCCGGACGTGGAAATGCTGGCGCAGATTGCCGCCGTATTTGGCACGGATGTCAACGCGCTGATCTATGGCCCACCGAAACCAACCGAGCGAAAGCGGGAGCTGCGGGCGTTTTTTATCGCGCTTGCGGTGACGGCGGCGCTGGGGATCGCGTATGATACAGGGAGTCCCGTGACTAAAAAATGGATGTCCGATTATTTTGATATGGGGCCGGTAATTGCTCTGCGATGCATTCTTTATCCCTGCTTTTTACTGCTTTTCGGCAGGTGCACCGTACAGCTTGCGGGACTGCTGGGTGCAAAGAGCCTAAAAGGGCGGTTCCTTACTCCGCTGCACTGCATACTGCTGTGCTTGACTGCGGTCTATTTCCTCATCATGATACCGGAGATTGTGGAGTTGCTGGCACAGTCTTTTGCAATGTGGCAGGCGCACCAGACCCATACGGAGTGGACCGCCTCCACCTCCGTCCTGCCGGAGTGGTTGGCATTTCTGTGGAACCGGATGATAAAGATTCCGGTTTCTTATCCCTATTTGTTCTTTTTCGTGGGTGCGGCGCTGTGGCTGACAAAGGGGAAAGAGAAAACACACGAGCCGCAGGCGCAAGCGCCGCAATCTCAAACTCCGCAGTAAATTAGAAACCGCGCAGACCGTAATTGGTCTGCGCGGTTTGTTTCATTGTACTTCTCTGGGGTCGGGGTCGCCGTCCAGCGTGACAAAATACTGGTAGAACGGAATCAGAAAATCGTAAAAGCCCTCCAGCGTTTCCACAATGTCCCGGGAAAACAGATCATCCGAGAGGGGCTGCTCATGGCAGATGGAGAAGTTTTTCAGCAGATACCACGGCTCCAGCAGTTTGGAGGACGGTTCTGACCGTGGCTTTTTGTAGCGCTGCCCCTCCAGCACGAATTCCTTCCGCCCGTTCAGCTTGCGGGTCAGCGCTTCCATTGCCTGGGGGTCGGCATCCATGCGGGCACGAAGCTTCATCATGGTGACGGGCTTGGTCATATAATAGCCTAGCCCACAGCTGAAGTTCTCCGGTCCCAGCTCAAACCAGAAGCAGGGGACCTCGGCGTAAGCGTCGGCAGGCTGCTGCACCGAAAGCCACAGATGATCCCGGTAGGGGCCGGTGCCGTGAAGCCGACGGGCGTCCTTGTAAATGCGGGAAACCTTGCAGGTGAGGGGATAGCCCGGAAGCTTCTGCGTCAGATGGTCAAAAATCTCGTCAGCCAGCTCCTTCATGGGGCTGTAAAAGCTGTCCAGATAGGTCTGCTTGTTCTCCAAAAACCAGTCCCGGCGGTTATTGAAGCGAATGCCCCACATAAAATCCACCGTTTCCTCTGTAAAACCTTGAAACATTTGTTAGTCTCCTTTTTCCAAAAGCTGCCGCAGTACCGTTCCCAGCTCTTCCGGCGTCTGCACGCTCAAATCCGGCTGCATCGGCCAGGATGGGGTCTCGGCGTCGCTCCACAGTGCGGCAATGCAAATCACCGATGTACTGGGATGTGTCCGCTTCAGTTCTTGCTCCGCTCCGCGGGCGAAACGCACATCGTCCGCTTGATCGCCGACATATACGAAGGTGCCCTCCGGCGGCAGCTTCAAAAGCTCCAGACACTTCAAAAAGGTGTCCGGCTTTGGCTTCTGGCGATACATTCCCACAGTGTCAAAGCCGGTGACTGCGCCGAAATACTGCTCTGCATCCTCTGCTCGAAGGGCGCGACGCATGGTATCTCCGGCATTTTGGGAGCAGATGCCCATAGGTACATGCTCAAGTTCTCGCAACAGCTCCCGAACCCCGGCAAAAAGCGGAGACGGGGTCTGGTCGGCTTGCTGACACGGCGCCCACAGCGGAGTTGCCAGAGCGGTTTGCTCCGGGCTCATGCGGTAGTTGTCCGCATACAGCTCCGTCCAGTTGCGGTAGCGCCGGGAGATTGCCCGATAGCTGTCCACGCTTACAAGCGCTGTAGGCAGCGGCGAGAGCAGCGCCGGATCCACCCGACGCAAAACCTCCATAGTCACAGCGCGGTTCTTGGCAGCCGAGTCGATCAGCGTGCCGTCATAGTCCCATAAAATCGCTGAAATCATATCCGATCACCCGCCCCTCTATTTTCGCCGCGCCAGCTTGGCAAGCATGTCCCGGAATTCTTCCGGCAGGGGGCAGGAGAGCTCCACCAATTTTCCCGTCCGGGGATGGATAAATTTCAGCCCCACGGCGTGAAGGCACTGCCCTTGAAGACCCGAAACGGGCTTTTTGGCGCCGTATACCGTGTCGCCCAGAATCGGATGACCCAGATAAGCCATGTGAACGCGGATCTGGTGAGTGCGCCCGGTTTCCAGCTGGCAGCGCACATGGGCGAATCCGGGATAGCGGGCAACGACTGCCCAGTGGGTCACAGCCCGGCGGCCTCCGGCCACGACGGCCATCTTCTTTCGATCGGCGGGGCAGCGGGCAATGGGTGCGTCCACGGTGCCGCTGTCCTCTTTCAAGTTGCCCACGACCACGCATTCGTATGTGCGGGCAAGGGTGTGATCGGCAAGCTGAGCGGAGAGCTTCTGATGGGCAAAATCGTTTTTTGCCGCAATGATCAGACCCGACGTGTCCCGGTCAATCCGGTGGACAATGCCGGGGCGCAACACGCCGCCGATGCCGGAGAGAGAAGCGCCGCAGTGGTACAGCAGCGCGTTGACCAGCGTGCCGTCCGGATGACCCGGCGCCGGGTGTACCACAAGCCCTTTGGGCTTGTTCACCACGATCACATCGTCGTCCTCATAGACAATATCCAGCGAAATATTTTCCGGCAGTGCCTCCGTCGGCTCCGGGTCGGGCAGAATCACCGTCAGTGTTTCGCCGCCGGATAGCTTGTAATTCTTCGCCACCGGTTTGCCGCTGATGGTCACGCGACCATCTTCCAAAAGACGCGCCGCGGCGGAACGGGTCGTATGCTCCAGAGCGGAGGCCAGAAACACGTCCGCCCGGGTACCGGCAGCCTCCGCGGGCACCTGCAAGTTCAGCGTTTCCACTTATTTTCTCACCTTGTCGTATTTCTCATAAAACCAGAGATAGTAAATGACGCCCAAAATCGCGCCGGACACCACGCAGATGTCCGCCACGTTGAAAACGGGATAGCTGGGCCAGAACGGGAAGTGGAACATATCCACCACATATCCAAGCCGCACCCGGTCAATGATGTTGCCAAGGCCGCCGGACAAAACCAGCGCGCAGGCCAGCCGCCCTAGCGGATGGCGGACAATTTTTTTTGCTAGCAGCATCGCAACGGCCAAAACAATCACCGAGGTGACCGCCACCAGCACCCAGCGCATTCCGGAAAAGCTGGACCAGGCCGCGCCGTAGTTGTGAACCCGCGTCAGCTCCAAGATCCCGGGAAGAAACGGCTGCATGGCGTCATCCGTCACCGTGAACGGTGCTACGGGAGAGGAAAAGGCCGCCACTGTCCACGCCTTGACCCACTGGTCCGCCGCCAGCAGTGCCGCGGCCAGAATCAAATACAGAATCATGTGCATTCTCCTTATTGTTCGCGGCAGCTGCCGCGCCCTTTTCATTGCCCATAGTTTACGCGAAACCGCGCGGAATTGCAACGCCCGGTTTGCCGGAAGCCGTTTCGGATATTCGTATAAAAGAAAAAAGAATCGCTAAGCTTTTGTTAAGAATCCATAATTCGATGGTATATTTATCTTTAAAATTGTATAGTTTTCATAGAGCCGAAGTCCTGAAAGTACCAGCCATATGAAAATTTGCACGGAGGTGGAATTTATGTCTCTCGTGGAAAGAATCGATGCCATCAACAGCGCCATCAACAGCGTCGTCT
>JALCRR010000032.1 GCA_022652815.1 Oscillibacter sp.
AAGTGGAAGCCGCGAAGATTGAACTCATAGCAGACCTCCAGCGTGGTCATCAAATCCTGTTCCACGGCAGAGGCATCCTTGTTGTTTTCAATCTCATGGATTTTTTTCTTCACGGCGTCCAATCCGGCGCAGCAGATTTCGGCGTCAAATGCTTTGGCGCGAATCGTGAAATACGTCGCATAGAACGCAAGCGGTCTGTGGACCTTGAACCACGCAATTCGGAAAGCCATCGTAACATAGGCCACCGCGTGGGCCTTGGGGAACAAATACTGGATCTTCCGGCAGGACTCGATATACCACTCCGGCACGCCGTGGGTACGCATCTCGTCCTCAATTCCCTCCGGCCAAGGCTTCCCCTTGCGCAGGAAGTTCTTTCGCACGGCCTCCATAAACTTGAACGCCCGCTTGGGCTCCAGCCCCTTTTCGATCAAGTACAGCATAATATCGTCACGGCAGCCCACAGTCTCCAAAACGGAGGCCGTTCCGCTGACAATCAAGTCGTGGGCGTTGCCCATCCACACGTCGGTTCCGTGTGAAAATCCGGAAAGACGCACCAGCGTGTTGAAGTTGGTTGGTTGGGTATCAATCAGCATCTGCCGGGTAAAGCGGGTGTTGAATTCCGGAATGGCAACAGCGCCGGTGGGCCCGATCACCTGGTCGTTCTCAAATCCCAGCACCTTGCTGGAAGTAAAGATGCTCATGGTGTCGTGGTCATCCAGAGGGATTTCCCGGGCGTCGACATTGGTCAAGTTTTCCATCATCCGAATCATGGTGGGATCATCGTGTCCCAGCATGTCCAGCTTTAGCAGGTTGTCCTCCATGCAGTGGTATTCAAAATGGGTGGTAATCGTATCCGTATCTTCGGAATCAGCCGGATGCTGCACCGGGCAGAAATCCTCAATGTCCAGATCGTCCGGCACAACCACCAGTCCGCCCGGATGCTGTCCGGTTGTCCGGCGAGTGCCAACGCAGCCCAGCGTCAAGCGGTTTTCCTCCGCCCTGCCGGCGGTCATGCCATTCTCCTCCAGATACTTCTTCACGAAGCCGTAGGCCGTCTTTTCCGCCAGCGTGCCGATGGTACCAGCGCGGAACACCTGCGTCTCGCCGAACATTTCAATGGCGTGGCGGTGTGCTTTGGCCTGATACATACCGGAGAAGTTCAGATCGATGTCCGGCACCTTGTCGCCGCCGAAGCCCAGGAAGGTTTCAAACGGGCAGTCAAAGCCGGCCTTCACCATGTTCGTTCCGCACTCCGGGCAAGCCTTATCCGGCATATCCACGCCGCAGCCGCAGCTGTGATCCAGGATAAACTCGGAATGCTTGCACTTTGGGCAGCGGTAATGCGGGGCCAGTGCATTGACCTCCGTAATGCCCGACATGAATGCAACCAGAGAGGAACCAACGCTGCCTCGGGAGCCAACCAGATAGCCATTTTCCAGCGAGCGCTGCACCAGCTTCTGGGCACTCATGTAAATCACGTCGTAGCCACGGCCCAGAATGCTGTTCATTTCGGTGTCCAGCCGCTTCTGCACAATTTCCGGCAGCGGATCTCCGTATAGCTCATGGGCCTTGTTCCAAACCAGATTGTACAAATCCTCGTGGGAATTGGCCAGTCTTGGCGGAAACAGTCTCCCCTTGGGCAGCAGCTCCTGGGTTTCGCAAAGGTCGGCGATCTGGTTGGTGCTGGTCACCACGACCTCCATAGCCTTATCCTCACCCAGATAGGAAAACTCCTTCAGCATCTCGTCCGTCGTCTTGAAGTAAATCGGCAAAGACTCGTTGGCATCCGGAAATTTCTTGGAGGCCAGCAGAATATGACGGTAAACCTCGTCCTCCGGCTCCCGGAAATGCACGTCTCCGGTGGCGCAGACAGGCTTCCCCAGTTCCTCGCCCAGTCGGACAATCACCCGGTTGAACTCCTTCAAATCCTCCACGGACTGCACGTCTCCGTTGCGCAGCATGAACATATTGTTGCACAGCGGCTGAATTTCCAGATAGTCGTAAAACGACGCAATGCGCTTCAGCTCGTTCCAGTCCTTGTGATCCACCACGGCGCGAAACAGCTCGCCGGCTTCGCAGGCCGAGCCGATAATCAGCCCTTCCCGATGCTTGACTAGTTCGCTCTTGGGCACAATGGGCACCCGCTTAAAATATTTTAGGTTGGACATGGAAATCAGCTGGTACAGGTTCTTCATGCCAACCTTGTTGCGGGCCAGGAAAATAATATGCTTGGGAAAACGATTGGATTTGCTACCAAGAGGCCGCAGCTTTTCCATCTCGCCGTTGACCTGCTGCAGACGGGTGATGCCCTTCTCCCGCAGCATCTTCCAAAACGGGATCAACATATAGCCCACCGTGGCACCATCGTCAGAGGCTCGGTGGTGATTGAAGGCCGGCAGATCCAGCGCCTCGGCCACAATATCTAGCTTGTATTTGTTCAGATCCGGCAGCAGATTCTGGGCCAAAATCAGAGAATCAATGTAAGTTGGCTCAAAGGGGATGCCCACTTTGCGGCATCCCGCCCTGATAAAGCTGATATCAAACTCCGCATTATGGGCAGCCAGAGGCCGTCCATTCACAAAGTTTAGGAATTTTGTTAGGGCTTCCTTCAGCTGCGGGGCGTCCTTCAGCATCTCGTCCGTAATGCCGGTCAACCCGATGATCTCCGGTGAGAGCCGCCGGTTCGGATTGACAAAGGTCTGGAAGCAGTCCTTGACCTCGCCGTGGCTTAAAACCACAGCGCCGATCTCCGTAATTGCCTCACGATCCACCTTCAGTCCGGTGGTTTCAATATCGAAGCAAACAATCTCATCGTCCAGATCGCAATCTTGATCGCCATGGATGGCCACGCGGTCATCCATGTTGTTGATGAAATATCCCTCCATGCCATAGAGAATCTTAATCTTTCCGCCGCTTGCCTTGTCAGCATCCGGGAAAGACTGCGCCACGCCGTGATCCGTGATGGCAATGGCCGGGTGCCCCCAGCGGATTGCCTCCTTCACAACTTCTTTCGTGTCGGTCAAAGCGTCCATGTTGGACATTTTGGTATGAAGGTGCAGCTCTACCCGCTTGACCGGAGCGGTATCCTCCCGCTCCTTGTGTTCAATTTTATTGACATGGTAGGGGTTGAGTTGAATGTCCTTGTTATCCCAGGTCGGCTCCATACGTCCCTGCACCATCAGCCACATACCGGGCTGAATAGCGTTGCCGAAAGTCTGTGCCTCCTTGGCGGAGAGGTTTTTCTGCACAGTGACGGAGTTGGTGTAGTCCGTCATGTCAAAGCTCATGCGCCACATGCCGGGTCTGCGGGTCTCGTGACAGTCTGCCGCAAACACCTTGCCCGCCACTGTCACAGTCCCCATTTTCAGATTAAGTCCCTGCATGGGGATGGGTTTTCCCTTGATCTTGCTACCATACAGGACTTCGGAGACCTTCTGTCCCGGTTTTTTTGCCTCCGGCTTGCTTTCTTTGGCGCTCTCACGTTTCTGCGGCTCCGGCTTACTCTCCTGCGGCACAAAAGTCGTATGCATCTTTACGCTGGAAAAGCCGTAAGTAGCTACGATCATTCCTTGAAGGGAATCCACATCAGCACTTGTCAGCTCTTTTCGTGTGGAAAGTGCAATCTCCATGGCGTAGTGCTCTTTGTCGATCACCACATTGGTCAGTACCGCCCCGCTTAGCTTCAGCCGCAAGTCACTTGGCGGCAGCAAATCGGAAAACATATTAAAAAATGGAATCTTTTGTGCCATCGAACTTCTCTCCGTCTCTATGATACATCCTGGTAACAGGGCTGCGGCGCAGTGTACGCAGCAACCCTGTCCAAAGTCTTACAGTTTCTCGATTTCGGCCATCAAGGCGTCTACAATCCGCTCCTGTGGCACTTTGTAAAGGACTTTTCCCTTCGCGAAAAGGACGCCTTCTCCATTGCCGCCCGCAACCCCGATATCCGCATCTGCGGCCTCGCCGGGGCCATTTACCGCACAGCCCATCACGGCGACCGTGATGTTCTTGTCGTAGTCAGCCAATCGGCGTTCCACTTCCTCTGCAATGGGAATCAGATTGATTCGTGTGCGGCCGCAGGTAGGGCACGCAATCAGATTCACGCCGCTTTTTCTCAGACCGGCCGCTCGCAAAATTTTCTGCGCGGCATAGACCTCCTCGATGGGATCGGCGGTGAGCGTCACGCGAATGGTATCGCCGATGCCCATGCACAGCAGTCCTCCAATGCCCATGGCAGACTTAATCATGCCCATGGACGGAGTTCCGGCCTCCGTGACGCCCAGATGCAGCGGATAATCCGTCCGCTCAGAAAGGAGCCGGTATGCCGCAATGGTCAGCGGCACATCGGAACATTTTACCGAAATGCAGATATCATCAAAATCAAACTTGTTCAGCAGGCGCACATGGCCCATAGCGCTTTCCACCAGAGCCTCTGCCGTCACGCCGCCGTATTTGGCCCGCAGTTCTTTTTCCAGCGATCCGCCATTAACGCCGATGCGGATTGGAATCTTCCGCTGTCGGCAGGCGTCTGCCACAGCCTTTACGTGGTCCTCTCCCCCGATGTTTCCCGGGTTGATGCGGATGGCATCCGCACCGCGTTCTGCGCACATTAGGGCGTACTTGTAATTGAAGTGAATATCCACGATCAAAGGCAGATCGATCTGCTCTTTGATCTTATCAATAGCAAGAGCCGCCGATTCATCGGGAATCGCCACGCGGATGATCTCGCAGCCGGCATCTTGAAGGCGCTTAATCTGAGTCACCGTTCCAGCCACATCATCCGTTTTCGTATTGCACATGGACTGAATGGAGACTGGCGCACCGCCGCCCACAGCCACCTGGCCTACAAACAATTTTTTTGTCATCGTCAGCCTCCTATTGGATCAGCTTGAATACATCATGGAAAGTCACAACCGCCATAAAGCCCATCAGTGCCACCAGAAATACCATGTTCAGCGCCGCCTCGTATTTGTCCGGAATCTTCTTTTTGAACAGAGCCAACGCTATGGTGTCCACAATCAGAAAGAAAATATGCCCGCCGTCCAGAGCCGGAATGGGCAGCATATTCATGATGGACAGGTTCACCGCAATCAGTGCGGCAAAGTAGAGAATATTCTCCACCGCGTCCCGGGCCGTCTCGGATTCCTTGCCGACCTGCGTAATGGTGGAGACAATGCCCACCGGTCCGCTGACATCATTCATGGTTGCTTTCCCGGTCACCAGCATTTGCAGGCTCAGCCGCACAATTCGTGCAAAATCCATCGTATTGAGCCAGCTGTACTGCAAGCGGGTTGCCACAGTGCCCCCAACGGTCTTTCCAAAAAACAGTCCTCGCCCCGAATAGCTCGTGCCATCTGCCGAGGTGCAGGTCTGCACCGGCATAGAAATCTTGTCCAGCGCCACTTTTTCTCCGTCCCGCAGCACAACCAGATCGAATGATCCCGTCTTGTTTAGGCCGAACAGTAAATCCAAATCGCTGAAAAGATACACCCGCTCGCCGTCAACGGAGTAAATTGTATCGCCGGTCATCAGTCCGTCGGATTGCGCGGTACATTCCGGTGCAAAGCCCGTCAGCTCCGTAGAATAGAAACCGGCAGCTGACGAATAAAGAATCACAACGATCAAAAGGCCGGTTAGAAAATTCACGAAGGAACCAGCGGCAAAAATCACAAACTTCTTCCAAAACCCCTGGCTGCTCAGTGCCCGTGGGCTGTCCGAGGATTCCTCCTCGCCCTCCATGGCGCAGAATCCGCCGATAGGCAGGGCTCGCAGGGAGTATTCTGTCTCCCCTTTTTTGTGGTGCCAGAGTGCAGGGCCCATTCCGATGGAAAACTCGTTGACCTGCACGCCACAGGCCTTGGCCGCCAGGAAATGCCCCAGCTCATGGACGGCAATTAGGACTCCGAAAATTAAAATTGCCGCCAGAATATAGACAATGGTCATGCGCAAATCTCCTTATTTTCCCTCCAAAACCGCCTTTCGGGCGCTGGCATCCGCTTCCAGAATATCCGCAAGCGTCGGATTTTGCTGAACTGCAACCGCTTCCCTGGCGACTGCAACCAGACGTGGAATATCCAGAAAGCCGATCTTTTCAGTTAAGAACAGCCGCACGGCTGCCTCGTTGGCGCCGTTCAGCACCGCGCAAGCGGTACCGCCCTCCTGCGCTGCCTCCATGGCAAGGCGCAGGCACGGAAACGCCTGCAAATCCGGCTGGGCAAAGGTCAGCGGCGGGCAGGAAAGCAGATCCAGCGGCTCTTCGGGGTTCACCCCGCGGTTGGGGTAGGTAAATGCATAGCGGATGGGCAGGCGCATATCCGGCGTCCCCATCTGTGCAAGCACGGCCCCGTCTTGAAACTCGACCATGGAATGGACAATGCTCTGGCGATGAATCACCGCCGAAACCTTTGAAAGCGGCAGTCCATACAGCCGCATCGCCTCAATCAGTTCCAGACCCTTGTTCATCAACGTAGCGCAGTCCACGGTGATCTTTGGCCCCATTTTCCAGTTTGGATGCCGCAGAGCCTCCGCCTTTGTAACCGAAGCCAGCTCCTCATAGTTCCGCCCGTAAAACGGTCCGCCGGAGCAGGTGATCAGTAGCCGACGAATCTCCTTTTGACCTCGGCAGCCCTGCAGGCACTGAAAAACAGCCGAGTGTTCACTGTCCACTGGCACAATTTCCGCGCCATAGCGCTTAGCCTCTGCCATGACCAACTCGCCCGCACAGACCAGCGTCTCTTTATTGGCAAGTGCAATCCGCTTGCCGGCCCGGATTGCGGCCAGTGTCGGCTGCAATCCGATCATGCCCACAACGGCTGTGACCACGGTATCTGCCTCCGGCAGCGTCGCAGCCTCTTGAAGGCCGTCAAGGCCGGAAGCGACCCGTGTCTTGGTGTCAGCGATTCGCACCCGCAGATCATCCGCCGCCTTTTCGTCATATAGCACTGCAAGGCTGGGCTGAAACTGCCGCACCTGTTGCTCCATGCGTTCAACACTGCTGTTGGCTGTCAAGGCAGCAACGCGCAATCCAAGCTGCTGCGCCACATCCAGCGACTGCCGACCGATCGATCCCGTGGAGCCAAGTATGGAAATTGTCTTTGTCATAGTGTACTTCCCAATTCTGAAAACATTCTTTAATGCGCCAGCATCAGCACCAGGCAGTAAACCATCGGTGCCGTAAACGTCACGCTGTCAAAGCGATCCAGCACGCCGCCGTGTCCTGGCAGCAGTTTGCCGTAATCCTTGATGCCGTATTCCCGTTTGATGACGGAAAAGCTCAGATCACCGATCTCGCTGATCACGGAGCATGCAAGTCCAATCACTAAAATCTGCCAGTAGGCAAGGAACGTAACGCCTGCCACAGCCCGGGCAATCCATTTGAGAATCAGCAATCCCAAAACGCCGCCCAGAAGCCCCCCGATGCCGCCCTCTATCGTCTTATGGGGGCTGACCAGCGGAGCCATCTTGTGCTTGCCAAACGCCATGCCTGCAAACAGAGCGCAGGTATCGCTCCCGAAAGAAATCGCCAACGGCATCCATACCAGAATCTCGCCGTATTCCAGCAGCCGCAGCTGCAAAAGGCACGCGAGCATCAGCGGGAATACAAGGCCCGCAAAAATAGCGGCAGTCACATCGGAAAACGGAATTGCCCGCTCTTTTCCATAGCCTGTAATGGCATACACAAACAGCAGAATCAAAACGATCAGCATGGCGAAAGGCAGAATCCATTCCTCATTTATGCCGCTTTTCTTTGCCCAGTCCGCCAGATAAATGAAAACAGGAATTGCCGTTGCCTCCACGACCACGGCGGAAATCAGTCCCGCGCCGGTGAGTGCCGGATATTTCTTTCCCTGTTCACTAGCGATGGCATGGATCAGCTCGTGGGCGCCGATGCCGCACAAGGCCGCCGTCAGCAGCATGGTTGCCCAAGACGGTGCAAAACTCAAAACGCCAATCAGTGCTGGAATGCCGATCACGGCCACAAGGACTCGTTTCAACATGATTTCGTCCTTCTCTCTTGTAAAGGGTTATTTCTTCACACCGCCGTAGCGGCGGTCTCTTGACTGGAATGCAACAATGGCGCGGTTCAGCTCCGCTTCGTCAAAGTCCGGCCACAGTGCATCCGTGTAGTAAAACTCCGAATAGGCGCACTGCCACAGAAGAAAGTTAGAAATTCGCTGTTCTCCCGACGGGCGGATAATCAAATCCGGGTCTGGCACGCCGGCAGAATCCAGATAGGTTGAAAATGCCGCATCGTCCAGCTCCTCGGGGTTTTTCTTTCCATCGGCGCAATCCCGGGCAAAGGCACGTGCTGCCCGGAGAATCTCGTCCCGGCCTCCGTAATTTAGGCAGACATTCGCCTGAAACGCATTGGCGTCCAGATGCTCGGTGATTTCGTCCGTCTCTCTGGCCAGCGCCCGCAGCTCCGGGTCAATGGGCGTCATATCCCCAAAAAAGTGCAGACGAATGTTGTCCCGCTCCATGGTATCCACGGCTTCCATGAGATACTTTTTCAGCAGGCTCATAATCGCCCCCACCTCATCGGCAGAGCGTTTCCAGTTTTCCGTGGAAAAGGCGTAGACCGTCAGATACTGCACGCCGAGATTCTTGCAGTAGGTGGCGATGCGGCGGAACGTCTCCGCGCCGGCCTTGTGGCCGGCAGTTCGAGGCAAACCGCGCCGAGTCGCCCAGCGCCCGTTTCCATCCATAATAATAGCGATGTGACGGGGCAGGCGGGTTGGATCCACCTGCCCCGCCGTCGCGGTTTTCTGTGTGTCAGCCATCAGACTGCCATCAGTTCCTTTTCTTTTTTTGCCAGCAGCTCGTCGATCTTCTTGCAGCTGTCATCGGTCAGCTTCTGCAAGGTCTCTTCCGCTTCTTTCCGATCATCCTCGGTAATTTCGGAGGCTTTTTCCTTCTTCTTAAAGGCATCGATTGCGTCGCGGCGAACGTTACGGACGGCAATCTTGCCGTTTTCGGAATACTTGTGAATCTGCTTGACCAGCTCCTTGCGGCGCTCCTCCGTCAACTGGGGGAATGCAAGGCGCAGGGACTTACCGTCATCCTGGGGATTGATTCCCAGATCAGACGTCTCAATGGCCTTTTTGATTGCCTTGACCGCCGATACGTCCCAGGGCTGAATGACCAGGGAGCGGGGGTCGGGTGAAGCAATCGAGGCGATCTGCTGAACGGGAGTTGGGGTGCCGTAGTAATCCACCATAATCCGATCCAGTACAGATGCGTTGGCGCGGCCTGCGCGGACAGATGCAAAGTCCGCATTCACGGCATCGATGCTCTTGTGCATTTTCTCCTCGTAAATCTTGTAGGTATCCTTAGACAACATAGTGGTTCCTTCCTTTCATCATGCAGTCCGCCGTATCCGGCAGACCTTACTCCTTGACGATCGTTCCGATTTTTTCTCCGCACAGGGCGCGGACAATATTCTGAGGGTCCTTCAGGGCAAAGAGCAGGACGGGAATATGGTTATCCATAGACAGGGACGTTGCCGTGGAATCCATCACGCTCAGGTGCTGTGCCAGCACATCGTCATAGGAAATGCTGTCGTATTTGACAGCGGTGGGATCCTTCACAGGGTCGGCATTGTAAACGCCGTCCACGTTCTTAGCAAGCAGAATCACGTCTGCACCAATCTCGGCAGCACGCAGGACTGCTGCGGTGTCCGTAGAGAAGAACGGGTTGCCAGTTCCGCAGCCGAAAATAACCACGCGGCCCTTTTCCAGATGCCGGATGGCGCGGGAACGGATATACGGCTCTGCAATGGCGCGCATCTCGATTGCGGTCTGGACGCGGACGGGAATTCCCTTTTGCTCCATCACGTCAGCCACTGCCAGGCAGTTGAGCACTGTTGCCAGCATGCCCATATGGTCTGCGCGGGTACGCTCCATTTTGCCGCCGCCGTCTTTCACGCCGCGCCAGAAATTTCCGCCGCCGATGACCACGCCCACCTGAACACCCATGTCCAGGCACTGCTTGATCACATCGCTGACCTTGCCAATTACTTCAAAATCGAGGCCGGAATGCTTGTCTCCGGCCAGCGCCTCGCCGCTGATTTTCAGCAGAACGCGCTTGTACACAGGCTTTGCCATTTAGCAACCCCTCCAATTATTCTATGAGTTCATTTGATATTTTACCGTATTTTCCTCGTTTTGCATAGGGGGTAAGTAAAAGTTTTTCCGCAAAAAAGGGAGACGCCGCAGCGTCTCCCTTTTTTTAGCCGCATTGTGTGAGAATGGACCTGAGTAACTCGTCTCGTCCGGTTCCCTTTTCGGCGGAAAACGGAATTAACGCTTCCTCATCATCCATGTCCAGCGTCTCACGGATCAGCGCCAGATTTTCTTCCACCTCGCGGGCCTTCAGCTTATCCAGCTTGTTGGCAACCACGATCTCCGGGCATCCAGATTCCCGGAACCAGTTGTGCATGGTTACGTCATCCGCCGTTGGCTTGTGGCGGGCATCTACAATCAAGACGCCCAGCGTAATCAAACCTGCCTCATCTTGAAAGTAATCCTCCATCAGCTTGCCCCAGCGTTCCTTTTCAGAGCGGCTGACCTTGGCGTAGCCGTAGCCCGGCAGATCCACCAGATAGGCATGCCCCTCAATGGAAAAGTAGTTGATCTGGGTTGTTTTTCCAGGTGCAGAACCGACAAACGCCAGTTTCTTTTTCCCAGTTAGCTTATTGATTACCGAGGATTTTCCCACGTTGGATCTGCCTGCAAACGCGATCTGCGGCAGACGATCCCTCAAGAACTGTTCCCGACCTGCCGCCGAGCGGACAAATTCGGTCTTTGCGAAATTCAGAGCCATTTGCTCCTCCTTCTTTCATTGCCGCAGCGCGGCACCATCTCCGTTGTCCCTTGCGGGAGGAACCGGTGCAAACGCAGCTACGGGCTCTTCATGGAGCTTGGCCGCCGTCTGACACAGTGCGTGGGACAGAACTTCGTCAAGGGTTGAAACCGGCACGAATTGCAGTCCGGCTCGCACCGTCTGATCGATCTCCTCCAAATCCCGCTCGTTTTCCTTTGGAATCAGCACGGTTTTCACGCCGTTTCGCAGCGCAGCCATTGTCTTTTCCCGCAGTCCGCCAATCGGCAGAACCCGGCCCCGAAGCGTAATCTCTCCGGTCATGGCGGTCTTTGCCTTGATCTTCCGCCCTGTCAGCGCCGAGGTCATGGCCGTTGCGATGGCAATACCGGCGGAAGGGCCGTCCTTGGGCACGGCGCCCTCCGGAAAATGAACATGGATGTCCTTGTTCTTGTAAAATTCCGGGTCAATGCTAAGCTGTTTCACCCGGCTGCGAAGGCACGACATGGCCGTCTGCACGGATTCCTTCATCACATCGCCCAGATTGCCGGTCAGTTCCAGCTTTCCAGTTCCGTCCATGACATTCACTTCGACTTCCAGAATTTCGCCGCCGGCTTCTGTCCAGGCAAGGCCGTTGACAACGCCGACTTCTTCCTTTTCCGTATGCACGGAGCCGGTATACGGCTTCACGCCTAGGAAGTCTTTTAGGTTTTCATTTGTAATGGTAACTCGCTTTACATCTCCTGTGAGAAGGCGCATATCCGCCTTTCTGCACAGCTTGGCCAGCTGCCGTTCCAGCTTTCGGACGCCGGCTTCGCGGGTGTAGTCGCAGATGACTGCCCGCAGGGTATCGTCGTCCATCCGGAGCTGGGATTTCTTTAGGCCGTTCTCCTTGAGTTGCTTGGGAAGCAGGTGAATCTTTGCAATCTGCAGCTTTTCCTCGTCGGTATAGCTGCCCAGCTCAATCACTTCCATCCGGTCCAGCAGCGGCTGCGGAATGGTCTCCGTCGTATTGGCCGTTGTGATAAACATAATTTTGGAAAGATCCAGTGGAATCTCCAGAAAATGATCGCGGAACGTATCATTTTGCTCGGAATCCAGCACTTCCAGCAGTGCGGAGGCCGGATCGCCCCGATAGTCGCTGCCCAGCTTGTCAATCTCGTCCAGCAGCAGCAGCGGATTCATGGACCCGCAGCGGCTGATGGCCTCTACAATGCGGCCGGGCATCGCGCCTATGTAAGTCTTGCGGTGACCGCGAATGTCCGCCTCATCCCGCACACCGCCGAGGCTCAAACGAGCCAGCTTGCGGTTTACGGCTCTGGCAACGGAGATGGCGATGGAGGTCTTTCCGACGCCCGGAGGGCCAACCAGGCAGATGATCTGTCCCTTTCCCTCCGGATTCATCTGGCGCGCTGCCAGAGATTCCAGGATCCGCTCCTTGACCTTCTGCAAGCCAAAGTGGTCATGGTCCAGAATTTTCCGGGCAGCATCCACGTTCAGACGCTCTTTTGTGGTGATGTTCCAGGGCATTTCCAGACAAACGTCCAGATAATTGCGGGAAACCGCAGCTTCAGCGCTGCCAAAAGGCTGCTTTGCAATGCGGTTGACTTCTTTCAGCAGATGCTTCTCCGTCTCGTCCGGCAGCTTCAGCTCCATAATGCGATTGCGGTAAGTCTCCAGTTCGTCGTCATCGTCATCCTGGTCACCCAGCTCGTTTTGCATGACATGAATCTGGGTGCGCAGAATCTGCTCCCGCTGCGAACGCTCCAGCTGTTCGCGAACCTTGCCCTCCATCTCATGCTCAAAGCTGAGCACGTCGTTTTCCCGGCCCAAAAACGCATTCATGCGCTTGAGACGCAGATACGGGTTGACCTCATTCAAGATTTCCTGCTTGTCACTGGAACGGATGTTAATATTCTGTGCAATATAGTCCGCCAGATAGCCCAGCTTTCGGCAGTCCATCACCGTGGACTGCACTTCCTCGGCCACGCCGCCTGCCATCTCGGCATACTCGCCGAACAGCGTCACCGTCTGGCGCAGCAGCGCTTCCGTTCTAGCGCTGGAGCGAAATGCCTCGCTCTCCTCTTCCTCCGGAATCTGCTCAACGTTCGCCTGCAAATAGGGGGCGCTCTGCCACAGCCGTTTCATCTGGGCGCGAGCCTTTCCCTCTACCATAACGCGCACGGAGTTTGCATTGATGCGCAGGACCTGGGTAATATGAGACACTGTACCGATCTCATAAAGATCCTTCTCCGTGGGCTGTGTGACACCGATTTCCTTCTGGGTCACCAGAAAGATCATCTGATCCGTCTCCATGGCGTGCTCCAGCGCACGGATGGAAATGGGGCGTTCCACGTCGAAGGTCATATTCATCTGTGGGAAAACCGTCAGACCCCGAAGGGCCAGAACGGGAATATTCAAAGTCGTTGCTTCCATGGGTTATTTTCCTTTCTGGAACAAGGGAGGGGCGCCAAGGCGTCCCTCCCGTTATCCGCTGATCTGCGGCTCGGCCTTAAGACGCCGAGGCAGGATCGGAGGTCCCGGAAACCGGGGTACTCTCCTTTTTGCCGGCGTTCAGCTTCACTGCATAATTGATCTTCTGCGGGTTGCGGGTCAGCTCCGGTTTTCCGGTTCCGTCCACGCATTCCTTTGTAATAACAGCTTTTTCGATGGTGGGATCCGATGGAATCTCATACATGATTTCCGTCAGCATGCCCTCCATCACCGCCCGCAGTCCACGGGCACCGATGTTCCGCTCGATGGCCTTGTCAGCCACGGCTTCCAGCGCTTCCCTCTTGAATTCCAGCGCCACATCGTCGTATTCAAACAGCTTTTCATACTGCTTGACCAGCGCGTTTTTCGGCTGTGTGAGAATCTGCACCAGATCATCCCGGCTCAAAGAATTGAGCGAGGTAATGACCGGCAGACGTCCCACCAGTTCCGGAATGATGCCAAACTTCAAAAGATCGTGGGGCTGCACCTGTTGGAACAGCTTGCCGACCTCTTGATCTTTTTTGCTGACGACGGGGGCATCAAAGCCGATGCTCTTCTGCTCCACGCGGTGCTCGATGATCTTTTCCAGACCGTCAAACGCGCCGCCGCAGATAAAGAGAATGTTCTTGGTATTCACTTGAATGAACTCCTGATGGGGATGCTTGCGCCCGCCCTGCGGCGGCACATTGGCAACTGTTCCCTCGACAATTTTCAGCAGTGCCTGCTGAACACCCTCGCCAGAAACGTCGCGGGTAATGGAGACATTCTCGCTCTTGCGGGCGATCTTGTCGATCTCATCCACATAGATGATGCCGTGCTCGGCGCGCTCCACGTCGAAGTCCGCCGCCTGCAGCAGACGCAGGAGGATGTTCTCCACATCGTCGCCCACGTAGCCGGCCTCTGTCAGTGTTGTTGCGTCCGCAATGGCAAAGGGAACCTTCAAAATCCGAGCCAGTGTCTGGGCGAACAGCGTTTTGCCGGAGCCGGTGGGGCCGATCATCAAGATGTTGCTCTTTTGGAGCTCCACGTCCTCGTCGCCGCCGAAGAAAATCCGCTTGTAATGGTTGTAGACAGCCACGCTCAAAGCGATTTTTGCTTCGTCCTGGCCAATGATATACTGATCCAGAATTTCCTTGATTTCCTTGGGTGTGGGGAGCTTATCGGGGATATCCTCCAACTCGTTGGTATGGGTATCCTCATAGCCATCGTTCAGAATGCTCATGCAAAGCTGTACGCACTCGTCGCAAATCCGCACACCGGGACCCTGGATCATTCTATGCACCTGCTGTTCATGCTTTCCGCAGAAAGAACAGCGGAGAGATTTTTTGCTGTCGTCGCTCATAATACCACCTCGGTTGTCCAGATTGGTTCCAGAGTCTTTTATCTCTTGGTAATGATCTTGTCCACGAGGCCAAAGTCCTTGGCCTCCTCCGCAGACAGGAAGTTGTCGCGCTCCGTGGCGTCCTTGACCTCGGCGATCGTACGGCCGCAGTTGGCAGCCATAATCTCATTGAGGCGCTGCTTGATGCGCAGAATGGCCTGGGCATGGATCTCAATATCCGTTGCCTGACCCTGGAATCCGCCGGAGGGCTGGTGAATCATAATTTCAGAATTCGGCAGAGCGATCCGCTTGCCCTTCGCGCCGGAGGACAGCAGGAATGCGCCCATGCTGGCAGCCATGCCGACACAAATGGTGGAAACATCGCACTTGATATACTGCATCGTGTCATAGATGGCCATGCCGTCCGTGACGCTGCCGCCGGGGCTGTTGATATACAGTTGGATGTCCTTGTCGGGATCCTGTGCCTCCAGATAGAGGAGCTGGGCCACGATCAAGCTGGCGCTGGTCGCATTGACCTCCTCGCCCAGAAATACAATTCGGTCATTGAGCAGGCGGGAGAAAATGTCATAGGAACGCTCTCCCCGAGTTGTCTGCTCGACTACATAAGGAACTAAGCTCATTGGAAATTACCTCCTTGAATCAATGCTCCCAGAAATCACAATCTTTTCCCCTCATCCGGCCCACACAAAAGCCGGTGGAAAATATGGCAAAAGCGCCTTAAGCCCCATGGGGACGTTCGGCGCTGATGCCACAGCGACATCATGGCTGCTAGAAAAACCATGATACCGCAGTTACCACGGGAATTCTGTCATTTCATGTACAGAAACTGTCTGCGCACAAATAGTATACCCGGAATTATTTGGATTCCTCGGTCTTCTTTGCGGTTTTTTTGGCGGCGGGCTTCTTTTCAGCAGTCTCTGTCTTTTTTGCAGCAGTTTTCTTAGCAGCGGGCTTCTTCTCGCCATCCTCTGCCTTCTTGGCGGTGGTCTTCTTGGCAGCAGGCTTCTTGGCGGGCTTTTCTTCGCCGTCTTCAGCCTTCTTGGCCTCCGGCTTTGTAGCCGTGGCGCTCTCGCTGACAACAGCAATGGCCTTGCGGCTCTTGACCTGATCCTCAATGGCATCCTTCTGCAGATACTTCTTGACAGTCTCGACGTCCATGCCGTACTTCTCGGCCAGATCCTTGTACTCAGCCTCGATCTCGTCGTCGGTGACCTCGATCTTCTCTTCCTTGATGATGGCAGCCAGCGCCAGATCCACGCGAACCTGCTTCAATGCGGGCTCCTTGGCATCTTCCAGCAACTTGTTCTCATCCATCTTGGTCAGCTTCAGATACTGCTCATAGGGAATGCCCTGAGACTGGATCTGGGTGCGGAAGTTGTCCAAGAAACGCTTTGCCTGGGTCTCGACCATGGCGTCGGGAACATCGCAGGTGATGTTGTCGGCAATCTGCTGCATCAACAGATCTTCAAAGCCCTGCTTGGCGGCATCTTCGCGCTCAGCGGTGATCTTCTTCTTCAGATCTGCCTTCAGATCCTTCAGGGTATCAAACTCGGAGACGTCCTTTGCGAACTCGTCGTCCAGAGCGGGAATTTCCTTCTCCTTGACCTCGTTGACCTTCACGTGGAACACAACAGCCTTACCGGCCAGATCCTTGTGATAATCCTCGGGGAAAGTGATGTCGATGTCCTTCTCTTCGCCGGCCTTCATGCCGACAACCTGCTCTTCAAAGCCGGGAACGAAGGAACCGGAGCCCAGCTCGAGGCTGTAATTCTCAGCGGTGCCGCCCTCAAAGGCCCTGCCGTTCTCGGTGCCCTTGTAATCGATCACAGCCACGTCGCCGTTCTTGGCTTCGCGGTCAGCGGAAACCAGACGGGTGTTGCGATCGGTCAGCTCCTTGAGCTTCTCATCCACGTCAGCGGCAGAAACCTTGACCTCTGCCTTGGCAGCGGACAGGCCCTTATACTGGCCCAGAGTCACCTCGGGATAGACAGGAACAGTTGCCTTAAACGTAAAGCCGTCCTTGGTAACCTCGCCCACCAGTTCCACCTTGGGATCGCCGACGATCTGCAGCTTCTCCTCTTCAATCGCGGACTTGTAGGCATCGAACCAAACATTATCAATGGCGTCAGAATAGAATACGCCTTCGCCATACATCTTCTCAATCAGCTGGCGAGGGGCCTTTCCGGGACGGAAGCCGGGGACACGAATATCCTTGCGCTTCTCATAATAGGCCTTCTCAACAGCAGCCTCGAACTGCTCCGCACCGACTTCAATGGTCAGAGCGACCTCGTTCTTTTCCAGTTTTTCACAGCTTTTCACACTCATTTTGTTTACTCCTCCGTTCATCGCCGGTATGAAACCGGTGCGACATGATATTTTACCAGAAAAAATTCCAAAAAGCTATACCTTTTTTGTTTATTCGCAGATTTTTTTTGGAATAAAGCCCAAAGCATCTGCAGAAATCAAGGAAAATTCGATCTCTCCCCGGCTTCCGTTGATCGCCCGGTGGATCGTTGGCCCGTGAAGATGCCCGTAAAAACACTGCTTGACGTGGTATCGATTCAGCAGGCTCAAAATCTCCGGGCATTCATAGCCCTGATACAGCGGCGGATAGTGCAGAAAGCACAGGATGGGTCTCTCTCCCGCTGCCTTCAGCGAGGTTTCCAACCGCATGACCTCCCGGTTCAGAACCTTGGCATTTTGTGGCTTCTGATTGTCTTCTTCAAACCAGCCCCGGGTTCCGCACAGCGCCCAATCTCCGTAAAAGGCGCAGTTGTTGTGAAGAAAATCCAGCGTTGTAAACTGTTTCTCCGCAAAGAACTCCGTCATCTTGGAAATTGTGCTCCACCAGTAGTCGTGATTTCCCTTAATCAGCAGTTTCCGGCAGGGAAACTGTTCCAGAAATTGAAAATCCGCCTCGGCTTCCGCCAGATCAATGCCCCAGGAGGTATCCCCCGCCAGCACCAGCGTGTCCGCCGCGGTCAACTCAGACAGTGCCGCTTTTATACGCGGCACATAATCCCGCCAGCCCTCGCCGAACACTTCCATGGACTTGTTCGCCGTTAGGGAGAGGTGCAGGTCCCCGATTGCATACAGGGCCATAGCGCCCCTCCTTTCATCGTCGTCGCAAAGTCCGCGTTCCTTCGGTTCCGCCTTTCAGCGAAACCTCCATCCGCTCCCTTGCTCTTTTACTTCAAAAAGTCCAGCACCACGCCGTCCATGCCGGTCTTTTCGGTGCACAGATCAAAGCGTCTCGTCTTGCCCTTCAGCTCTTTCAACCGTCTGGGCGCCGCTACGCCGGATACGCTTTGCAGCTGATCGATCAGCTCCACGCCCTGGCTGACCGGAGTTTCCCCAACGGCCTTGAGCACATGGTTGCAGAACTTGTAGGGCGAAGCAGTCGAAACGAACACCGTCACGGTCTTGTCGCCGGTCTCGGCGCGGTACTGCTCCATCACGTCCGCTGCCACGGCGCTGTGGGTGTCAATCAGATAGTTTTTATCCTTGTAATAGCTGCCGATGGTGGTCGCCGTGCCGTTCTCGTCGCAGCAGCCGCCCCAGAAAAGCTCCTTCAGCTGTGCCTTGATCGCATCGGAAACCTCATATTTTCCCTCTTTGGTCAGCTGTTCCATGTAGCCCCGCACCTCGGCGTCATTCTGGCCGGACAGGTCGAACAGCAGCCGCTCCAGATTGCTGGAAATCAGAATGTCCATCGACGGACTCATGGTGGTGTGGAAGGGACGGTTGCGGTCATAAATGCCGGTGCGCAGGAAGTCCGTCAGCACATCGTTGCAGTTGGAGGCACAGATCAGTTTGCCAACCGGCAGACCCATCTTCTTGGCATAGTAGGCCGCCAAAATATCGCCGAAGTTACCGGTGGGCACACAGAAATTCACGGGATCGCCCATCGTCAGCTTGCCATCCCGCACCAGATCGCAGTAAGCGGAAATGTAATAAACCACCTGCGGCAGAATGCGTCCCCAGTTAATAGAGTTGGCAGAGGACAGGAAAAATCCACGATCTTCCAGCGTTTTCCGGATGGACACATCGGAAAAGATGCGCTTCACGCCGGACTGTGCATCGTCGAAGTTGCCCACCACGGAGCAAACGCCCACGTTCTGTCCCTCCTGCGTGACCATCTGCAGCTCTTGAATGGCGGAAACACCATTCTTGGGATAAAAGACCATAATTCTGGTCTGCGGCACATCGGAAAAGCCCTCCATGGCTGCCTTGCCGGTGTCACCGGACGTTGCCACCAGAATGCACACCGTCTTTTTCTCGCCGGTCTTGCGCAGAGCTGCAGAAAGCAGCTGGGGCAGCATTTGCAGCGCCATGTCCTTGAATGCGGAGGTGGGGCCGTGCCACAGCTCCAGGCAGTGGGTGTTCTCATTGACCGTGCGGACGGGTGCTACCGCTGCCGTATCAAATTTGTCCGGGTCGTAGGCATTGTCAGCAAAGCCCTTTAGTTCCGCTTCCGAGTAGTCCGTCAGATACAGTGCCATGACCTTTGCCGCCCGTTCTTGATAGGTGGCAGGCACTAGCTCCTTCAAAAAGTCCTCACTGATCCGTGGAATTTCGCAGGGCGTCAGCAAGCCGCCGTCCCGGGAAAGACCCATTTTAATGGCCTCGGCGGCATCAATGTGCAGAGATTTGTCTCTTGTACTGTAATACTTCATAATCTATTCCTCACTTTTTTGGAAAAAATCAGTATCAAAACGCGTTTTCCAGATATTCAACTTTCAAAACGCGGTTGCTTTCATCCGTATAGACCTCGGCCACGTCAAACCGCACCGGCTCGTCCAGCTCATAGCGGCTTAAATAGGCCTCCGCCGCCGTCCGCAGCTTGTTCTGCTTGTGCGCGTCCACAAACTCCCTTGGTAGGCCAACGGAGAGGTTGCTGCGCTGCTTAACCTCGATCAAGCACAACAGACCGTGCTTTGTGCGCGCAATCAGATCAATTTCGCCAAATCGGCAGCGCCACTGACTTGCAAGCAGCGTGTAACCGTTTTTTCGCAGGTAGCGGGCGACTTCCGCCTCCCCGCTGTTTCCCAGTGACGTTGTTGTCATTTCCGCTCTTCCCACTTCTTCAGAAAGCTCATGCGGTGCTCCGGACATGGGCCATACTTGTCCAGCATTTCGTAGTGGAGCTTCGTCCCGTAGCCCTTGTGCTTGGCAAACTGGTATTCCGGGTATTCCCGACCCAGTACCTCACAGACATAGCGGTCCCGGCTGACCTTCGCCAGAATGGAAGCCGCCGCAATGGAGGCGCTTTTCCCGTCTCCGCCGATGACAGTCTCATGGTGCAGATCCGTCACATGGCACTGACCGCCGCAGTCCCGATTGCCGTCAATCAGCACGTAATCCGGCGGAATGTTCAGCCCCTCGATTGCCCGGCTCATGGCCAACATCCGGGCATTAAGAATATTCAGCTTCTCAATTTCTGCAACCGAAGCAGATGCCACAGCGAACGATATCGCATCGGCGCAAATCACGCCATACAGCTCGTCCCGCTTTTTCGGTGACAGCTTTTTGGAGTCGTTCAAACCGTCAATGATCAGCCCCCGCGGCAAGACCACAGCGGCGGCATAAACCGGCCCCGCCAGAGGGCCTGCGCCCGCCTCGTCTGTACCGCAGACCGTCTCAAAGCCTGCGTCAAAGGCTGCTTCCTCCAGCGTCCAGGGGTGCTCCAGTTCATGCATGGGGCACGCTTTCCGGGCTTTCCAGTGTAAAGCGTCCAAGCTTGCCACCCCGGAACTCGTCAAGTAAAATCTTGGCCATGCGTTCCGTGTCCACTTCTCCACCGGAAACCAGGAAGCCACGCTTCCGTCCCGCAGCAATCAGCAGATCGTAGCCGGACATTCCCTCCTCGGGAACCAGCTTATAACGGGCGGTCAACGCCTCTGGATAGTTCTTTGCAAGGTAGGAAATCAACCCGCTTGCAAGCTCCTCCAGATCCATAACCTCGTCCTTCACCGCGCCGGTGTAGGCCAGGTTCATTCCCACGCTCTGATCCTCAAATTTCGGCCACAGGATGCCCGGAGTATCCAGCAGCTCAAGCGTATTGTCGATGGGAACCCACTGCTTGGAGCGAGTAACGCCGGGGCGATCCTCGGTTCGGGCCGTTTTCCGGTGGGAAATCTGATTGATAAACGTGGATTTTCCCACGTTGGGGATGCCCAGGATCATCACGCGCATGACGCGGTTCTGCCCTTTTTCGGCGTAAGCTTTCAGCTTGTCCGCCAGCAGGCTCCTCACGGCAAGTGCAAACTTCTTGGTGCCGTTTCCGTCCTTGGCATTAGATTCCAGCACAGCCCAGCCGTTTTTCCGGAAGTAGGCCGCCCACAGCTTAGTTGACTCCGGGTCTGCTTGATCCACCCGGTTTAAAACTATCAGTCTTGGTTTTCCAACCGTCAGCTCGTCCACGTCCGGGTTCCGGCTGGAAACCGGAATTCTTGCATCCAGAATTTCGCAGACCGCATCCACATTTTTAATTTGTTCCACGATCATACGGCGGGTTTTCGTCATATGACCGGGATACCACTGAATATTCATTTTACCATCCTCAGCCAATTAGGCCAATGCGGGAAAAGTCCCGCTTCTCCGTTTCGTAATCTGCGCCGGGAAACGCCAGAAACACCGCCCTGCCGATCACATAGCGGGTGTCAACGGTTCCCACGCGGGAATCTCTGGAATCTGTGGAGTTGTTCCGGTTGTCGCCCATCACGAAGATGGCTCCCTCCGGCACCGTCAACGGGAACTGCGTTCCCTCCATGGTCAGAGTCAATTCGTTGATGTAATCCTCTTCCAGCAGCTGCCCATCCACAAAGACGCTGCCCGTTGAAAAATCAATATTCACCGTCTGCCCCGCCGTTGCAATGACCCGCTTCACGATCGGCTCTTCCATAAAAGATGCCTTGCGCAAAACCACAATATCGCCGCGCTGATAGTTCTCATCCAGCAGGGAATTAATCACCAAGAGCCGGTCTCCGTCCTGCAGCGAGGGTACCATGGAATGCCCATCTACGCCGACCAGACGGACTGCAAAGCTAAACAGCAGGACAATCACCAGTACGGTGCAAACCATGGCCTGTACCCACTCAAAAAGCCCTCCTGTGTCTTTTTTCTCCTCAGTTGTGCTGTTTTGTTCGCTCATACTTGTTTCTCCTCAAACCGCACAGCGGGAAATCCATCAGGAAATGCTGCCAATCCTCGAAAAATCGCGGGACCCGGTGTCAGCTGTCTGGCCGGGAAATACCACAAACTCAGCCTGCCCGATCACGTAGCGCAGATCCACCACACCCAGCCGATCATCCCGGCTGTCATCGCTGTCGTTGCGGTTGTCACCCATGACAAAAACGCACCCTTCCGGCACCGTTAGCGGGAACTGTGTTCCTTCTGAAAGATAGGTCAACTCCCGGATGTAGTCCTCTTCCAACAGTTCCCCGTCCACGAAAACGCTACCGGTTGAAAAATCAATATCCACGGTCTGTCCCGCCGTCGCAATGACCCGCTTGACAATGGGATCGTTCAAAAACGACTCCTTGCGCAGAACAACCACGTCGCCCCGTTCAAAGCTGTGATTCAACTCCGAGTTGACCACCAGCATCAAATCCCGATCCTGTAAGGTTTCCCGCATGGACGGGCCATCCACGCGCATAATGCGCACAGCAAATGTAAAAACCAGAACCACTGCCAGCACAGCGCAAACCAAAGCCTGCACCCACTCATACCATCCGCTGCGGTTTTCCAGTGCGGAACTTTCATCAGAATCGTTCATGCTTCTCTCCCGCTTTGCTTCAAAATTCAAGGTATTCTAAATAATTAGTATACCAAAAGGCAAGCAAAACGACAAGGGTTTCTCCGAACAAACCAAACTTTTTTGCAAAATGCAGAAAAAGGAAAAGAGAGAGGCCACTGCCTCTCTCTTTTTTGCATCCAAATTACAGCTTTTCCTTGACCTTGGCACCCTTGCCGACACGGTCACGCAGATAGTACAGCTTTGCACGACGCACGCTGCCACCGCGGACAACTTCGATCTTGTCAATGGACGGAGAGTGGACCGGGAAAACCTTCTCAACGCCGATGCCGTAAGAAATACGACGAACGGTGATGGACTCTTCGATGCCGCCATGCTTCTTGGCGATGACAGTGCCCTCGAAGATCTGGATTCTCTCGCGAGAACCTTCGGTGACCTTGACGTGCATACGGACGGTATCGCCAATCTGCACAGTGGGCATTTCCTTTTCCAGCTGCTGCTTGTTCAGTTCCTTAATCAGATCCATGGATATTTCCTCCTAATTTATAGGCGTTCATGCCGCTTGTCTGTGGTGCGTTGGCACTTTGGCGCGCACACAGCAGAGGACCGCCCTTTGTTGCCGTAATAGGATACCATGGTTTTCCTAAAAAAGCAAGCTCTTTTTACTGATTTGCGCAGCATTTTTGATGTTTTAAACCGTTTTTATTCTTTTCCCGGTCTGAAAAGCGATCAACATTCCGCCTAAAGCAGCCGGAAGCAGCCACAAATTTCCCCGGCTTTCCAGCATGACCCAGCAAAGGCCCCCCGCAAGCACTCCAGCGCACATCAGACTGACCACAGACGCCACCCGCTCTCCCCTTTCCGGGCCAAAAGCCCAGCATAGCCCGAGGCGCAGGATCTGACCGCCGTCCAGCGGCGCAACAGGAAGAAGATTAAATAGTCCCAGCACCCAAAAAGCGCCGGATGTGCAAAAAGAACCCGCGCCGCGTTTTGCCGCCAGACACAGCGCCGCACCGCACAAGAGATCTGCGGCGGGTCCGGCGGCGAAGATAGCCAATTCCTGCGGATAGGAAACGCCGGCTTCATCAAAGGCAATCTCTGCTCCAAACACTGAAAGCTGAAAACGCTGCGGCTTTACTCCGCAAAGGCTCATTGCCGCCACATGTCCGGCTTCATGTACGGCTGCCGCGCATAAGACAAGGCCTAGTATCTCCCACCCACTGACCTGGCCAAACCAGGCGAGCAGCAGTAAAAAGCCCAGTGTCTGCCACCATCTCATACAGGGGATGTGTCCACATAATAAACGGGATTGATGTACTCGTCGCCCTCATGGATTTCAAAATGCAGGTGTGGTCCGGTTGCCATTCCGGTCTCACCCACTTCTGCGATTTTCTGGTTTTCTTTTACATTCTCTCCGGATGACACACATACCTTGCTGCAATGGGCGTATAGCGTGGAATAATCGTCGTCATGCGCCACAATCAGATACTTCCCATAACTGCTGGACTCCCCCACCGCCGTCACGCATCCGTCCGCAAAACAGTCGATTTCCGTTCCGGTATCTGCGGCGAGGTCAATTCCGTAATGAAATTTTTCCTCACCCTCCACCGGGTGTTCCCGGTACCCGAAGCCGGAGGAAAGCGTTCCCATAACGGGTGTGCAGTAATCAAAGCCAAGAACAGATTGTTCCATGCTGACATTGTTTGGCAAGTTCTCGTCAGAATACAAGACGCAGGAAAGCTGCATTGTCTCTGTCTGATTGCTCTGTGACGATGCAGTAGTCTGCTCCGCAGCTGCGTCAGTTGTTTCTTCGGTTGGTTTTTCCTGCGCAGTAGTCTGCGTGTGCTGCGGCGAAAGCCACCCGTCGCATGTTCCCGTGCCTTCGCTGAATTTGCGCATCAGTAAAAGTTGGTCTGGCTCTCCAAAATCAGATTCCGCAATGGCCGCAGACGTCTCGATTGCCTGGCTCTCTTGTGGATGAAACACCGCCTGATAAACGTCCTGTAATGTATCCTGTACATTCTCTTTTCCAGAGGTCACCCGCCCAACAGCCGAAAAAACTTCTTGAACGTCCAGGTTTTTATTCAGCGCTGCTGAAACGCGTTCCCGGATTCCCGCTGCCCTTTCCGGAAGCAAAAACTTTGCAGCAACCAGAAGCAGAAAAATGGTGCAGCAGGCAATTAACTGTGCCAGCCTGCGGTTTGCATGCCGATCCGGCTGTGTTTTTCTTGTGCTGCGGCGGTTTGGTGCAGGATTGCTCCTCCGTCGGCTCAGTTCGCCGATCTGTTGTCCAGCTCTTCTTGATGTCATCGAATCCGCCTCCCTTGCAGCATCTTCTGGATTCTATGCAGCAAGAGCTGGAGATATGAGTTTTTAAATTATGGCTTGACATCAGTGATTTTTTTCCCTATAATAAATCGTGCTGTTCCGGGGCGTGGCGAAGCTTGGTATCGCGCTTGGTTCGGGACCAAGAGGCCGCGGGTTCGAATCCCGCCGCTCCGACCAGATTGCATCTGGAGGCCAATCGCCTCTGGGTGCAATTTTTATTTGCACCATCTGCCCTATAACGGACAATTCCTATCATTCTACTTCGACCATAAAGAAAGTCTTACAGTTTTTTAACTGCAAGACTTCTTCTTTTTATCAATAAGAAACCCCCGGCCAAGCCGGGGGTTTTTCTTATGTTGGCGTAGCCCTATGTTACTAGCTACGCCTCATGCGGCGTTGGTACGGTCTGACATTTGCATGGAGTTTATTACTGGCAGCCCGCAAGCGGGCTTAGTAGCTTCCCATCGTTAGTTGTTCACCCATCTTATCCTCTTGGAGCTGGTTCTTGATATACTCCTCTATCTTTTTTGCGTTCTTTCCTACGGTATCCACATAGTATCCTCGACACCAAAATTCACGGTTTCTATACTTGAACTTTAGATTTGGGTACTGTTCGTAAATCATTAGCGAACTTTTGCCCTTTAAGTACCCCACGAAACTCGAAACCGCAATTTTGGGTGGTATTTCAAGGAGCATATGGATATGATTAGGACATACTTTCGCCTCTACAATTTTTACCTGTTTCCATTCACATAGCTGTCGCAATATTTTCCCGATTTCTCTCCTCTTTTCGCCGAAAAATACCTTGCGCCGATATTTCGGCGCGAACACAATATGATATTTGCAATTCCATTTCGTATGCGCTAAACTGTTACTGTCATTCATTCTTGAGTGACCTCCCTTTGGTTTGAGTTGCAGTTGCC
>JALCRR010000033.1 GCA_022652815.1 Oscillibacter sp.
TCCACCATGGCAAGGTGGCGCTCTACCAGATGAGCTACGCCCGCAAATGGTGCCCAGAGCCGGAATCGAACCAGCGACACGGGGATTTTCAGTCCCCTGCTCTACCAACTGAGCTATCTGGGCAAAATGGCGACCCGGAACGGGCTCGAACCGTCGACCTCTAGCGTGACAGGCTAGCGTTCTAACCAACTGAACTACCGGGCCAAATAACACGCACCTGCATGGTTTTACAGGTGGTGGGAACAACTGGACTCGAACCAGTGACCCCCTGCTTGTAAGGCAGATGCTCTAACCAGCTGAGCTATGCTCCCGAGTGTCCGTCTCCGTCAGACGGCAAAAGTTATTATACTAAAAGCCCCCCTTTCTGTCAACCTTAAATTTCATTTTTTTTGTTTTTTTGCTTATTCATTTTTTTCAGTAGATTCTCGAGATCATTTCTGGAAAACAACTGTCTCTCTCCGCAGAACCGGCAGTTCAATTCTGCCTGTCCCTGTTCTTCCAGCATGGCGCGCATCTCATCGGGCCCCAGGGAGATCAGCGCCCGCTCCATCCGCTGTCTTGAGCAGGGGCAGCGATACTCCACCGGCGTCTTTTCCAAAACTTCTATGTCAAAATCGCTCAAAATGGTTCGGAGCATGGTTTCCGGATCATCACATTCCTCCAGCAGATGGGTAACACTCCCCGCGGCCAGAACGCCGCCCTCCACCTTGCCGATGACATCTTCCCCGGCGCCGGGCATCAGCTGGATCAGATAGCCGCCTGCCACTTTCACACTCTGATCTCGATCCACCAGAACGCCGAGTCCGCAGGCGGACGGAATCTGCTCCGATTCCACGAAATAGGATGCCAGATCGTCCGCAATCTCGCCGGAAAGCAGCGAGACCGTGCCCACGTATGGGTCCTTCATATTGAGATCCCGAATCACAGTCAGTGTTCCGTCAGTTCCCACTGCCGCGCCCACGTTCAGTTTTCCGTCCTGCCGCAGGGGAAGATCCACGTCGGGATTGTCCACCGTTCCGCGGACGTTGCCCAGATTGTCAGAAACAGCCAGAATCGTACCCAGCGAGCCGCCACCTTTCAGCTGCAGCGTCACGCTGGACCCCGAATCTTTCAGAGCGTTGCCCAGCATGGAAGCTGCAGCCAGCGTGCGGCCAAGAGCCGCCGTAGCCACCGGCAGCGTCCGGTGAATCTGCCTCGCCCTCTCCGTCAAAAATTTAGTGGAAACCGCCGTTGCTTTTACAAAGCCGTCGGCGGAAATTGCACGAACCAGCTGATCTGCCATGATTTGTCTCTCCTTAAAGGCTTAGTGTTCTTTTCTGCAGCGAAAAATCAAACGATCCTCATCCGTGCGGGGTGCTCGCTCCGTCAGATCACCTGTAACGCGAATCTTTGCAAATCCAGCCTCCTGCAGCCAGGCTGTCAATTCTTCCGTCTCCCAGGCACGCTCCCGGTGCTCCTCGCAAGAGCGCCGCCAGCTGCCATTTTTCTCTTGTTCAAAAAGGTCCACCCAATAGGTGCATACTTTGGTTTTTTCTGAAAAATCCGTCCGCCAGACGCAAAAGACATCCTCTTTTTCATCCAGCCAGGTCTGTCCGTCCATCCGCCGCAGCTTATATGGTGAATTGACGTCAAACAAAAATTCCCCGCCGGGGGCCAATGCCCGGTAAACCCGCCGAAAAGTCTCCTGCACATTCTTGGGCCGCGTCAGATAGTTCAGCGCGTCCAGCGTGGAAACAGCAGCATCCACCGGCTCCAACAGCCGCAGATGCTGCATCTGCTGATGTAAAAACAGCGGAGCCTTTTCCAGCACCGACGCCTTCTGCGCCGCCGCAGTCAGCATCTCCTCCGATGCGTCCGCCGCCACCACTTCATATCCCCGGGCAGCCAGAAGGCAGGCGATGGTTCCGGTTCCGCATCCCAAATCCAAAACGGAATGGACCGGGATCCGGGATTTACGAAACTGTCGTATCAGCCAGTCTGCCCGTTTCCGGTACTGCACATCCACGGTCAGCTCGTCATACGCGCCGGCCAGATTCTCGTAGCTGCTCACTGCTTCTTTCGGCGCTCAAAAATTTTGGCATAGGCGCCGGTTCCGTAGCTCAAGGAGCGGTTCACGCGGCTGATGGTCGCGCTGGAGGCGCCGGTCTTTTCCAGAATTTCATTATAGATCATGCCGCTGTCCAAAAGTGATGCCACCTCAAACCGCTGCTCCATGGAGCGCAGTTCGGAAACTGTGCACAGATCT
This sequence comes from Oscillibacter sp., assembly GCA_022652815.1. GTDB lineage: Bacteria > Bacillota > Clostridia > Oscillospirales > Oscillospiraceae > Oscillibacter. The sequence goes on from JALCRR010000033.1 coordinate 2,246, forward strand.
TGAAAGAAATCGTAGCACTCGTCCTCATCCTTCAAAAGCAGGATGGCCTTGTACAGATCCCCGTTTTTTTCCTTTTTGCCGATCTTGACCATGTCCGTCACCCTTTCACACTTCAAAGTGGAAAAATCTCTTTTATGTATTTTAGCATTCTACTGCGTGAAAGTAAAGTGTCAGTTCCACATTTTTTGTTTTCTCCCGCACCTGCCCGCCCGGTTCCTCATAAGCTGTCATATAGAATACATAGGGGAGGGAGATTCTTGGACTGTATGGACACCGAGCTCTTTACAGCGGAGCGGGAATGGACCGTGGATGGGATTCCCGTCCTAACGGCCCGTCTTTCCCTGCCGCGGCCTGTCGACCAGAAAAGCCGCATTGGAAAGCGGATTGACCGATTTTATCAGCTGCAAAGTCGCTCCTATCTGCGCTACTGTGAAAAGCTGCTGTTCCCGGCCTCTCAAGCGGATTATCGGCAGGCGCTGGCACTCAGCTCTCCTCTGCCCCTTAATACGGCGGAGCTCACCTGCCGAGTCACCTGCGCGCAAAGCGGCGTGCTCAGCGTCAGCACGCTGATGCGGGAGTGCATTGGGGGGCGTCGAAATGTGATGCAGCGGGGCGATACCTGGGATCTTCGTTCGGGGTATCCCCTGCCGCTTTCGGCCTTTTTCCCCAAACGCTATCCCATTCGCAAAACGCTTCTTAAGTGCGCAGAAACGGAAATCCGCCGCCGGCAGGAGCAGGGCATCTCCCTCTACCATGATGCCTGGCAGCAGGAGCTTCGCCGCGCCTTTAACCGGGAAAACTTCTACTTGACTCCGGACGGCCTGCGCTTTTTCTGGCAGATGGGTTCCATTGCCCCGCCCATGGAGGGCATTCCCACGTTCTGCCTTCCTTTCTCGGAAGATGGCTGCCGCTGGCCTACGGATGAATTGCTCCGCTGAACGACATTTTTGTTCCAATGACAAAACAAAGAGGCAGCCGCATTGGCTGCCTCTTTGCTTTATATTCACCGCTGTTTGCTGCGGTAGTACTCCGCCGTTTCAAGATAGCCAGCGGCAGAGGCTCGGTTGCCCTCAATCTCCTCCGGCTTCAGCGGGCGAACCACCTTGGCGGGACTGCCCAGAATCATGGAACCGTCCGGCGCATCCATCTTGCCGGTGACCAGTGCCCCGGCTCCCACAATGCAGTTCTTTCCGATCTTTGCGCCGTTTAGGACAGTGGAACCCATCCCGATTAGAGTATTGTCGCCCACCGTGCAGCCATGGACGGTGGCTCCGTGACCGATGGTGCAGCCCGCACCCACCACCGTTGCCTCATGCAAAACGGCGCAGTCCTGGATGTTGGTGCCTTCGCCTACGGTAATGGCGCCTTCGTCGCCCCGAAGGACGGCGTTGTACCAGATGTTCACGCCCTTCCCCAGCGTCACATCACCCACAACCACAGCGCCGGGCAGAATAAATGGATCAAACAGTTCTTTTTCTTTCATATTGCTTCTCCTTATTTAAATTGCAGGGGCAAAATTTCCATCTATGAATACCGGAATCTCCCGTCCATCGTGGGTGGTTCCAACAATGGACAGGTCCTTTGTGCCCACCATAAAGTCCACATGGGTAATGGAGTCATTCAAGCCGTGAGCCTTCAGCTCATCCTTGGACATGGTCTGTCCGCCCTTCAGGCAGGGATAGGCCTCGCCGAAGGCGATGTGGCAGGCGGCATTTTCATCAAAGAGCGTATTGTAGTAGAGAATCTTCTGGTTGGAGATGGGACTGTCATACGGCACAAGCGCCACCTCTCCAAAATAGGAAGCTCCCTCGTCCACGGAAATAGCTGCCTTCAGAAATTCCTCGCCGGTTTCAGCATGTGCCTCCGTAATTTTGCCATCCTTTACCACAAAGTGGAACTTGTCGATGATGTTGCCGTCGTTCACCAGCGGCACAGCGGAGTACACAACGCCGTTAACACCGGTGCGCAGCGGAGAGGTAAAAATTTCCTCCGTGGGGATGTTGGCGATAAAGTCCCGTCCAGCGAGGGTCTTGTCGTTGCCGGCCTCCCAGATATGGCCCTCCGGCAGCTCCACCGTCAAGTCGGTACCCAGAGAATTCGTGTAATGCAGGGATTTGAAGTTCAGCCTGTTGAGCTTTTCCAGCCGCTCGGCCAATGTGGCCAGATGCTTTTCCCAGCGATAGATGCACTTGTCGTCGCCGCTGATGCGCACGGCGGTGAAAATTGCGTCCCACAACCGCTCCATGGCCTCTTCCTGGCTGACGCCGGGGAATACGGTTTTTGCCCAGCTGGGGATGGGGATGGAGGCGATGCACCACGGAAAGCCGGAGCACATCTGCAGCCGGTCAAAATCGGCAAGTGCCTTTCCGGATGCCTGCTGGGAGCGGGTCAGCCGCCCGGAGTCAACGCCTTTTAGGTTCTCCGGGTCGGTTGCTGAAATCGCCAGATAGGCCGCCCCCTCCAGCGCGTAGTCGTTGAAGAAATGCCGCCGCCACAGCGGCACCTCGTCAAAAACCTCGTTGTCCGCCTTCAGATACTTCATGCGGGCCAGCTCGTCGTCGTGCCAGTTCAACACGACCTCGCGGCAGCCTGCGTCATAGGCCTCCCGGGCGCAAAGCCGAGCAAAATACGCACACTCCACTGGGGACGAGATCACCAGCGTCTGCTTTTTTTGAATGTTCAAGCCCACCCGAACCAGAAGCCGGGCATATTCCTGCAATTTTTCCTTCTGATTTTCCATTGTCCGCATCCTTTCCAGCGCAGAAATCCGCGCCGTTTTTCCATTCTTCATTCTCATTTTATCGCTCAGATCTCTCGCGCTCCGGCTCTTCGTCCTTTTCCTTGCGCAGGGAGATCAGTGTACCGTTCAGCTCTGCCCCCATAATCAAAATGCACGCCGTCAGATACAGCCACACCAGAAGCACAATGACCGTACCGATGGAGCCATACAGCAGCGAATAGGCGGCGATATTTTCCACGTAAAACGAAAAGAGCCAGGAGGCCAGCAACCAACTCAAAAGGGACGCCATCACGCCCGGCCATAGATTTTTCCAAGGCTGGCGGGAATCCTGGGTCAAGGCATAGAGCAGATACAGCGCAAAAAACATCAGCACGGTGACCAGCGGATATCGCAGTTGCCGCCATAAAACGGCCAGCTCCAACGGGAAGCTGAAATGCTCCGTGGCATAATGGAGCGCCAGATTGCTCACCATCAGTGTCACCAGCGTCAAAACAATGGTGACGATGAGCAGGACCGTATAAAGCAGGGTCTTAATCATATGCCGCACTGCCGCCCGCGGCGGACCTAAGTGATAGGCCGTGCGGACAGCTCGCATCAGCGTGTTGACCGCACGCATCGGGAAATAGATGGAGAAAAAGAGGCCAAACAGCATCAGACGGATGCTGGGATTGCGGCTGACATAGTTGAGATACATCTCCAGCAGTTTCACAACCGCCGATGGAAGAACTGCGCTCACCACCGTTGAAATTCCGCTCACGTCCAGATGTAGCAGACCCAGAAGAGCACTGAAAAAAATCATCAGTGGAAAGATGGTAAACAGCAGATAAAAGGCGAGGGCGGCGCTCTGGATGGATACGCCGTGATTGAGATATCGCCGGGTCATCAGATAGGTGCCCCGCAAAAGCCGATTTCTCGGCAGCGGTCGCACGCCGGAAGTCTCCACGCCGTATCCCCCTCTCTCCTGTTTTTTTCTGATTGTTTAGTTTCCCCATCCTATCATATTTATTCCTCAAAAACAAGCGAAGAGGCGCTTTTCGCGCCTCTTCACCGGGACTTTTATTCTTTTTGCAGCAATGCCTGTGCCGCACCGTTCACCAGTTTGTCCGCCGCGTCGAGCAGCTGCTCCTTCGGCATCGTCATGTTGGTGTCAAACCAGTGCTTCAAAAGACCAATTAGGCCGAAAGCCGCGTAATCCAGCAGGCAGCCCATCTGCTCCTCCGGCGCATCGGGATAGCGGGAGCGAATCAGGCCGGAGCCGTTCTCGAAGAGCAGCTTATGCACTCTTCCGGTAAAATCGCTGCTTGCATTGTTGACAAACAGCGATGCGCATTCCTCTCGATGCTCCACCACATAGTCTAAAATAGGCTCGAAAAATGGGCGGAAGGTATCACCGATATTCAGTTCATTCCAGTGCTCGTCAATCAGCTCCTGCACGTTTTGCAGGACGTCCTCCTCCACGCTTTGCAGCAGTTCATAGGTATCGGTGTAATGCAGGTAAAAAGTGCCACGGTTTAAGTCCATGCGGTCCGTAATGTCCCGCACGGAAATCTCGGAAAACTTTTTCTCCCGAAGGAGTTCGGTCAGCCCCTGCTTCAAAAGCCGCCGTGAGCGTTTTGCCCGACGGTCTCCGGATTCTTTCAGCACGTTTCATCCCTCCCATTTGTGCTTTTATCATAGCACAGAAAATTCTTTTTGAAAACAATAGACAAATATGGAAAAGTGTCGATTGCTTTTTCCGCTGTCTAGAATTATAATCAACTTCGTTCTAAAAATCAACATTTGTTTATAAAACATTTTTTGTCGACAAATTTTCAGGAGGAATGATTGTATGGAAGCCATCCGGGGTAAGCACGCAAGCCGGAAAACCATTGGGACACGGGTCATGGCGCTGGGCAGTGCAGCCGCACTGGCAGCCACGCTGATTCCGTCCGCAGCAGCAGCAGAGATTGGCAACGGCGTACATCCAACCTTTGACGAAGCCTACTACGCCACGGTGGACTACTACGGCAATCTGACCGAGGGCGCCGTGGTGAAGAGCTATGCGCTCAACGGTGCCACAAGCATCAGTGACTACGGTACATACGATGATGTCATCAATCTGACGGACAGCACCACAGCCACCACTGCCGGCGGCAAGACCACGTTCAACTTTGGCGATACCGCCCCCAGCCACTTCTATTTTGAGGGCAAGACCGCAGAGCCGTTCGACAATCTGCCCTGGACGATTTCCATGAGCTACACCCTCAACGGTGTGCCCACCAAGGCCGAAGATCTGGCAGGCAAGACTGGCGAGGTGGAGATCACGCTGAACTTTGTGCCCAACCAGAATGTCAGCGACTACGCCAAAAGCAACTACACGCTGGAGGCCATGGCCGCCTTCAATCAAGACGATATTCTTTCCCTGGATGCCGAGGGCGCACAGGTGCAGCTGGTCGGCAATCTGCGCGTGGTGCTGTTCCTCTGCCTACCTGGCGAGGAAAACCACTTCACCATCCAGGTCGGCACCGATGACTTCAAGTTTGACGGCATGACCTACTTGATGGTACCAGCCACCCTGTCCCAGCTGGATCAGATCGCGGATTTGAGCCAGCGCAAGGACGATCTGGAGGACGACTACGACAAACTCAACGGCTCTTTGGACACCATGCTGGACGCGCTGAACGGCATGTCCGGCAGTCTGAACGCCACCGCCGCCGGCCTTGACGAGCTGAACGCCGCTCGCGGCACCATCTCCGCAGGCAAGGGCAGCGTCTATGCCGATCTGGACGTGACACTGGACGATCTGAACGATCTGGCAGCAGATCTGGAGCCTGCGCAGCAGCATCTGGAAACCGCCTCTCAGGCGCTTACCGACATCAGCGGTGACGTGAACACGCTCCATGCCAAAGCCATGGAGCTGAAGCCGGAGCTGAAAAATCTACAGACGGCTCTTCAGAATCTGGAGGATGATCTAGATGACTTGAAGGATGGAAACAGAGGCAGTATTGGGGACGTTCGCAGTGACCTTGCCACACTCAATGCCAACCTGTCTGGCCTCCAGTCTGTGCTGAACGCCATGAACAAGAGCACCAGCGACATGACCAAGCAACTTGCCGCCATGGCTGATGACGCCACGGAGATTTCAGTCAACGGCATGACCGCCAACGACATCCGCGATAAGGCAAACACGGTGCAGGGCTATCACGATGCCTATGAAGCCGGTGTAAAAGCGAATTTGATGGCCGACCCCTCAAATTTGGATGAAACGACTGCCGCTGCTGCTGCAAAACAGCACTGCGATGCGGACACCGCCAAAGGATGCCCGGAATTTAAGCAGGTGCTGATTACCAACATCACAGAACAGACGATTCAAGGCATGGAAAATCATGGCATGGACCTTTCCGGATACAGCGATGCGCAGAAAGCGGAGGCTGCAGAAGCCGCTTACGAAACTGCAAATTCCGGTAAGACCATTGATGGGGCGGCACAGGACGCCGTTAACCTCTGGATCCAGATGAACGACGGGACGCTGAATACAGAGCTCAATCAAATGGGTGCCGTGAATAGCCTTCTTAAACATAATGGTCTCACTGTAGGCCAGCTCAAAGGTCTGATGGCTGGCTTTGTTCCTTCCACACAGGCTCTGACCAGCCAGCTGTCCTCGCTATGCAGCACCCTTGGCAGCAACGGCCTGTCGGGCAGTCTGTACGCCATGTTGGACAGGGTTTCCGACTCCACTGATGACGTCAAGTCTCTTACGTACTCGATCTCCAATATCACCAAGAAAGCCAGTGAGGCGCTGGATGATTTGGATAAGCTGAACACCACAGTCAACGGCTATATTCCCGAAGCGCAGCAGGCTCTGACAGACGCCAAGACCATGGCCGGTGACGCCACCACTAGCATGAAAAGCATGAACAAGTTCATGACGGATCTGGAAGCCCTCTCCAAAAAGAGCGGTGGCCAGCTGGACTCCGGCACGCAGAAAACCCTAACGGGTCTTGCCGCCACGCTGCGCAAAGCAGCCAGCAGCCTTTCCACTACCAGCGACGTCAAGTCCGCCAAGGACAATCTCAGCGATATCATCGAGGACACCTGGAACGAACACACCGGCGACGTGGATAACCTTTTGAACATGGATTCCACTGCCAGCGCCGAGTCCCTAACTTCCTCCCAGAACGGCAACCCCCAGAGTGTGCAGATTCTCATTCGCTCTCAAGAGATCAAGGTCTCCAAGGAATCCGAGGACGAAAAGTCCGCCAAAAAGGCTGACCAGGGCTCGTTCTGGAGCCGCCTTGCCGCCATGTTTAAGGGCATCGGCAGCGACATTGCCGGCCTCTTCAAACATTAATCGGGCCGCAGGCCACATTCTGAAACGGAAGGTGTTTCCCTTTGATTAAAAAATTAGCACGCGGCCTAACCCGAAAGCCAAAATTCGTTGTATTCATCGCAATCCTCCTGTTGATTCCCTCTTTAATCGGCGCCAGTGCCACCAAAATCAACTACGATATTCTGACCTATCTGCCGGAGAATCTGGAATCTTCCCAGGGTGAGAAGCTGTTGGAAGAGCCTTTCGGCATGGCTGCCACCAGCATGATGATCGTGGAGGATATGCCCGCCGGGTATACCGACACGCTGTTGCGCAACATTCAGAACATTCCCGGTGTTTCCAGCGCCATCTGGGTGTCCGACCTGGTGGGCGTACAGATTCCCACGGATATGATCCCCGCAGACGTCCGCGAAATGTTCTACTCCGGCAACTCCACCATGATGATTATTCAGTACGAAAAGCCCGCCGCCTCCGAGGAAACCATGGAGGCCATCGGGCAGGTGCGTGCCCAGTGCAACAAGCAGTGCTTCTTGGCCGGCTTCTCCGTCGTCATCAAGGACACCCGTGACCTGGTGGACAAGGAACTGCCCGTGTATGTGGGTCTGGCGGTTGCGCTGTCCCTCGCCGCCATGTTGCTGACGCTGGAATCCACCGTTTTGCCCATCGCGTTCTTGCTGTGCATCGGTCTTGCCATTCTCTATAATTTCGGTACCAACGTCTTTATGGGGCAAATCTCGTATATTACAAAGGCCATCGCCGCCGTCTTACAGTTGGGCGTCACCATGGACTACTCCATTTTCCTATACCGACGGTACGTGGAAGAACTGCCCAACTACGACGACAACCGCGATGCCATGGCCAACGCCATTGAAGCGGCGTTTACCTCTCTTTCCGGAAGCTCCCTAACCACCATCGCAGGATTTCTGGCTCTGTGCTTCATGCAGCTGACCCTTGGCAAGGACATCGGCATTGTCATGGCAAAGGGCGTTGTGCTGGGTGTCCTCACGGTCATCTTCGTGCTGCCCGCCATGCTGCTGCTCTTTGACAAGCAGATCCGCAAGCACGTCCACAAGACGCTGCTGCCCGACATGGAAAAGCTCAACGCCTTCATCGTGCGCAACAGCAAAAAATTTGTGGCGCTGTTCCTGCTGCTGTTCATCCCCTTCATCTGGGCGCAGAACCACACCAGCGTCTATTACAAGCTGGATGAATCTCTGCCCCAGGATATGCCCTCCATCGTAGCCAACGACAAGCTGAAAACCGACTATAACATGGCCACCTCGCACTTCATTCTGCTGCGGGACGACATCAGCGCCACCGACATGGCGGATATGGAGTCCCAGATTGAGGACATTGACGGCATTACCTCCGTCGTCTCCTATCACTCTCTGCTGGGCACCGGAATCCCCGACTTCTTCATTCCCGACGATGTCAAGGATATGCTCAAACAGGGCGGCTATCAGATGATGATGGTCAACTCCTCTTACAATACCGCCACTGACGAGGTGTCCAACCAGCTCAAGGAACTCAAAGGCATCGTCAAGTCCTATGACGCCGATGCCAAGATCACCGGTGAGGCTGCTCTGACCGACGATCTGATCTCCACCTCCGCCGTGGACTTTAAGGTGACGAACTACATCTCGCTGGCGGCGATCTTCGTGATTATCGCCATCGTGTTCCAGTCGTTCACCGTGCCCATTGTGCTGGTGTCCACCATTGAACTGGCCATCTTCATCAACCAGGGCATCCCGTACTTCACCGGCACGGTCATTCCCTTCGTCTCGCCCACCATCATCGGCTGCATTCAGCTGGGTGCCACGGTGGACTACGCCATCTTGATGACAACCCGGTTCCGTGAGGAACTCCGCGCCGGAAAGAGCAAAAAAGAGGCCATCCAGATCGCGGCCACAGCCTCCGATCCGTCGATCCTCACCAGCTCTCTGGTGCTCTTCTGCGCCACCATGGGCGTGAGCATGATCTCCGACATCGAGATCATCGGCTCCATCTGCACCATGCTGGCCCGCGGCGCTCTGATTTCCGCCGTGGTCAGCATCTTCATCCTTCCCTCCGTGCTGTGCGTGTGCGAGCCGATCTTCAACAAGACCAGTCGCTGCTGGCGCAAGAATCCGCCGGTGAAGCATCGTGAGCTGCCGCCGGCGCTGAAAAAGGCCGCGCAGGCTTTGCCCGTGAATCAGCCCGCTGTCCAAGAAGAAGCGCCGAAGCAGGCGGATGAGAAATCCGATGAGAAATCCGCTGAAAAGCCCGCCCAAAAACACCGTTTCGGCGGCAAGCGGAAATCCAAGGAACCGACCGCTTCCCCCGATGCCGAGAAAGAGTTGGCGCATCAATCGTAAATAGGCTGCCGGAGCAAGTTTTTGAAGTCTGCTCATCCTTCAAAAACTTATAATTGAAAACGAAAGGAACCCTTCTTGGGTTCCTTTCGTAGCTTTCTTTCTTCCCGTCATTCAACCTTTCAGAGTTTATAAATAAGTGCAGGGGCCGAATCTCGCAATGAGATTCGGCCCCTCCTGTGTCTGTGTACAGTTGTGCAGGAATCAGTGGCCCTTGTGCTTTTCTTTCCGCTTCTCCTGCCGCAGTTCAAACTGAGCTTTGCTCTCCGCCTCCCGCTGTTCGCGGGAACGAATCTTGTGCTCCAGTTTTCCCTGCTCTTGCTGAAGCTTCAATGCCTGCTGGGCTTTGGTTCCAATCGCGATGTCCGCAACCTGCTTATGAATTAGGCGCTGCATTCGTTTCGGGTTCACCCGTCTCTCAGCAGAGATTTCCGCTTCCATGGATGGACTGAATCGAAGCCGGTTCCAGTTCTGCATCAGAAATGCATAGACCTCATAGTCTTTTGGCTCTGCCCCGAAGGTCATCTTGCAGACTTCGTAGCATCCGTCATCTTCCCGTTCGTAAAGGCCAATCCAAAAGGGATCTTCAAAAAGAACCGACAGCTTTGATACGCTGGCACCCATCGTGCATTCCTCCTTTTCTGTGCAATCACGCAAAGAACGGACAACCAAAGGAGGCAGGTTACTGACAGCAAATTGCTGCTCCCGGACTACCTACCGGGACGTGTTTTTATCTTTGCAAAATCAGAATATCACATACGTTTTATAAATGGAACCCCCGCCGCGAAAATTCAAGGCCGGACGATTTTATAATAGGTCTTGGCCGTTGCCCGGTAAACCAGCGCATAGACTGCGGCGAATGCCAAAAAGGTACCGATGCTGCACCAGGCAGCCACTGTGGCATCATACAGGCCAAACAGGGTTAAGAGCCGTGCCATCAATCCAAAGTCAAAAACCACATGAATGGCCGCCACCAACAGCGGGGCAAAGAACACCACCAGAATCTGTGCATTGATGGAGCTGCGGACGGTTTTCTCCTCCATGCCCACCTTCTGCATGATGAGGTAGCGCTCCCGATCTTCGTACCCTTCGGAGATCTGCTTGTAATAGATAATCAGCACGGTTGCCATGACAAAAATCAGGCCCAGGAACAGTCCCAGGAAGAAAAAACCGCCGTTCATGGAATAGTATTCCGTGCTGAACTCCGCCTTGCTCTGCGTTTCCAGTCGCAGCCAGGAGCCGGCGCCATCGAACGCAAGGTCGCTCTCCAGCTGCTGGGGAAGCTCCATCTGCTGCTCTTCCGTGCCGTCCACATTCCAGAAGCCGTACCAGCTCATCGGCTCGGCGTTATCGCCCAGGGCAGCGTACTGGCGGTTATATAGGTCATTCAAGGCAAAGTCGTCCTCAACCACTGCCCACTTGGGCTCAATGGTGCTGGCAAAAGCGCCGCCGATGGCGGGCAGCTTGTCAGTCAGCAAAATGGCGGACACGGTCGCGTCAGAGCCGTCGGAAAAGCGCAGCGTCAGCTCCGTCTTTTTTTTCGCATCTGCTGCATTGCTTCCGGAGAGCTTCGCATAGTCCTCCTCCGTCAGAAAGCACAACTGGCAGGTGGCGCCGCCGTATCCTTCTTTGACGGCATAGCCGCCCTGCTCCTCCGCCGCCATCAGCCCCATCCAGTGGTAGCTATACACGGCCTCCGGTGAAAAGCCCTCCTGCTTCAAGGCCGTCTCCACGTTGGCGCAAAGCGCCTCCGCGTGGAACGGGTCGGACGCGGTGGGGTCATATTCCACGCCCACGCCGGTGTTGCCGGGGAACTGGCGGTTCATGGTATCCTCCGAGCCGAGGTACAAGGACAGTGTTCCGGAGATCATGACCAGCACCATGGTCGAAAGAATGCAGATGTTGGCAAGACCCACGGCGTTGCGCTTCATGCGGTAAAGCATGCCGGAAACGCCGATGAAGTGATTCGTTTTGTAATAATAGTCCTTGTTTTTCCGCATCCGCTTCAACACCACAATGCTGACGGCGGAAAACAGGCAGTAAGTTCCGATGATCACCAGAAACACCGCCACGAAATAAAGTCCCAGCGCCTGCGTGGCGGACCGGGTCAGCACAGCAATGGCGTAGCCTCCCAGAAGGCAGGCCGTGCCAAAAATGGCAGTCACAAGTCTGGTCTTTGGCTCCCGCTCGCCCGCGGTACTCTCCCGCAGCATTTCCATCGGATTTTGGATATGAATGCGGAACAGATTTAAAAGCAGGTTGCCCAGCAGAATCAGTCCAAACAAAACTGCGGTAACCAGCATTCCCTTCCAGGAAATATAAAAGCCGTAATAGGCGCCGAAGTGCATGATTTTATAGAGCAGCATCGTCACCAGTTTTTGCAGCAGCATGCCCAGCAGGATGCCGCCGCAGATGCCGGCGATGGCCGTGTAGAGCGTCTCAAAGCCCAGTACCAAAGCGATGTGGCGCTTGCCCAGACCCAGAATATTGTAAAGGCCCAACTCCCGCTTGCGCCGCTTCATCAGAAAGCTATTCGTGTACGTGAGAAAGATCACCGCAAACAGGGCAATGACAAACGTGCCGAAGCCCATAAAGGCAGAAAGATAGGCATAGCGGGTCATCAGCGGCAAGTCGCTGGCACCCGCCAGTGCCACCACAATATAAAATGCGGCGGCCGTTCCGGCGATGGTCAGCAAATACGGCAGATAGAATTTTCCGTTGCGGGCCAGATTGACCATGGCCAGCCGGGGATAAAAGCCGGACTTACGCATGGGCCTCACCGCCTTGGGTCAAAACCGTCAGTGTATCGGAAATCTTGGCAAACTGCTCCTCCGCAGTCTGTGCGCCGCAGTAGAGCTGGTGGTAAACCTCGCCGTCCCGCAGGAACAGCACCCGTTTGGCATGGCTGGCCGCTTTTACGGAGTGCGTCACCATGACGATGGTCTGGCCGGCATCGTTGACCTCGCCAAAAAGGCTCAAAAGGGCGTCGGATGCCTTGGAATCCAAGGCGCCGGTGGGCTCGTCGGCCAGCACGATCTGCGGGTTTGTAATCAAAGCGCGGGCCACTGCCGCCCGCTGTTTTTGGCCGCCAGATACCTCATAGGGGTATTTGTCCAGCAGATCGGAAATGCCCAGTTTTTTTGCAATTTCCTGTAATTTTTTCTCCATTTCGTGGTAATTTTCCCCTGCCAGCACCAATGGCAAAAAGATGTTGTCCCGCAGAGAAAACGTATCCAGCAAATTGAAGTCTTGAAACACGAAGCCCAGATTGTCCCGGCGGAACGCTGCCAGTTCCCGCTCGGAAACGTCGCTCAGCCGCCGGCCGGACAGGGAAACGTCGCCGGCGGTGGGCTGATCCAGTGCGGCCAGGATGTTCAAAAGCGTGGTCTTTCCGGAGCCGGACTCGCCCATGATGGCAACATACTCGCCCTCTTCCACGGAGAAGGTGACATTTTTCAGTGCTTCCACCTGGTTCCCGCCGAAGCGGGTGGTGTAAATCTTTTTTAAATGACTGACTTCCAGCAATGACATGATAAAACCTCCTTATTGACTGCATCCATTCTACCGCAAAGGCCGGAAGGCAAGCCATCGCTTTGGCTTACATTCCGGCCTCCAATCTTTCAATTCGGTAAGATTACTCCACCACGCGGTTGCCCTCCGCCAGCAGCAGCCGCACAATGGTGCCATGCCCCACCCGGGAAGTCACGGTAATGTCGTGTCCCAGCGCGTGCAGCACTCGGCGGCACAGATACAATCCAATCCCGGTGGATTTTTTGTCCTCCCGGCCATTGTAGCCGGTGAAACCCTTTTCAAAAATCCGGGGCAGATCCTCCTCGCGGATGCCAATGCCGGAATCCGCAACGGTCAGCGTCTCCCCGTCTCCGTAAATGCGGACAGTGCCGCCCTTTGGCGTATACTTGACGGCGTTGGACAGCACCTGCCCAATGGCAAAGGACAGCCACTTCTCATCCGTCAAAACCGTGCGGTGGGTCTCGTCCAGTTTCAGCGTCAAACCCTTGAGGATGAAAAGCCGGGCATACCTGCGCAGGCAGCCGCGGACGATTTCGTCCAGATCATACCGTTTCAGCACATAATCCGTGGAGTCGCTGCCAAGGCGCAGATAGGAAAGCACCATCTCCACATATTCCTCGATTTTGAAAAGCTCCGCACCCAGCGTCCCGGCGTCCGTCTCTCCGCTTTGCAGCAGCAGATTCATGGCCGCAATGGGCGTTTTGATCTGGTGGGCCCAGAGCGTGTAATAATCCAGCATATCCTGCCGCTCATTGTCCTTTTGCGCCGAGATTCTGGCGCGGTCAGCGGCCACTGCCCGAAGCAGCGTCTGATAGTCCTCCTCCAGCGCTCCGCCGGGTGGCGGCAGCTGAAATGCAGCTTCCTCCACATTGTCTAGCAGACGCCGCAAGGTTTTGTGGCGGCGGGCATAGCCGATATAGCCGATGGCAAACAGTACCCCGCCCACGGCAAGGCATAGTGCCGCCGCATAGCCGACGGCTTCCACCGGCAGATCATACAGACTGAATACCGCCGCAAAGATCCCGCCAAACAGAACCAGCATCAAAAGAAGCTTATATTGCCGTTTCAGATAGGAAACCAGCATGTTACGTCTCCTCCGCTAAGTAGCCTGCGCCCTTTTTCGTATGAATCAGGTTCGGCAAACCCGCCGCGTCCAGCTTTTTCCGCAGCCGCGCCATATTGACGCTTAGGGTGTTCTCATCCACAAATTCATCGGATTCCCACAAGCGGGTCATCAGTGCGCTGCGGCTGACAATCTTCCCCCGATTTTCCAGCAGCAGCTGCAAAAGCCGCCACTCGTTTTTCGTCAGCTCCACACTCTCCCCGTTTACCCGAAGGGTTCCATCCGACACATTCAGCACCGCGCCGCCGCAGGAGAGCAACTGGGCAGTTGACCCGAAGTCATAGGCTCGGCGCAGGAGGGAGCGCACCTTGGCCGTGAGCACCGGCAGTTCAAAGGGCTTTGCGATAAAATCGTCCCCGCCCATATCCATGGCCATAATCTGATTCATATTGTCCGACGTGGAGGAGAGAAACAGAATCGGCACCTTGGAAATTTTTCGGATTTCCGCGCACCAGTGATAGCCGTTGAAAAACGGCAGCATCACGTCCAGCAGCACCAGTTGGGGATCAAAGGCGGCAAATTCCGGAAGAACCGCGTCAAAGCGCTCCGCGCAGCGGACCGTATAGCCCCAGCTCGTCAGGTGCGTGCGCACCACGTCCGCAATCACTGCGTCGTCCTCCACGATAAAAATCCGATAACCTTCCACGTCTGTTCCTCCTCTGCCGGATCATTTTGGAAACTGTCGACATTCTAACCGATTTTCTGATTAAAAGCAATCAGCGGGGCATTTCTTTCCGTGCTTTTCAACCATGCTTTAAAGATACCACTCCGGTCTGCGCAGAGCAAGGTACGGGCGCTTTTCAAGGGGCAGCACCCGGGTAAGATCGAGGTCGGCAGTGACAAGACCCTCGCTGTTTCCGGCTTTGACAATCAGCTCTCCCTCGGGGCCGGCAACCATGGACTCGCCGCAGAAATCCATCTGGTCTTCTCTACCTACCCGGTTGCACATGGCGATAAAAACGCCGTTTTGCCGAGCCTGGGCGCGGATTTCCCATGCAAACTGTTCGGACGGTTCCGCGCTGGTATTCGCTGTTGGGATGATAACGATTTGTGCGCCCTTCAAGGCGCAGGTGCGAATGCTCTCCGGAAGATGGCGGTCAAAGCAGATGACAATCCCGACTTTTCCGAAGGGTGTTTCAAAAACCTGAAAGCCGCTGTCGGACGGCGTATAGTAATCCTGCTCGTAAAAGTGCTCCGCCTGGGCGATATGAACCATTGCGGCGCTGCCCGCCACTTCTCCCTGCGGCGTAATCAGCAGGGATGTATCGTAGCCCTTGCCATCCCGCTCCAGATAGATGTTAGGTGAAGCGTAAAGGCCATGCGCCCGGGCGGCGTACTTCAACGCGGCAATCTCGCTTCCCGCAGAGCGCACCAGATAGGGCTTTGCATCCCGTCCCTGGTACTGCGGGAAAAACGGCGTCAGCTGGATCTCCGGGAAAAAGAGCAACTGATTTCCCTCCGCTGCCCGGAAAAAGTCCAGCGATGTTTGCAGATTCTTCTCCATGCTTTGTGACATGGACATCTGCGCCATAGCAATTTTCATGCTCCATTCCCCCTGTATTTTTTATCATACGACGAATGTGGGCATTTGTAAATTTTGTTTTCCGTCCATTGGCTTTAGATATTCTTTTTTGTGTCTGCTCGTTATTATTTTTTCATATCGTCAAAGCAAAGCGACCGTGTTATAATGAATACAGAACACGGCTGCTCTCCAGCCGCATAAACTTTTAAATCTGAAAGGAGTTCTTACTTATGAAACAGATCCATACAGATAACGCTCCCGCCGCTATCGGTCCCTATTCTCAGGGCTATATTTCCGGCGGCTTCTTCTTCACCTCCGGTCAGGTGGCTCTGGACCCCAAGTCCGGCGCCGTCGTCGGCTCGGATATTAAGGGACAGACCGAGCAGGTTATGTCCAATCTGGCTGCCCTGCTGAAGGCTGCCGATTCCGATTTCACCAAGGTTGTCAAGACCACCTGCTTCCTCGCAGATATGGGTGACTTTGCCGCCTTCAATGAAATCTACGGCAAATTCTTCACCGGCAAGCCCGCCCGCTCCTGCGTGGCTGTAAAGACTCTGCCGAAGAACCTGCTTGTGGAAGTGGAGCTGATTGCCGAGGTCTGATCATCGGCATAAAAGTGGCCGCAGCCGTATTTTACGGCTGCGGCCACTTTTTCTCTGCTTTTTGGGCCGGTTATTGGGGCTTTAGGCAATCCCCACTTGTTTTTTATTTTTTTTAAGCGTATATTATGTAAGCAAAACTTTAGATTGTCTTTAGATAGTGGAGTATCCCCATGAAGAATAACCGCAAAAAAAATATCTGGATTACCATCGGCATTTGCGCCGGGATCGGCGTTTTGCTGTTTGTTTTCTTTTGGCTGCTGCCGACCTTGTTTCAAAAGTGGATTTCGGAGGAGGACATTGAGCGCTTCCTTTCCGGCACTTCCGGCTGGCAGGGGCTTGTCTATCTCGCCGTTTTTCAGGCCGCGCAGGTGCTTTCCGTCTTTTTCCCCGGCATGGCTGTCCAGATCGCCGGCGGTTTGGTTTTCGGCATTTGGAAAAGCTATCTGATCTGCCTGCTCTCATTTGTCGCCACCAACGTGGCGGTGTTTGCACTGGCTCGGCGGCGCAATGCCCATCCCATTAACCCGGAAACAAAGCGGGGTCGGCGCGTGCAGAAGGTTCTGGACTGGATCAACTCCAGCGATCCCGCCTTCATGTGCATGCTGGCCTATATGATGCCCGGCATTCCCAACGGCTTCGTGCCTTATGCAGCCGTACATACCGAAGTCTCGCTGAAGCGTTTTGCCGCCTCTGTGACGCTGGGCAGCTGCATTCAGATCTTGATCATGTGCTCCATCGGCAGCCGCATTATGGCGGGTGATTTTGCGATTTCGTTCTTCCTGGTGCTGGGCTCCATCGCATTGATTTTTATTCTCTATCGGACAAAAGACCGCATCATTGCCTATCGGCAAAAATCCAAACAACCGGACAGGGAGCCGGCTGAAAAGCATTAAGGCGCTTTTCTCAATAGAAATAGACACGACGGGAACGGAGCATAGCTCCGTCCCCGTTTTTTCTAATGCGACAAATATTTCTCTGGTTTTTTGGCAATCTTTTTATAGGTCAACCTCTTGTAAATCTGCACAGTTTCTTATATGATGGATATGCAAAATTTGTTTTTCCTGCTGAATGTTTTTTAGGTCAAATTTTTTATCGGCATGAAACAAAAAGAGGGGAGTTTTTTTCATGGAAAAGTTCTTTCACCTGAAGGAGCATGGCACCGACGTCAAGACCGAAGTTGTCGCCGGACTCACCACCTTTATGGCCATGGCCTATATCCTGATGGTCAACGCCAACATGTTTTCCAACCCCACCGGCGACGGCGCCATTCTGGGCGTCAGTTACGGAGCCATTTACATCGCCACCGCACTTTCCGCCGTAATCGGCACGGTGCTGGTCGGTCTGATGGCAAATTTGCCGCTGGCCATGGCTTCCGGCATGGGACTGAACGCCTTTTTCGTCTACACGGTCTGCCTCGGTCTGGGGCTGACCTATGCGAACGCTCTGGTATTCGTCCTGCTGGACGGCGTTATCTTTACGGTTTTGTCTGTTACCGGGCTGCTGTCCAAAATTTTTGATGCCATCCCCGCTCCTGTTCGGATTGCCATTCCCGCCGGTATCGGCCTGTACATTGCCTTTATCGGCTTGCAAGACGCCGGCATCATCATCGCCAACGATGCGACAAAAGTCACGCTGGCATCCTTCAACATCTTTTCCGGAACCGCCACCTGGGCATCCATTATGCCGATGCTGGTGACGTTCTTCGGGCTGCTGACCATCGCCATTCTCTCCAAGCGGGGCGTGCGCGGCAGCGTGGTGTGGGGCATTCTGGGCTCCACCATTGCCTATTATATTCTCGGCTTTACCATTCCCGGCTTCTATGACGGATTCTTCGCCAACATGTCCTTTAATCCGTTTACCGCTTTCTCCGCCTTTGGCGCAGAGGCGGTGGGCAAAGTGTTTACAGAGGGTTTTGACTTTTCTGCCTACATTGCCGCCCACGGTGTCGGCAACTTTATCATCACGCTGATTACCACCTCCCTCGCCTTCTGCATGGTGGATATGTTCGACACCCTTGGCACACTGTACGGCGCCTGCGCCCGCGGTGATATGCTGACCAAGGACGGCAATGTTCCCAACATGAACAAGGCCATGCTGTCCGATGCCATTGCCACTTGCACCGGCGCAGCTCTGGGCACTTCCACTGTCACCACCTTCTTGGAAAGTGCCGCCGGCGTTGGTGAGGGCGGACGCACAGGCTTGACCTCCATGGT
Organism: Oscillibacter sp.; assembly: GCA_022652815.1. Classification (GTDB taxonomy): domain Bacteria; phylum Bacillota; class Clostridia; order Oscillospirales; family Oscillospiraceae; genus Oscillibacter. The sequence continues at coordinate 20,637 of JALCRR010000033.1, forward strand.
GACCGGCGGGCTGTTCTTCATCGCCATGTTCTTCTCTCCTGTGGCACAGCTGATTCCCACCTATGCCACCGCCGCCGCCTTGATCTATGTGGGCGTGCTGATGATGAACTGCGTGCGGGATGTAGACTGGACGAAGTCCGAGGACGCCGTCCCGGCATTTTTGACGGTTGCCCTAATGTCCTTTGCCTACAATATTTCCTATGGCATCGGCATCGGCGTGATCTCCTACACGGTCATTGCCATTTTTACCCGCCGGGCCAAGGAAATCAGACCCATGACCTGGGTCATCGGCATTCTCTTCACGTTGATGTTCTTCCTAACGCACTGATTTTAAACGCACTTTTTTCTCCGTCGTTCCATTCATCTGCTTTTATTGTCAAACGTGGTTCCGCCGTTCCCAACGGAACGGCGGAACTCTTTATACATTTTTTTAAGAATGTCAGAATTGTGAATTATTTGACCATCTATTTTGTGTTTTCTATGAATTAATGCAAAAAAATAATCATTTTTTCTTTGTCTTTCTTTTTGGACTGTGCTATACTGCTTTCAATATCCTTTTCTAAAAGAAGAAACGCGCTGCCGGATCTGTCATCCGGTATGTAAACAAGGAGTGAGTAAGTATGAGTCGCCTTGACATTAAAACCCCCATTCAGGCACAGGCGGTTGTCGACCAGCTCTATCAGAATGTGGAGCGCCGAATTGCCGCCAGTCCTCCGGGATTGTGCCCCATTGACATGGCTTTGAATTTTCTGAATCTCTGTCACGCACAGACTTGCGGCAAATGCGTCCCCTGCCGAATCGGCTTAGGACAGCTTTCTGAAATGCTGCAGGAAGTGCTGGACGGCGAGGCAAATATGCGGATTTTGCACCGCATTCAAGTCACCGCCCAGACCATCGTGGATACCGCTGACTGCGCCATCGGCATCAACGCCGCGCAGTTGGTTTTGATGGGACTAAAGAGTTTTCAAGATGATTACGAAGAACATATTCTGCACCACCGCTGTCTGGGCAGCCTAAAAAACCCCGTGCCCTGCGTGGCTCTGTGCCCCGCCGGCGTGGATATTCCCGGCTACATTGCCCTGGTGCGGGAAGGACGCTATGACGACGCTGTGCGGCTGATTCGCAAGGATAATCCCCTGCCGGCCTCCTGCGCGTACATCTGCGAGCATCCCTGCGAGGCTCGCTGCCGGCGAAACATGGTGGATGACCCCATCAACATCCGCGCGCTCAAGCGCTTTGCTGTGGATCATACGGAAAACGTGCCCCAGCCCGAGTGCGCCAAATCCACCGGCAAAAAGATCGCCGTCATCGGCGGCGGCCCCGGCGGTCTGTCCGCCGCGTATTACCTAACCCTCATGGGTCACAAGGTCACCATTTACGAAAGCCGCAAACAGCTGGGCGGCATGATGCGCTATGGCATTCCCGACTATCGGCTACCGCGGGAAAAGCTGGACGAGGAGATCGACTCCATCTTGACGCTTGGGATTCAGACGCGCACCGGCGTGGAAATCGGCAAAGACATCACGTTTGATGAGCTAAAGCGCAGCTACGACTGTCTGTACCTCTCCATCGGCGCACACACCGACAAGAAAACCGGCATTCCCGGCGAGGATTCCCAGGGAGTTGTCTCTGCCGTGGAGCTGCTGCGCCACATCGGCGACGGGGAAAAGCCCGACTTCTCCGGCCAGAATATCGTTGTGATCGGCGGCGGCAACGTCGCCATGGACGTCACCCGCTCTGCGATCCGTCTGGGTGCGCGTAAGGTCTCCTGCGTCTACCGCAGACGTCAAGAGGACATGACCGCCCAGCAGGACGAAGTGGAGGGCGCCATTGCCGAGGGCGCGGAGGTTCTGACGCTGGAGGCACCCATCCGCATTGAAGCGGATCAGGAGGGCCACGTTGCGGCGCTTTGGACCCAGCCGCAGATCATCGGCGAGGTGGATGCGCAGGGCCGCCCGCGGCCCAACACCGCCGAGGTTCCCGAAAAGCGCATTCCCGCGGACCTGGTCATTGTGGCAATCGGTCAAGGTATCGAGACCCACGGCTTTGAGCAGACCGGCATCAAGATTCAGCGCCGGGGAACCATGCTCGCGGATTCCAGCACCCGCGTACCCGATATGGAGGGCGTGTTTGCCGGAGGCGACTGCGTCACCGGCCCCGCCACCGTTATCCGCGCCATTGCCGCCGGCAAGGTGGCTGCCGCCAACATTGACGAGTATCTGGGCTTCCATCACGAAATTAAGGCCGACGTACAGGTGCCTGCCCCCAAGTTTTACGATCTGAAGCCCAGAGGCCGTGTCGATACCAAGGAGCGGGACGCCTTTGAGCGCAAGTCGGACTTTGACTGCATCGAGTGCGGCCTTTCTTTGGAGGAAACCCAGCAGGAATCTTCCCGTTGCCTGCGGTGCGACCACTTTGGTTACGGAATTTTCAAGGGAGGACGTGTGGAAAAATGGTAAACGCAACAATCGACGGCCGCCCTATTTCCGTAGAGGAGGGCACCACCATTTTGCAGGCTGCCAACGATATCGGAATCGGCATCCCGCACCTGTGTTTTTTGAAGGAAATCAATGAAATTGCTGCCTGCCGCATCTGCGTGGTGGAAGTGGAGGGTACCGACCGACTGATTCCCTCCTGCAACAACGCCGTTTTGGAGGGCATGGTGATTCACACCAACTCTCCCCGCGTCCGGCAGGCTCGGCGCACCAATCTGCGTCTGATCCTCTCTCAGCATGATTCCAACTGCACCACCTGCATTCGCAACGGCAACTGTGCGCTGCAAAAGCTCTCCGGCTATCTGAACATTCACTACCAGCCGTACAAGGTCAACCCCGAGCGCTCCCATGTTGATCTGGACGTGCCCGTGGTCCGCGAGGCCAGCAAGTGTATCAAGTGCATGCGCTGCGTGCAGATCTGCGACAAAATTCAGACCATGAAAATCTGGGACGTGTCCGGCACCGGCTCCCGCACCACGGTGGACGTCAGCTTTAACCGCCAACTCCGGGATACAGACTGCACTTACTGCGGCCAGTGCGTCACCCACTGCCCCACCGGCGCACTCACTGCCCGTGACGATACCAACCGGGTGTTCCACGCCCTTGCCGACCCGGAAATCACCACCATTGTGCAGGTGGCACCCGCCGTCCGGGTTGCCTGGGCCGAGGCATTTAACCTCTCCCCGGATTATGCCACCACCGGACGTATGGTGGCAGCCCTTCGGCAGGTTGGCTTTGACTATATCTTCGACACCAATTTTGCCGCCGATCTCACCATTATGGAGGAGGGCAGCGAGTTTCTGGAGCGGTTCACCCACCGCAACCGCTACCGCTGGCCCATGTTCACCTCCTGCTGCCCCGGCTGGGTTCGCTTCTTGAAATCCCAGTTCCCGGCCTACACGGAAAATCTCTCCACCGCAAAGTCGCCCCAGCAGATGTTCGGTGCGATCGCCAAGAGCTACTTCGCCGAAAAGAAGGGAATTGACCCCAGCAAGCTCTTTGTGGTGTCGATTATGCCCTGCACCTCCAAAAAGGCGGAATGCGAACTGCCCACCATGAAGGACGCTGCCGGCGATCCGGACGTGGACGTGGTTTTGACGACCCGGGAATTTACCCGCCTGCTGCGCTCCGACCACGTTGTGCCCTTCGACCTAAAGGAGGAATCCTTTGACTCGCCTCTTGGCAGCGGTTCCGGCGCTGCGGTGATTTTTGGCGCTACTGGCGGCGTGATGGACGCAGCTCTGCGCAGTGCCTATTATCTCGTTGCCGGCAAAAATCCCAATCCCGACGCCTTCAAGGCCGTCCGCGGCGACAAGGCCTGGAAAGAGGCCAACTTCACCATTCCCGGCGCAGGGGAGGTCAAGGTTGCTGTTGTCAGTGGACTTGGCAACACCCGCAAGCTGATGGAGGCCGTGGACAAGGGTCAAGTCGACTACGATTTTGTGGAGGTCATGGCCTGTCCCGGTGGCTGCGCCGGCGGCGGCGGTCAGCCCATTCACAACGAGCAGGAGATGGCCGCAGAACGCGGCGAGCTTTTGTGGAAGCTGGACGCAAACTCCAAAATCCGCTTCTCCCACGAAAACCCGGATATTACCGTGCTCTATCGGGAATATTTGGGCAAGCCTCTGTGGAAAAAGTCCCACACGCTGCTACACACCGATCACAGCGCATGGCAAGTTCCCTCCCAGAAAAGCCACAGTGAAGCCTAATATTTTTATAAGCTTATCGTGTTAGCACAGCTGCGCAAAGATTTGAGCAGATCACGGCATATCATGGAAATATCTCAAGAAAAGAGGTATCTCTATGGCACACACGGAACGATTGGGGTTTAAGGAGTTTCGCAGACGTTTTGAGAACGAGTCAGACTGCAAGAACTATCTGCTGCATAGCCGGTGGGCTGCAGGCTTTGTGTGCCCGAGATGCGGCCGCCAACAGTATTCTTACATAAAGACCCGAAGCGTGTTACAATGCTCCCACTGTCGGCACCAGTCCTCCCTGACCGCAGGAACTGTGATGCACAAAACGCACTTGCCGCTTGCTGTGTGGTTCTGGGCGATCTACCTGACTGCACGAGATAAACGGGGAATTTCTGCAACGCAGCT
>JALCRR010000034.1 GCA_022652815.1 Oscillibacter sp.
TGGGCTGTGGCTGTGGTGATCTTCGCGCTGGCGGTTTACTACACCGTCCGTCAGCTGTAAGAATCGTATAAAAAAGGACCGTACCACGGCTTTGCCATGGTACGGTCCTTTTTTATTGAAATCTTTTTAACTGGCAGCGCGGCGCAAAGGTGTTGTTTTTTGCTTGAGTTGAATGTCTTCCTTTAGCAGAAGCAGGGCGCCATCCACATCATCCGGATCATAGAAAACCATGCCAATGGCGTGTTCATTGCTCTCTGAGGACTGAACGTCAATTTTGGGGTTCTTGGCCTGCCAGCGAAGCTGGCGGCGGACATCCTTCATAATGGGCGCTCCCATAGCAAGGCATCTGGAAGATGAGCAGTCATCAATAACTTCCACATCGCTGAGTTCATTTAATTCCATGTAGTAGAAAGTTTTGTCTCCAGTTAGGACAATGGCGCGCTGATCGGTGATAAAATACTGCTGCTTGCGCAGGCTAATTGCCTGTGCCGCCGGCGCAGCCAGCGCCAGCACAACCACGGCCACCACCAGCGAAATAAAGCCCATGCTGGGATTCTCGTTTGAGCGGATATAAAGGCCCAGCAGCAGCGCACCGGAGACGGTCATCAGAATCCAGTTTCGGATGATTTTGTTCTTGCAGCCCTCCTCCAGCAGTGGAAACGCTTTGGGTTTTCCCTGCCAGCGTACGGTCTCGCCCTGGCGCAGATGTTCTTGTAGTTCTTTCATAGCAGACACACTCCTTATGAATCTCTCACCATGTTATGTTCGGCTCGGTTTGCCGTTAATTTCATTGTAAACAAAAACTCGTTCAAGCGGTGACAAGAGGGGTGGACCCTCCGCCAAGTATACGCTAATGTTTTCCGGGAGGCGGCAAATTGCATGTCAAAAAACAGCCGCATTTTTTAGCAATATCTTAACGACAACTCTGTTATAATGAAAGTATTCTTGGATAAGGATGTGGAAGATTTGCTCACAAAGCCGTCGAGGTTTTCCCGTATTTTTCCCTTCTCCATACAGGATCTGCTGGTAACCGCCTGTACCTTGTTCTGCGCGGTGGAGCTGTGCATCCTGCTACGGATTGTGGACCCCAGCGGTGAATTCGCATCGCTGATTTTTGTGTTGGCCGTCTTTTTAATTTCCCGGCTGACCCATGGATATCTGTTCGGCCTAATCGCCTCCGTGGTCAGCGTTGTGGGCGTGAACTATATCTTTACTTATCCGTATCTGGCACTGAATTTTTCTATTGCCGGCTACCCGCTGACCTTTCTGACCATGCTGGTGGTCTCTATCATCACCTGCACCATGACCACACAGATTAAAGAACAAGAGCATCTGAAGACGGAAAATGAGAAAGAAAAAACGAGAGCAAACCTCCTTCGCTCCGTCTCCCACGACATCCGCACACCACTGACAAGCATTGTGGGCGTCACTTCCACGCTGCTGGAAAATGCAGACAAGCTGGGGCAATCGGAGAAACGGCAGCTGCTGGAGGACGCCCGGGACGAGGCACAATGGCTGATTCGCGTGGTGGAAAATCTGCTGTCCATTACCCGGATGGGGAATGAACAGGCAGAGATTGAGAAAAAGCCGGAGGCCGCGGAAGAGGTCTTGGGCGAGGCCGCACGCAAGTTTCGCAAACGCTTTCCCGCAATTTCCATCGCCGTGCAGGCTCCCGACAACCTTTTGATGGTCCCCATGGACGCCATTCTCATCGAGCAGGTGATTTCCAATCTGCTGGAAAATGCTGTTATTCATGGTGAAACCACCACGCAGGTTCGTCTGTCCGTCCAGCATGACGGTAAAAATGCCCGCTTCTGCGTGGCAGATGACGGTCGCGGCATTCCAGAAAAGGACTTGCCCACCCTGTTTAACGGCATGCTCAAGCGCAGTGATACCGAGAGCATTGACGGCAAGCGCAATATGGGTCTGGGGCTCACCGTGTGCAAGGCCATTGTCCACGCCCACGGCGGCACAATGGAAGCCCGCAACTGCCCCGAGGGCGGTGCGGAATTCACGTTCAAGCTGCCTCTTTCCGTGGAGGCTAAGGCCTAACTTTCCTAAATTTCCACAGGGTTTCCTGCCACCCACGGAGCAGTCAAACCCCATGCATCGAACAGTTCTTCCCGGGGGCAGTCCTTTTCTGCCACGGGCATGCGAAAGGAATGGGTACTCTGATGAAAATTCGTGAAAAAATTCTGGTGGTAGAGGACGAAAAGAGCATTGCGCACTTCATTGCCTCCGTGCTGAACACCAACGGCTATGAAACCATGCAGGCACCAAATGGCTCGCAGGCGCAGTCCATGATTTCCTCCTGGTGCCCCGATCTGGTAATTCTGGATCTGGGGCTGCCGGATATGGACGGGTTGGACATTCTCAGGGCTCTGCGGACTTGGTCGTCCCTCCCGGTGGTGGTGGTCTCTGCCCGCACCCACGAACATGACAAGGTGGACGCCCTGGATTTGGGCGCAGACGATTATCTGACCAAGCCCTTCGGCACCGACGAGTTGCTGGCCCGCGTTCGCACCGCGATCCGACACACCCGCACCTCCTCCGGCAACGGGGAAATTGCCCGTACAGGCATTTACACGGTGGACGATCTGGTCATCGACTATAACAAGCATCAAGTTCTGGTTCGGGGTGAAAACGTGCATCTGACGCTCAGCGAATTCCGGATTGTGGCGCTGCTGGGCAAATACGCCGGCAAGGTGCTGACCTACGACTTTCTGATTCGGGAGCTATGGGGTCCGCGTGCCGGAAACGACAATCAGATTCTCCGGGTGAACATGGCCAACATCCGGCGCAAAATTGAGGAAAATCCCGCCGAACCTCATTACATATTTACGGAAGTGGGCGTGGGCTACCGGATGGCCGAGGGCGAATGAATTTCTCCGTTTAGATTCCGTTCAGCTTTGGCCGTTGGTGTTGACCCGCGGTCCCGATTCCCTTTATACTGGAGAAAGTGAAGGGGAGTAATCGGTGCCGGGAAACCGGCGCGGCACACGGCGTCAGTACGGACGGAAACGGCCCGCTGCGTGTCTGAAACGATGAGACTTTTACCGCAATGCGGTGGAAATCTCATCGTTTTTTTCTATTTTGAGGAGGAATTTTATGAGCTGGCTTTTCACGTTGTTCTCCGGCTTTGCCGCCTTTTCCTGGCAGCAGGCCACCATGCTGGTCATCGGAGGCGTCATGATCTTTCTTGCCATCCGCAAGGGACTGGAACCGGCACTGCTGCTGCCCATGGGGTTTGGCACCATCCTGGTCAATCTGCCGTTTGTACAGACGGCGGCGCTCAGTGCGCTGTTTGATGCTGGCATCAGCCATGAGCTTTTTCCGCTGCTGTTGTTTATTGGCATCGGTGCCATGCTGGACTTCGGGCCGCTTTTGAAAGAGCCGAAGTTGGCGCTGTTCGGGGCCGCAGCGCAGGCGGGCATTCTGTGCACGTTCTTTCTGGCTAGGGCGCTGCACTTCCCGCTGGCCGACGCGGCATCTGTGGCCATTATCGGTGCAGCCGACGGCCCCACGGCCATCTATGTCTCCAATTATTTTCACTCCGCTTATCAAGGCGCCATACTGGTAGCCGCTTACTCCTATATGGCGCTGGTTCCCGTGCTGCAGCCGCCGGTAATCCGTCTGTTGACCACCCGGCACGAGCGGGGCATCCACATGGAGTATCGCCCGGGCGAGGTGAAAAAGCTCACCCGTATCCTCTTCCCCATTCTGGTCACGATTCTGGCCGCCACGCTGGCTCCTCAGTCCGCCGAATTGATCGGCTTTTTGATGTTCGGCAACCTAATTCGCGAGTGCGGCGTGCTTGACGCCCTAAGCAAAACCGCCCAGCACGAGCTTGCCAATCTGGTGACGCTGCTGCTCGGCTTCTCCGTGTCCCTCTCGCTGAAGGCAGACACCTTTCTGCGGCCTGACACGCTGATCGTTTTGGCGCTGGGTCTGTTCGCCTTCACGCTGGATACAGCCGGAGGCGTCCTGCTGGCAAAGCTCTTGAATCTCTTCTGCCGCAAGAAGGTCAATCCCATGGTGGGGGCTGCCGGCATCTCCGCCTTTCCCATGTCCGCCAGAACCGTGCAGAAGCTCGGCCTGGAGGCCGACCCCTACAACCATCTGCTCATGCACGCAGCCGGGGCAAACATTGCCGGACAGATTTTTTCCGTTCTTGCAGGTGGACTGCTGATTTCCTTTGTGGAGGCCAGGCTTTAGGGGATGAACGGCTTCTTTGCGGGGCTGTCATTTTTTTAAACGTCATCTGAACAAAAATCAGCGCTCTCTGAACACCAGATTTTTCCAGAATGTGATACTGTTATTTCAGCCCAACGTGGGCAAAGAAAAAGGAGAGTGCATGGTATGGTAACATTTATCATCGGCCTCGCAATTTTGTTCGTAGGCGCGGCAGTCTACGGCAAATTCTGCGAGAAAATCTTCGGACCGGACGATCGAGAAACGCCTGCCTATTCCAAGCAGGACGGCATCGATTATGTTCCCATGAAGAACTGGAAAAACTGCTTGATTAACCTGCTGAACATCGCAGGCACAGGCCCCATCATCGGGCCGATTCAGGGCATTCTGTTCGGGCCCATCGCCTTTTTGACCATCCCCATCGGCAATATCCTCGGCGGCGCAATGCATGACTATTTCTGCGGCATGATCTGCACCCGCGACGGCGGCACCCAGATGCCCGACATGATCAAAAAGTACACCAACAAGACGGTCTTCTGGATTTATGAGGTTTTTGTGTGCGTGCTGCTGCTTTTGGTTGGCGCCGTGTTTATCTACACCCCCGGCGACATTGCGGCCACGCAGGTCTTTGGCTTTGACGGCAAGCCCACTTCCGCATCCACGTGGGTGATCTACGCCGTCATCTTCATCTATTATCTGATTGCAACGGTGTTCCCCATCGATAAGATCATCGGCAAGATTTACCCCGTTTTCGGCGCAATCCTGCTGTTTTCCGCAATCGGCGTGTTCATCGGCCTGTTTGTACAGGGCTATCCGCTGACTGAAATCTGGGACGACTGGAACGGCGGTCTGATTCAGTACAGCAACTACTTCGGCGAGAACCACTTCATTCCCATCTTCTTCATCACCGTGGCCTGCGGCATTCTGTCCGGCTTCCATTCCACGCAGACCGCAATCATCTCCCGCACGATGACCAGCGAAAAGCAGGGCCGCAACACCTTCTATAACATGATGGTTCTGGAAGGCTTCATCGCAATGGTCTGGGCCGCAGGCGCCATGGGCGTTTACAACCTTGGCATGCAGGCCGCTGATCCCTCTCTGGCAACCCAGACGGTGGGTGTTGTGTGCAAGCATCTGCTGGGCAACATCGGCGGTATCATCGCTCTGCTGGGCGTCATCGTTCTGCCCATCACCTCCGGCGATACGGCACTGCGTGCGCTGCGTATGACCATTGCCGATACGTTCCACCTCGACCAGTCCACCAGCGGCAAGCGGCTGGGCCTTGCGTCCATCATCTTCGCACTGGTTGCAGGCATTCTGGCATGGGCAAAGTTCTCCAACGGCGGCTTTGCCGTTCTGTGGCGCTACTTCGCATGGTGCAACCAGACACTGGCGCTGTTCGCACTGGCCTGCGTCACGATCTATCTGATTGGTAACGGCAAGGCGAAATTCTGCTGGGTTCCCCTGCTTCCCGGCGCATGGTACGCTTTTGTGACCTGCACCTACATCATGAACGCTAAAATCGGATTCCATATTCCCTGGACCGGCGCTTATATCATCGGAGCCTGCTTCGCTCTGGCATATATGTTCGTCGTGGTCTGGTTTGGCAACAAGCGGAAGGCCAAACAGCCTGCCACTTTGAAATAATCTCTCCCTCTTATTTCCTCGAGATGTGGCCCGCCGTATGTAAATACGGCGGGCCACACAGCATGTTGAAAATACTTTTCAACATGCTGTGTGAGTTCGTAAAACTCCGTAAACGGTTTTGCAAATAAATGATCGAAAAGCAAAAGAAACCCTTCCTGGGTTCCTTTCGTAGGGATCTTCCTTCCCGTTTGGGGACTCTCGGTTTTTTGGCAATCGCACAGTGCGCCCCATGTATTTTATGAATTCTGCCGCCCTGCACGGCTTGGCCGGCGCATATCCTGCCCAAATCGCGCATAGGATGAAGCAACAATGGGGCGGGGAGTGTTGCTTCTTGAAGGGAAACATTGAGGATCGGGCCTGTCAGCTGGCGCAGTACATCATAGAAAACCGGACGACGGTCCGCGCCGCCGCTAAAAAGTTTGGAATTTCAAAGTCCACCGTACATAAGGACATTACGGAGCGGCTGCCGCAGTTTAACCGGCCGCTCTATTTGCAGGTCAAGGAAGTGCTGGACGTCAACAAGGCCCAGCGGCACATTCGGGGCGGCATTGCCACCCGGAAAAAATACAGGGGCGAAACGGCCTGAAAGGAGGACTCGGTATGTCAAATTGTTCCCGTCCGCACGCCTGCTGCTCCCGTCCGGAGCCCCCGACGGCACAGGTGAGGGAGGTACCGGTCCGGCGCTGGCCGCATCCCATCCCCTGCGCCGAAACAGAGCCGACGGACGCCGTGTTGCGGGCCATCCGATGCGAGCTTGCCCTGCAAAGCCGGCTTTTGTCGGAGCTTTGCTGTGAACTGACCACAGCCAACGACCTGCTGGAGCAGATTGTGGAGAACACTGCTCCGGCGAAAACGCAGGAATGACACATCAGCTGACGAATCTTCTCAAAAAAGAATGATGTGCCTGTCGGCACATCATTCTTTTTTACTTAAAATCCGTAACTTTTTGTACCTTGTAGTTTTGGGGGGTCAGGACTATAATACTTCTACTGCAATCGTCCGCGTAAAGCGGAACATCATTACCGCGGCGGGTTCCGCCGCGTTTCGGGGAGTTTTGTTCTGATGGCTCATACGCATCACCGCAGAAGGCGCAGCTGGCCGCGCACCATTCTGCTTGCTGTTTTTGTGATTGCCGCCTTGACGGGCGTTTACCATTGTCTTGTCCGCAAACCCGAGCTTCCACCCGCGCTGCCGGATTCCTCCGCTGCAGCAAGCGAGCAGGTGCAAAGCGCCGCCTCCGAGCAACCGAATGTGCAGGAGCGCAAAGAAAATTTTTACACGATTTTAGTCTCCGGCGTCGACGACGGCAACGGCAACAGCGACACCAACATTCTGGTGGGCTTTGACGCCGGCAGCGGCTCCATTCACTGCGTCAGCATTCCCCGAGACACTGGCGTGAATGTCAGCCGCAAAGTGAAAAAAATCAACGCCGCCTACGGCATTGGTGGAATGGACCAACTGGCAAGTGAGGTTTCGGACATGCTGGGGATTCCCGTAGACTACACGATCAAAGTGGACCTGCGGGGCTTTTCCGCGCTGGTGGACGCCATCGGCGGCGTGGATTTTGATGTCCCCATCAACATGAATTACGACGATCCCTACCAGGATCTTTCCATCCACTTTTCCAAGGGGATGCAGCATTTGAACGGTGCGGACGCCCTAAAGGTCGTCCGTTTCCGCCACAACAACGACGGTTCCGGCTACGGCAGCGAGGACATTGGGCGCATCGGCACCCAGCAGGCCTTTTTGAAGGCCGTTGCGAAGCAAACCCTAACACTGTCCAACGTGGATAAGGTCTCCCAGTTCGCCCGAATCTTTCAAGACTATGTGGACACTGATCTCTCTCTTTCCAATCTTGCCTGGCTGGGCAAGGAGGCCATTTCCATCGGCACCGACAATCTGAGCTTTTCCACGCTGCCCGGTGAGTGGAGCGGCAAGCGCTCCGTGTATCTGGTGGACGGGGACGCCGCTTTGGAGCTGGTCAATGATTCCCTCAACCCGTATGTGGAGACAAGAACGATGGATGATCTGGATTTACTGTCTTAATTACGTTATTTTTAAGGCTAGTCTGGTACGCTTTGGAAAAAGCGGGCTTTTCGCGATACAAAGGAGGACCCCATGAAAAAGAGAATACTCTCCCTGCTGCTTGTCTTTGCCCTGGTGCTGACCCTTCCGGCCATGGCTGCATCCAACTCCACCGGCAATTTTGTACGCACAAAGTCTTACGCCGGTCAGTTTTCCGATTTGACAACGGCCAGCACCTTCTATGACAACGTTTCTGCCCTGTACGAGTACGGGCTGTCTGTGGGCAAGGTCAACGGCACATTCGGTCTCACCGATTCTGTCACCGTCAGCCAGATCATCATTTTCGCCGCGCGCATCCGCAGTCTCTACGCTCTGGGCGATCCGGAGAGCGGTGCCGGACGCTATCAGGTTTCCGGCGAGGCCGTGTATATCCCGTATCTGCGCTATTTGCAGGCAGAGGGCATCCTCGGTTCGGAGCTGGAGGGTACCTATGAATCCGCAGCCACCCGGGCAACCGTCGCCCATGTGCTGGCAAACACGCTGCCCACCTCCGCTTTGAACGCGGATGAAGGCCGGATCAGCTTGATTACACAGGCCTATGCCTCCCGGAAATTCATCACCGACGTCACGGACTATACCGATTATCAAAGCGACATTCTCACGCTCTATCAATACGGCATCTCCCAGGGCAGCGACGAATCCGGCTCCTTCTATCCCACCGCGGCGATCTCCCGGGGCGCTCTGGCGGCCATGCTGACCCGCATGGTGGACAGCAGCCTTTGCGTCACCCCTAGTTGGAATCTGTCTGATGCATTTTCCGCCGCCGGCACCACATGGGGCGACCTAATTTTTGACAAGGGGACGTATCTTGCCGCTCCCTCCACTGCCGATGAAGTGGCATCTGACGTTGCCTGGATGCTGGCAAACGGCAGCAATGAGCTGACGCTGCAATACGGCACGCAGGCATCCGCGTACCGCATCCGTCAAGTAATGAATGAGGCCCTTGGCGACGTGAAAAGCTACTGCGAGCAGTGCTATAACGCTGTCAATGTCTCCTATGATTCCACCGGTACGGTCACACTGAAGTTCTCCGCGGCTAGCTGCACCGTCTCCGAGCTGACGAGCTACCGAACCTATACGCTGGAAGCCGCCATTGCCGTCCACGACGCGCTGTGGGACAGTGGCGCCATCACCGCCGCCATGTCAGACTACGAAAAGGCGAAGATCTATTACAACTGGATTTGCCAGAATTGCACGTACGATAGCGGCGCCGGGGACTACTCCTTAAGTCACATCGCTTACGCGCTCTTTAAAAACGGCACCGCCGTCTGCGACGGCTACACGGGCGCCTACGACCTTCTTTTGAAGTTGGAGGGCATCGACTGCTGGGCCTTGAGCAACGACAATCACATCTGGACCGTGGCCACGCTGGATGGAACCGAATATCACATCGATACCACCTGGGGCGATTCGTCCGGCATGTATACCGATTACACCTATTTTGCCATGACTGCCGCGCAGTCCTGGAGCTATCACCGATGGTAAAAGTGAAGGGGGAAACGCCATGAACAACAAGGAAACGGGTCTGTCCCCGAAGGGAATTACGCTTCTGGTTTTGGGCGCGGTGGTGCTTTACTGGGGGCTGAACCACCTACTGCCCATCTGGAACGCCTTGCAATTTCTGTTTGGGTTGATTTTCCCCTTTATTCTGGGCTGTGGACTGGCCTTTCTTCTGAACATTCCCATGCGGCCCATTGAGCGGCTGCTTCAAAAGATCAAGGTGAAGCACCGGGGGTGGATTCGCCCTGTGGCGCTGCTGATAACGCTTTTATGCGTGATAGGCGTCATCGCGGGCGTCATGTGGGTCGTAGTTCCGCAGGTGGCGGAAACCGGCGCATCCGTCCGGGCTCAGTTTCCGGCGTTCCTGCGCTCCACCCAGGAATGGCTCTCCGAACTAGCCGTCCGCTATCCCGATCTGGGCTCCGCGGCCACGTTTCTCTCCGAAAAACTGGACCCCGGCTCCTCGGGTTTGATGAGCAGTGTCATGTCCTGGCTCAGTGATGCGCTAGGGCGGGTTCTCTCCTCCTCGCTATCGCTGGCTACCGGGCTATTTTCCGGTGTAGTGAATTTCTTCATTGCGTTGGTATTCGCCCTCTACATTCTCGCCGGCAAGGAGACGCTGGGCCGGCAGGTGGGACATCTGATGGAGGCCTTTATTCCCGGCCGCTGGCACCAGCGCATCCGCGCCCTTGCCGCACTGATTGACCGGACGTTTTCCGGCTTTTTTGCCGGGCAATGTCTGGAGGCCTGCATTCTGGGCTTTCTCTTCTTCGTGGCCATGAGCATTTTCCGCCTGCCCTACGCCGTGCTGATTGCGGTGCTGGTGGGCTTCACCGCTTTGATTCCCGTGTTCGGCGCGTTCATCGGCTGCGTGGTGGGTGCCCTTTTGATTTTGGTACACAACCCCATGCAGGCCGTCTTTTTCGTGGTGCTGTTTCTCGTGCTGCAGCAGCTTGAGGGAAACCTCATTTATCCCCGCGTGGTAGGCTCCTCCGTGGGGCTGCCGGCCATCTGGGTGCTGTTGGCCGTCACGATGGGCGGCAGTACCTTCGGCGTTGTGGGCATGCTGCTGTTCATCCCCGGCATGTCCGTATGCTATGCCCTTCTCCGCAGTGCTACCCGCAGGCGGCTGAAGAAAAAAGCCTCCGTGGAAAAGCCGTCGATGCAGGATGTGTCCAAATCAAATCCACCGAAAAAATAAGTGAAAAGAGCGTCTGCCATGGGATTTGGCAGACGCTCTTTTTATCATTTCATCGTTCTTCGATTTTTTACCGCTGATCCTTCGGCACCTGACGCATGGAAAGGGAGATGCGCTTTTTCTTCTCGTCCACCTCCAGCACGATGACCTTGACGACGTCGCCTACGGCCACCACCTCAGAGGGGTGCTTGACGAATTTGTCGGCCACCTGGGAGATGTGGACCAGGCCGTCTTGATGGACGCCGATGTCCACAAACACCCCGAAATCGATGACGTTGCGGACGGTTCCCGTGAGCACCATGCCGGGTTTTAAATCCTTCATATCCAGCACATCGGTGCGCAGAATCGGCTTGGGCAGCTCATCACGGGGGTCACGGCCGGGCTTTTGCAGCTCCGACACGATGTCCCGGAGGGTTGGCTCGCCCACGCCGCAGCTCTGCGCGGCTTTTGCCCAGCCGTAGGCATTGACTGCGTCGTTCAAACCCGCCAGATTTCCGGCAGCCACATCTTTGAGGGTATGGCCGGTCAGCTCCAGCAGGGTTTTGGCTGCATCGTAGGATTCCGGATGGACGGCGGTGTTATCCAGCGGGCTTTTGCTCTCCGGCACGCGGAGAAAGCCCGCGCACTGCTCAAAGGCCTTGGGGCCGAGCTTCGGCACCTTCAAAATCTGCTTACGGGTGGTAAACGCTCCGTTTTCCTCCCGATACTTCACCACGTTTTTGGCGGTGGTGCCGTTGAGTCCTGCAACATAGCCCAGCAGCGATGGGGAAGCAGTGTTCACATCCACGCCGACCGCATTCACGCAGTCCTCCACCACGCCGGAAAGCGCCTCGTCCAGCTGCTTTTCGGGGCAATCGTGCTGATACTGACCCACGCCGATGGCCTTGGGCTCGATTTTCACCAGCTCCGCCAGCGGGTCCTGCAGCCGCCGGGCAATGGACACGGCAGAGCGCAGGTTTACGTCGTACTGGGGGAATTCCTCAGCCGCCAGCTTGGAGGCGGAATAGACCGACGCGCCGGCTTCGGAGACGATCATATAGCTGACATTTGCCCCGGCGGCGTTGACCTTGTGGATCAGCTCCACGGCCATCTGCTCGGTTTCCCGGGAGGCAGTGCCGTTGCCGATGGCAATGTGCTCCACCCCGTGCTTTTTCACCAGCTTTGCAAGGGTTTCAATGCACTCGAGCTTCTGCTTTTCGCCGTAGGTGGGGTACACCACGGTTGTATCGAGCACCTTGCCGGTGCCGTCCACCACGGCCACTTTACAGCCCATGCGGTAACCGGGGTCCAAACCCATGGTGACTTTTCCCTTTACCGGCGGCTGCATCAAAAGGGGCTTTAGGTTCAGCGCAAACTGACCGATGGCGCCCTCGCTGGCGGAGTCTGTCAGCATGGCGCGGATTTCCCGCTCCAGCGACGGAAACAGCAGACGGTCATAGGCATCATCCGCCGCGCCGCGGACAAACTCCATGGCGGCGGAGCCGGGATAGAGAATCTTGCGCCGCACCGTCTGGAGCGCAAGATCGTGATCGAGGACGATGGAGACCTTCAGTTTTTCTTCCTTCTCGCCCCGGTTGACAGCCAATATCTGATAGCCCTGGAGCTTGCGTACCGGCTGGGTGAAATCATAGTACAGGCGATAAACCGTGTCCTCGTCCGTTGCCGTCTCGGAGTGGAGGTCCGCCTGAGAGAGCAGCAGTGCACGCAGGGACTTGCGCAATTCCGCATCATCGGAAATCATTTCGGCAATGATATCAGAGGCACCCGCCAGCGCGTCCTCCGCCGTCTCCACGCCCTTTTCGGCGTCGATGTACTTCGCGGCTTCTTTCAAGGGCTCCGGGCAGTCGTTTTTCTGGGCAAACAGCAGCTGGGCCAGCGGCTCCAGTCCCTTTTCCTTTGCAATGGTGGCGCGGGTGCGGCGCTTTTGCTTGTAGGGGCGGTAGAGATCCTCCACTTCAGAGAGGGTTTTGGCCCCGTCAATGGCGGCAGCAAGTTCCTCCGTCAGCTTGCCCTGCTCCTCGATGGATTTTTTCACGGCATCCCGGCGCTCCTGCAAGCCGCGCAGGTAGGTCAGCCGCTCCTCCAGCGTGCGCAGGGACGTATCGTCCATGGCACCGTGGAGCTCCTTGCGGTAACGGGCAATAAAGGGAATGGTGTTTCCCTCGTCCAAAAGCTGCACCACGTTGGCGACGTGCTGGGGCTGCTTGTTCAGTTCTTTTGCAATGAGTTCGATGATTAGATCCATATTTTGCGTTCCTTTCCGGATGTCTCGCGAAATGACCGTGCCGGCGGCACGGTCATTTTCTGCTGTTGTTATTTGTGATAGAGCTTTTTCGTCTCGTACCGCGGCTCACAGCTGACGCGAACGCCCAGGCGCTTGAAGAGCTTCTGGTCCACCTCGCTGAGCACGACGGAGAAGTGCGCGTCGCAGCCCTTGAGCTTTGGCAGCTGACGCTGGGCCAAATCTGCCAGCGGGTTGGTCAAGGCGGAGATGGTCAACGCCATCAACACTTCGTCCGCGTGAAGCCGGGGGTTGCCTTGATGGAGATACTCGGTTTTCAGATGGCACACCGGCTCCAGAACCGAGGAGGCAATCAGATCCAGCTGATCGTCAATCCCGCCCAGAGCCTTCAGCGCATTAAGCAGCAGCGCCGATGCCGCGCCTAGCGTGGATGAGGTCTTGCCCGTCACCACGCTGCCGTCCGGCAATACCAAAGCGCCTGCGGGTGCGCCGGTGCGCTCCGCCTTCAGCAAAGATGCCGAAACCGCGGGGCAGATGTCCGGCGTGACGCCGGCCTGCTGTTCCAGCAGCTCCAGCTTGTGCACCACCGTATCGTCGCACTTTCCGGCAAGACGATCCACACAGGCGGTATAGTACCGGCGGAGAATCTCCATTCGGGAGGCTTCGCAGCAGGCCGCATCGTCCACAATGCAGTTGCCGGCCATATTCACGCCCATATCCGTGGGAGATTGGTAGGGGCACTTGCCCTGAATTTTTTCAAAGATGGCGGCCAACACCGGGAATATCTCCACATCTCGGTTATAGTTCACCGCTGTTTTGCCGTAGGCCTCCAGATGGAAGGGGTCAATCATATTGACATCGTTCAAATCCGCCGTGGCAGCCTCATAGGCCAGATTGACCGGGTGCTTCAGCGGCAGGTTCCAGATGGGGAACGTCTCAAACTTGGCGTACCCCGCCGTGACGCCCCGGTTATGGTCGTGGTAAAGCTGGCTTAAGCAGGTGGCCATTTTGCCGCTGCCGGGGCCGGGTGCCGTCACCACAACCAGGGAGTGGCTTGTCTCGATATAATCGTTTCTGCCCAGACCCTCGTCGCTGACGATATGCGCCACATCCGACGGATAGCCTGCGATGGGATAGTGCCGATAAGCCCGAATGCCCAGCGCGCCCAGACGCTTTAAAAAGGCATCCGCCGCAGCCTGCCCCGTATAGCGGGTCAGCACCACGCTGCCCACGTACAGTCCCAGCGATCTGAAAATATCAATCAAGCGCAGAACATCTTCATCATAGGGAATTCCCAAATCGCCCCGGAGTTTGTTCTTTTCAATGTCACCCGCGCAAACCGCGATCACGATTTCCACGTCCTCGCGGAGCTTGAGCAGCATCCGCATCTTGCTGTCCGGCTCAAAGCCCGGCAGCACCCGAGAAGCATGATAATCGTCAAACAGCTTGCCGCCGAATTCCAGATACAGCTTACCGCCGAACTGGGCAATCCGCTGGCGGATCTGTTCAGACTGGGTGGTCAAATATTTTTGTGCGTCAAAACCAATCGTTTCCATATTTTGTGACACGTCCCCTCTCTTTGTGCCATTGTCTTTATTTTCAGAATACCATATTTTCTGTTATTTGGGAAGTTTCCATTAAATATAAGTAAAAATAATGTTGAATATTATCAGTTTGTTCTTTACTTATAATAAGAAACTCGGTATACTATGTAAGGTTGTGAAAAGGTCAACCTATGGAAAATATGTTGTCCGCTTTCTTTTTGGTCTCACCGAGTTTTGCCGCGGCAAAAGCGGCAAAATAAAATAAAATCATTTTTGGTCGCGGCCTGTACGTGGGTGAAAATACTTCTCGGCCTGTAAACGTGCGAGCAAGGCGAGTGCGCTGCAGCAGGCCGCAACTCTCTCCAAAAAGTGCTTGCACTTTTTGGAATCATGTATGGAGGTTCTATAATATGTCTAACTGTGCAATCGTGGGTATCAACTGGGGCGATGAGGGCAAGGGCCGCATGGTCGACCTCATCACGCAGGATTACGACGTCGTCATCCGCTATCAAGGCGGCGGCAACGCCGGTCATACCGTGGTGAACGAGTTCGGCAAGTTTGCCCTGCATCTGCTGCCCTCCGGTATTTTCCGCCAGGGCGTGGTGAATATTCTGGGCAACGGCGTCGCGCTGGACCCGGAGAGCCTGTGGACCGAGATGGAGGACGTGCGCGCCAAGGGCGTCTCCTTGACCCCGGAAAATCTGAAGATCAGTGACCGTGCTTCCCTGCTACTGCCGTGGCACCGCGAGCTGGACGGTCTGGAAGAAGCCCGGCTGAAGGATAAGAAGTACGGCTCCACCAAGCAGGGCATTGCCCCGTTCTATTCTGACAAGTATCAGAAGAAAACCATCATGGCCGGTGAGCTGCTGCACCCGGAGCATCTGCGTGAGCACGTTGCAGATCTTCTGGAGTGGAAGAACTTGACGCTGCAGAAGGTGTACGGCGCTGAGGGCTACACCATCGAGCAGATGATGGACTGGTTTGCCGACTACGGTGAGAAGATCAAGCCCTATATCTGCAACACCACCACGCTTTTACGGGATGCACAGAAGGCCGGCAAGAAGTTCCTGTTTGAGGCTCAGCTGGGCTCTTTGCGCGATCTGGACTACGGCATCTATCCCTACACCACCTCCTCCAACGCAATCGCCGCCTATGCACCCGTGGGCTCTGGCCTGCCCTCCGCCAAGATTGAGGAGATCGTGGGCGTGGTGAAGGCATACTCCACCTGCGTGGGCGAAGGCCCCTTCACCTGCGAGTGGTTCGGCGATGAAGCTGAGGAGCTGCGCAAGGCCGGCAGCGAGTACGGTGCCAAGACGGGTCGTCCCCGCCGCGTGGGTCCCATCGATCTGGTGGCTACCCGTTACGGCGTAGAGTGCCAGGCGGCAACCAACATTGCTTTGACCAAGATGGACATTCTGTCCTACATGGAGAAAATCCCCGTGTGCACGCATTATGTGCTGAACGGTGAGCAGACCGACGAGTTCCCGTTCCCCGTGCTGCTGGGTGACGCCAAGCCGGTGATCGAGTATGTGCCGGGCTGGAAGTGCGACATCTCCGGTGTGCGCAAGTGGAGCGATCTGCCCAAGGCCGCACAGGACTACGTTCTGATGATCGAAAAGGCCATCGGCTGCCACATCGGCTATGTGTCCGTGGGCCCGGAACGCGACAGCATCATTATCCGCTGATTCTGAAAGGGGGGACTTTGTCCCCCCTTTCGATGCCCCCTCACCAGTCTGCGGACTGGTGAACGTCGCCCAAGGCGGCTGAGTCGGGGAATTTTTCCCACGTACACGCCGCGGCAAAAATCATTTCAATTTGTTTTGTCCGCTGTCGCGGACAAAATTCTGTGAAACAAAGGAGTACGCTATGTCTAAAGATCGCTACGAATCCCCGCTGGCGTCCCGGTACGCCTCGGAATTTATGCTGCACCTGTTCTCCGCCGAGGAACGCATCCAGACGTGGAGACGGCTGTGGGTCGCACTGGCCCGGGCAGAGCACAATCTGGGTCTGCCCGTGACGCAGGCGCAGGTGGACGAGCTTGCCGCCCACACCACCGACATCGATTTTGAAGTGGCCGCTGCACGGGAAAAGGAAGTCCGCCACGACGTCATGGCGCACGTCTACGCCTACGGCAAAGTAGCTCCCTCCGCCGCCGGTATCATTCATCTGGGCGCCACCAGCTGCTATGTCACCGACAACGCCGACATCGTCATTTACCGGGAGGGTCTGCGCTATGTCCGGGGTGAGCTGCTGGCCGTGCTGGAAAACCTCGCAAAATTTGCGGACGCCCACAAAGCCACCCCCACGCTGGGCTACACCCACTATCAGCCCGCGCAGTTGGTGACCGTTGGCAAGCGGGCCACACTGTGGATGCAGGATCTGCTCTCCGATCTGGAAGAGCTGGATTTTGTGCTGGACAATATCAAATTCTTGGGCTGCCGTGGCACCACGGGCACAGAAGCCAGCTTCATGGACCTTTTCAACGGCGACGGGGCAAAAATTGACAAGATGAACCGGCAGATTGCCGCCGAGTTCGGCTTTACCAAGTGCTTCGCCGTGTGCGGACAGACCTATCCCCGGAAGTTTGACAGCCGGGTTTTGAACGTCCTCAGCGCCATCGCCCAGAGCTGCTACAAATTTGCGGGCGATCTGCGGCTTTTGCAGCATGACCGGCAGCTGGAAGAACCGTTTGAGAAAAATCAGATCGGCTCCTCCGCTATGGCCTACAAGCGCAACCCCATGAGAAGCGAGCGCATCTGCTCCCTTGCCCGCTATCTGATGGCCGACGCAGCCAACGCGCCGATGACGGCTTCCGTCCAGTGGCTGGAGCGGACGCTGGACGACTCCGCCAACCGCCGGATTTCTCTGCCGGAGGGATTTCTCTGCGCCGACGCGATTTTGCGTCTGATGCAGAACGTCACCGACGGGCTGCATGTCAATGAGCAGGTTGTGGATTCCACCGTGCGGGAGTACCTGCCGTTCATCGCCACGGAAAATCTGATGATGGAGGGCGTTAAACGCGGGGGCAACCGTCAGGAACTCCACGAGGTTATCCGGGAGTGTTCCATGGCCGCGACGACCAAAATGAAGGAGGGCGAGAAGTGCGACCTCCTCGCCCGGCTGGCAGCCAGCGGTTCTTTTAACATGACGGAAGTCGAGATGCAGGCAATTCTGGAGCCGAAGCTGTACATTGGCCGGTGCCCGGAACAGGTAGACGCATTTCTCGCACAGGTTCGTCCGCTGCTGACCGGAGCCAGTGCGGAAAAGCCGGAGATTAACCTTTAAGACAGCTTCGTTGGAAAGGCCGATGGCCTTTCCAACGAGGGGATTGCGGCTCGCTGCAGCGCACTCGCCGCCTCGCGGTGGCTTGCACGTTTGCGGGCCGAGAAGTATTTTCCGGCAGGTCCACGCCCTGCCGGAAAATGATTGCAATTAATTCGCGGCTCCCGGGCCGCGAATTTATGCGAGATGGGCTGCGGCTGCGGATTTATGCGAAACGCTTTTAACTAAGAACGCCCGGCGGGAACAGACAAAGTTGGTTCCCACCGGGCGGTTTTTGCTGTTTTGACGAAAGCGGTGTGGAAAAATTCACAAAAAATGTTTCCGCTTTTGTAAATTTTGACGTTGACAGTCTGCCTGTCCGGGTGATAAACTGCAAACATCAATTTTAAAGATTGATACAACAATTTATCATCGACAACGGCGTTGATGGAGAAAAGTACCGCAGAAGGTCAGTCAAAGTGAGCGGGTGGCAGTGGGAAGCCCGTACCGGAATCTGCGAGAAAGAACACTCCGAAGCTGCAATCTGAACGCGGATGACCGTCAGTAAGTGCGACGAGTTGTGATCGTTACATCACACGGGTTTGTTGGAACCTTGAAGGTGATGGTCGTAAGACCATAAATTAGGTGGCACCGCGGATAGCAGCTATTCGTCCTAAAATTTTAGGATGTAGCTGCGTTTTTTTATACCCATTTCCCTCCAACAGGGCGATGGGCGACAAAAAATCCGGAGGTGCTTTTATTATGTGTGCAATCATGGGCTTTACCAGCAAGGATCTTTCTAAGGAAGAGATTCAAGAATACTTCGACCGCACCAAATCCCGCGGCCCCGACATGAGCCAGATCATCGAGACCAAGTCCGGCTACCTGTGCTTCCACCGTCTGGCCATCATGGGATTGACCGAGGCAGGCATGCAGCCCTTTGAGCTGGATGGCGACTATGTGGTGTGCAACGGCGAGATCTACGGCTTCCGCCCCATCAAGCGGCAGCTTTCCGAAAAGTACGAGTTTAAATCCGGCAGCGACTGCGAGATTCTGCTGCCCATGTTCCACGAATACGGTCTTTCCATGTTCTCCCGGCTGGACGCCGAGTTCGCGCTGGTGATCTACGATTCCATGACGGACTCCTTGATCGCCGCCCGCGATCCCATCGGCATTCGCCCGCTGTTCTTTGGCTATGACAAGGGCGGCCACATCATGTTCGCCAGCGAGGCCAAAAACTTGATTGGCCTTTGCGACGAGGTGTGCCCCTTCCCTCCCGGCCACTATTACGCCTACGGCAAATTCATCCGCTACACCGATCTGACCACGGTGAAAGCATACAACCACGACGATTTGGAGACCGCCTGCAAAAAAATCCGCGACAAGCTGATTGCCGGTGTCGACAAGCGGCTGGACGCAGATGCGCCCCTAGGCTTTCTGCTCTCCGGCGGTCTCGATTCCTCTTTGGTGTGCGCCATCTCCTCTTTGATTCTGGGCAAGAAGATCCGCACCTTTGCCATCGGCATGGATCATGACGCCATCGACCTCAAGTATGCCAAGGAGGTCGCTGATTTCATCGGCGCCGAGCACACCGAGGTTTTTATGACTCGGGACGATGTGATTGCGGCGCTGCCGGAAGTCATCAAGATGCTGGGCACCTGGGACATCACCACCATCCGTGCCAGCATGGGCATGTACCTTTGCTGCAAGGCCATCCACGAACAGACCGACATTCGGGTTTTGATGACCGGGGAGATTTCCGACGAGCTGTTTGGCTACAAGTACACCGACTTTGCCCCCTCCGCCGAGGCTTTCCAGCAGGAATCCAAGAAGCGGGTCGACGAGCTTTATCTGTACGATGTGCTTCGCGCTGACCGTTGCATTTCCGTCAACTCCATCGAAGGCCGCGTTCCCTTCGGCGACCTCGATTTTGTGAAATATGTGATGAGCATTGACCCCAAGCTCAAGCTCAACACCTACGGCATGGGCAAATACCTGCTGCGCCACGCCTTTGAGAAGGACCACCTGCTGCCCGACGACATTCTCTGGCGTCAGAAGGCCGCCTTCTCCGACGCCGTGGGTCACTCCATGGTGGACGATCTGAAGGCATACGCCGAAAGCGTCTATACCGATGAGCAGTTCGACAAGCTGCGCCGCAAGTACAGCTACTGCATGCCCTTCACCAAGGAGAGCCTGCTGTACCGCGAGACCTTTGAGCAGTTCTACCCCGGTCAGGCCAAGATGATCAAGGACTTCTGGATGCCCAACAAGGAGTGGGAGGGCTGCAACGTCGACGATCCCTCCGCCCGCGTTCTGGCTAACTACGGCGCTTCCGGAAAATAAAAATTTCTTCCACAAAATGCGTGCATTTTGTGGAGTCAAGATTCACTCCGTTCAGCGCACGCACCGCTACGGCGGTTCGCACGTTCACTCCGCGAGCAGAATTTTTGTCCACGTACACGCCGCGGCCAAAAATGATTTCATTTTATTTTGCCGCTTTTGCGGCGGCAAAACTCTGTGAGACTTTTGGCAGGAATTTAGAAGTATTACCACTTGTTTTCCACACAATTTATGATATTCTAAAGGTTAGAAATATAGGAGGATGAAAGCTATGAGTACACCCGAAAAACTCCCCGAGCTGTTTGGCAGCATGGTCTTTAACGAGGACACCATGCAGCAGCGTCTCTCCCCCGCATCCTACAAGGCCTGGAAAAAGTGCATTACCGAGGGCACTTCTCTGGACATCTCCATCGCAAATGAGATTGCAGAAGCCATGAAGCAGTGGGCCGTGGAAAATGGCTGCACCCACTTCACGCACTGGTTCCAGCCTATGACCGGCGTGACCGCTGAGAAGCACGATAGCTTCATCTCTCCTGTTGGCGGCGGCAAGGTGATTCTGGAATTTTCCGGCAAGGAGCTGGTTCGCGGTGAACCCGACGCTTCCTCCTTCCCCTCCGGCGGTCTGCGCGCCACCTTTGAGGCCCGCGGCTATACCGCATGGGACCCCACCTCCTTTGCATTCATTAAGGACGGCAGCCTGTGCATTCCCACCATCTTTTGCTCCTACTCCGGTGAGGCGCTGGATAAGAAGATGCCCCTCCTGCGCTCCATGGATCAAGTTTCCCGCCAGGCCGTCCGCATTCTGCGGCTGTTCGGCGACACGGAAACCAAGCGTGTGGTCGCCCAGGTTGGCCCCGAACAGGAGTATTTTCTGATCGACAAAGAGGACTATGCCAAGCGCGAGGATCTGAAGCTCACCGGCCGGACGCTGTTCGGCGCCAAGCCCCCCAAGGGCCAGGAGCTGGAGGATCACTACTTCGGCGCAATCCGTCCCCGCGTGGCTGCCTTCATGAAGGATCTGGACGAAGAGCTGTGGAAGCTGGGCGTGCTCTCCAAAACCAAGCACAATGAGGTTGCCCCCTGCCAGCATGAGATGGCCCCCATTTTCTCCGATGCCAACAGCGCCTGCGATTCCAACCAGCTGGCCATGGAGATGATGAAGAAGGTTGCCGACAAGCACGGCCTTGTCTGCCTGCTGCATGAGAAGCCCTTCGCCGGCGTCAACGGTTCCGGCAAGCACGACAACTGGTCTCTTGCCACCGATACCGGCAAGAACCTGTTTAAGCCGGGTTCTACGCCCAGCCAGAACGCACAGTTCTTGCTGTTCCTGGCCGCCTTTATCAAGGGCGTTGACGAATATCAAGACTTTCTCCGCGCCACTGTTGCCTTTGCCGGCAACGATCACCGTCTGGGCGCACAGGAAGCGCCTCCCGCCGTTCTGTCTATCTTCCTGGGCGACGATCTGAACGCCGTGGTGGAGTCCATCATCAAGGGCACGCCTTACAAGGATACCGGCAAGCGCACGCTGGAAATCGGCGTGGATGTGCTGCCCTCTATCCCCCAGGACAACACGGACCGCAACCGTACCTCTCCCATGGCCTTCACCGGCAACAAGTTCGAGTTCCGTATGCTGGGTTCCTCCCAGTCCATTTCCGGCCCGAACATTGCCCTAAACACCATCATGTCTGAACAGCTGGAGCAGTTTGCCGACAAGCTGGAGAAGGCCAAGGACTTCCAGAGTGAGCTGCAGAAGCTCATCAAGAAGACCTTGACCGACCATCAGCGCATTATCTTCAACGGCAACGGCTACGACGACGCCTGGATCGCCGAGGCCGAAAAGCGTGGCCTTTGCAACTTGACCTCCACCGCCGACGCTCTGCCCGCCTATATCGCCAAGAAGAATGTGGATCTGTTCGCAAAGCACGGCATTTACACTCAGTCCGAGGTGCAGGCCCGCTATGAGATTCACGTGGAAAACTACACCACGGTCATCGGCATTGAAGCCGCCACCATGATCGACATGATCAAGCACGAGATTCTGCCCGCCGTGTCCGGCTATGCTACCGACCTGTGCGAGCGCGCCGATTCCAAGAGTGCCATGGGCGTTGCCTGCAAGTACGAGAAAACCACGGCCACGGCTATCGGCAAGCTGACCGACACGCTGATGGATGCCTGCGACAAGCTGGAAAAGGATCTGGGCAAGATCCCCGCCGACGCGAAGAAGGCCATGGATTACAGCCACAAGACCATCGTGGCCGATATGGTCAAGGCCCGTGCCGCAGCCGACGAACTGGAAACCATGACGGCCAAGGAATACTGGCCGTTCCCCGTGTACAGCGATATGCTGTTCTACATGTAATTCCGCTGATTTCGGTATGAGAGAACCAAATCACTGAAATGCCATCTGTTAGGCAAAATTGAATGTGCGCAAAGGGGCGCGTGCTGGAGAGCACGCGCCCCGCGTCATTCAAGTCCCTTGATGCCGCGGGGCAGCGGTTTGAAAACGGTTCCCGTTTCCAAACCAAAATAAAATGTGAACGGCACCCCTCCTGGGTTCCTTTCACCGTTTTCTCCTTCCCGTCAGTGGAGGGGCTGTCCGCAAAACCCACAACAGAATTTGCGCAAAGGGGCGCGTGCCGGAGAGCACGCGCCCCTTTGTCGCTGTATAGTCTCACACATTCACAATTTCGCGGATTGATCCGCGCAGGGAAAGGATGAAAAACCATGAAAAGGTCTTACACACTGGAATATTTGATCGTCAGTCTCGGCGCCGCCGTTATATTAAGTCTGCTGCTATTTTCTGGGCTGATTCCCTATGGCGCAGCCTATCTCGGGCTGGGGCTTGGGCTGCTGGCCGCCGCCTGCTGCTTTTCCGCTCTGGCGGATCGTGCGATTCTGCGCCGCAAGAGAGCAGAAGAGGCAGACCGTCTGGCAGTTGAGGCGGAAGCCGTCTCCGTGAGTCAAGCCGCCTAATCTTTGAATTGTCCCCTCCTACAATATAAATTACGGTGCAGGCACGGCCACCAGCCGTGTCTGTTTCGTTTTTGTTGCTAAAGCTGTACAATGAGAGAGCTTCGGTCTGACCTATTTGTCCAAGGACTAACCACGTCCGG